>NZ_JBMEZK010000008.1:0-278062 GCF_048822715.1 Klebsiella sp. C239 | reverse complement strand
GATTTTGAGGCCGTCAGCACCGGCAGTTTCAGTCGCGCAAGTGGGTAAATCAAGGACAGGTCGCACGACCCCTCCAGGCCGGGTCAGGCGCAGCCGCCACCCGGCATAAAAGCGGCTCCGTACCCGCTGTCATCGCCCGGTGGCGCTGCGCTTACCGGGCCTACGAGGTATGAGCCTGTGAGAGGGCCCCGTAGGCCGGATAAGCGTGGCGCCATCCTGCATAAATACGGCGACGGTGTTTGCGGTGTCCTGCCCGGAGGCGCTGCGCTTGCCGGGCCTACGAGGTATGAGCCTGTGAGAGGACCCCGTAGGCCGGATAAGCGTAGCGCCATCCGGCACGGCCACGGGTACGGTGCCTGACTGCCCGGCGACGCTGCGCTTGCCGGGCCTGGGAGTGGGATTCCGCGGAGCCTTTCGCGAAAAAAAACCCGCAGCCCATAGACAAGAAGGCCGGTTAGCATCGCTAACCGGCCTTTTTTATCGGCGTCTGCGCGTCACGTTAGTCGTGGCGCGGATATTCCGGGGTGTTGATCCAGGCGTGGTCCTCTTCCCAGGTGAACAGCCATTTCCGATCCGGCCCGGCCATGACGTTCAGATAGTAGCTGTCGTAACCGGCAATCGCCGCCACCGGATGGTAACCGCGCGGCACCATCACCACATCGTGGTTATAGGGCGCCATGCAGGCGTCCAGGCTGCGGTCGTCGGTGTAGACCCGCTGGAAGGCAAAGCCCTGCGGCGGATCGAAGCGGTGATAGTAGGTCTCTTCCAGCTGCGTCTCTTTGCCCGGCTGGGCGGTATCGTGCTTATGCGACGGCCACGAGCTGGTGGCCCCTTCGTCGGTGTAGACCTCGACCACCAGCAGGCAATCCGCCTCGGCGCTGTCCGGCAGAATATTATGCACCCGGCGCTGGTTGCGCCCTTTCCCGCGGTGCTCCACGCCGACGTCTTCCGGCCGAATCAGGCGTGCCGGGAAGCTGCCTTTGCCCGGCGCGCTGCACACCGCCAGCTCCAGATCGGAATCGGCGGTCACCTCGACCCGATCCTGCGGCGGCACGTATACCGACCACGGCGGGGTACGTTCAAACGGCGACATCCGTTTACCGAGATTCGGGAAATCGGCCTGCTGCGTTTTCACCGACGCCAGGCCAGCGACCAGCACCAGGCACAGCTCGCGATCGCCGCTCTCCAGCGTCACAGTCTGCCCTTTTTTCAACATCCAGACATCGAAGCCGATATAGCGCCAACCGGCGCTTTGCGGCGTAATATGCTGGATCTGTCCCTCTTTTCGCGATTTAGCCAGTAACGACATGGCGCTCTCCTTCGCCGATTAACCTAACGTCGGCATGCTGAATTCAGATACGGTCTGCTGCCCTGCCGGCCAGCGTACGGTGGCGGTCTTCATGCGCGTGTAGAAGCGCACGCCGTCCGGCCCGTGGACGTTCAGCGCGCCAAACACTGAGCGCTTCCAGCCGCCGAAGCTGTGGAACGCCATCGGCACCGGGACCGGCACGTTCACCCCGACCATCCCCGCCTGCACGTCGTGGACGAATTCACGCGCGGTGTGGCCGTTGCTGGTGAAGACGGCGCTGCCGTTGCCAAACTCGTGGCTGTTGACCAGTTCGAGGGCGCTGTCATAGTCCGCCGCGCGCACAATCCCCAGCACCGGGCCAAAGATCTCTTCGCGCCAGATGGTCATCTCCGGGGTGACGTGATCGAACAGGGTGCCGCCGATATAATAGCCCGCGTCGTAGCCCGGCACGCGCAGTTTGCGGCCATCGACCACCAGTTTTGCCCCTTCGCTTTCGCCTTTATCAATATAGCCGAGCACTTTTTTCTGGTGAGTATCAGACACCACCGGCCCCATCTCGTTCTCTTCCTGGCCGCGCATGCAGCCCGGGCCCACTTTCAGCGCTTCCACCAGCGGCTTCAGGCGAGCGATCAGTTTGTCGGCGGTTTCATCTCCCACCGCCACCACCACCGGCAGCGCCATGCAGCGCTCGCCTGCGGAACCGAAGGCGCCGCCCATAATGGCGTTAACGGTGGCGTCGAGATCAGCATCCGGCATCACTATCGCGTGGTTTTTGGCGGCGCCGAAGGCCTGCACGCGCTTGCCGTGGGCGCTGGCGGTCTTATAGATATACTCCGCCACGCCGGAGGAGCCGACGAAGCTCACCGCCGCAATGCGTGGGTCAGTGTACAGCTGCTCGGCATCTTCATTGCTGCAGTGCACGACGTTAAACACGCCGTCCGGCAGACCGGCCTCTTTCAACAGCTCTGCCAGACGCACGGCGGCCGTTGGCGCCAGCGCCGGCGGCTTGAGGACGAAGCTGTTGCCGCAGGCCAGCGCCAGCGGGAACATCCACATCGGCACCATCGCCGGGAAGTTGAACGGGGTGATCCCGGCCACCACGCCCAGCGGCTGCATCAACGAGTAGCTGTCGACGCCGGTGCCGACGTCAGAGGAGTATTCGCCTTTAATCAGGTGCGGGATCCCGCAGGCGAATTCGACCACTTCCATGCCGCGGGTCAGCTCGCCCAGCGCATCCGACCACACTTTGCCGTGCTCGCTGACGATGATCCCCGCCAGCTCTTCCACGTGCTGCTCCAGCAACATTTTAAAGTTGAACAGCACGCGGGCGCGGCGCAGCGGCGTGGTGCGAGACCAGCTGTCAAACGCATCGCGAGCAACCTGAATCGCCTCAGAGACTTCCTGCGCGGTCGATACCGTGACTTCGCGCACCGCTTTGCCCGTCGCCGGATCGTACACCGGCATCGTTTCGTTGCTGCTGCTGATAACGGTTTTCCCGCCAATAAAGTTTCCTGTGATCGTCATGTTCTCGCCTCATAGTGAAGAGGGCCAGCGCACGCCGGCCCGTCGCTGATTCTGCTGTGCTATAACCGTAGTAAAATGAAATTTATATTTCAACATTGTTGTGAAATGAAATTTCATTTTGGTGATAACAGTCGCATTTTGCGCTCACGCATCGCTTACGCGCTTCCCCCATCGAGCCGCGCCGCCTCGCGATACCTGGCTCCCGGTCCCGGTCGCTCCCGCCGCGGCAGCCGGGAATATTTTGCGAGGCAGCTCAAACAATCATCATTTTCATTCTTGCTTATTTTGGAATAAACGTTTTGACTGTTAGCCAATTGAACGAACCCAACCCTCTTCCGTCAGGAGTGTCCTATGGCCATCGCAATGCAACGTTTTTGTATTAACCGCAAAATCGCGCCAGCGCTCAGCATTGAAGCGTTTTTCCGTCTGGTGAACCGTCTGGGCCTGAATAAAGTCGAGCTGCGCAACGATTTACCCAGCGGGAAAGTGACCGACGATCTGAGCCATCAGCAGGTGCGCGAGCTGGCGGCGCGTTACCACATCGAGATCCTGACGATTAACGCGGTCTATCCCTTTAACCGCCGTAGCGAAGAGGTGCGGCAGCTGACCGAGTCGCTGCTGAAAGAGGCCCAGGCCATCGGCGCTAAATCGCTGGTGCTCTGCCCGCTCAACGACGGCAGCGAGGTGCCGGCCAGCGACACTCTGAGCGCCCTGCGCGACCTGGCGCCGCTGTTCGCCTTCTACGGCATCCACGGCCTGGTGGAGCCGCTGGGCTTCCCGCAAAGCTCACTGCGATCGGCGCACCAGGCGCAGACGCTGATCCATGACGCCCGCGTGCCGTTTAAGCTGCTGATCGACACCTTCCATCACCATCTCTACCCGCAGGCGGCGGACGAGTTCAGCCAGGTGGAGGTGGCGGATATCGGTCTGGTGCACCTCTCCGGGGTGGACGATACCCGTCCGCGCGAGCAGCTCACCGATGCCGAGCGCATCATGCTGACGCCGCAGGATCGCCTCGGCACCTGCGAGCAGGTTAAAGCGCTGGAAGCCCGCGGCTATCAGGGGGTATACGCTTTTGAACCCTTCGCTCCCGAGCTGGCGCAGTGGAGCGAAGCGGATATCGAGCGCGAAATTGAGCAGAGCATTGCGCTTATCCAACGCCACTGCGCCTGAGGCCTCTCGCGACAGCGTGCGCGGCGCGTGACGATTTCCCCAACGCCGGACGACGAGGTTGCCTATAATCGTCGCAGGATAAATGGAGGAATCGATCATGAGCTCACCCCTGTTGATTGCGCGCACGCTGGATAACGCGCTCTATTTGCTGCCCGCGATGGCCAACCGCCATGGGCTGATCACCGGTGCGACCGGCACCGGTAAAACCGTCACCCTGCAAAAGCTGGCTGAGTCGTTCTCGGAAATTGGCGTGCCGGTATTTATGGCGGACGTTAAGGGCGACCTGACCGGCATTGCCGCCGCGGGGCAGAGCTCAGAGAAACTGCAGGCGCGGCTGGAGAAGATCGGCGTCAGCGACTGGGAGCCGCACGCCAACCCGGTGGTACTCTGGGATATCTTTGGCGAGAAGGGCCACCCGGTGCGGGCGACGGTCTCCGATCTTGGCCCCCTGCTGCTGGCGCGCCTGCTCAATCTCAATGAGGTGCAGAGCGGCGTGCTGAACATTATTTTCCGCATCGCGGACGACCGCGGTCTGCTGCTGCTTGACTTCAAAGACCTCCGCGCCATCACCCAGTTTATCGGCGACAACGCCAAATCTTTCCAGAACCAGTATGGCAATATCAGCAGCGCCTCGGTCGGCGCCATCCAGCGCGGACTGTTGACCCTGGAGCAACAGGGCGCCGGGCACTTCTTCGGCGAGCCGATGCTGGATATTGCCGACTGGATGCGCGTCGATGCCAGCGGCAAAGGGATAATCAATATCCTCAGCGCCGAAAAGCTCTACCAGATGCCGAAGCTCTACGCCGCCAGCCTGCTGTGGATGCTCTCCGAGCTGTACGAGCGTCTGCCGGAGGCGGGCGATCTCGACAAGCCCAAACTGGTGTTCTTCTTCGATGAGGCGCATCTGCTGTTCAACGACGCGCCGCAGGTGCTGCTGGATAAAATCGAACAGGTGATCCGTCTTATTCGCTCCAAGGGCGTCGGCGTCTATTTTGTCTCGCAGAACCCGGCGGATATACCCGACGCCGTGCTCGGCCAGCTGGGCAACCGCGTACAGCACGCGCTGCGCGCCTTTACGCCGAAGGATCAGAAAGCGGTGAAAACCGCCGCCCAGACCATGCGCGCCAACCCGGCCTTCAGTACCGAGCAGGCGATCCAGGAGCTGGGCACCGGCGAGGCGCTGATCTCCTTCCTCGATGAGAAAGGCAGCCCCTCGGTGGTCGAGCGGGCGATGGTTATCGCCCCCTGCTCGCGAATGGGGCCGGTCAGCGATGATGAGCGCAATGGCCTGCTGAATCACTCGCCGCTGTACGGCAAGTATGAAGAAGAGGTGGACCGCGAGTCGGCCTTCGAAATGCTGCAGCAAGGGGTGCAGGTCACTACCGAGCAGCAGTCGGCTCCGCCGGCGAAGGGTCAGCAGAGCGGGGATGACGATGGGCTGCTCGGCGGCCTGAAAGATATCCTGTTCGGCAGCACCGGCCCGCGCGGCGGCAAACGCGACGGTATCGTGCAGACCGCGGCGAAAAGCGCGGTTCGCCAGGTCACCAATCAGATCGTCCGCGGCATGCTGGGCAGTCTGCTGGGCGGCCGCAAGCGCTAAAAAAAAGCCCCCTCATCGTTGAGGGGGCTTACGTTCCGTAGCCGAGACCGCTAGGCCTTGCGCATCATCAGCCAGAGGCTTATCAGGAAGAAGCTGGCGCTTGGCAACAGGGCGCCGATGATCGGCGGTATGCCGTACACCAGGGTCAGCGGGCCGAAAATCTGATCCAGCACGTAGAAGATAAAGCCGAAGCTAATCCCGGTCACCACCCTGACGCCCATCGGCACGCTACGCAGCGGGCCAAAGATAAACGACAGCGCCATCAGCATCATCACCGCCACCGACAGCGGCTGGAAGATTTTGCTCCACATATTGAGCTGGTAGCGTCCCGGATCCTGGCCGCTGGACTTCAGGTATTTCACATAGTTGTGCAGCCCGCTGATCGACAGCGCGTCCGGATCCAGGGCTACCACGCCGAGCTTGTCCGGCGTCAGGTTGGTTTTCCAGGTGCCGCTCACCATCTGCGACCCGGTCACCTGCTTCGGATCGGTCAGATCGGATTCATCCACCTGCGACAGGCGCCACACTTTATTCTCGCTATCGAATTTTGCCGAGGCGGCATAGCGCACCGACTGTAAACGACGCTCCGGGTTGAAGGCATAAATGCTGACGCCCCCCAGCTCATCGTTACCTTTTACCCGTTCGATATAGACAAAGTTATGGCCATCTTTCGCCCACAGCCCCTGCTGGGTGGAAAGCAGCGAACCGCCGTACATCTGCTGGGCGCGGTAGTTGCGCGCCATCTGTTCGCCCTGCGGCGCCACCCACTCGCCGATCGCCATGGTCAACAGCACCAGCGGGATCGCGGTTTTCATCACCGCCAGCGCCACCTGCAGCCGGGTGAAACCGGACGCCTGCATCACCACCAGCTCGCTGCGCTGGGCCAGCATCCCCAGCCCCAGCAGCGCGCCAAGCAGCGCCGCCATGGGGAAGAAGATCTGGATGTCTTTCGGCACGCTGAGGATGGTGTAGAGGCCAGCGCCCAGCGCATCGTAACTACCCTGCCCGGACTTTTTCAGCTGATCGACAAACTTGATAATGCCGGAGAGCGACACCAGCATGAACAGGGTCATCATGATGGTGTTGAAAATCGTCTTACCGATATAACGGTCAAGTACGCCAAACGCCTGCATCAGGCCGCTCCTTTATTAAAACGGGCGCGGAAGCGGCGCATCGGCACCGTGTCCCACAGGTTTAACAGCACCGCCAGCGCAAAATAGAGCAGGTTAATCGCCCACATCCAGATAGCCGGGTCCATTTTGCCTTTGCCGCCGTTCGACTTAATCGAGGTCTGCAGCAGGAAGAACACCAGGTAGAGCAGCATCGCCGGCAGCATCGACAGCACGCGGCCCTGGCGCGGGTTGACCACGCTGAGCGGCACCACCATCAGCGCCATAATGAAGACGGTCGCCACCAGCGTGAAGCGCCAGTGCAGTTCGGCGCGCGCACGATCGGTGTGGGTCTGCCACAGGGTGCGCATATCCATCTGTTCGGTGTCGTCCGGATCGGCGGCCACCGCCTGGTGGCCGATAATGGCCTGATAGTTATTGAAGTCGGTGATGCGGAAGTCGCGCAGCATCGCGGTGCCTTCAAAGCGGGTGCCCTTATTGAGGGTCACCACCTGCGAACCGTCTTTCTGCTGCGACAGCTCGCCGGAATCCGCCACCACCACGGAGGGGCGCGCGTTGCCTTTCGGGCGCAGCTGGGCAAGGAAGACGTCATGGAAGCGGTTGCCGTTCACGCTCTCGATAAACATGACCGCGTTACCATCGCTGGCCTGCTGGAACTGGCCCTGGGCCAGCGCGGCCATGCCGGGGTTGGCCTTGGCTTCCGCCAGCACTTCATCCTGATGGCGCGACGACCAGGGCCCTGCCCACATCACGTTGACCGCCGCCACCGCGCCGGTGAACAGCGCGAGGATCATCGCCGCCTTGATCAATACGGCTTTACTCAGGCCGCAGGCGTGCATCACCGTAATTTCGCTTTCGGTGTACAGCTTGCCGAGGGTCATCAGCAGGCCAAGGAACAGACTTAACGGCAGGATAAGCTGCGCCATCTCCGGGATGCCGAGCCCCAGCAGCGAGAGCACCAGATTGGTTGGGATATCGCCATCCACCGCAGCGCCGAGGATCCTGACTAATTTCTGGCAAAAGAAAATCAGTAACAGGATGAATAGGATCGCCAACTGGCTTTTCAGCGTCTCACGAACCAGATATCTTATGATTATCACTATAAATACGCCCGTAAAAACCCGTTTTAGTGCAGGAAAATTGCTTGTTTCATGGCTTAAACGTCATTTATTCTCTTTGGTCGTCGAAAACGTCGCTAAGATTAAATGACTCATCGGTTCTGCATGTCAGGATCTTTTCTGACGAACCCAGGCCTTATTAACGTTAAGATTAACACGAAGTCACCGCAACAGCGGACATGAGTTACGAAAGCTTGCAATTATATACTCAATGGATTTCGAGTTGTAAGAAGGCAGCAGGGCTGTGGCCCCTGGCGCGCACAATGTGCCACGTCAGGGTAAGCAGGCGCAGCCGGCGCATCTGCAACTTGAAAGGCGACGAGTATAGCCGTAGCCACCACTGTTGTCTTTAAGATTCAGGAGCATAGTGCATGGAGTTCAGTGTAAAAAGCGGTAGCCCGGAGAAGCAGCGGAGCGCCTGTATCGTGGTCGGCGTCTTTGAACCACGTCGCCTCTCCCCCATCGCCGAACAACTCGATAAAATCAGCGACGGCTACATCAGCGCCCTGCTGCGTCGCGGCGAGCTGGAAGGCAAACCTGGCCAGACGTTATTGCTGCACCATGTGCCGAACATTCTGTCTGAGCGCATTCTGCTGATTGGCTGCGGCAAAGAGCGCGAACTGGATGAGCGTCAGTACAAGCAGGTCATCCAGAAAACCATCAATACCCTGAATGATACTGGTTCAATGGAGGCAGTCTGCTTCCTGACCGAGCTGCACGTCAAGGGTCGTAACAACTACTGGAAAGTTCGCCAGGCGGTGGAAACCGCCAAAGAGACGCTGTACAGCTTCGACCAGCTGAAGACCAACAAAAGCGAGCCGCGTCGCCCGCTGCGTAAAATGGTCTTTAACGTGCCGACCCGTCGCGAGCTGACCAGCGGCGAACGCGCCATTCAGCACGGGCTGGCGATTGCCGCCGGCATCAAAGCGGCGAAAGATCTCGGCAACATGCCGCCGAACATCTGTAACGCCGCCTATCTGGCCTCCCAGGCGCGCCAGCTGGCCGATACCTATAGCAAAAACGTTATCACCCGGGTGATCGGCGAACAGCAGATGCGCGAGCTGGGAATGAACGCCTACCTCGCCGTCGGCAACGGTTCGCAGAACGAGTCGCTGATGTCGGTCATCGAGTATAAAGGCAACCCGTCGGAAGACGCGCGCCCTATCGTGCTGGTCGGTAAAGGCCTGACCTTCGATTCCGGCGGTATCTCCATCAAGCCGGCCGAAGGCATGGACGAGATGAAGTACGACATGTGCGGCGCCGCGGCGGTGTACGGCGTGATGCGGATGGTTGCTGAGCTGCAGCTGCCGCTGAACGTGATCGGCGTGCTGGCGGGCTGTGAAAACATGCCTGGCGGTCGCGCTTATCGCCCGGGCGATGTTCTGACCACCATGTCCGGCCAGACGGTGGAAGTGCTCAACACCGACGCCGAAGGCCGTCTGGTGCTGTGCGACGTGCTGACCTACGTTGAGCGCTTCGAGCCGGAAGCGGTTATCGATGTCGCGACGCTGACCGGCGCCTGCGTGATTGCCCTCGGCCATCACATCACCGGCCTGATGTCGAACCATAACCCGCTGGCCCATGAGCTGATCGGCGCCTCTGAACTGGCGGGCGACCGCGCATGGCGTCTGCCGCTGGCCGACGAGTTCCAGGATCAGCTGGAATCCAACTTTGCCGATATGGCGAATATTGGCGGCCGTCCTGGCGGCGCGATCACCGCAGGCTGCTTCCTGTCGCGCTTCACCCGCAAGTACAACTGGGCGCACCTCGACATCGCCGGCACCGCCTGGCGCTCCGGTAAGGCCAAAGGCGCCACCGGTCGTCCGGTCGCGCTGCTGTCGCAGTTCCTGCTCAATCGCGCGGGTTTTAACGGCGAAGAGTGATTGCCGTCTGATGCCCGGTGGCGCTACGCTTACCGGGCCTACGGAAAGATGCCGTTTGTAAGCCGGGTAAGCGTAGCGCCGCCCGGCTTTACATTTAAATCCACAACAAGAAGCCCCATATATGAAAAACGCAACGTTCTATCTTCTGGACAACGAAGACACCGTCGAAGGCCTGAGCGCCGTCGAGCAGCTGGTGTGTGACATTGCCGCAGAACGTTGGCGCAACGGCAAGCGCGTCCTGATCGCCTGTGAAGATGAGCAGCAGGCGATTCGTCTCGATGAGGCGCTGTGGTCGCGACCACCGGAGAGCTTTGTGCCGCACAATCTGGCGGGCGAAGGCCCGCGAGGCGGCGCGCCGGTAGAGATTGCCTGGCCGCAAAAGCGCAACAGCAGCCCGCGGGACATTCTTATCAGCCTGCGGCTTAACTTTGCAGATTTTGCCACCGCTTTCACAGAAGTGATAGACTTTGTCCCTTACGAAGAAAATCTGAAACAACTGGCGCGCGAACGCTATAAGGCGTACCGCATGGCTGGTTTCAACCTGAACACGGCAACCTGGAAATAATGGAAAAGACATACAACCCACAAGATATCGAACAGCCGCTTTACGAGCACTGGGAAAAGCAGGGCTATTTCAAACCGAATGGTGATGAAAGCCAGGAGAGCTTCTGCATCATGATCCCGCCGCCGAACGTCACCGGCAGTTTGCATATGGGTCATGCCTTCCAGCAAACCATCATGGATACCATGATTCGCTACCAGCGCATGCAGGGCAAAAACACCCTGTGGCAGGCGGGGACCGACCACGCGGGTATCGCTACCCAGATGGTGGTTGAGCGTAAGATTGCCGCTGAAGAAGGGAAAACCCGTCACGACTACGGCCGCGATGCCTTTATCGACAAAATCTGGCAGTGGAAAGCGGAATCCGGCGGCACCATTACCCGTCAGATGCGCCGTCTCGGCAACTCCGTTGACTGGGAGCGCGAGCGCTTCACCATGGACGAAGGCCTTTCCAATGCCGTGAAAGAAGTCTTCGTTCGCCTGTACAAGGAAGACCTGATCTACCGCGGCAAACGCCTGGTTAACTGGGACCCGAAACTGCGCACCGCCATTTCCGACCTCGAAGTGGAAAACCGCGAATCGAAAGGCTCCATGTGGCATATCCGCTACCCGCTGGCCGATGGCGCGAAAACCGCTGACGGTAAAGACTACCTGGTGGTCGCCACCACCCGTCCGGAAACCCTGCTGGGCGATACCGGCGTGGCAGTTAACCCGGAAGATCCGCGTTACAAAGATCTGATTGGCAAATTCGTGGTGCTGCCGCTGGTTAACCGCCGCATCCCGATCGTGGGCGACGAACACGCCGACATGGAGAAAGGCACCGGCTGCGTGAAGATCACCCCGGCGCACGACTTTAACGACTACGAAGTGGGTCGTCGTCACCAGCTGCCGATGATCAACATCCTGACCTTTGACGGCGACATCCGCGAAAGCGCGGAAGTGTACGACACCAAAGGCAATGAATCCGACGTCTACTCCAGCGAGATCCCGGCGGAGTTTCAGAAACTGGAACGCTTCGCGGCGCGTAAAGCCGTCGTTGCGGCGGTTGACGCCCTCGGCCTGCTGGAAGAAATTAAACCGCACGACCTGACCGTCCCTTACGGCGACCGCGGCGGCGTGGTTATCGAACCGATGCTGACCGACCAGTGGTACGTGCGCGCGGACGTGCTGGCCAAGCCGGCGGTGGAAGCCGTTGAAAACGGCGACATTCAGTTCGTGCCGAAGCAGTACGAAAACATGTACTTCTCCTGGATGCGCGACATTCAGGACTGGTGTATCTCCCGTCAGCTGTGGTGGGGTCACCGCATCCCGGCATGGTATGACAACGACGGCAACGTTTACGTGGGCCGCACCGAAGACGAAGTACGCCAGGAAAATAACCTCGGCGCCGACGTGGCGCTGCGCCAGGACGAAGACGTGCTGGATACCTGGTTCTCCTCCGCGCTGTGGACCTTCTCCACTCTCGGCTGG
Organism: Klebsiella sp. C239; assembly: GCF_048822715.1. Classification (NCBI taxonomy): domain Bacteria; kingdom Pseudomonadati; phylum Pseudomonadota; class Gammaproteobacteria; order Enterobacterales; family Enterobacteriaceae; genus Klebsiella; species Klebsiella sp. C239. Next base: position 266,294 of record NZ_JBMEZK010000008.1, on the reverse strand, counting down.
CCGGAAAACACCGACGCCCTGCGTCAGTTCCACCCGACCAGCGTGATGGTGTCCGGCTTCGACATCATCTTCTTCTGGATCGCCCGCATGATCATGATGACCATGCACTTCATCAAAGATGAAAACGGTAAACCGCAGGTGCCGTTTAAGACCGTCTACATGACCGGTCTGATCCGCGATGACGAAGGCCAGAAGATGTCCAAATCCAAGGGTAACGTTATCGACCCGCTGGATATGGTTGACGGCATCACCCTGCCGGAGCTGCTGGAGAAACGTACCGGCAACATGATGCAGCCGCAGCTGGCGGAGAAAATCCGTAAGCGCACCGAGAAACAGTTCCCGAACGGCATCGAGCCGCACGGCACCGACGCCCTGCGCTTCACCCTGGCGGCGCTGGCCTCTACCGGCCGCGACATCAACTGGGATATGAAGCGTCTGGAAGGTTACCGTAACTTCTGTAACAAACTGTGGAACGCCAGCCGCTTCGTGCTGATGAACACCGAAGATCAGGATTGCGGCTTCAACGGCGGTGAAAGGGTGCTCTCTCTGGCCGACCGCTGGATCCTCGCGGAATTCAACCACACCGTCAAAGCGTATCGCGAAGCGCTGGATAACTTCCGCTTCGATATCGCCGCCGGCATCCTGTACGAGTTCACCTGGAACCAGTTCTGCGACTGGTACCTGGAACTGACCAAGCCGGTGATGAACGGCGGCAGCGAAGCGGAACTGCGCGGCACTCGCCATACGCTGGTGACCGTGCTGGAAGGTCTGCTGCGCCTGGCGCATCCGATCATTCCGTTCATCACCGAGACCATCTGGCAGCGCGTGAAGGTCATCTGCGGGATCACCGCCGACACCATCATGCTGCAGCCGTTCCCGCAGTATGATGCCTCTCAGGTGGATGACGCGGCGCTGGCCGACACCGAATGGCTGAAGCAGGCGATCGTCGCCGTACGTAACATCCGTGCGGAAATGAACATCGCCCCGGGCAAACCGCTGGAACTGCTGCTGCGCGGCTGCAGCAAAGAGGCCGAGCGTCGCGTGAACGACAACCGCAGCTTCCTGCTGAATCTGGCGCGTCTGGAAAGCATTACCGTGCTGCCTGCCGATGATAAAGGTCCGGTCTCCGTGACCAAGATCGTCGACGGCGCCGAGCTGCTGATCCCAATGGCGGGCCTCATCAACAAAGAAGATGAGCTGGCGCGTCTGGCGAAAGAAGTGGCCAAAATCGAAGGCGAGATTAGCCGCATCGAAAGCAAGCTGGCTAACGAAGGCTTTGTCGCCCGCGCGCCGGAAGCGGTGATCGCCAAAGAGCGCGAGAAGCTGGAAGGCTACGCGGAAGCGAAAGCGAAGCTGATTGAGCAGCAGGCGGTGATCGCCGCGCTGTAATCCTCCCGCCCCTTGCCACCCGGCAAGGGGCGTTTTTTATGAAACATCCTCGCTTGCGCTCTCCCCTGCCGCGATGTTATTAACATCATCATTCGTCTTTTTTGGGTAGTGAGTCATTGTATGAATACGAGCGTCCCCGCGGCGACATTGCTGCGTCGCATCACGGTGGCAGACAATCCCGCCATCGCCAGGGTCATCCGCCAGGTATCCGCAGAATATGGCCTGACCGCCGATAAAGGCTATACGGTCGCCGACCCGAATCTCGATGAGCTGTATGAGCTGTACAGCCAGCCAGGCTCGGCCTATTGGGTGGTGGAGAAAGAGGGAGAAGTGGTTGGCGGCGGCGGCGTCGCGCCGCTCGCCTGCAGCGAGCCGGATATCTGCGAGCTGCAGAAAATGTATTTCATGACCAGCGCCCGCGGCCAGGGGCTGGCGAAGAAGCTGGCGCTGCTGGCGCTGGACTACGCCCGCGAGCAAGGGTTTAAACGCTGCTATCTGGAAACCACCGCCTTCCTGACGGAGGCGATCGGCTTATATGAGCATCTTGGCTTCGAACATATTGACGGTCCGCTGGGCTGCACCGGCCACGTGGACTGCGAAGTGCGGATGTTGAAAATGCTGTAACGCCTCGATATCGCAGGCGTCCCCGGTAGCGCTACGCTTACCGGGGCTACAGTTCGGTAGCCCGGCTAAGCGTAGCGCGAGCCGGGGCATGTCCCGGATGGCACCGCTTGCACCTTACCCGTGCTCGCGGTGCCGTTTTTTTGTCGGGTGGCGGCTAACGCCTTACCCGACCTACGGCCCGTACCATGGCGAGCTGAAGCTCTCAACGCTATCTCTCCCCCCATGGCTACTGAGACTGCCGGCGTGAGTGGCGACCGGGGCGACGGGAGCCGAACAGCGTGGGCTACGCCGCCGCCGGCACGCCGCTGTGAAAGCGGAACTCGGCCTCCGGACGGAGGATCAGCGCCGCTTCCGCCTCGCCGAGCTGGCGGACCCGTTCGCTGATATCTTCTCCGGCAATCTTCTGCGCCAGATCCAGGTAGTCCTGATAGTGACGCGCTTCCGAGCGCAGCAGCGACAGATAGAACTTCTGCAGATCGTCGTCCAGCCACGGCGCCAGCGCCGCAAAGCGCTCGCAGGAGCGGGCCTCGATATAGGCGCCGCAGATAAGCTTATCGATCAGCATCACCGGCTCATGTGAGCGCACCTCCCGTCGCATGCCGCGGGCATAGTTGCTGGCGGTGATTTTGACGTAGGGGATATCGTGCGCCAGCATCATCTCCCGCACCTGCCAGAAATGATGCAGCTCCTCTTTAATCAGCAAAATCATGCTGTCCAGCAGCTGACGGCCCCACGGGTCGTCGGTCTGCGGCATGGCGCTTTTGTTGATCCGTTTATGCAGGGCGACAAAATCCGGCTCCGGCCCCCGGCGGTAGGTGAAGTCTTCATACGGCTTCAGGCAGGCCAGCAGCTCGTCGGCGTCGGCTTTATCCGCGACGTAGCGACGCACCAGCAGCATGGCGTTCTGCGCCGCTTTCAGTTCGCACACCATATGGTCGGTCAGCAGCAGCGGCAGGTTTTCCGGCTTGCGGGCTTCGTCAATCCACGCCTGCGGCGTCGGGCAGTGCAGGAAGTTGATAATCGGGGAGAGTATCTGCGGGTAATCCATGGAAGTTCCTTGCTATACGGCGGCTGGCGCCGCCGTATCCATCTACATCATCTGCGACTTAGTGACGAACACCATCGTCGTCTTCATCGACAAAATCTTCGTCATCCTCGCCGTCTTCTTCGCCGTTCGGGTCCTCATAGTAGGTGCCCCAACCGTCATACTCGACGTCAAATTTTTCTGCCAGCGTCATCAGCTGTTCCACCTGGGCATCGATCAGTTCTGCGTTCAGGGCGCATTCGCTCAGGATATCGCAGCAGATGACCACTTCACCCTCTTCCACTTCCAGCTCTTCGGGCTCGGTCACTTCGTAGCCCAGCTTAAACGCTTCCACCGCCACTTTCTCCAGGGTTTCGAAATCGTCTGCAGAGAGGTGATGCTCAATCGTGTACAGTGCGTCCGGATCGCTGCCATCTTCCAGCAGCTCTTCGATAATCAGACGCGTCTCTTCACGCTGTTCTTCCAGGTGTTCCGGGTTTGCCATGGCTCGTTCCTCATAATGTGCGGCAGTTATCCCTATTGTCACATACCGCCGTCATTGCCTCCACTTCTCAGTGAAAGATTTCGATCACAGACTTGCAAATGAATATTCATACATATAAATTGAATTTTAATTCAATTAGTGGCCTATGCCAGGTGAGGGAACCATGTCTGCGTTTTACCAGAAGCATTTTTTAAAGTTACTCGATTTTACGCCTGCAGAAATCACCGCCCTGCTCGAGCTGGCGGCAAAGCTGAAAGCCGATAAGAAAAACGGTATCGAAGTCCAGAAACTGGCAGGGAAAAACATCGCGCTCATCTTCGAAAAAGACTCAACCCGTACACGATGCTCTTTCGAAGTTGCCGCATACGATCAGGGCGCCCGCGTGACCTACCTGGGGCCCAGCGGCAGCCAGATTGGCCATAAAGAGTCGATCAAGGACACCGCCCGCGTGCTCGGACGGATGTACGACGGCATTCAGTACCGCGGCCACGGCCAGGAAGTGGTGGAGACCCTGGCGCAATACGCCGGCGTGCCAGTGTGGAACGGCCTCACCAACGAGTTCCACCCTACCCAGCTGCTGGCGGACCTGCTGACCATGAAAGAGCACCTGCCGGGCAAAGCCTTTAACCAGATGACGCTGGTCTACGCCGGCGACGCGCGCAACAACATGGGCAATTCGATGCTGGAAGCCGCGGCGCTGACCGGTCTGGATCTGCGCCTGGTGGCGCCCTCGGCCTGCTGGCCGGAGGCCGCGCTGGTGGAAACCTGTACCGCGCTGGCGAAACAGCAGGGCGGCAACATCACCCTGACGGAAGATATCGCCGCGGGGGTGCAAGGCGCCGATTTTATCTATACCGACGTCTGGGTCTCAATGGGCGAGGCGAAGGAAAAATGGGCCGAACGTATCGCCCTGCTGCGCGACTATCAGGTTAACAGTGCGATGCTGGCGCTGACCGGCAACCCGCAGGTCAAATTCCTCCACTGCCTGCCAGCGTTCCATGATGACCAGACCACGCTGGGCAAACAGATGGCTGCCGAATACGGCCTGCACGGCGGCATGGAGGTGACTGACGAGGTGTTTGAGTCGGCGGCAAGCGTGGTCTTCGACCAGGCGGAAAACCGGATGCACACCATCAAAGCGGTGATGGTGGCGACGCTGAGCAAATAGTCCTTCGCTCGCCGTCAAATCCCGGATCGCTCGGCGCGTATCCGGGATACCGCTCGTCAGGGCGCTTTGTCACGCCATCAGCATCTTCACCACCGCTTTGCGCACCTTCGCCGGGGCGCCCACGGCGCACAGCGGTTTATGCACTTCGCCGGGATAAAACACCACAAAGTCCCCTGCGTTAAGGATCACCGTTTGCTCCTGCGCCCCCTCCGCCAGGAAAGCGATGTCTTTCTCCGCCAGCCAGTCGGTCTGCGGCTCTCCTGCCGGCAGGGTGCTGAAGGTCATCCCCTCGCTGCCGCGGAGCACAATCTGGATATCGAGATAGCGGGCATGATATTCCGCGCGACGCGCGGCCTGCGGCTCGGTGGTGTCTTCGGAAATCAGATAAAACAGGTTGTTGCCGTCGATATCATGTTTACCCAGCGGCGTCGCCTCGCTGACATGGGCGATAACGTGTTCGATAGCCTCGCGCAGCGCGGCAGGCAGCCATGGCTGCAGATGGTGGATATTGCCAATAATCATCGCTTACCTCAAATATAAAACAACATTTCATTTTTGCGTTTTATACCCCCATCGTCGCTGCCATACCAGTGCAGTTTCACGGTTCTTTGCGCTGGCGCACTTTTCTGCAGGCAAACGATTACCTGTTTGTGAATGAATCGCTTGATCGTCATAACGGTCTGCGTATAATGCCAGTCGTTTTGCCGGGAGGAAGCATGGCCAATTGCGTACGACATTCTGTCTTAGCGCGTCTCAATGCAGACGCTGGCCTGCCGTTTTTCTTTCCGTTGCTCATTGGATTCCCGAAGCCCCTTATTTAAGGGGCTTTTTTTTGCCCAGGCGTCAGGAGATAAGCATGGCTAACCCGTTATATCAAAAACATATCATTTCCATAAACGATCTCAGCCGCGAAGACCTCGAACTGGTGCTGGCGACGGCGGCAAAGCTGAAAGCTAATCCACAACCCGAGCTGCTGAAGCATAAGGTTATCGCCAGCTGTTTCTTTGAAGCCTCGACCCGCACCCGCCTCTCTTTTGAAACCTCGATGCACCGCCTGGGGGCCAGCGTGGTCGGCTTCTCCGACAGCGCCAACACCTCGCTGGGCAAAAAAGGGGAAACGCTGGCGGATACCATCTCCGTCATCAGCACCTACGTTGACGCCATCGTGATGCGTCATCCGCAGGAGGGCGCCGCCCGTCTGGCGACCGAATTCTCCGGCGGCGTGCCGGTACTGAACGCCGGCGACGGCGCCAACCAGCACCCGACCCAGACCCTGCTCGACCTGTTCACCATTCAGGAGACCCAGGGCCGCCTCGAAAACCTCAACGTGGCGATGGTCGGCGATCTGAAGTATGGCCGTACCGTCCACTCCCTGACCCAGGCGCTGGCCAAATTCAGCGGCAACCGCTTCTACTTTATCGCCCCGGACGCGCTGGCCATGCCGCAGTACATCCTCGATATGCTGGATGAAAAAGGTATCGCCTGGAGCCTGCATAGCGCCATCGACGACGTGATGGCGGAAGTGGATATTCTCTACATGACCCGCGTGCAGAAAGAGCGTCTGGATCCGTCGGAATACGCCAACGTCAAAGCGCAGTTCGTCCTGCGCGCCGCCGACCTCGAAGGGGCGCGCGCCAATATGAAGGTGCTGCACCCGCTGCCGCGCATTGACGAAATCACCACCGATGTCGATAAAACGCCGCACGCCTGGTACTTCCAGCAGGCCGGTAACGGCATCTTCGCCCGCCAGGCGTTACTGGCACTGGTACTGAATAGCGAGCTGGCACTGTAAGGGGAAATGAGAGATGACACACGACAATAAACTGCAGGTAGAAGCGATCAAACGCGGCACCGTGATCGACCACATTCCGGCGCAGGTCGGCTTTAAGCTGCTCACCCTGTTCAAACTGACCGAAACCGACCAGCGCATCACCATCGGCCTGAACCTGCCCTCCGGCGAGATGGGCCGCAAGGATTTGATTAAAATCGAGAACACCTTCCTGACCGACGAGCAGGTTAACCAGCTGTCGCTGTACGCCCCGCAGGCGACGGTAAACCGCATTGATGATTACGAAGTGGTGGGCAAATCCCGCCCGAGCCTGCCGGATCGCATCGACAGCGTGCTGGTCTGCCCGAACAGCAACTGTATCAGCCACGCCGAACCGGTTTCTTCCAGTTTTGCAGTAAAAAAACGCGCTGATGACATCGCACTCAAATGTAAATACTGCGAAAAAGAGTTTTCTCATTATGTGGTGCTGGCCAACTAAATGCGGTTGGTATTGGTGGTAGGCCTCCCTATAATGGCTACCACCCTACGCTTCGTCCTTCAGGCGGCGTCTGCGCCGGCGGCACAGCGCTTACCGCCTGGCGGCCACCTGAATGATTTTGCGTAACATTACTCAGTTCATCTGGAGATAACATGAGCAAAACTATTGCGACGGAAAATGCACCAGCAGCGATTGGCCCCTACGTTCAGGGCGTTGACCTGGGCAGCATGATCATCACCTCTGGCCAGATCCCGGTCGACCCGAAAACCGGCAGCGTTCCGGAAGACGTATCCGCGCAGGCGCGCCAGTCGCTGAACAACGTGAAAGCCATCGTTGAAGCCGCAGGCCTCACCGTCGGCGATATCGTCAAGACCACCGTTTTCGTCAAAGATCTCAACGATTTCGCTACCGTTAACGCCACATACGAAGCGTTCTTCACCGAGCACAACGCCACCTTCCCGGCGCGCTCCTGCGTTGAAGTGGCGCGTCTGCCGAAAGACGTGAAGATCGAGATCGAAGCCATCGCTGTGCGCCGCTGATCGCGAACCCCGGCATGAAAAAAGGCAGCCCGCAGGCTGCCTTTTTTACGGGGGTCATCCGCAAACCTTCCCCTCACTGCCAGCCGTAGCGGCGGCTGTAGAAGCCTTTGACCGTTTGGGTCAGCACCATATAGCCCGCCAGGATCGCCACCAGCCATGGGAAGTAGCTCAGCGGCAGGGCCTGCAGCTGCAGATAGCCCGCCAGCGGCGAGAACGGCAGCGCGATCCCCACCGCCATCACCACCAGGGTCATGGCGAACAGCGGCCAGGCGGCGCGGCTCTGGACGAACGGAATGCGCCGGGTGCGGATCATGTGCACGATCAGCGTTTGCGATAGCAGCCCTTCAATAAACCAGCCGGACTGGAACAGGGTCTGCATCTCCACGGTATTGGCGTGGAACACCCACCACATCAGGCCGAAGGTGAGGATATCGAAAATCGAGCTGATCGGGCCGAAGAAGACCATAAAGCGTCCGAGGTCGGCCGGGTTCCAGCGCTGCGGCTTGCGGATCTGTTCATCGTCCACATTATCGAACGGGATCGCCACCTGGGAGACATCGTACAGCAGGTTCTGAATCAACAGGTGCAGCGGCAGCATCGGCAGAAACGGCAGGAAGGCGCTGGCCACCAGCACGCTGAAGACATTGCCGAAGTTGGAGCTGGCGGTCATTTTGATGTACTTAAGCATGTTGGCGAAAGTGCGGCGGCCTTCGATCACCCCCTCCTCCAGCACCATCAGGCTTTTCTCCAGCAGAATGATATCCGCCGCCTCGCGGGCGATATCCACCGCGCCGTCGACCGAGATGCCGATGTCCGCCGCGCGCAGCGCCGGGGCGTCGTTGATGCCGTCGCCCATAAAGCCCACCACGTGGCCTTCGCGTTTCAGCAGCGTCACGATGCGCTCCTTATGCAGCGGCGCCAGGCGGGCGAAGAGCGTGGTGCGTTTCGCCAGCGCCGCCAGCTCGTCGTCGCTCATAGCTTCAATCTGGCTGCCAATCACCACTTCGCCGGCATCCAGCCCCACTTCATGGCACACCTTCGCCGCCACCAGCTCGCTGTCGCCGGTGAGGATCTTCACCGTGATGCCGCTGGCTTTTAACGCTTTCAGCGCCGGGGCGGTGGTCTCTTTCGGCGGATCGAGGAAGGCGATGTAGCCTTCAAGGATCAGGTCCGACTCATCGGCGCGCTGGTAGTCGCCTTCGCGGGCCGGCAGGTACTTGGTCGCCACCGCCACCACCCGCAGCCCCTGTCGGTTGAGGGTGTCAGTGACCCGGCGGATGCGGCGCAGCATGGTGTCGTCCAGCGGCACGATATCGCCGTTGTAGCGCACCTGGGTTGAGACGTTGAGGATCTCCTGCAGCGCCCCTTTGCAGATCAGCTGATGCGCGGCGTCCTCCTCTTTCACCACCACCGACATGCGGCGGCGTTCGAAATCGAAGGGGATCTCATCCACTTTCTGCCAGCGCGCCGCCAGCCCGCGGGCGGCCTCCAGCTCAACGCCCTCCAGCACCGCGGTGTCGAGCAGATTTTTCAACCCGGTCTGGTAGTGGCTGTTCAGCCAGGCGGCATGCAGTACGCGCTCGCTGACCTTGCCGGAGACGTCGGTATGGTTCTCCAGCACAATCTTATCCTGAGTCAGGGTGCCGGTTTTATCGGTGCAGAGGATGTCCATCGCGCCAAAGTTCTGAATGGCGTCGAGGTGCTTCACGATGACCTTTTGCTTCGACAGCTTTACCGCCCCGCGCGCCAGCGTCGAGGTGACGATCATCGGCAGCATCTCCGGCGTCAGGCCGACCGCCACCGACAGCGCGAACAGCGCCGCCTCCCACCAGTCGCCTTTGGTGTAGCCATTGATCAGCAGCACCACCGGGGCCATCACCAGCATAAAGCGGATCAGCAGCATACTCACCCGGCTGATGCCTTTCTGGAAGGCGTTCGGCTCGCTCTCCTGCTCGCTGACGCGGCCGGCCAGTTGACCAAACCAGGTGTGGCCGCCGGTGGCGAAGACGATGGCCTGCGCCGAGCCGCTCACCACGTTGGTGCCCATAAAGCACAGGGTGTCGCACTCCAGCGGGTTCTGCTGCAGCGGATCGCGGCTGCGGGCCACTTTCTCCACCGGCAGCGATTCGCCGGTCAGCGAGGCCTGGGCGACGAACAGATCCCGCGCCTGCAGGATACGCAGGTCCGCCGGGATCATGTCCCCCGCCGACAGCCGGATGATGTCGCCCGGCACCAGCTGGTCGATAGGCAGCTCCAGCCAGCGGCTCTCCCCCTGCTCGTTGACCACCCGCAGCACGGTGGCGGTATTGCTCACCATCGCCTTCAGCGCATCCGCCGCTTTGGTCGAGCGCGCCTCCTGGATGAAGTTGAGCAGCGTCGAGATCCCCACCATCAGGGCGATCACCCCGGCGGCGAACAGATCTTCGGTGGAATAGGAGACGATGCCGAGCACCGTCAGCAGCAGATTGAACGGGTTGCGGTAGCAGGTCCACAGATGCACCCACCACGGCGAGGGCTTCTGCGCCGGGATCTGGTTGTCGCCGTGTTTAAGGATTTTCGCCGCCACTTCGCCTTCATTGAGCCCTTCAGGGTGGCTGTCAAAGGCGCGCCAGATCTCCTGGTCGTCCATCGCCGCCACGTCCAGGCACTGTTTGCCCAGCGACTCAGGAATGGGGCCGCTCGCCAGATGGCGGGCGTCCGGCAGCGGATCGCGCTGGACTAAACGGCGTGGCAGATGGCGGCTAAGCTGTGCGAACAGCTGCCGGGTATAATTTTTCAGCATAAACAGTCCCTCCGCGCTCGCGCAAGCGAACGCAGCGTTGCCGACGGGCGTAGCAAAACCTACCTGTCAGGCATGTTATTTTTATGGCAGGGACATCAAGGACGTCACTGCTTTACGCTTTCCGGTAAAGCAGTGTTAAACAGGCTTACCGGAAAGAAAGGTTGCTCCATCGAGGATGAGGAGTGGGATCGGGGTCCATAACTATCTCCGGTAAGTGAATTTAAACGGCGCGGATTATAGCGCCCTCGTTGAGGATTGTGTGGCAATAATGGCGATGATAAACCCGCGCAACTAAACCGAACGTAAACCAGACTTTGCTCATTGCGGTTTGGTTGAGTAGCATTAGGCTCACTTCTACCCACCCTGACGAGAATTCCGCATGCAGAACCGGCTGACCATCAAAGATATCGCGCGCTTAAGCGGCGTAGGGAAATCAACGGTATCCCGCGTCCTCAACAACGAGAGCGGGGTCAGCGAACGGACCCGCGAGCGCGTCGAAGCGGTGATGCAGCAGCACGGTTTCTCGCCCTCCCGCTCCGCCCGCGCCATGCGCGGCCAGAGCGATAAAGTGGTGGCGATTATCGTCACCCGTCTCGATTCGCTGTCGGAAAACCTCGCCGTGCAGACCATGCTGCCCGCCTTTTATGAGCAGGGTTACGACCCGATTATGATGGAGAGTCAGTTCTCCCCTGGGCTGGTGGAGGAGCATCTCGGCATGCTCGCCCGGCGTAATATTGACGGCGTGGTGCTGTTCGGTTTTACCGGCATCGACGAGGCGATGCTCGCTCCCTGGCGCGACACCCTGGTGCTGATGGCCCGCGACGCCCCCGGCTTCGCCTCGGTGTGCTATGACGACGAGGGGGCCATCACGCTGCTGATGCAGCGGCTCTACGAGCGCGGACATCGCCACATCAGCTTCCTTGGCGTACCGCACAGCGACGTCACCACCGGCGAACGCCGCCATCGCGCCTACCTCGCCTTCTGTAAAAAGCATCGCCTGACGCCCACCGCCGCCCTGCCGGGGCTGGGCATGAAGCAGGGGTATGACACCGTCGCCAGCGTGCTGACGGCCGAGACCAGCGCCCTGGTGTGCGCCACCGATACCCTCGCCCTCGGCGCCAGCAAATATCTCCAGCAGCAGGGCCGCGATGCGCTGCAGCTCGCCAGCGTCGGCAGCACGCCGCTGATGAAGTTTCTCCACCCGGAAATATTGACCGTCGATCCTGGCTATGCCGAGTCCGGACGCCGGGCCGCCCGGCAGCTGATCGAGCAGATCGCCGGCAGCGTCGATCCCCGCCAGATCGTCATTCCCGCCGCCCTCAATTAATCTCGTTCGGGCGATTTATGTGATCGTCGCCGGGTTTCGGGAACGTTCCCATTTTGCAAATCAAGCGGAACGGTTAGGATGCCCTCAAGGTAAAAACGGCATCTCTCCCCTCTGTTTTTGAGGCTTCATCATGAGCAAAGTAAACCAGCAGGACATCGATAAACTGATCGAACTGGTGGGCGGGCGCGGCAATATCGCCACCGTCAGCCACTGTATTACCCGTTTGCGCTTTGTGCTGAACGACCCGGCCATCGCCAGACCAAAAGAGATTGAGCAGCTGCGCATGGTGAAGGGATGCTTCACTAACGCCGGTCAGTTCCAGGTGGTCATCGGCACCGAGGTGGGTGATTACTACAAGGCCCTGCTGGCGACCACCGGTCAGACTTCCGCCGATAAAGAGCAGGTCAAACAGGCCGCGCGGCAAAATATGAAGTGGCATGAACAGCTGATCTCGCACTTCGCCGAGATCTTCTTCCCGCTGCTGCCGGCGCTGATCAGCGGCGGTCTGATCCTCGGTTTCCGCAACGTCATCGGCGACTTACCCATGAGCAACGGCCAGACGCTGGCCCAGATGCACCCGTCGCTGAAAACCATCTATGACTTCCTGTGGCTGATTGGCGAGGCGATCTTCTTCTATCTGCCGGTGGGGATCTGCTGGTCGGCGGTGAAGAAGATGGGCGGTACGCCGATCCTTGGGATCGTCCTGGGCGTGACCCTGGTGTCTCCGCAGCTGATGAACGCCTATCTCCTCGGCCAGCAGGTGCCGGAGGTGTGGAACTTCGGCCTGTTTACCATTGCTAAAGTCGGCTACCAGGCGCAGGTCATCCCGGCCCTGCTGGCGGGCCTGACCTTAGGCTTTATCGAGACGCGCCTCAAGCGCATTGTGCCTGACTACCTCTACCTGGTCATTGTGCCGGTCTGCTCGCTGATCCTCGCGGTATTCCTCGCGCACGCCATTATCGGTCCGTTCGGCCGCCTGATCGGCGACGGCGTGGCCTTCGCAGTGCGCCATCTGTTAACCGGCAGCTTCGCGCCGATCGGCGCCGCGCTGTTTGGCTTCCTCTACGCGCCTCTGGTGATTACCGGCGTCCATCAGACCACCCTCGCCATCGATATGCAGATGATCCAGAGCATGGGCGGGACCCCGGTGTGGCCGCTGATTGCGCTGTCCAACATTGCCCAGGCGTCGGCGGTGGTCGGCATCATCATCGCCAGCCGCAAGCAGAATGAACGTGAAATCTCGGTACCGGCGGCGATCTCCGCCTATCTCGGGGTCACCGAGCCGGCAATGTACGGTATCAACCTGAAGTACCGCTTCCCGATGCTGTGCGCGATGATCGGCTCCGGCCTCGCCGGCCTGCTGTGCGGCCTGAACGGCGTGCTGGCGAACGGCATCGGCGTCGGCGGCCTGCCGGGGATCCTCTCCATCCAGCCGAGCTACTGGCAGGTGTACGCCATGGCGATGGCCATCGCGGTGGTGGTGCCGATTATCCTCACCACCGTGGTGTATCAGCGCAAGTACCGTCAGGGCACCTTGCAGATTGTCTAACTTCTTCTTTCGGGGCGCCTTTGGCGCCCCTCGTTGCAGCAGGAAAGTACTATGAATCATCTCCCCCACTGGTGGCAAAACGGCGTTATTTATCAAATCTATCCGAAGAGTTTTCAGGATACCACCGGCAGCGGCACCGGCGACCTGCGCGGCGTCACCTCCCGCCTCGACTATCTGCAAAAGCTTGGGGTCGACGCCATCTGGCTGACGCCGTTCTACGTTTCACCGCAGGTGGATAACGGCTACGACGTGGCAAACTACACCGCCATCGATCCCTCCTACGGCACGATGGCCGATTTTGACGCCCTGGTGGCGGAAGCGAAGGCCCGCGGGATCCGCATCGTGCTGGATATGGTGCTGAACCATACCTCGACCGAACACGAGTGGTTCCGTCAGTCGCTGAATAAGGAGAGCCCCTACCGTCAGTTCTATATCTGGCGCGACGGCGAACCGGACGCCCTGCCGAACAACTGGCGCTCCAAGTTTGGCGGCAACGCCTGGCAGTGGCATGCCGACAGCGGTCAGTATTATCTGCACCTGTTCGCCATTGAGCAGGCGGATCTCAACTGGGAGAACCCGGCGGTGCGCGCCGAGCTGAAAAAGGTCTGCGAATTCTGGGCCGACCGCGGCGTCGACGGCCTGCGCCTCGACGTGGTTAACCTGATCTCGAAAGATCAGGCCTTTCCCTGCGATGCGGACGGGGATGGCCGCCGCTTCTACACCGACGGCCCGCGGGTGCATGAGTTCCTGCAGGAGATGAGCCGCGATGTCTTCACGCCGCGTCATCTGATGACCGTCGGCGAGATGTCTTCCACCTCGCTGGAACACTGCCAGCAGTACGCCGCGCTGGACGGCCGCGAGCTGTCGATGACCTTTAACTTCCACCATTTAAAAGTCGATTATCCCGGTGGGGAGAAGTGGACCCTCGCCCGCCCGGACTATGTGGCGCTGAAGGCGCTGTTCCGCCACTGGCAGCAGGGGATGCACAACCGGGCGTGGAACGCGCTGTTCTGGTGTAATCACGATCAGCCGCGCATCGTCTCGCGCTTTGGCGACGAAGGCGAGTACCGGGTGCCGGCGGCGAAGATGCTGGCGATGGTGCTGCACGGCATGCAGGGCACGCCCTATATTTATCAGGGCGAAGAGATCGGTATGACCAATCCGCACTTCAACAGCATCAGCGATTATCGCGACGTCGAGAGCCACAATATGTTTATCGAACGTGCGGCGCAGGGGCAAAGTCCGGACGAACTGCTGGCGATCCTTGCCAGCAAGTCGCGCGACAACAGCCGCACGCCGATGCCGTGGCATGGTGGCGAGAACGGTGGCTTTAGCGATGGCGAACCGTGGATCGGCCTTGGCGATAACTACCGGGAGATCAACGTCGAGGCGGCGCTGGCGGACCCTGATTCGGTGTTTTATGCCTATCAGCAGCTGATTACGCTGCGTAAAACCCTGCCGCTGCTGACCTGGGGCGATTATCAGGATCTCCTGCCTGACCATCCGTCGCTGTGGTGCTATCGCCGTCAGTGGCAGGGACAAACGCTGGTGGTCGCCGCCAACCTGAGCCGCGACCTGCAGGCCTGGCAGCCTGAGGACGCCCCGGGCGAGTGGAAGATGATCATCAGCAACTATGCCGAGACCACGCCCCGCCCAACCGGGCTGACGCTGCGGCCGTTCGAAGCGGTATGGTGGCTGCAGGCGTAAGGTGTCCCCTGCCCTCCCGAAATGAGAAGGTCATGCCTGGCGCCGGTGGCGAACGCCAGGCATTTTTGCTTATTTTCCAGCCAGATAAATTTACATTTATCGCCAGCGCCCATCATCCGTACTCTCACCTTTTTACCTTGTTCTGGGTCAATAAAATCGCAAACATCTTTGATGCAAATCACTACATATAGAACTTAAAATGCGTCCCGGCCCTACATGTTGTATTAATCGTCTATTATGTCACCATATCTTGTCGATGTCTGGCGGTGATGAGATGTGGATAAAACGGGCCGGATCTGAAGGCAAACAGCACGAGCCGTAGCGTACAGCGCCTTCGGGATAACCTCCGCCTCTGTGGATAACCTGTTCTATATATGGAGTGATCATGACACCGCATGTGATGAAACGTGATGGCTGTAAAGTGCCGTTCAAGTCAGAGCGCATTCAGGAAGCAATTCTGCGTGCAGCTAAAGCAGCGGGAGTCGATGACGCAGACTATTGCGCCACCGTCGCAGAAGTCGTTAGCCAACAAATGCAGGGCCGCGCCCAGGTCGACATCAACGAGATCCAGACCGCGGTGGAAAACCAGCTGATGTCCGGCCCCTATAAGCAGCTGGCGCGCGCCTACATTGAGTATCGCCATGACCGCGATAGCCAGCGTGAGAAGCGCGGCCGCCTCAATCAGGAGATCCGCGGCCTCGTCGAGCAGACCAACTCCGCGCTGCTCAACGAAAACGCCAACAAGGACAGTAAAGTCATCCCGACCCAGCGCGACCTGCTGGCCGGTATCGTCGCCAAGCACTACGCCCGGCAGCACCTGCTGCCTCACGATGTGGTGATGGCCCACGAACGCGGCATGATCCACTATCATGACCTCGATTACTCGCCCTTCTTCCCGATGTTTAACTGCATGCTGATCGACCTGAAAGGCATGCTGACCCAGGGCTTTAAGATGGGCAACGCGGAGATCGAGCCGCCGAAATCTATCTCTACCGCCACGGCGGTGACCGCGCAGATCATCGCCCAGGTCGCCAGCCATATTTACGGCGGCACCACCATCAACCGTATCGATGAAGTGCTGGCGCCGTTCGTCAGCGAAAGCTTTAACAAGCATCGTAAAATCGCCGAAGAGTGGCAGATCCCGGATGCCGAAGGCTATGCCCGCGCCCGTACCGAAAAAGAGTGCTACGACGCCTTCCAGTCGCTGGAGTATGAGGTTAACACGCTGCATACCGCCAACGGCCAGACGCCGTTCGTCACCTTCGGGTTCGGTCTCGGCACCAGCTGGGAATCGCGGCTGATCCAGCAGTCGATTCTGCGCAACCGCATTGCCGGCCTCGGTAAAAACCGTAAGACCGCGGTGTTCCCGAAACTGGTGTTCGCGATCCGTGACGGCCTGAACCATAAGTTCGGCGACCCGAACTACGACATCAAACAGCTGGCGCTGGAGTGCGCCAGCAAGCGCATGTACCCGGATATCCTCAACTACGACCAGGTGGTGAAGGTTACCGGGTCGTTCAAAACGCCGATGGGCTGCCGCAGCTTCCTCGGGGTGTGGGAAAACGAGAACGGCGAGCAGGTGCACGATGGGCGCAATAACCTCGGCGTCATCAGCCTCAACCTGCCGCGCATCGCCTTGGAAGCGAAAGGCGACGAAGCCGCCTTCTGGGCGCTGCTGGACGAGCGCCTGCAGCTGGCGCGCAAAGCGCTGATGACCCGCATTGCCCGCCTGGAAGGGGTAAAAGCGCGCGTGGCGCCGATCCTCTATATGGAAGGGGCCTGCGGCGTGCGGCTGAAAGCCGACGACGACGTCTCCGAGATCTTTAAAAACGGCCGGGCGTCGATTTCGCTGGGCTATATCGGTATCCATGAAACTATCAATGCGCTGTACGGCAACCAGCATATGTACGACAGCGAGGCGCTGCGCGAGAAGGGTGTGGCCATCGTCCAGCGCCTGCGCGACGCCGTCGATTTGTGGAAAGAAGAGACCGGCTACGGCTTTAGCCTGTACAGCACGCCGAGCGAAAACCTGTGCGACCGCTTCTGCCGTCTCGACACCGCCGAGTTTGGCGTGGTGGAGGGCGTGACCGACAAAGGTTACTACACCAACAGCTTCCACCTCGACGTGGAGAAGAAGGTCAACCCGTACGACAAGATCGATTTTGAAGCGCCGTATCCGCCGCTGGCTAACGGGGGCTTCATTTGCTACGGCGAATACCCAAACATCCAGCACAACCTGAAGGCGCTGGAAGACGTATGGGATTACAGCTATCAGCATGTGCCGTACTACGGCACTAACACGCCGATCGATGAGTGCTACGAGTGCGGTTTCACCGGCGAGTTCGAGTGCACCAGCAAGGGCTTTACCTGCCCGAAATGCGGTAACCACGACGCCTCCCGCGTTTCCGTTACCCGCCGGGTGTGCGGCTACCTCGGCAGTCCGGACGCGCGTCCGTTCAACGCCGGCAAGCAGGAAGAAGTGAAGCGCCGCGTGAAGCACCTGGGCAACGGGCAGATCGGTTAATTCCAGCTGGTTTAGCCCCTCCCCCTCTCCCCAACGGGGAGAGGGAACCGGCCCCGTAGCCGTTTGGCCACTAAGGCGCCGTTCCCGGATCGCGGCGCAAAGCGCCTTATCCGGGCTACAACCGCGTATGCGGCTTTTCGTAGCCCGGGCGAGCGCAGCGACGCCGGGAGCCGTTCCCTTTACAAATGCACAGCACCTCCGTTTTCGCAAAGCCATTAGCGTCAGAGCAAGGCGGCAAACGAGGGAATCCCAAACAGCCAGGTGGGTTTCCTCAAATCAGTTGGCGTTGTAGCAAGGCGGCAAACGAGTAAGTCCCGGGGAGCTTACTGGAGTAAGTGACCCGGGCGAGCGAGCGCAGCCAACGCCGCTACATCGGCAAATGAGAAGAGGAAACAATGAATTACCATCAGTACTACCCGGTAGATATTGTCAACGGCCCCGGCACCCGCTGCACCCTGTTTGTCTCTGGCTGCGTCCATGAGTGCCCCGGCTGCTACAACAAAAGCACCTGGCGGGTGAACTCCGGCATGCCGTTTACCGCCGAGATGGCCGACCGCATCATTGCCGATCTCAACGATACCCGCATCAAACGCCAGGGGATTTCACTCTCCGGCGGCGATCCGCTGCATCCGCAGAACGTCGCGGAGATCCTCAAACTGGTTCAGCGCGTGCGTGCCGAATGCCCCGGCAAAGATATCTGGGTCTGGACCGGCTATAAACTGGATGAGCTGAATGAGGCGCAGATGCAGGTGGTGAACCTGATCAACGTGCTGGTCGACGGTAAGTTTGTGCAGGATTTAAAAGACCCGGCGCTGATCTGGCGCGGCAGCAGCAACCAGGTGGTACATCATTTGCGATAGCGTTTAGAGCCGTTTATTCGCCTGATGATAAACGGCCGCTTTCTCTCTTTTGCCAATGGCAATAACGTAAACCACCACCACACTATCCCGTACTTGATACACCAACCGATAACCTGACGCCTTAAGCTTGATTTTGTAGCAATCCGGTAAATCACTCAGACTGGCCGATGCAATTCGCGGATTCTGCACAACCTGCTGGAGCTTATTTTTGAACTGTTTTTTGATCGTCTCGCCAAGCTTCTGCTATTCGCGCCAGGCACGCGGATCAAACGCCAGTTCATAGGTCATCCAGACTCACCTTCACCTCCGGCTGCGGGTTTTCCAGCCGCTCGCGGACGGTGCGTAATAATGCCGCTTCGCTATCGCTGATAGTCATACTTTTCACTGGCATGCGGCCATTTTCCGCAATGTATTGAAACAGCAGGCGCACCGCCTCCGTTGGCGTCATATCGAGTTTCTCCAGCACGGCATAAGCCTCTTTTTTGAGTTTATCGTCCAGTCGAACGTTGAGCGTGGCCATTATGCCTCCAGAAAGGGATATTTTGTAATGCATTATAGCATTACATTTGCATTACACTCGAATCTGGAAAACGCCTCTCAAAACCGGCTGACGCACTCCATCGCCACCGTTTTAAACTCATCGAAGCTGCGGGTCGCGGCGAGGCGGCTCATGGCGCGCTCGCGCAGGAAAGTCACGAAAATATCGTAGATCGCCATCGCCTCTTCATACTCGCGCTTGCTGATAGCGAGCAGGAAGATGATATGGGCGGTTTCGTCACCCCAGGCGATGCCCTGCGGGGCAATGACGGTATAGACCACCGTCTTTTTCGCCAGTAGCCCCAGGGAGTGCGGCAGCGCAATGCCATCGCCGAGCATGGTGCTGACAATCGCTTCACGCTCCACCACCGAAGCATGAAACTCGGCGTCAACAAAGCCTTCTTCCAGCAGCTGCTGGCACAGCTCGGCGAACAGCGTTTGCTGATCCATCGGCGTATCGACCACCCGGAAGTGGGCGGCATCGAAGTACTTATTCAGCATCCATGGACGGGTACGGTCCACCAGCACCAGCTTGCCGATCTGATCCAGTTGATAGTCAGTGGGGAACGGCGCGATGGTCACTACCGGCTTGTCTTTTTCGCTGATCCGCACCGTGGAGATAACAAAATCCGCCTCGATCGCGTCCCGCTGTTCGTATTCGCGCTGGGAAATGGTGGCGGCGATCTCCAGCTGCGGATATTTGCGCTGCAGGATCGCCTCGATCATCCGCACCATCGCATTGCTGGTATCGCACACCAGCAGCACCTGCGGCTGACGCTGGTAGCCGATGTTGTAGTGGCGCTCCAGCCCGACGCCGATATGCAGCACCAGAAAGCCGATTTCGTTTTCGCTGATGGTGTACGGAGTATATTTGCCCCAGCTGGAGACCGCGGCGAGGGTCATATCCCAGGCCATCGGGTAGTGCTGTTTGATGTTATCCAGCAGCGGATTAGGGATCATGATCTGGTAGCGTACGCGGGTGATCATGGTCTTTATGTGGGTCAGCAGATCGGCGTGCAGCTGGGCATCGTCCAGCAGGTTGTAGTTATACTGGCTGTTGATGTAGCGCAGGATGTAGTTGACCAGCGCTTCATCATCGTCGGCGCTGATGGTTTCGGGGTCCACGTCCTGTACCTGACGGGCGGCGATATGCACGCACAGCCACTCTTCTTCCGCGGGCGATAAAGGTTTACCGGCCAGCCGCTGCAGTTCGCCCGCCAGATCGCGCACGGCATCGCGGACGTTCTGCGCCACATCTTCAGCACTAAAATCCGCCAGCGGGTAGCCTTCGCTGACGCGACGCACCACCACCGCCCCGTACAGGCAGATAAAGCGCTCGCCGACGTCGGTGAGACGAATATGGTGGCGCGTGAGCGTCTCCTGCAGCACCGGCTCCAGCAGCGCAGGCACCTCCTCTGCAAAGGCCTCGGCGCCGATCGGCGGCGCAATACTGCCCTGCTGGGTTAGCTCCCACAGCAGGTCGGTGAGGCAGGCGCGAACCGATACCTCGCTACCGAACAGCTTCATGCCGTGGCGCGGGCGGGTTTCAAGGGTTAGCTGATAGCGCTGGAAGCGCTCGCGCACCTCGACCATATCATTTTGCAGCGTGGCGCGGCTGACGAACCACTCATCCGCCAGGTCTTCCAGCTTGATCGAGAATGCCGACGTCAGAAAACGCACCAGCAGGAAAGTGATGCGATCCTGGGCGGTACGCGGGACATGCTGCGCCTTCGGCGCCGTCTCCTCCAGCGCCTGAAAGCTCGCCGGGTTATCAATTTTCAGCTGATAACCGCTGCCGCGGTTAAGGATAAACTGCGCGCCATACTGCGCCAGTAGCGCATTCAGGGCGGTAATATCGGCGCGCACGGTACGGGTGGAAACCGACAGGCGTTGCGCCAGCTCATCCTGCGGCAGCGTTTCATTCCGCAGCAGGGTGAAGAGTTGCGCTAAGCGTTGGTTGGGAAATCGCATGTCAGTTCCTTGTGGTTACGGCTCAGGGTTGGGCGGAAATCACCATCTGCGATGGACTGCCGACCGGCGTGTAGTCTGAGACAAAGGTCAATTTGCCATCCTTCGGCGCCACGCTGAAGCGGGTAATATTATCGCTACGCTGGTTCATGACGTACAGCCACTGCCCCTGATTATCCAGGGTCAGCGTGCGGGGGTAATCTCCGCGCGTCCAGATATCCTCCTGGTGGCGCAGGCGGCCGTCGGCCTGCACCGTAAAGTGGGCGATGCTGTTATGCAGACGATTGGCGACGTACAGCTGTTTGCCGTCGTTGCTCAGCGCCAGGCCGGCGGCAAAGCTGGTGCCCTTATACTCTTTCGGCAGCGCGGAGACGGTTTTGCCTTCGCGCAGCAGGCCGCTTTGCTGATCCAGATGATAGAAGGTCAGCGTCGACGCTTCCTCGTTAATCAGCCACAGACCGTCGCCCTTTGGCGTGAAGACGAAGTGGCGCGGGCCGGCTCCCGGCGACGAGGCGGCGATAAACGGCGGATCGTTCGGCGTCAGCTTGCCGCTGGCGCTATCCAGCCGATACTGATAGATCCGATCCAGCCCCAGATCGGTGGAGTAAACAAATCTCCCGCTGGGATCGGCGGCGATCATATGGGCGTGCGGGCCATTGTGATCGCTGATGGCGAAGCTGCCCTCGACGGCCGCCGCCGGGCGTTCGGCGCCTGCCGGGCCTTCATCCTGATGCCTGTCCACCGCCTCACCCAGGCTACCATCCTCTTTCACCGGTAGCACGGCGATGCTGCCGCTGACGTAGTTGGCCACCAGCAGCTGTTTACCGTTCGGCGTCAGGGAGAGATAAACCGGACCGGCGCCGCCGGAGGCGACCTGATTGAGTGCGGTCAGCTCGCCGTTCTTCTCAATGCGCCACGCCTGCACCACGCCTTTCTCCACTTCGCTGGCGGCATACAGCGTCTTGCCATCGCGCGAGACGGTCAGCTGCGCGGCGTTCGGCAACGAGCTCACCAGCGTCCTGTCACGTAGCGCGCCGGTTTGGCTATCAACGGTAAAGCGGTACAGACCTTCGCCATTGGGATTATAGGTGCCTACCCAGGCATAGTGAGTTTGCGCGGCGCCGGCGGCGGCGGCAAACAGGGACAGTGAAGCGACAAGCAGATGACGAGCGACAGGCATAGCAACTCCTTGATGGTTCAGTGGGATAAGCTGCCCCTCACCCTTTGAGGGCGAGGGGCAAGGGCACTACTTCACTAACTGTTTGGTCATCTCCAGCAGCTGGCGAACATCGGCCGGGCGGGTGTTGCCGCTGGCCTTATCGATAATCGAGCTGTAGATATGCGGGATGATTTTGCTCACCCCGGCATCGAGGGCGATCTTCAGGATCGCGCTGTAGTTTTCCAGATCGATACCGCCGGTCGGCTCCAGCCAGAAATCGTGCGCGGCGCAGGCTTTGGCCACCGCGTCGAACTCGTCGCGGTGCTTCAGGCCGCCCATCGGGAAGTATTTGATGGAGCTGCCGCCCATATCTTTTAACAGCGCGATGGCGGTTTCCAGCGGCACAATCCCATCCGCCGCGCTGCTGCTCAGCGGGCCGGTGGAGATCTTCACCATACCCGGGGTGCCGGTGGGCGAGACCAGGCCGTTGACCACCGTTTCGTTCTGCCCGAGCAGCGCGCGGCTGGTGGCCACGCCGGTGAAGACCTGATTGACGTGCTGCGGCTGCACCTGGCGCGAAATCTCGCTTACCATCGCCGACTGATTCGGATCCCCTGCGCCCAGCCCGACGGAGAGGGCGTTATCAATCAGCTTCGCGTAGTCGCGCATATCGGCCACCGCGCTGGCGACGTCCGGGTAGTTTTTGGAGAGCACGCCGACCAGGACATGACCTTCCGCCGCGTCGTAGATTTCCCGGGCGTTGTCTTTGCTACCCGCCAGGACGTTCAGGCACACGCGGTCACGGTAAAAGTTTGGGGTCAGTTTCATGCTTGTTTCTCCTTGTTCAGAACTTCCGCGATACGGCGGGCGACTACCGCCAGCTGCTGGGCGTCAACGCTGCGGACATCGGCTTCGATAATGCCTTCATTCGCTTTATAGCCGCGGAAGTAGATGGCGTATTCGCCCTGCTTCAGCGCGTTAACCAGATCGCCGGTCTTCACGCCGGTCACCGCTTCGTCGAATTTGATTTCGGCGCGGGCGATATCGCGGCCGGCGCTGTCCCATACCACGCGGGCAGTGACGCCGTTGAGGGTATTGAGCTGTTCGATAAACGGCGTCATCTTCGCCACCATCTCTTCACCGCTCTCTTTGCTTGCCGTCAGGTAGTGTTCAATGGCGCAGGTCAGGCCGAGGATCCCCTCTTTACCCACTTTCATCGCCCGGCCAATCCCCATCGACTGGCGTTTAACCCACTCGACGTACTGCGTTTTGCCGATCACCAGCCCGCTGGTCGGCCCTTCAATCGCTTTCGCGCCGCTGTAGATCACCAGGTCGGCGCCCATGCGGTAGTAGCCCTGCAGATCTTCCTCCGCCGCCGCGTCGACGATCAGCGGTAAATGATGCTGACGCGCCACTTCCGCGGCCTGCGCCACGTTGAGCATGCTTTTCTGCACGCAGTGGTGGGATTTGATGTAGAGGATCGCCGCGGTGCGCGGGGTGATCGCCGCCGCCAGCTGTTCGGCAGAGCATTCGTTGGCGTAGCCCGCTTCCACCAGCCTGCCGCCGCCCAGCGCCACCATGGTGCCGACCGGCGCGCCGAAGTTGACGTTGTGGCCCTTCGGCAGGACGATTTCGTTATGCTCTATCGGCGTGACGTGCAGGTTCTCCAGCAGCCAGTCGCTGTCTTTCACCAGCACCGCCGCCACCGACTGGGCAATCCCTGCCGAGGCGCAGGAGACCACGGTCGCCCCTTCCACGTCCAACAGCCTGGCGATGTACTCGCCGGTTTTATTCACCAGATCTTTCATTTCAAAGTACTGGTTCATGCCGGCCATCGCGGCGTCCACCACTTCCGGACGCGGCGTGGAAACGCCCAGCGCCGTCATCCGGCCGGAAGTGTTAATAACTTGTTTTAAATGGTATTTTTCAAAAATCGAAGGCATGTTCCGCGCTCCCTTGTTCGGTCAGATAGCCTTTGCCCGCGCGGATCGCGGCCAGCGGCACCAGAATGTTGTCTGCCTGGAGGCTCTCTTTTTCGGCATCCACCAGCAGCGTTGGCTGGCGCTCCAGGCGAAATAGCGTGAGATCGGCGTCGAAACCCACTTCCAGCCGCCCTTTATGCGACAGGCGCAGCCCCTCGGCAGCGCTGACGGTCACGCAGGCAATCACCTGCGGCAGGGTCATGCCAATGGCGAGAAATTTCGACATCACCAGCGCCAGCGAACGCACCGGGCCGTCGATGCGGTTACGGCAGTAAATATCCGAGCTGATGGTGTGCGGCAGAATGCCCAGCGCAATCGCCCGGCGCGCCACTTCAAAGCTGAAGCTGGCGGTACCGTGGCCGACGTCGAGGCGCACGCCGCGCTGCAGGGCGCGAGTAATCGAACTGCGCAGTTCGCCGGCAGGATTCAGAATGCGGTTCGGTTTGCCGTTATAGCAGTGGGTAATGATGTCGCCGCGGCTCAGCAGATCGGCGATTTCATCGAGGTTCGGCGGATTGTTGCCAATGTGCACCATCAGCGGCAGATCGCCGTTTTCCTGCTGAATCGCCTTGGCGCGCGCCAGCGGCGTAATGCCGTTTTCTCCCACCACGCTGCTGCTCATCCGCGCCTTCAGACCAACGATAAAATCGGGATGACGCTGCACCGCCTGCTTCACCGCCTCGGCGTCAATATTGGTCATATTGGCCAGTTCATTCTGGGCAATCAGCCCGACGCGGGAGATATTGAGCAGGGCATAGACTTCCGTCGCCGCTTTACGGGTCAGTTGATAGAACTCATCGACATCGTCGGCGCCGGTGCTGCCGGCATCAATCACGGTGGTGACGCCGGTGGCGATACCGACGCTGTCCGGCTCATCGTGATAAATTGGCGAATTCGGGTAGCAGTGAACGTGGGAGTCAATCCAGCCGGCGCTGACGTAGCTGTTGCCCTGCAGATCGAGGGTTTTGCGGGAGGGCGCGCTAATCTCGCCCAGCGCCGCGATTTTCCCGTCCTGAATGGCGATATCAGTCAGGGTATCGTCGACGAGGCGCGCGCGGCGCAGGAGTAAATCAAACATAGCTATCTCCTGATGAAAGTGTGAATCTGTTGCCGGATGGCGACGTACCGCCTTATCCGGCCTACCAATCGCGCTGACGTGTAGGCCCGATAAGCGCCGCGCCATCGGGCGATTAGCTAATCGCCACCGGGAAAATGGAGCCGAGGATCATCGCGCCGAGGATGGCGCCGCCGGTGATCGGTTTCTGCCAGATGTAGAACAGCAGGGCGCCAACCAGCGAGCCGATCCCGATAGGAATCGAGGCGGTCATTGCGCTGAGGATGATCAAGGGGCCGAGGAAGCGGCCGGAGGCATTACCGGCCCCCATCATCACGTCGGCGCCGTAGGTAGAGTCGCTCTGGTTGATGGTGAACTTACGCGCCAGAATGATGATGTAGCCCACCGCCAGGCCGAGGATCAGGCCGGTTGCCAGCGAGGCGGCGAAGTTCGCCACCGGGAAGACAAAGCCCGCGCCGAGCAGCAGCGCCGGGACGCCAAGACCGATCCCGGTCTGAATAGCGCCGCCGATATCGAGGATCCCCACCAGCGACCCTTCGATGATGCGGGCGAACAGGAAGCTGGCGCCAAACGCCGCCACCGCGCCGTAAACGCCGGTATCAATCCCCGACTTCAGCATCGCCACGAAGGCGACTTCGTTAAAGGCGCCGATGCCGTACAGGTAGTACATGTGGGTCCCGGCGAAGACGCCGGAGGAGAGCAGGCCAACGAAGATCGGGAACGACCAGTCGGCATACCAAAAACCTTTATTCTGTTCCATTATCAGGCTCCCGTTACTTGCCGCTGAGTGAGTTGTGGATCATGTCCAGCCAGTTCGGCACGGTCAGATGGAAGGATTCGATCATCTTCATGTCGAAGCCGCGGAAGAAGCCGCTGAGGACGAACAGGGCGACAATGGCCACCATCATCACTTTGGTGACCCGGTTCCAGCCGCTCTCTTCAACGCCTTTGCCGATCAGGATGCCCAGCACCAGCCCCGGTACGGCGTTGCCCATAATCAGCTGCGCCGCGCCGCCGAAGATAGTCGCCCAGAAGCCTGATTTTTTACCGGCGTCGATCGCCGCCAGCCAGAAGATCACCGGCATCACGGTGTTCACCAGCAGGTTTGCCGCCGGCACCAGTACCTTAACCGCGGTCACCTGCAGCGCTTCCGGTACGGACGAGGCGGTGAGGTTAAGGAAGGCGACGACGATCATGCCGATGATGCCGCAGGAGATGGCCATTTTTTTCGGATCGTGCAGCGTTTCGCCGACGTTACGATTTTTCAGCATCAGCGCCGCCGCGCCCCAGTTGGGGATAATGCGGTGGTCAACATCCTGGGTGAAGGAGCCTGCTGCAACGGAAGAGGCCCAGGCGTTAAAGAAGAAACCGAGGCCAAAGGAGAAGTGGGAAGCCGGATCGCCCTCACAGGAGTTCAGCTCGCCCAGGGTTCGAAACGCCCCCATCCCCTGGGTGGTAGGGGCATGAAACATGCGTGCCGCTCCGGCGCCCACGCCGACGCCGACCAGGCCGCCGATGATAAGCGATTTTATTAATATTATCAGGAACATAGTCAGACCCTTTGCTAACAATCAGGTTTGCGTGACGAAATCCACTTTATCGAGATCGATGGCGGTCACGTTGACGGTGACGTCCAGCTCCACGCTGTAGGTCCGTCGTTCACGGCGCAAAAAGAAAAACAGGAAGGCCTCTTTTCGTACCGCTTCGCGCGCATGAACAACCGTCACGTCCTGTGGCTCAATACGCAGCAGAATGTGCGATGACGTTTTCATCACCGCAGCCTGCACATGGTTCAGGGCATCGGCGAAGGCCCGTGATTTGCTTTCGCCTTTGCCGGCAACCCTCACCGTGGTGGTGAATTGCTCTTTCATACTTATGCGCCGTATTTCTTTTTCCAGGCCTCTACCAGCCGCTCGCCCAGCTCTTCTTTATCCATAAAGCCGAAGCCCAGCACGTTGCAGCCTTCGTTGATGGCGGTGACGCCCTCTTCCACGGAACGCATGCCGTATTTCGCTTTGTAGCCGTGTTTGGTCTGGGCGGTGATGGCGCCGGCGCCGCCGCTGCCGCAGAAGGAGATGCCGAAGGTGGCGTTTTCCGCTTTCATCATGTCGCCAAGCTTCATGTCGGCAGCAACGCCAGGGACGACAACTGCACGTGCGCCGGCTTTCTCTGCGCCTGCGGCGACTTTTTGGCCTTTACCCAGACGGTCGCCAATAACTACGGTGATTTGTTCCATGTTTTGCTCCTTACAGGTTTTCTTTTGCGACTTCGAAATGGACGGAGAGCAGCCAGGCCTCTTCATCAGGCAGGTTGCCGAACTGCGCGACCACTTCGCGGGCCAACGTCATTGAATCTGGTGAAATCTCTTCGAACAGGCTGGCATCCACTTCCGGCAGCGGTTCCCCGCTGATTGACCGGTGGGCCATCGCCCGCACGTGGGAGGTCAGCATTTGCTCCTGAACGTCGTTAGGGACGATGCCGTGACGGCTTAACAGGGCAAAAACCTGCTGCAGCATCTTGTCAGCCAGGCGTTCGGTCTGCGCTGCCTGCTCCCCTACGTCGTGTATTACCGCTCCGTTATTCACTTCTGATACCCCGCTGATGTCTCTAGGAATCAAAGTAGCGCCGGGGGATGGGAGTTTGTAGCGAGTTGTTTTCCACTTCGAAGTGGAAAGGGAGACGGCAGGCGTGATCGACCCCACACATTCACTGGAAAAATGAAAAAACAGCAATTATGGCGTGAGACGTATCACAACAATGCGCGTGAATGCGCAGCCCGCGGCTGCGGAAAGGCCGGAAAAAGAGATCGAAAAGTGTGATATCGGTAGGCTTTCAGGCGGGAGACATCGGCTGATGCCTCCCGAAAACGGCAGTTAGCGGTACTTCTTATGGTAGGTGTTGCGGGTGGTTTTAAACTCCTCCGCGGCGGCCTGCGCCTCTTTCACCTTGCCTTCATTCGCCAGCTTCAGCGCGCCGTCGATCTGGCCGATCAGAATATCCAGACCGTGACGGTAATCTTTCATCTCAGCGCTGTCGGCCGCTTTGCCTTCCAGCTTCGGCGGCGTCTCTTTCTGGGCATCAACCGCGGCGGTACGCATCTTATTCAGCGCCGCTTTCAGCTCGCCGGCGTCGGAGGTTTTCTGTACCACTTGCAGATTTTCTGCCAGAGTGTCCATGTCTTCGCCCAGGTCGGCAAAGGCCGAGGCTGAACCGAGCGCAAAAGCAGAGACAGCCAGCATCGCTAACAGTTTTTTACGCATTGCTCACTTCCTTTTTATTATTTAAGCAAACAGGTGTTATTGCCCGGCGATTTTCATCTCCGGCAGCAGCACAGAACCGCACTGAATGTTGCTGCGCGTTTCAATATCATCGCTGATGGTCACGATATTACGCCACATTTCTTTCAGATTTCCTGCAATGGTGATCTCACTGACAGGATATTGAATTTCGCCATTTTCTACCCAGAAGCCGGATGCGCCGCGTGAGTAGTCGCCAGTGACGCCACTGACACCCTGCCCCATCAGTTCGGTAACCACAAGACCGGTGCCCATCTCTTTAAGCATCTTTGCAAAACTCAGGCCGCGGCCGTTGATGCGCCAGTTATGGATGCCGCCGGCGTGGCCGGTGCTTTTCATCCCCAGCTTGCGGGCGGAGTAGTTGGTCAGCAGCCACTGGGTCAGCACGCCGTCTTTGACGATATCGCGACGCTCGGTGCGCACGCCTTCGCTGTCGAACGGCGTGGAGGCCAGTCCTTTACGCAGGTGCGGATGCTCTTCAATGGTCAGCCACTCCGGCAAAATTTGTTTGCCCAGCGAATCGAGCAGGAAGGTGGATTTGCGGTATACCGAACCACCGGCAATCGCTCCGACCAGGTGGCCAAACAGCCCGGTCGCCACTTCATTGGCGAAAATCACCGGCGCCTTCATGGTCGACAGCTTACGCGGCGCGAGGCGCGACAGGGTGCGGCGGGCGCACTCTTCCCCGACCCATTCCGGGGACTGCAGATCCTCGATCGCCCGGCCAATGGTATAGGCGTAGTCGCGTTCCATGTCGCCGTCATCTTCCGCGATCACGCAGCTGGAAAGGGAGTGGCGAGTCGAACAGTAGCTCTGCAGCATGCCATGGCTGTTGCCGAACACTTTGATGCCGTAGTGGCTGTTAAAGCTGCCGCCTTCGGTGTTGGTGATGCGTTTATCGGCCTTCAGCGCCGCTTGCTCTGCGCGGGCGGCCAGTTCGATGGCCTCATCCGGGGAGACCTCCGCCGGGTGGAACAGGTCCAGATCCGGGGCGTCAAAGGCCAGCAGCTCTTTATCCGCCACGCCGGCGAAGGGATCCGGGGAGGTGTAGCGGGCGATATCCAGCGCCGCCTGCACGGTGCGGGCGATGGCGTCCGGGCTGAGATCGGTGGAAGAGGCGCTGCCCTTGCGGTTCTGGTGGTAAACCGTGATGCCTAATGCCCCATCGCTATTGAATTCTACATTCTCCACTTCGCCATAGCGGGTGCTGACGCCGATGCCCGTTGTCTTGCTGACGGAGACTTCCGCGCCATCGGATTTACCTGCCGCCAGTTCCAGCGCCGTGGTCACGGCCTCTTCCAGCGTCTTACGTTGCTGGGCAACTTGAGAGATCACTTTCATTGCTAATGCCATAATGTAAGAAGGAGTTAACTGAAGTCTAACAGAGAACCGTTTTTCAGTGCGCGCCTTAACTGGTAACATTAGCCTCTTTTTTTAAGGAGCCTGAGATGACAAAGCAGCCCGAAGACTGGCTCGACGACGTTCCCGGTGATGATATCGAGGATGAAGACGATGAAATTATCTGGGTCAGTAAGAGTGAAATTAAGCGCGACGCGGAAGAACTGAAGCGTCTTGGCGCGGAACTCGTTGACCTGGGGAAAAACGCGCTGGATAAAATTCCGCTGGATACTGACCTGCGCGACGCCATCGAACTCGCCCAGCGAATCAAAAAAGAGGGTCGCCGCCGCCAGCTGCAGCTTATCGGTAAGATGCTGCGCAATCGCGATGTCGATCCGATTCGTCAGGCGCTGGATAAGCTGAAAAACCGCCACAACCAGCAGGTTGCGCTGTTCCACAAGCTGGAGCAGATCCGTGACCGACTGATTGACGACGGGGATGACGCCGTAGCTGAAGTGCTGAACCTGTGGCCAGATGCTGACCGTCAGCAGCTGCGTTCCCTGATCCGCAATGCGAAGAAAGAGAAAGAAGGCAACAAACCGCCGAAATCCGCGCGCCTGATCTTCCAGTATCTGCGCGAACTGGCGGAAAACGAAGGCTAATTCCCGCCGCTTTTGCCGCACAAGTCACCCGGATGGCGGCGCGCTGCGCCTTATCCGGGCTACTCCGCTTTGTCTGGTGGGTGGCTAACGCCTTATCCGGCCTACGGAAGGCTGCTGAACCTGAGTTATCAAACAGTTGTTCAACTCCGCAGGCCCGCGCAAGCGCCGCGCCGCCGGGCAGGCTGTATCCGGCCCACCTTCCCCTTCTTCAACGCAAGCATCGCGCCAGCAGGGGGTTCCCCGCTGCCTCCCCTGAACCCCCAAGTCCACACAACGAGACTGTCGTTTATTGCCTTCTCTAAAGCTGAATCGTTAAAGCTAAAAGCAATGCAGATCACATCTTGTGGTGATAATTAAGCATGGTTTATCACAATAATACGACGCCTATCGCATTTAACATCTTAAAAACGGCCACTTTCTCACCAGGTGAGGCGCTTCACATTTTAATCACCCCCATGCCGGTAGATTTCACACGTCAATGACACAATCGATTCAGCAAAAAGGGAATAAAAATGAAAAAGACACTGGTTCTGACGGCTATCGCTCTGCTGGTTTCTGGCTCCGCCGCGGCAAAAACATGGGTGCTGACGAATGCTGAAGAAGGCATGGATAAGGGAAACTGGCAGATCGGCAGCGATCAGCTGAAGGTGAAAGACCATGCGTTCAGCATTGAGCAGAAAGTCCTGCACGGCGGCAAGCAGGAAGGCAGCAAAATCCTCACCATTCGCAGTAAAGACGGCCTGACCATCACCCTCAGCCCGACGCGCGGCATGAACTTGCTGCGAGTGGAAGGCTTCGGCAGCCGGATGGGTTGGGATTCGCCGGTCAAAGAGGTTGTTAACCCGGCCTTTATCAACCTGGAGAGTCGCAACGGGCTCGGCTGGCTGGAAGGGTTCAACGAAATGATGGTCCGCTGCGGCTACGAGTGGACCGGCCATCCGGTGACTGCGGACGGGCAAATTTATACCCTGCACGGCAAGGCAGGCAACACGCCGGCCTCTCTGGTGGAGGTAGAGGTGGCCGACAGCGCGCCGTATGAAATTCGCGTCCGCGGGCTGGTGAAAGAGAGCACCTTCAAAAAAGCCGATCTGCAAACCATGACTGAGCTGCGCTATATCCCGGGCAGCAACAGCTTCAGCCTGCACGATGTCTTAACCAATCACGCCGACTATCCGCATGATTACCAGATCATCTACCACAGCAACTTCGGCACCCCGATCCTGGAAGAAGGCGCGCGTTTCCTCGCCCCGATGTCCAGCATCAGCCCGTTCAATGATTACGCTAAGAGCGGATTAAAAACCTGGCAAACCTATCAGGGGCCGACCAAAGACTTTGACGAGATGGTGTTTAATATTCAGCCGCTGGCCGATGAAAATCACCAGACGCTGGCCGCCGTGGTCAACAAAGCGGGCGATAAAGGAGCCTCCATTCAGTTCGACACCCGCCAGCTGCCGGTCCTGACGCTGTGGAAAAACACCGACACCGTCAAACAGGGCTATGTCACCGGTATCGAGCCGGGGACCAGCTACGCCTATCCGGTGACCATTGAACGCGAGCAAAAACGCGTAAAACAGCTGCAGCCGGGCGCCAGCGCGCAGTTTGATCTGACCTACACCCTGCTGCATGACAGTGCCCAGGTGGCCGCCGTCGAGCAGAAAATCGCGCAGATTCAGGGCGACAATAAAGTGGCGGAGAACGACACGCCGATCGCCAAAGAGTAAAAATACCCCAGCCGAACGCCCGGAGCGGTCCGCCGCGCCGGGCTACGCCCGCCCCATCACCTCGCGCCCGAGATCCCGGGCAAACTGCTGATACTGTCGCTCATCGATCGGCTGCGGGTAGCTCAGCACCAGCAGTTCATGATCCGCGATGCCCTGATGATAGGTCGGATGACGATGCGCCCAGGGGTTAGCGTGGAATCCCATCGACTGATAAAAGCGCAGCCGTTTATGGGCGATCTCGCTGCTCGTGCCAAGGAAAGGCGCGCGCGTAGAGCGCGTCCAGCATGGCGAAATGGGGCGAGTCGGTAGAAAGTACGCTTTCGCGGGTAAGCATCACACCATCCCTGTTGGTAAAAACAAAACTGCCCTCACGCGGAGGGCAGTGACCGGAGGCGGGACGTTACTCTGTCGCGGCCGCTTTTTGCGCCAGTTTATCCAGCAGCTTTTGATGAATGCCGCCGAAGCCGCCGTTGCTCATCACCAGGATATGGTCGCCAGGATGGGCGGTTTTGACCACCATCTCCGCCAGGGTATCGACGTCGGCGCTCCAGTGAGCCGGCTGGACGCAGGCTTCCGCCACTTCCGCCACCTGCCACGGGATATGCTGCGGCTGCAGGAGGAACACCTCATCGGCGCGGCCAAGAGACGGCGCCAGATCGTCTTTGCAGACGCCCATTTTCATGGTGTTAGAGCGCGGCTCCAGCACGGCGAGAATGCGCGCGGTGCCGCCCACTTTGCCGCGCAGCGCCTGCAGCGTAGCGAGGATGGCCGTCGGATGATGAGCGAAATCGTCATACACGGTGACGCCGTTGGCTTCGCCGCGCAGCTCCAGGCGACGGCGGGCGTTGATAAAGCTGCCCAGCGCGTTCGCGGCATCCGCCGGCAGTACCCCGACGTGACGCGCCGCGGCAATGGCCATCAGGCCGTTATGCATATTATGCTCGCCGACCAGCGCCCACTTCACCTCGCCGACCTTTTCACCGTCGAACAGCACTTCCCACTGCGAGGCGTCAGCGTTCAGCTTCTTCGCCTGCCAGTGGCCCTGCTCGCCCACCAGCTCCTGCTCGCTCCAGCAACCCATCGCCATCACCTGCTTCAGGTTGATGTCGTTCTCCGGCAGGATAATTTTGCCTTTGCCCGGCACGATGCGCACCAGATGGTGGAACTGCTTCTGAATCGCCTTCAGGTCGTCAAAGATATCCGCGTGGTCGAACTCAAGGTTGTTGAGGATCAGCGTCCGCGGGGAGTAGTGAACAAATTTTGAGCGCTTGTCGAAGAAGGCGCAGTCGTATTCATCCGCTTCAATGACGAAGAACGGGCTGTCGCCCAGGCGCGCAGAGACGTCAAAATTGCCCGGCACGCCGCCGATCACGAAGCCCGGCTGGTAACCGCAGGCTTCAAGGATCCAGGTCGCCATGCCGGCGGTGGTGGTTTTGCCGTGGGTCCCGGCGACGGCCAGCACCCAGCGATCGCGCAGCACGAAGTCGTGCAGCCACTGCGGGCCGGACATATAGGGAATATTGTTTTCCAGCACCGCTTCAACGCACGGGTTGCCGCGAGTCATGGCGTTACCGATGATCACCAGATCCGGCCGGGGCTCCAGCTGGCTGGGGTCATAGCCCTGAATTAAATCAATCCCCTGGTTTTCCAGCAGGGTGCTCATCGGCGGATAGACGTTAGCATCCGACCCCGTTACCTCATGACCGAGGGAGCGCGCCAGCATGGCCAGGCCCCCCATAAACGTGCCACAGATTCCTAAAATATGAATGCGCATTCGTCATTTCCTTCTCTTATCCGGGGCACATTTTACCCATATCCCGGGCCCTGGCGAAATGCATTTCAGGCGAATCTGTATTTTGCTGGCGCGATTCACTAGTGCGCACTTTTTTGATTCTTTGTTAAGATTGTTGCGTTCGTTTTACTCAACATAAAAATGCAGGGAACGAGTTATGAAAACGTTAGGTGAGTTTATTGTTGAAAAGCAGCACGAGTTCTCCCACGCCACCGGTGAGCTGACTGCTTTGTTGTCAGCAATAAAGTTGGGCGCCAAGATCATCCACCGCGATATCAACAAGGCCGGTCTGGTCGATATCCTGGGTGCCAGCGGTGCTGAAAACGTTCAGGGCGAGGTGCAGCAAAAACTCGATCTGTTCGCGAATGAAAAATTAAAAGCCGCACTGCGAGCACGCGATATTGTTGCCGGGATCGCCTCTGAAGAAGAAGATGAGATTGTCGTCTTCGAAGGGTGTGAACACGCCAAATACGTTGTGCTGATGGACCCTCTGGATGGCTCCTCTAACATCGACGTTAACGTCTCTGTTGGTACGATCTTCTCTATCTACCGCCGCGTGACGCCTGTTGGCACGCCGGTGACAGAAGAAGATTTCCTGCAGCCGGGCAACAAACAGGTGGCAGCGGGCTATGTGGTCTATGGCTCTTCGACGATGCTGGTGTATACCACCGGCTGCGGCGTCCACGCCTTCACCTACGACCCGTCCCTCGGCGTCTTCTGTCTGTGCCAGGAGCGCATGCGCTTCCCGGAGAAGGGCAATACCTACTCCATTAACGAAGGCAACTACATCAAATTCCCGCAGGGCGTGAAGAAGTACATTAAGTACTGCCAGGAAGAGGACAAAGCGACTCAGCGTCCCTATACCTCACGCTATATCGGCTCGCTGGTGGCGGACTTCCACCGCAACCTGCTGAAAGGCGGCATCTACCTCTATCCAAGCACCGCCAGCCACCCGGACGGCAAGCTGCGCCTGCTGTATGAATGCAACCCGATGGCCTTCCTCGCCGAACAGGCGGGCGGTAAGGCCAGCGATGGTAAAGAGCGTATTCTGGATATTGTTCCGGAAAGCCTGCACCAGCGCCGCTCCTTCTTCGTCGGCAACAACCACATGGTGGAAGACGTCGAGAACTTTATTAAGTCGTTCCCGGACGCCTAAGCGCCCTGCCCGCTCCTCCCGCGCCTGCGGGAGGAGCCTCTCTTTTAGCGACTCCCCGCCCCGCTCACCCGCGTGACCGCCGCATTCTGCCGGTTTTCCCACAGCACGGTCAGCCCACGCTGCAGCGCGATAAAGATAAACAGCAAAATGCCGATGGCGATTTTGGTCCACCATGAGCTGAGGGTGCCGTCGAAGTTGATGTAGGTCTGAATCAGCCCCTGGATCGCCACCCCGAACAGGGTTCCCAGCACAGTGCCGACGCCGCCGCTAAGCAGCGTGCCGCCGATCACCACCGAGGCAATGGCGTCCAGCTCCACGCCGACGCCCGCCAGCGCATAGCCCGCCTGGGTATAAATGGAAAAGACGATCCCGGCCAGCGTCGCCAGCCCGGTGGAGAGCATATAGATACGGATCGTGGCGCTGCGGGTGGAAATCCCCATTAAATTCGCCGACGTCGCGTTGCCGCCAATGGCATACACCTGGTTGCCGAAGCGGGTGCGGTGGGCGACAAAAATACCGGCCACCACCACCAGCAGCATCAGCAGCCCCATGGCGCTGAGGCGTCCGCCGCCGGGAATGGTCCATGCCAGCCCGGACAGGGTGTCGTACACCGGGTGGTTAATCGGAATCGACTCCTCTGACACCAGATAGCTCACGCCGCGCAGGAAGAACATGCCGGCGAGGGTGATGATAAAGGCCGGGATCTTCAGGGCGTCAATCAGCAGCCCCATAAACGCGCCGAAGGCGCAGCCCATCACCAGCACCAGCGGAAACGCCACCAGCGGTGATATTCCCCAAAAGCCAATCGCTTTGGCGAGAAAGACGCCGGTAAAGGCGATCACCGACCCGACAGACAGATCGATCCCGCCGGAGAGGATCACGAAGGTCATGCCCACGGCGATGATCCCGAGGAAGGCGTTATCCGTCAGGATATTGCAGATCACCCGCGTCGAGGCAAAGCCGGGGAATTGCGTCAGGCAGTAGAGATAGCCCAGCACAAACACCGCGAGGGTGATCATCAACGGTAAATTACGTTTTATCATGGCCGCGTACCCCTTTCAGTAAACCGATAAAGCGCGGCGACTGGACAATCAGTACGCACAGCACCACCACCGCTTTCACCACCTGGTTGAGCTCCGGCGGGAAGCCGGAGAGCAAAATCCCGGTGTTCATTCCCTGGATAATCAGCGCCCCCACCACCGACAGCAGCAGGTTGAAGCGCCCGCCCATCAGCGAAGCGCCGCCGATGACCACCGCCAGAATGGCGTCCAGCTCAAGCCATAGCCCGGCGTTATTGGCATCCGCGCCGCGGATGTCCGCCGCCACGATGATCCCGGCGATCGCCGCGCAGACGCCGCTCAGGACATAGGCCAGCATCACCACGATGCGGGTATTGACGCCGGCGTTTTTCGCCGCGCGGATATTGATCCCTACCGCTTCGATAAACATGCCCAGCGCCGTTTTGCGGGTAAACAGCCAGAACAGCAGCAGGGTCGCGGCGGCGATGATCACCGGCGTCGGAAACAGGAGGAACGATCCGCTGCCAAGCCACGCCAGCGCCGGGGAATCAAAGGTGACGATCTGCCCGGCGGTGATCAACTGCGCCACCCCGCGTCCGGCCACCATCAGGATCAGCGTCGCCACAAAGGGCTGGATCTTAAGGACCGCCACGAGAATGCCGTTCCACAGCCCGGCCAGCGCGCCCGCCGCCAGCGAGGCCAGCAGCACCACCGGCAGGCTGTGACCGGCGACGGTCATCGAGGCGGCCGTCGCGCCGGCTATCGCCATCACCGCCCCCACCGACAGGTCGATGCCGCCGGTGGCGATCACCAGCGTCATGCCGATGGCCAGCAGCGCCACCGGGGCGGCGCGGTTGAGAATATCGATTGGGCTGCCAAACAGGCGGCCATCCTGGAGCACCACCTGATAAAAATGGGGCGCCACCAGGCTGTCGACCAGCAGAACCAGCAGCAGGGCAATGATCTGCGGGGTGCCCTTCGGCCAGGTGAAGCGTCGCTTCTCCGGGCCGGTTTGCGAAAGAGATCGAGGCATCATGGGTTACTCCTTATGCCGCAATTGCGTTCATGATCGCCGGTACAGAGAGCTCGGCGAGCGGGATCTCGGCCACCTGCCGGCGATCGCGCATGATAATGACCCGATCGGCGTAACCCACCAGCTCCTCCAGTTCAGAGGAGATGACCAGCAGCGCCAGGCCATCGGCGCAGAGGGTTTCAATCAGGCGAATGATTTCCGCATGGGCGCCGACGTCGATGCCGCGGGTCGGCTCATCGAGGATCAGGAACTGCGGTTTGGTCAGCAGCCAGCGCGAAAGCAGCACCTTCTGCTGGTTGCCGCCGGAGAGAAACTCGATCGGCTGCTCCGCGCTGGGGGTGCGGATCCCCAGCTGGCGAATAAAGCGCTCGGCGATCTCGTTCTGTTCGCGCCGGGGTATCGGCCGCAGCCAGCCGCGCTGCGCCTGCAGAGCGAGGACGATATTTTCCCGCACCGAGGCGGCGGCGATAATGCCGTCGGTTTTGCGATCCTCCGGACAGAAGCCGATCCCGAGGCAGGAGGCCTGATGCGGAGAACGCAGGGTTTGCGGTTTGCCTTTGATCCACGCCTTCCCGCTGTCCGCCGTTTTAATACCGAAGATCACCTCGGCGGTTTCCGTGCGGCCGGAACCCAACAGGCCGGCGAGGCCAACGATTTCGCCCGGACGCACCTGCAGGTCGAACGGGGCGATGGTGCCTTTTTTACCGTAGCCTTCAAATGCCGCCACCGGCTTATCGCTCAGCAGGGTTCGGCCCGCCCGCTGCAGGGCGTTGTGGTCCAGTTCGCGGCCCAGCATCATTTTCACCAGCTCAATCTGCGGCAGTTCGCGGGTCTCGCGGCAGCCGACGAAGCTGCCGTTGCGCAGCACGGTAATGCGGTCGCTGACCGCATAGACCTGGTCGAGAAAATGGGTGACGAAGATCAGGCTGACGCCGTTATCCCTGAGCTGGCGCATCAGGGTAAACAGCATCTCCACCTCCTGGGTATCGAGGCTGGCGGTGGGCTCGTCGAGGATCAGCACCTTGGCCGACAGGTCGATGGCCCGGCAGATAGCGACGATCTGCTGCATCGCCACTGAAAAGCGGTTCAGCGGCTCGCGCACATCGAGGGAAAAGCCGTAGGAGGCCATCAGCGCCGTCGCCCTGGCCTCCATCTCTTTCCGCCGCAGCAGGCCAAACCGCCGCGGCTCACGGCCGATGAACAGGTTATCCGCCACCGACATATTGGGCAGCAGGTTCACTTCCTGGTAGACAGTGCCGATCCCCAGCTGCTGGGCATGGGCGGTATTTTTCGGGGAAATGGCCTGGCCTTCCAGCCAGATAGTGCCGCGATCGGCATGGTAAACGCCGGTAAGCGCTTTGATCAGCGTCGATTTCCCGGCGCCGTTTTCGCCCAACAGGGCCATGATTTCGCCGCGCCGCAGGCTAAAGTTGACGTTATCCAGCGCCTTAACGCCGGGGAAGAATTTACTGAGTCCTTCGGTGCGAAGGATCTCCTGGTGTGCCTCGGCGCTCATAATCGATATCACCTTCAAATGATGTCAGGTTGCCCCGGTTCGCGCTGTGCTTGCCGGGGTTGCTGGAACGCTGCCTGTTACCCTCTCCGGCTGAGGAGAGGGGCGGGATGAGGGGCTATCCACTCAGTAGCCCATATTTTTCTTCTTCTCTAACTCTTCTTTCGCCGTATCCGGCAGATACAGCGTCGATTTGGTAATGGTCAGCTTCTCCGGCAGGGTGCCGTCTTTTTTGTATTTCTCCAGCGCATCAAACGCCGGGCCGGCCATATTTGGCGTCAGCTCGACGCTGGCGTTGGCTTCGCCGGCGATCATCGCTTTATAGATATCCGGCACGCCGTCGATGGAGCCGGTCAGAATATCTTTGCCCGGCTTCAGGCCAGCTTCTTTAATGGCCTGGATGGCGCCGATGGCCATATCGTCGTTATGAGCGAATACCATGCAGATGTTTTTGCCGTTATTCTCAGCCTTGATAAAGCTCTCCATAACCTCTTTCCCTTTGCTGCGGGTGAAGTCGCCGGACTGAGAGCGGATGATTTTGATATTCGACGCTTTGGCGATGGCGTCAGCGAAGCCTTTCTTACGGTCGATGGCCACGCTGGCCCCGACGGTGCCCTGCAGTTCCACGACGTTACACGGCTTACCGTCGACGGTTTTCACCAGCCAGTCGCCAATCAGTTGACCTTCCAGCACGTTGTTGGCGGTCACGGTGGTCATGTAGAGATCTTTATCTTTCACATCAATAGAACGGTCGAGGAGGAAGACCGGGATTTTGGCCTCTTTCGCCTCTTTCAGCACCGGCTCCCAGCCGGTAGCCACCACCGGCGCAATGAAGATCGCGTCTACCCCCTGGGCGATAAAGGAGCGCACCGCTTTGATCTGGTTTTCCTGTTTTTGCTGACCATCGGCGATCTTCAGCGTGATACCGCGCTTGGCGGCTTCCTCTTTCGCGACGCTGGTTTCTGCCGCACGCCAGCCGGATTCAGAACCGACCTGCGAAAAACCTACGGTTAGCGGGGCAGCTATCGCCATAGACGACATAGCTGCGGAAACTGCTGTGACAAGAAGTAAGCGCTTCCACATAAGGGTATCCTCGTAGGGTTATTGTTGGTTAAAGTCTCACCTGCGGACAAACTATAGACAATCGGTGATGTAACTGAATGCGTTACATCACACTTCAAAAAAGTAAATGAGATGTTAATGACGGCCCCATTGCCCAGCGGAGAGCCGATAAGGCTTCGCAGGGAGCGCGGCTGTTGCGGTTTATGACGTTTTTTTAAGCGGTTTGATAAATCAATCACATGCAATGAAAACGGTTACATAAATTTATTCATGATGTGGCTATGTTTATGGATTTTCATGCCATTATTGCGCGCAAAATTCAGAGCACTCCACGGCGAGATCGGGAAAAAGAAGCGAAGACATTCGATGTGAGTTGGCTATAATACCGAGCACTTGTTTGCCATACATTTTAAAGGAAACAGACATGAGCTTACTCAACGTACCTGCGGGCAAAGATCTGCCGGAAGACATCTACGTCGTGATCGAGATCCCGGCGAACGCAGATCCCATCAAATACGAAGTCGACAAAGAGAGCGGTGCACTGTTCGTTGACCGTTTCATGTCCACTGCGATGTTCTATCCGTGCAACTACGGCTACATCAACCACACCCTGTCTCTGGACGGCGACCCGGTTGACGTGTTGGTCCCGACCCCGTACCCGCTGCAGCCGGGCTCCGTGATCCGCTGCCGTCCGGTTGGCGTTCTGAAGATGACCGACGAATCCGGTGAAGATGCGAAACTGGTTGCGGTACCGCACACCAAGCTGAGCAAAGAATACGATCACATCAACGATGTGAACGACCTGCCGGAACTGCTGAAAGCCCAGATCACTCACTTCTTTGAGCACTACAAAGATCTGGAAAAAGGCAAGTGGGTTAAAGTCGACGGTTGGGACAACGCAGAAGCGGCGAAAGCTGAAATCGTTGCCTCTTTCGAGCGCGCTAAGCAGAAGTAATTCTGTCTCAGGCAGGGTCATACCCTGCCTGATTGCGGCACGGATAGCCGCGATAACACCATGGAGGGTGTCCCGTGAAAAGCGTTCGCTATTTCACTCTTAACTTTTCTGGCTTCACAACCGCCGCCTCTGAAAAACAGGGGTATCTGCGCCTTATCGCCGGCGACCATGTCTTTTATACCGATAAACGCTATTTTAACGCCCCCTCGCTTTTTGACCGCCTGAAGACCCATCAGCCTCTGTATCTCGGCGCCCGCCGCCTGGACAACGGCAGTTACTGGATCCACTGGCTCAGCGATGGCGAAACGCTCCTTGAGCCCAGTCAACGCGTCAAGCGCTGGGCCCGGCCGCTGCTAATTATCAGCCTGCTGACGCTCATCGTCTCCCTTATTCCGCTCCTGGTGGGCGCCTCAGAATGGGCAAAATTCGGCTGCGGCATTATCGCGGTACTGGCCTTCATCGCGCTGTTAACCGGGCTCTGCGAGCGACTGTTCCACCCGGCGCTAAAACGGCACCCCGCCATGCGCGATCTGCTGGCGAAGATGGCGCAGGCCCGCCGCCGCGACTTTTCTTTTTGCCAGCCGCTACCCGCAACGCCGCGGGCCGTCCGCCGGTCGGCGATGCCTTTTACGCATGCCCTGCCGGAACGCTATGCGGTTAAGACAGACATCATCACCGATACCCACTTTAAGAAGTGGTATGCGGGCAATCCTACGCGGGAATATCACGGCCTCGGGATACAATGCGGTTCCCTGCCGCTGGCCTTCTGGTGGCAGGCTGGCTGCGCTAATTTCGCGCTGCATCCTGTTCTCTATCGTCGTCAGCCACCGTTTCTTGCCACTGGCGATCGTATCGTCGCCGTATACGAGCGCGACAGCCGGGCGATCCATGCGCTATACAATGCCAGCGACGGCGCGGCTTATGTAAAAAACCATCCGCTCTATCCTGGACGCAGACAGCTGTCGCTGCTTTATTACCTGTTTTACGGCCTAGCGCTGGTGATGTATCTGCTATTTCTCGGGGTAGAAATCATCAGCGCCCTTCAGTCAGGCCGACGCGTCTGGTGGCAGGTTCAGGATTCACTGGACATGCTGTCCTTATTGTTACTCTGCTTTGGCGGGATACTGGCGGTACTGGAGCTGATTGGCCCAACGGCCTGGTTATTGTCACACCGGGTGGCTGACTGGCTGAAGCTGCGATCGGCGATGCGGCGTTACCTGCGGGAGGCAGCCCCCCAAACCACGCCCGAGGAGGTCATGTAATGTTCAGCACCCCAACACGACGATTATTATTCCTCGCGCTGACGACGCTGGCTTCCACGATGTGGCTGGCGAGAGATTATCTGCCGCTCTGGTAAGAGGCGGGCGCAGAAAAAACAACGCCACCCGAAGGTGGCGCTGTCGTGGTTAATACTGGTCGCGATCCAACCAGTTGCCGTTCGCTATCAACGTACAACCCTCAACGGAACGTTGATAGACATACATCCATGCGCTGCCGTAAGGCGTCTGAATCAGGTGGCGCGCATACTCGCCCCCCTTGGTGCGGAGCGCATCCAGTTCGGCCAGCGTCGATGCATCAATACGATAAACTTCACCATGTACTGTGCCTTCGCCGGGCACCGCGCCTGGATAGTGGCCCAGGCTGTACAGCTGATAATCGTCGACACTATGAGCGCCCAGCCACTGGGCGTTGGTCATCCAGTGGCTGTTGCCTTGTTTGCGTCGTAAACTGCCGTAAACAAATATTCGCATTGCTAAAACTCAAACTGATAGAGCAAATCGAGCGCCTGGTCGATGCCAGACACCGCTTCCACATATAGCTTAGGCATCAGGCGATAACGTAAAGTCAGCGTCGCCAGGGAATCGAAGATACCGACCCCGTATTTTACCTGCAGACCCGGCAGTACATAGCCGCTGACCACCACCTGGGAAGAGTCGCCTACCCCTTCGGTGTCCAACGCCAAATTGCTTACGCCAAACGTCTCGCCGATTTTACCCACAACCTGACCACTTTGTGCAACCCCCATACCAATAAGCATTGAGGTCATCGCGGCGCTATCGCTCTGTCCGCTGCTCAAACCCTGGCCGCGCAGCAGATAAGACAGCGCTTCCTGCTGGGACATAACCGGGTCGGAGAAGATCTCCGCTTTCGGCTGATCGGCGGAGCCGGTGACGCGAACGCCAGCGATCACGTCGTCTTCGGTGGCATCCGGGTTACGAATCGCTTCGATATTCAGCAACGGCTGATCCGGCGGACCGGAGAACAGCAGCTCCCCTTTGCGCACAATCAAATCCTGGCCATAGGCGTGGAAGCGGCCGTCCGGAATATTGATCTGCCCGTTGAGTCCCAGCCCCTGCTTGTCCTGCGCCACTTTCAGATCGCCGGTCAGACGCGCTTTCAGACCGAAGGCTTCCAGACGAACGTTGTTGCCGACGTGGATCGTCAGGTTGCTGTTGATCGGGATCCCGGCGCTCTGCTGCTTAATCGGCTTGAGGTTTTTGTCGAGCATCACTTCGTCCGACGACACGCCGACCGCGCTCTCCGGCACCTCGTTGACCACGATCCGCGCCCAGGGCACATCCACCTTGCCATCGAGGTTGAACAGGCTTGGAGTGGCGGTAAACACCACGTCCGGCGATACATCGAGACGGACCATCGGCGGCACGGTGATCCGCACCCGGCTGCCTTTCGCCGCAATCTGCGCCCGCCAGTTATCGATCTGCGTCCAGTCGGCGTTCCCGCTAAGGGCGATTTGCCCCTGACGGGTGTTCACCGTCCCCTGCAGGGTCGAGCGCGTACCGTTGAAGTTCATCGCCAGCTGGCTCGGCTGCATATCAAACGGCATAAAGTTGCCGTCGATATCCACCCCGCTTAGCTGCATCTGGCCGAACAGCTGCGGACTTTTCACGTTGCCGCCCAGGCGCAGACGGGCGTTGAGCCGTCCCTCCGCCTTTTCACCGCGGGCGAAAATCGGGTTGATCATCGCCAGCGAGAAGTTGCTGATATTGACGTTGCCGCCGAGATTACGCCGCCCCTGCGGGTCGGTGACCTGCACCTGCCCATCCAGCTGGCCATTGTTGGTCAGGCGGATAAGCCAGCCCAGCTCCGCGCGATTGTTGTGCAGATCGGCGCTGAGGTTCAGCGTATCGAACGCCACCGGCAGCGGGGCGTCATTGACCACCTGGGTCACTTTGACGTTGCGCCCGCTGAGGGTCACTTTGCCCTGCGGCAGCCCCTCTTTGGTGGTGTCCCAGCTGACATCGGCATTACCGGTAAACACGCCGCTGGCCTGGGTCGCCTCCGGCATAAACGGCTTAAGCATCGCCAGGTCGAAGCGGTTGAGATTCACCCGCGCCCGCCCGCTGGCGCCCGCGTCAATGGTCTCAGGCACGCAGAGTTCGGCGTTAGGGTTGGTCCAGCAGTGTGGCCCGATGCTGATTTTCTGCTCCTGGTTACGGTAGTCCAGCGCAATACTGCGCGTCAGCGCTACTGGCCCCACCGGCGTCTGGAAGCGGGTATCGCTTAGCGCGCCTCTCCAGCGCTCGGCCTGACGATCGAAGCTGCCCGCCAGCGCCAGCTGGCCGGAAACCGGATCGCCCTGCACCCGCAGCCGCAGCTCATGTTGCTTCTCAGTGCCTTTGGCATTGAGCTGCACCAGGCTGATATTCACCCCCGGCTGGCTGATGCGATCCACCCGCACGTCCAGGTTGCCGCCAATCTGATCGGTGGATTTCACATCCCCTTTGACGTTGACCTGGGCGATGCTCAGCTCCTGCCAGCGCAGCGCCCGGGCGGTGATGTCCGCCAGCAGCTGCGGCGCATCGACAGTGCCGCGCACTTTCACCAGCCCCTTCGCCGTCCCGCCGAGCCCCGGCAGCGCATTATCCAGGTGCGGCGCATCGATGGTGGCGTCGAGATTCAGATCCTTCACCCCCAGCTCGCCTTTGATATCGGCGCTGTTCGGGCCTAACGCCAGATGCAGCCCCGGGATCTTCCACTGCAGATAGCTGTTGCCCTGCAGCGAGCCGGAGACATCCACCTTGTTCTGTTTCACGTTGCCGGTAATTTTCAGCTCCGGCACCGACATCTGCCAGCTGCCGCCGTACAGGCTGCCCTGGGTCTTGATCCTGCCGTTGAGCTTCGAC
This sequence comes from Klebsiella sp. C239, assembly GCF_048822715.1. Classification (NCBI taxonomy): domain Bacteria; kingdom Pseudomonadati; phylum Pseudomonadota; class Gammaproteobacteria; order Enterobacterales; family Enterobacteriaceae; genus Klebsiella; species Klebsiella sp. C239. The sequence continues at coordinate 221,616 of NZ_JBMEZK010000008.1, read as the reverse complement.
GGCCAGTCCGGCACCTCTTTGGCGGTGTTGATGCCGTCGAGGGTCAGCTCGCCGCGCCAGCTGATCGCCTGCTGCCAGTCGAGGAGCGCCTTCAGCTCGGTTTTCCCTTCCAGGGCATTGACCGTCAGCTTGTCGAGATTGATCTGCCGCTCATTGCCTTTGGCGTTGAGGGCGATTTTCGCCGGCGGCAGCGACTGGCCTTTCACCGCGGTGGAGAAGGCCAGCGCGTAGTCGGTCATTTTGCCGCTGAACTTCAGCTGGACGTCGTCCGCCTGGAACTGCTTCTCGCCGCTGAACGGCCAGGCGAGCTGCTTGCTCTTCAGCTCCATATTGAGCGGCAGCCCGGCCTCCGCCAGCTGCGCGTCCGCCCGCAGCGTGGCCGCTACCGGCCCGCTTAAGTCCACCCCGACCTTAAGCGTTTTACGTATCTCGCCGCCCACCTTCAGCTGCACTTTCTCCCCTTTCATCGGGTCGACGTTCAGCGTTCCGGCGAGGGTGATGTCTACCGGCCAGTTATCCTGCAGCTGGGCGCTGCCCGAGGCGGTGACTTTGCCCTGATCGGAGTCGATGTCGAGGGCGTCGAGCTTCATCTGCCCGTCGATACTGCTGACTTTCAGCAGCAGGTTATACACGGTGATATCGGTATCGCCGGTGAGGCGCAGCTGCTCGCCGCGGAACGCCTCAATATTGAGGTTCAGCGGCAGATGGACGTCGGTCATCGCCGGCAGCACCGGCTGCGAGAAGAGGTCGGTCATCGTCTCGCCGAGCGGTTTTTCCTGCGGCTGCGGGTTGTCGATTTTCGGTTCAACCACCTGCTCCTGCGCCACTTTCGCCACCTTCGGCAGGGCGATCAGCAGCCCCTGCAGCGAGGTCGGCGTCAGGGTCAGGTTTTTCTCCTGCCAGTTCAGGCCGGTGGAAAAATCGCGCACAGAGACCGCGGTATCGTCGATTTTGACGTTGACGTTATGCAGCGCGACGCGGCTGAGGGCGATCGGATAAGGGGTGGAGAGATTCAGCGGCCCGCTGTCCTCTTCCTCGACCGGCGCAGAGGGCGGCATCTTCTTCGTATCGACGGCGACGTAAATATCGCGCAGCGAGATGTCGTTTACGCACAGACTGCTGTCCCACAGGCAGCGCAACCTGACGCTAAGATGAAACTGGCCGGCGGTGACCGCCACGCCGGGCTGCTCATAGCGGACATTATCGAGGGTTAAATCACGCCAGCCGCCGGTCACTTTGCCGATTTCCAGCCCCGGTACCCAGCGATCCGCCGCTTTGAACACCAGATGCAAGCCGGTGGTAGTGCCCACCAGGAACCCGACGGTGCCCAGCAGGAGGACCAACACGATTAAGACGCCGAGGCTTATCTTCTTCCATAAACTCATAATTCAGGCCCCAGACCGATGTAAAACTGTAAACCATGCTCTTCTTTGTCGCCGATTGGCCGGGCGATATCCAGCTTGATCGGCCCCACCGGCGACTGCCAGCGCACGCCCACCCCGGCGCCGGTTTTAAAATCACTTTCGCGAATATCGCTGACCGCTTCGCCGCTATCGACAAACACGGCGCCCCACCATTTGCCGCTGACGTTGTACTGATATTCCAGCGAGCCGGTGGCCAGCTTCGAGGCCCCGATCAGCTTGCCGTCATCGTCCTTCGGCGAGATGGATTTGTATTTATAGCCGCGAATACTGCGATCGCCCCCGGCGAAAAAGCGCAGGTCCGGCGGCACCTTGTCAAAGTTGTCCGCTTCGATCCAGCCCAGGTTGCCGCGCACCACAAAGCGGTGGCGGTCATAGAGGGTACGGATCCAGACGTCCTGGGCCTGCATCACGATGAAGTTGATGTCCGAGCCCCACATGGTGTTGGAGTAGTCCACCGAGTAGCGCTGGGAATCGCCCCAGGTGGGCATCAGGCCGCCGCGGGAGCGAGTGCGGTTCACCGAGACCCCGGGGTAAATCAGCATGGTGGTGTTGGTGACGTTCGCCTGGGTAAAGTGGTCCAGGCTCCAGCGCAGGTTGATCGCCCGCTGCCAGCCGCTCGACATCTCCCAGAAACGCGACAACCCAAGGGTGGTGGAGTCAGCCTGGGTGTCATTGAGATCGGTACGCTTAAAGCCGCCCTGCATCAGATAGTACTGCTCGAGCGGGCTCTTGAGCAGCGGGACTTTATAGGTGAAGTCGAACTGCTGCTCCGGGGCGGAGAGGCTGACGCTGGAGGTCAGGCTGTGGCCATAGGAGTTCATCCACGGTTTTTTCCACGTGGCTTTTACCCGCGGACCGACGTCTGTGGAGTACCCTACCCCGGTTTCCACGGTGTTCTCTTTGCGTGGCGAGACAACGCCCTGCAGAGGCAGCACCTTGGTTTTCCGTGATTTAGCAAAATCAGGCGCCACCACCACCGAACTGAACCACCCGGTCGCCGCCAGGCGGCGGTTTAGCTCGGCCAGGTCCTGAGAGGTGTAGTAGTCGCCCTCTTTAAACGGCACGAGGTTTTGCAGGTATTCATCACGGATTTGCGATCCGGAGAAGGTGACGTGGCCAAAGCGATAGCGTTCGCCGCTGTCGTAATCGATATCCCAGAACGCCTGATGGCGGTCGAGGGAGACCCCCAGCTGGCTTTTATTGAACTCGCTGTCAAAGTAGCCTTTGCGCAGGGCGACGCGGGTCAGGGAGCTCTTGAAACCGTCGTAATCGCCGTGGTTGAGCACCGTCCCGATGGCCGGGCGGGTTTTCAACAGCGCCAGATAGTCGCTGTCGGTGCGGGCGCCGCCGCGCAGAATCACCTCGGTGCCGCCAATGCGCACCGGCTCACCCGGGGTCACTTTGGCGATCAGCACCTGACGGCCCCTTTTCGGCGGCGGACGAAGATCAAATTCAATCGTCGGCTCGTAATACCCCAGCGCTTTCAGACCTTCGCGAATGGCGTCATCGACGCGCGCGCGAAAGCGACGATCCGGCGTGACCTCATCACTCTGGATGGTGGAAAGCTGGGCGCGAACGTTTTTCTCCAGCTCCCCGGATAATCCTTCAACCTGCAAACGCACATTCGCTGCGCTGGCGATCCCGCTGACCAGCAAAAGGCTGGTGACACATAACTGGCGGATTTTTAGCACATTTTCTCCTGAATATCCCTGTTTCCCCCTACAGGAAACACTGGCGCCGCTCCACGGCTTAACAAAACCCTAACAACGTAGGGTTGAAAAAGTGGCAATAACCCAAATAATTCTTATGTATTAATCTAGACGTATTACGCGTATTTATTGTGTTAAAAGACACGCTTCGTTACAACCTTAACGACGATTTCTGTATTGAGAGGCCCACCGTGAGTCTATTTGATAAAACGCATCTTGTCGCCCAGGCGGATGCGCTGCCTGGACGCAATACCCCGATGCCAGTGGCGACGCTCCACGCAGTTAACGGCCACTCGATGACCAACGTCCCGGCGGGGATGGAAGTCGCGCTGTTCGCCATGGGCTGCTTCTGGGGAGTTGAACGTCTGTTCTGGCAATTGCCGGGGGTTTACAGCACCGCCGCCGGCTACACTGGCGGCTATACGCCCAATCCGACCTATCGCGAAGTGTGCAGCGGCCAGACCGGTCACGCGGAAGCGGTGCGCGTGGTCTACGATCCGCAGGTCATCAGCTATGAGCAGTTATTGCAGGTGTTCTGGGAAAATCACGACCCGGCGCAGGGAATGAGACAGGGTAACGACCACGGCACCCAGTACCGTTCGGCGATTTACCCGTTGACGCCGGAACAGACGGAAGCGGCAAAGGCCAGCCTCGCGCGCTTCCAGGCGGCGATGAACGACGCGCACGATACCCGGCACATCACCACCGAGATCGCCACCGCCAAACCGTTCTACTATGCCGAGGACGATCACCAGCAGTATCTGTATAAGAACCCGCACGGCTATTGCGGCATCGGCGGCATTGGCGTCTGCCTGCCGCCTCAGGCGTAATTCTGATTTCCGCCTCAACAGCGAGGCGGTTAATGAACGCTCTGGCGGCTTTACATTCCCTTACGCTATACTACCCAGTGTGACAGCCGGTCCAGCGCCTTCGGACCGGTTTTTTATGTATTCCACATTTGAGTTATCAACTTCCCTTCCGAGGATCTGACCTCAACGGTCAGAAAAGATATGTTAAACAGTATTTTAGTAATACTCTGTCTGATAGCCGTCAGTGCCTTTTTTTCGATATCGGAAATCTCACTGGCCGCCTCACGTAAAATCAAACTGAAACTGCTGGCCGATGAAGGCAACGTCAACGCACAGCGGGTGCTGAAGATGCAGGAGAACCCGGGCACCTTCTTTACCGTTGTGCAGATTGGCCTTAACGCCGTCGCCATTCTGGGCGGTATCGTGGGCGACGCGGCCTTCTCCCCGGCGTTTTATAGCCTGCTCAGCGGGTATATGTCACCGGAGCTCTCCGAGCAGCTGAGCTTCATCATCTCTTTTACCCTGGTCACCAGCTTGTTCATCCTGTTTGCTGACCTGACTCCGAAACGCATCGGTATGATTGCGCCCGAAACCGTGGCCCTGCGCATCATCAACCCGATGCGCTTCTGCCTGTTAGTCTTCCGCCCGCTGGTGTGGTTGTTTAACGGCATGGCTAATATGATCTTCCGCATCTTCAAACTGCCGATGGTGCGGAAAGACGATATCACCTCCGACGATATCTATGCCGTGGTTGAGGCCGGCGCGCTGGCCGGGGTGCTGCGCAAGCAGGAGCATGAGCTGATTGAGAACGTGTTCGAGCTGGAGTCCCGCACCGTTCCTTCCTCCATGACCCCGCGTGAAAGCGTCATTTGGTTTGATTTGCATGAAGACGAGCAGAGCCTGAAGAATAAAGTGGCCGAGCATCCGCACTCGAAGTTCCTCGTCTGTAATGAAGATATCGACCATATTATCGGCTACGTCGATTCCAAAGATCTGCTGAACCGCGTGCTGGCGAACCAGAGCCTGGTGCTGACCGGCGGCGTGCAGATCCGCAACACGCTGATCGTCCCGGATACCCTGACCCTCTCCGAAGCGCTGGAAAGTTTCAAAACCGCCGGGGAAGACTTCGCGGTGATCATGAATGAATATGCGCTGGTGGTCGGGATCATCACCCTTAACGACGTGATGACGACTTTGATGGGCGATCTCGTCGGCCAGGGGCTGGAAGAGCAGATCGTCGCTCGCGATGAAAACTCGTGGCTGATCGATGGCGGTACGCCGATTGATGACGTGATGCGCGTGCTGGATATCGACGAGTTTCCGCAGTCCGGGAACTACGAGACCATCGGCGGCTTTATGATGTTTATGCTGCGTAAAATCCCCAAGCGCACCGACGCGGTGAAGTTCTCCGGCTATAAGTTCGAGGTCGTGGATATCGACAACTACCGTATCGACCAGCTGCTGGTGACCCGCATCGATAACAAGCCAACGGTGCTGGTGCCCAAGCAGTCGGAAGCGGCGGAAAGCCAGAACGCCTGAGCATCATCTTTTCTCTCTCTTAAGGGCGGATGATCATCCGCCCTTTTTATTGCCCGAATGTGAAGCGGCTCACGCCCCTCTGCCGATAGCAGATTATTACTGCTCCATAGCGAAACGTTCATGACTCCCCCGTGCGCAAAAAGGTAACGTTGCTCGCGTCTACACGATCATATTCCTGAATAAAGGAAGCGAGGGTTACCATGATAACGTCGAATAAAAATTACTTTATCAGCTGTCTGTTTTTCCTGTTTTTCTTTATAGGCTGGGGATGCTGCTACCCCTATTTATCACTGTGGTTAACGGAAACCATCGGTATTAACTACACGGACGTCGGTCTGGTTTATTCTTTCACCGCCATTGTGGCCGTCTGCGTTCAGCCATTATTCGGTTTTATATCGGATAAGCTGGTGTATCGTAAGAATTTGATGTGGATGCTGGCGATCATTATCACCTTATTCGCCCCATACTGGATCTATGTCTTCGCGCCTCTGTTAAAAATAAATGTGTTCCTCGGCGCACTGGCTGGCGGCCTCTATATTGGCATGGCCTACGGCGCAGGCTGCGGGATTTGCGAAGCCTACATCGATAAGGTCAGCCGCGCCTCCGGCTTCGAATTTGGTCGGGCGAGGATGTTCGGCGGCATCGGCGCCGCGATCGGCACCTTTGCGGCAGGAAAGCTCTACGGCATCGATCAGAACATGATTTTCTGGCTGGCCAGCGCGGCAGGTGTCTGCCTGCTGGTGATTGTCTGGAAAATGCAGATCAGCACCCATCAGCAGCAGGGGCTACTGTCTGGCAAAACGTCTCCGGTCACCCTCCGCGATGCCGCCTCGCTGCTGAAAATTAAAAAATTCTGGTTCTTCGCGCTCTATGTGATTGGCGTGGGCGCGGTCTATGAAACCTATGACCAGCAGTTCGCTATCTACTACAGCCACTTTTTTGAGAGTAAAGCCCGGGGCGCAGAAGTCTTCGGTTATTTAACGACAGGACAGATTTTCCTTGATGCCGTCGTCATGTTCTTTGCGCCGTGGTTTGTGAATAAAATCGGCCCCAAAAATGCGCTGTTATACTGCGGGCTGATTATGAGCTTGCGCATTATCGGTTCCGCGTGGGCTATTGGCCCGATATCCATCAGCCTGATTAAACTTCTCCATGGATTTGAAAGCTCGGTGTTACTCGTCGCGGCGCTTAAATATATTACCGCTAACTTTAACCCCCTGCTTTCAGCGACGGTTTACTTAATTGGTTTTCAGTTTTCAAAAAGCTTTAGCTCTATTTTCCTCTCCACCGGCATCGGCCATATGTACCAGAGAATGGGCTTTACCAGCAGCTATATCGTGCTGGGAAGTATCGCCCTGTGCTTCACGCTCATTTCGTTTATCACGCTGGATAAAGCGCGCGTGTTCTCTTCACAACCTGTGCCCGCGAATTAATGTCAGGAGGTAGTCTGCATGTCTCAGTTATTTTATGGCGTGGCGTATTACGATGAATATATGCCGGAAGATCGGCTGGCCAAGGATATTGCCTTAATGCGCGAAACCGGCATTAACGTGGTGCGTATCGCCGAGTCCACATGGAGTACGCTGGAGCCCGAAGAGGGCCAGTACAATTTCTACCATATCGACCGGGTGCTGGCGGCGATGCATGAGGCCGGCATCGCGGTCATCGTCGGGACGCCGACCTACGCGGTCCCGGCCTGGCTGGCGGCGAAACATCCCGATATTCTGGTCACCACCGTCACAGGGCAGCAAAAGTATGGCCCACGGCAGATCATGGATATCGTCAACCCGACCTTTCGCCGCTATGCCGAAAAAATTATCCGCACGCTGATGGCGCATGTGCAGCACCATCCGGCAATTATCGGCTGGCAACTGGATAACGAAACCAAGCATTACGACAATATCGGCCGCTATATGCAGGAGGGCTTTGTGCGCAGCCTGCAGGAGAAATATCCTGACCTCCGGCAGCTAAATCACGATTTCGGTCTGGATTACTGGAGCAACCGCATTGACCGCTGGCAGGATTTTCCGCCGGTGGAAAATACCATCAACGCCAGCCTCGCCTGCGCCTTTTTCCGTTATCAGCGCCAGCAGGTCACCGAGTATCTGGCCTGGCAGGCGGAGATCGTGCGCGAGTACGCCCAGCCGCACCAGTTCGTCACCCACAACTTCGATTTTGAATGGCGCGGTTACTCTTACGGCGTGCAGCCGCGGGTCGACCATTTTGCGGCAGCGCAGGCACTGGATATCGCCGGTGTTGATATCTATCACCCGAGCCAGGCGCACCTGACCGGGCGGGAAATCGCCTTCGGCGGCGCCATCACCCGCTCGCTTAAGCCGGGCCAGAACTACTTCGTGCTGGAAACGCAGGCGCAGGGTTTCGCCCAGTGGACTCCCTTCCCGGGCCAGCTGCGCCTGCAGGCGTTCAGCCATATCGCCTCCGGCGCCGCCATGGTCTCCTACTGGCATTGGCATTCAATTCATAACGCCTTCGAAACCTACTGGAAGGGGCTGCTCAGCCACGACTTCTCGCGTAATCCGACCTGGCAGGAGGCCACCACTATCGGGGCTGACTTTGCCCGCCTGTCGCCGCAGCTGGCGGAGCTGAAGGCCGAAAACGACGTTGCGCTGCTGATAAGCAATGAGGCAATGGACGCCCTTAACCAGTTCCGCCCCGGCGACGCCGAGGGCAATATTTATAACGATATTTTCCGCCGCTTCCACGATGCGCTGTATGACCACAATATCAGCCTCGATATCATCCACGACGTCAACGAGGAGACTTCTCGCTACCGGGTGCTGATCGTTCCCGGCCTGTACGCTGCCGATGATGGCCTGCTGGCGCGTATCAACCACTATATCGCCGAGGGCGGCAGAGCGCTTATCGGCTTTAAATCGGGCTTTAGCGATGAAAACGTCAAAGTGCGCCGCAGCGCGCAGCCTGGGATCCTGCGGCAGAGCTGCGGCGTCAGCTACAGCCAGTTCACCCTGCCGGAAGGGACAACGGTAAGCTCATGCTGCGCGGATATTGATTGCCGCAACGACAATCAGGCGGAGCTGTGGATGGAGCTGCTGACGCCCGATGCCGGGACCCGCACTCTGCTGCGCTATCAGCATCCGGCATGGGGCGAGTACGCGGCCGCCACCGAAGCGGATTATGGCCGGGGACGAGCGATGTACGTTGGCTTCCTGCCGCAGAAGCGATTGATTAGCCAGCTGTTTGATGTACTCACTGCCGATCTCGCATTGTGCTCGCGCACTTCCGCCTATCGCTACCCATTAGTGGTCAAAAAGATGCGTAATCGCGCCGGGAAAACCATCCACTTCCTGTTCAATTACTCTGGCGAGACGCTCGATTTCGGTAGCGAAACGGCGGGGAACGACCTGCTGAGCGGGAAAACAGTGCGCTGCGGCCAGCCGTTGCGCCTCAGGGCATGGGAATTTACTATCATCGAAAGGTAATGACGCTGCGACGCTCAGGTGGGAGAGAGAATGGAACTTGATATCAATGAGCTACTCAATTTCTCGCCATTGATGAAAACCTTTACCTTCAATGCCTGGGTTGTCGCGGGCTTCACGCCGATCACCCGCGGCTCCAAACTGGACTACTACATTAATCGTCCGCAGGGGATGAAAGGTTACATCATCAATCTGACCCTGCGTGGCCAGGCGCGGGCGAAAGCGGGCGATGGCTTTCTTCTGTGTCGGGAAAACGATCTGCTGCTGTTTCCCCCCGGCGTGCCTCATCATTACGGCAGAGACGAACACAGCGAGTATTGGGACCATCTCTGGATCTACTTTATTCCCCGCCCCTACTGGATAGACTGGCTAAAATGGGACCAAACCACGCACGGCATCGGCAAAACGACCGTTGCTGACCCCGACCAACTCCAGCACCTGCGCGATCTGTTCCATGAAGTGATACGCCACCACTCGGCCTCCGCGCCGCTGTCGGAAGCGCTGGCGATGAACGCCCTGGAAAGGTTGATCCTCCGCTGTTTTCAGCAACAGCCCATCAGCAACCGCCACGCCCACGATCCGCGAATTAACGCCGTCTGCGACTACCTTAACGCCCATATCGCGCAAGAGGTAAAAATCGAGACCCTGGCGGCGATGGTATTTATCTCTCCTTCACGTCTGGCGCACCTTTTCAAAAATGAGCTGGGGCAGACGGTATACGCCTGGCGGGAAGCTCAGCGCATCAACCGCGCCAGGTGGCTCATTCAGAGCACCACACTCCCGCTTAACAAGATTGCCTTATCGGTGGGTTACAGCGATCCGGTCTATTTCACCCGCTTGTTCCGTAAACATAACGGCATTCCACCGGGGGAGTATCGCAAACGCTATGCGGAGATGAAGGGCTGAAAACATCAACGGCCCCCATCGGGAGCCGTCTTTTACCTACTACGTACTGCTACGTGTCAGGTTATGCCATCTCAGTTTGCAGACGCAACACCTGACGATTGACTTCGGACATCACTGACAGATGCAGCTTGTCCTTGACCTTCGGGATAAGGATTTTGCCCTTATCAAATTCAAATGCGCCAACGTCCTTGATGTACAACCGTCCACGAAACAGGATCTTCACGTACTTCGCCACTTGCAGCGGATTGTAGCGTTGGAAAATTTTCATTCTTCTCTCCTGCCAGGGTTACGCTCCTGTGGTGCCACAGTTAGCCCACGTATCGGGAGCGCAAATTTTAATGCCCTAAAACTATAGTCCAGAATCTCAGAGGGACCCAGTGTGTATAAGTTTATTTACCGTTTGATGACAATAATTCAGAATTTTCGTTTCGGACATACGATGAAGTAAGTATAAGTCGCCGTTTTTCGACTAATTTGTGCGTCAACACGCAAACTGGCATCCTCATTGCGGGTAATCGTCGCCAATCGCACTTATCATTAAACGAGACCAAGTGGTCGGATCACCTGCACAAAAATGATTAAGGATTCCGCATGACCCTACGTAGCATACTGGCCGCCTCGTTACTCCTCTTCCCGCTGCTGGCCTCAGCGCATAACTTTGTCGACGGCCAGCGCGTGGCGCCGGTCGGCGTCGCGGATCGGGGCGAACTTATTCTGGATAATGATAAGTTTAGCTATAAAAACTGGAATAGCTCTCAGCTGGTGGGAAAAGTGCGAGTCATCCAGCACATCGCTGGTCGCTCGTCAGCAAAAGAGAAAAATGCCAACCTGATCGAGGCGATTAAAGCGGCGAGTTTCCCACACGATCGCTATCAGACCACCACCATTGTCAATACCGACGATGCCATCCCGGGCACCGGCATGTTCGTGCGCAACAGTATCGAGAGTAATAAACAGCTCTTCCCGTGGTCGCAATTTATCGTCGACAGCAACGGGCTGGTGCGGAAAGCCTGGCAGCTGGACGAGAAGAGCTCCGCGATTGTGGTGCTGGATAAGAGCGGGCGCGTACAGTGGGCCAAAGACGGCGCGCTCACCCAGCAGGAGGTGCAGCAGGTGATCGACCTGCTGCGTAAGCTGCTTAATAAATAGAGACCCGGAAGCCGGGGTTGAGGAAGGATTCACGCGGCGTGTAGTCGAGGGTTTTCCCCTGCCAGTCGTGAACATGCGCCCCGGCGGCGACCGCGACCGCATGGCCGGCGGCGGTGTCCCAGGTGCTGGTCGGCCCGAAGCGCGGATAGAGCTGGGCCTGACCTTCCGCCACCAGGCAGAACTTCAGCGAGGAGCCGATAGAGGTGGTCTGGTGCTCGCCCAGCTGCTCAAGGTACTCCTGCAGCTCCGGATCGTTGCCATGGGAGCGGCTGATCACCACCAGCGGCGGACGGGCATCGCGGACCTGGATCTGCTTGCGCACGCCGCACTCTTCTTTCCAGGCTTTGCCTTTTTCCGCGCTGTACATCACTTTCATCACCGGCGCGTAGACCACGCCCAGCGTCGGCTTGCCGTTTTCAATCAGCGCGATATTGACAGTGAACTCGCCGTTACGCTTAATAAATTCTTTGGTGCCGTCCAGCGGGTCGACCAGCCAGTAGCGCTGCCAGTGCTGACGCACTTCCCAGGCCGGCGGGTCCTCTTCCGACAAAACAGGAATGGTGGCATCCAGCGCCTGCAGGCCGCTGACAATGACTTTATGCGCCGCGATATCCGCCGCCGTGACCGGAGAATCATCTTTCTTGCTGGCGACGTTGATCGGTTGGTTTCCATCGTAAACTTCCATGATGGCATCGCCCGCGTTCCGTGCAAGCTGACATACTTGTTCTAACATTCTCCACCTCGTCTGGTTACAGTGGCGTTAACTCGTTGTTTTATTTATATCGCATCACCGCAAGTTCCGCTATCTGTGATAACGATGGCGGTTTCGCTGCCCACTTTTCTGGCAAGATTCACATTTCTGTAAGCAACAGAATATAAATACATTTTCTTCTGTGCTATCGCTCATAAAAAAAGGACGCCTCTGATGATTAAGTTTAGCGCAACGCTCCTGGCCACGCTGATCGCCGCCAGCGTCAGCGCCGCAACGGTCGACCTGCGGATCATGGAAACCACCGATCTGCACAGCAATATGATGGACTTTGACTATTACAAAGATGCCGCCACGGAGAAATTCGGCCTGGTGCGTACCGCCACCCTGATCGAACAGGCGCGGGCAGAAGCGAAAAACAGCGTACTGGTGGATAACGGGGATGTGATCCAGGGGAGCCCGCTGGGCGACTACATGGCCGCTAAGGGGCTAAAAGAGGGCGATGTTCATCCGGTGTATAAGGCGATGAACACCCTGAATTATGCCGTCGGCAACCTGGGCAACCATGAATTCAACTACGGCCTCGACTTCCTGCACAAAGCGCTGGCCGGGGCGAAATTCCCCTACGTGAACGCCAATATCATCGATGCCAAAACCGGCAAACCGCTGTTCACCCCCTACCTGATCCAGGACACCCCGGTTCAGGACAGCGACGGTCAATCCCATACCCTGCGCATCGGCTATATCGGCTTTGTGCCGCCGCAGATCATGACCTGGGATAAAGCCAATCTTAGCGGCAAAGTGACGGTCAACGACATTACCGAAACCGCGCGCAAATATATCCCGGAGATGCGGGCGAAAGGCGCCGACCCGTATCAGGCGATGGCCGAGAACTCGGTCTACTACTTAAGCCAGGTGCCCGGCGTTGACGCCATCATGTTCGGCCACGCCCACGCGGTGTTCCCCGGCAAAGACTTCGCCAACATTAAAGGCGCGGATATCGCCAGAGGGACGCTGAACGGCGTGCCGGCGGTAATGCCGGGAATGTGGGGCGATCACCTCGGGGTGGTCGATCTGGTGCTGAACAACGACAGCGGAAAATGGCAGGTGACTCAGAGTAAAGCGGAAGCGCGGCCAATCTACGACGCGGTGGCGAAGCAATCGCTGGCGGCGGAAGACGGCAAGCTGGTGGCGGTGCTGAAAGCCGATCACGACGCCACTCGCGAGTTCGTCAGTCAGCCGATCGGCAAGTCCGCCGACAACATGTACAGCTATCTGGCGCTGGTGCAGGACGACCCGACGGTGCAGGTGGTCAACATGGCGCAAAAAGCCTACGTCGAACACTACATTCAGGGCGACCCGGATCTGGCGAAACTGCCGGTGCTCTCCGCCGCCGCGCCGTTTAAAGTCGGCGGGCGTAAAAACGATCCGGCGAGCTTCGTGGAAGTGGAAAAAGGCCAGCTCACCTTCCGCAACGCCGCCGACCTCTATCTCTACCCGAACACCCTGGTGGTGATGAAGGTCAGCGGGAAGGAGGTCAAGGAGTGGCTGGAGTGCTCGGCCGGGCAGTTTAACCAGATAGACCCGGCCAGCAGCAAGCCGCAGTCGCTGATCAACTGGGACGGCTTCCGCACCTATAACTTCGACGTGATTGACGGGGTGAACTACCAGATCGACGTCAGCCAGCCGGCCCGCTACGACGGCGAGTGCCAGATGATCCATCCGCAGGCAGAGCGCATCAAGGGCCTGACCTTCAATGGCAAACCGGTCGATCCGCAGGCCACTTTCCTGGTCGCCACCAATAACTATCGCGCTTACGGCGGTAAATTCGCCGGCACCGGCGAAAGCCATATCGCCTTTGCCTCACCGGATGAAAACCGTTCGGTGCTGGCGGCGTGGATTGGCGCGCAATCGAAGAAGGATGGCGCGATCCATCCGGCGGCGGATAACAACTGGCGCCTGGCGCCGATCCACAGTAAGACGCCGCTGGATATTCGTTTTGAGACCTCGCCTGGCGACAAAGCCGCGGCGTTTATCAAAGAGAAAGCCCAGTATCCGATGCGCCAGGTGGCCGCCGATGATATCGGCTTCGCCATTTATCAGCTGGATTTGAGTCAGTAATGCCTGTTCCCCGGTGGCGCTGCGCTTACCGGGGCTACAAACCGGAGCTGACGGGTAGCCCGGATAAGGCGCCAGCCGCTATCCGGGTACATCTCCCCGGTGGCGGGGCTACAGGGAGTGATACATTTTCACTCCCCGTGGCTCGCCAGCACCGCGGGCAGATTAACCTCGATCCAGTCCGCCAGGGCGGCCACCTTATCGCTCACCTGCAGACCGAGCGGCGTCAGGCTATATTCAACGTGCGGCGGCACCACCGGATAAGAGACGCGGTCGATAAAACCATCCTGCTCCAGGGCCTGCAGCGACTGCGCCAGCATCTTTTCGCTGACCCCGCCCATTTTGCGCCGCAGATCGCTGAAGCGATGGGTCCCCTCGCGCAGCGCCACCAGAATCAACACGCCCCAGCGACTGGTGACATGTTTAAGCACATCGCGCGACGGGCACTGTTCCGCAAACAGGTTGCCGTTGCGCAGTTTCTCGCTCAGCGTCGGTTCGGCCATTTTCACACTTACCTTTTTGTACGTACTTACTAAAAGTTAGTTAAGGTGTTAGCTTACCACAACTGCCAATAAACACGAAGGAGAAGACCCATGATCGCCCTTACCGGTGCCACCGGCCAGCTTGGCCACTACGTTCTGCAAGACCTGCTTAAAACCGTTCCTGCCAGCCAGATTGTGGCGATTGTCCGCAACCCGGCCAAAGCCCAGGCGCTCAGCCAGCAGGGCGTCGTCGTCCGCCAGGCCGACTATAGCGACGAAGCGGCATTGACCGCCGCGCTGCAGGGTGTGAATAAACTGCTGTTAATCTCCTCCAGCGAAGTCGGCCAGCGTGCCGTACAGCACCGTAACGTCATCAACGCCGCCAAAGCCGCTGGGGTGACATTCATCGCCTATACCAGCCTGCTGCACGCCGACACTTCGCCGCTGGGCCTGGCCGCAGAGCATATTGAAACCGAGCAGATGCTGGCCGACTCTGGCATCGCTTACGCCCTGCTGCGCAATGGCTGGTATACCGAAAACTATCTGGCCAGCGCGCCGCCGGCGCTGGAGCACGGCGTGTTTATCGGCGCCGCCGGCGAAGGTAAAATTGCCTCCGCTACCCGCGCGGATTATGCCGCCGCGGCCGCCCGCGTTATCGCCGGTGAAGGCCATGCAGGGAAAGTTTACGAACTGGCGGGCGATAACGCCTGGACGCTGAGCGACCTGGCTGCCGAGCTGAGCACGCACAGCGGGAAAAACGTGGTCTATCAGAACCTCAGCGAAGCCGACTTCGCCGCCGCGCTGAAAAGCGTCGGCCTGCCGACGGGTCTGGCGGATATGCTGGCGGACTCCGACGTCGGCGCCTCGAAAGGCGGGCTGTTTGACGACAGCCACACCCTGAGTACATTGATTGGCCGTCCGACCACTTCCCTTGCCGAAAGCGTGAAAGGCATGCTGTAACCGCCCCTCTCAGCTTTTGCGGTTGCGTCCCGGCGGTTCCTCTCTCATATTGAAGAGATCAACCGTCGGGAGGCAGGCATGCAGGGCGTACCACCCCAATTTAGTGATGAAAAAGATCGTGCGCGCTTTCGCCATCTCGAACAGCTGCCCGGGGTGGAGCTTTACCACGCCCATATCTCCCGCTACGCCTTTGAACCCCATACTCACGAAGCCTTCGGCATCGGCGTGATTGAGCAAGGCGCCGAGCGCTTTCGCTACCGTGGCAGCCAGCATATCGCCGCCGCCAACGCTATTGTCACCATGAATCCCGACGAGCTGCACACCGGCGAAGCGGAAACCGCCGACGGCTGGCGCTACCGGATGATTTATCTGGAGCCGGACCGTCTGGAAGCCATCACCGGGGTGCGCGACTGGTGGTTCAGCGAGGTGGTCCGCGAGGATCCCCTGCGGTCCCGGCGGATTGGCCAGCTAATATATGGCCTGTGGCACAGCGACGATGCGCTGGCCCAGCAGGGAATGCTGCTCGACCTCATCGACACCTTCCGCCCTCTGGCCCACCATGCCTCGGCGCAGGGCGAGACAGGACATCGCTTCGACCGCGTGCGCGACTACCTGCACGATAACTATATGCGCCCCATCACCCTCGACGAGCTGGCTCAGGTGGCGGCGCTTAGCCCGTACCACTTTCAGCGCCAGTTTAAAGCCCACTATCATGTGACGCCCCATCAGATGTTGATGGCCATCCGCCTGTGGCGCGCCAAGGCGTTTCTCACCCACGGCATGCCCGCCGCCGAAGTGGCGATAGCCGTCGGCCTTACCGACCAGTCTCACCTGACCCGCGCCTTCACCCAGCGTTACGGCATTACGCCGGTACGCTATCAGAAGCAGGTCGCCAGGCGCTGATGCGCAATCTCATACAATATTCCCGCCCGCCCTCCTTCTACACTGCAGACAACCGTGATGACAATGGATGCAATGATGATTAGTGGTGTGTTGTACGCCCTGCTGGCGGGGCTGATGTGGGGATTAATCTTTGTCGGGCCTTTGCTGGTGCCCGAGTATCCGGCGATGCTCCAGTCGATGGGACGCTATCTGGCGCTGGGTCTGATCGCCCTGCCGCTGGCATGGCTCGGGCGCGCGCGTTTGCGCCAACTGAGCCGGAACGACTGGTGGACCGCGCTGGGTCTGACGATGATGGGAAATCTTATCTATTACGTCTTTCTGGCCAGCGCCATTCAGCGCACCGGGGCGCCGGTCTCTACCATGATTATCGGCACGCTGCCGGTGGTATTGCCGGTCTTCGCCAATCTGCTCTACAGCCAGCGCGACGGAAAGCTGCCGTGGCGGCGCCTGTTTCCGGCGCTGGTCTGCATCGCCGTCGGCCTGATCTGCGTTAACGTCGCGGAACTGCGCCAGGGTTTGCCTGATTTTAGTCCGTGGCGCTACGGCTCCGGCATTGCGCTGGCGCTGGGGTCGGTGGTCTGCTGGGCCTGGTATGCGCTGCGCAACGCCCGCTGGCTGCGGGAGAATCCGCATCAACCGCCGATGATGTGGGCTACCGCTCAGGCGCTGGTGACGCTTCCGGTTTCGCTGGCCGGTTATCTCGCCGCCTGCGCCTGGCTGCACGGTCAGCAGGCCGGGTTCCCCCTGCCCTTCGGCCCGCGCCCGGCGGTGTTCATTACGCTGATGCTGGCCATCGCGGTGCTCTGCTCATGGGTCGGCGCGCTGTGCTGGAATATTGCCAGTCAACGGTTGCCGACGGTGATCCTCGGGCCGCTTATCGTTTTCGAAACCCTGGCCGGGCTCCTGTATACCTTTCTGCTGCGACAAAGCTTACCGCCGCTGCTGACCCTGAGCGGTATCCTGCTGCTGGTGCTCGGCGTGGTCTCCGCCGTACGCGCCAGGCCGGACAAACCGACGTTGCAACCGCTGACGCACGAAAAAAAGTAGCCGGGCCCTCTTAAGGGGTATTCCCTCGCCATAAAGATGCATTTAAAATGCATCTTATATTCCTGATGACGAGGTAACTGCTATGGCTTTCCGTGACCAACCTTTAGGCGAGCTGGCGCTGACCATCCCGCGCGCCTCCGCCCTGTTCCGTCAATACGATATGGACTACTGCTGCGGCGGCAAACAGACGCTGGCGCGCGCCGCATCGCGTAAAGCGCTGGATGTCGCGGTGATCGAAGCCGAGCTGGCGAAACTGGCCGAGCAGCCCGTCACCCACGACTGGCGCGCGGCGCCTCTCGCGGAGATTATCGATCATATCATCGTTCGCTATCATGATCGGCACCGCGAACAGCTGCCGGAGCTGATCCTGCAGGCCACCAAGGTGGAACGGGTCCATGCCGATAAACCGAACGTGCCGAAAGGGCTGACGAAGTACCTGACCATGCTGCAGCAGGAGCTCTCCAGCCACATGATGAAAGAGGAGCAGATCCTGTTCCCGATGATCAAACAGGGGATGGGCGCCCAGGCCGGGGGCCCCATCAGCGTGATGGAAAGCGAGCATGACGAAGCGGGTGAACTGCTGGAGGTGATCAAACATATCACCCATAACGTGACGCCGCCGCCGGAAGCGTGCACCACCTGGAAAGCGATGTATAACGGTATCAACGAGATGATTGACGATCTGATGGAGCACATCAGCCTGGAAAATAACGTGCTGTTCCCGCGTGCCCTCGCAGGAGAATAACGAAAAAGGCGCCCGCAGGCGCCCTCGACATTGTCCGTCTTATTTGGCCACTCCGGGTGGCCTTTTTTATGACGGTCCGTTGCAAGCAACGTTAAAATGCTCTTTTATTTCGCCAGACGTTTTTTGCCGGCAAACAGCCAGCCCGCACCCAGCAGAACGAACCACAGCGGGGTGACCATCAGCGCTTCACGGGTGTCATCTTCGAGGGTCAACAGCACCAGTACGAAGACGAAGAAGGCCATGCACACCCAGCACATTAATTTGCCCAGCGGCATCTTATATTTGGACTTCTCGTGCAGCTGCGGACGCTTTTTACGGTAGACCAGATAAGAGCAAAGGATAATGGTCCAGACGAACATGAACAGGATCGCCGACACCGTGGTGATCATGGTGAACGCGGCGATCACGCTCGGGTTGACCATCAGCATCACCACACCGCCCAGCAGGCACATGCAGGAGAAGGTTAAGCCCTTCGCCGGCACCGCACGCTTCGACAGCTTGGCGAACATCTTCGGCGCCTGACCATCCTGCGCCAGACCGAACAGCATACGGCTGGTGGAGAAGACGCCGCTGTTGGCCGATGAGGCTGCGGAAGTCAGCACCACGAAGTTAATCAGGCTCGCCGCCGCCGGCAGACCAACCAGCACGAACAGCTCAACGAACGGGCTCTTGCTTGGCACCACGGAGCTCCACGGCGTCACCGACATAATCACAATCAGCGCGAAGACGTAGAACATAATGATACGCAGCGGGATGGAGTTAATCGCCCGCGGCAGGGATTTTTCCGGGTCTTTGGTTTCGGCCGCGGTGGTACCGACCAGCTCAATCCCCACGAAGGCGAATACCGCAATCTGGAAGCCGGCGAAGAAGCCGCTCAGCCCTTTCGGGAACCAGCCGCCGTCATTCCACAGATGCGCGAAAGAGGCCTCGACGCCGGTCGGCGATTTGAAATGCATCATGACCATCACCAGGCCGACCACGATCAGCGCCACGATGGCGACGATTTTGATCATCGCGAACCAGAACTCCATTTCGCCAAACATTTTAACGGTGGCAAGGTTCAGGCCCAGCAGCAGCAGGATCACCGCCAGCGACGCGACCCAGTCGGAGAGTCCGGGAAACCAGAACTGCGCGTAGGCGGTGATCGCCACCACGTCCGCCA
Organism: Klebsiella sp. C239; assembly: GCF_048822715.1. Taxonomy (NCBI): domain Bacteria; kingdom Pseudomonadati; phylum Pseudomonadota; class Gammaproteobacteria; order Enterobacterales; family Enterobacteriaceae; genus Klebsiella; species Klebsiella sp. C239. The sequence continues at coordinate 202,496 of NZ_JBMEZK010000008.1, read as the reverse complement.
TCCCCGTCACCACCCAGCAGAACCAATAGGTCCAGCCGGTAAAGTAGCCCGCCCAGGGGCCCAGCAGATCGGCCGCAAAGTCACTGAAGGATTTATATTCGAGGTTCGACAGCAGTAATTCGCCCATGGCTCGCATAACGAAAAACAGCATAAAACCGATAATCATATAAACAAAAATAATGGATGGCCCGGCAAGGCTGATGGTTTTGCCAGAACCCATAAATAATCCAGTGCCGATCGCCCCGCCAATTGCAATCAGCTGAATATGTCGGTTTGTGAGATTTCGCCGTAGCGATTGTTCAGTCGGCTCCTGCTCGACAGCAGCGACTTTAACCTGATCTACCATGTGATTTCTTCCTGTTGTACCTGTCTGTGTTGTTCAGGCTCTGATGGCCTGTCGTCTGTCATTAACCCCAGCAAGGGCTAGTCGATATTAGGTAAGAATCGGAGGGATGAATACTATGATTTAGATATAATGTTAATTTTATGTTTAAAGTGAGTGTTATATCACTCATCTAACGCGAAATAGCTCACAAAAATACACCCATACGCGATGAATGCAAAACATAATTCCAATTAATTTTTAACTTAAGGATTTTACGCTATTTTTGTGGCTTCCCCCGCCGCCGGGGAAGAGGAAGCCTCTGCTGTTTAGATAATATCCAGCAGTTCAACTTCGAAGATCAGGGTGCTGAACGGAGGGATCGACGCGCCAGCGCCGCGCTCGCCGTAGGCCAGGTTGTGCGGGATGGTCAGTTCCCATTTGGAACCTACCGGCATCAGGGTCAGCGCTTCAATCCAGCCGCCGATTACGCCGGTCACCGGGAACTCTGCCGGTTCGCCGCGGGCGACGGAGCTGTCGAAGACGGTGCCGTCGATCAGTTTACCGGTGTAGTGCACGCGTACGCGGTCGGTACGGGCCGGGATCGGGCCTTCGCCCTGGGTCAGCACGCGGAACTGCAGACCGGACTCGGTGCTGTTCACACCCTCTTTCTCGCGGTTTTCATCAAGGTATTTCTGGCCGTCAGCGGCCATCGCCTGGAAACGCTCGCGACGCACGGCGTCGGCGCGCTCGTGGATTTCACGCAGCGCACGGTGGACGGCTTCTACCGGCACCTGCGGCTGGTTACCTTCCAGCGCATCGGCGATACCCGCCACCAACGCTTCCGGCAGCAGCCCCTGCAGGCCGGATTCGCTCAGCTGTTGTCCAACCTGCAAGCCGATACCGTAACTTGCCTGCGCTTCGATAGTGTCAAAAGTTGGGGTTGCCATCTTTGTTCCTTTTTTGGGTGATAAACATCAAGAGAAAAGCGTCCGGAAGCATAACAGCCATAGCGAAATGGGTAAAACTTTGTCGGCGGATGATGACAAATCTCAGCGAAAAAGAAACAATAGGCGGCATCAGGTTAACTTCACTTTGTTCCGGTCATCAGGACGTTAGCCATCTATACTCATAGGCAGGATAAAAATATGCGGAGCAGGAGGAAAGCCATGCCCGGGCGCTTTGAACTGACATCTACCCTGGCGAAAATCTGGCACGCCCCGGATCATTTTCGCCTCCTGGACCCACTGCCCCCGATGCACCGCCGGGGAATTATCGCTGGCTTCCTGTTGGTGATTATCGGCATTCTGCTTCCCTCAGACGATAGCCAAAACCCGGCGTCCACCAGCCGTGAAGCAAACCTGAATCTGCAGTCGCAGTCCCAACCGCAAGCTGGCGGCAATCAGGCCGTTCCGCTGCCGCCGATCACCAATACGCCTACCGTGAGCGATGCCGACCAGATGGCGCCGGTCGCCCCGGAGCCGATTCAGGATGAGCAACCGGACCAGGCGCAAACGCAGCAGCCCGCCGCCTCCCAGCCCTATCAATCCTCATCGCAGCAGTCCGCGCCGGGCATTGAACAGCAATGGCGGACCTATCGCATCGAGTCAGGCAAAACCCTGGCCCAGCTGTTCCGCGATCATGGGCTGCCGGCCACCGACGTTTACGCCATGGCGCAGGTTGAAGGCGCAGGTAAACCATTAAGCACGTTGCAGAGCGGACAGACGGTGCAGATTCGGCAGAACGCCAACGGCGTGGTCACCGGGCTCACTATTGATACCGGCAACGGACAGCAGGTGCTGTTTACCCGCCAGTCGAACGGCAGCTTTGTGCGCGCGCGCTAGCAGCGAAGACGACAGCGAGCGTTACGCCGCCGCAAAATGAAAGGCGCTAAAAAGCAAAACGCCGGCACAAGGCCGGCGATTTGTTGTTACCAGAACGTCAGAGGCCGATTACTCAGCAACCACGTTGATGATAACTTTAGCGAAAACTTCGCTGTGAACCTGGAAGTCCACTTCGTGCTCGCCAACGTTACGCAGAACGCCGTTCGGCAGGCGAACTTCGCTCTTAGCAACTTTAACGCCTGCTGCAGTGACAGCGTCAGCGATGTCGCGAGTACCGATGGAACCGAACAGTTTACCTTCGTCGCCAGCTTTAGACGCGATGGTTACGGATTCCAGGGCGTTGATCTGCGCAGCACGAGCTTCAGCAGCTGCCAGAACGTCAGCCAGTTTGGCTTCCAGTTCAGCGCGACGTGCTTCGAAGAATTCAACGTTTTTCTTGGTAGCAGGAACAGCTTTACCCTGCGGGACCAGGAAGTTACGAGCATAGCCCGCTTTAACGTTAACCTGATCACCCAGGCTACCCAGGTTTGCTACTTTATCAAGCAGAATAACTTGCATTACCTTATCCTCTCAAAGTCGTATTAATGGACCGTGACCGATTACTGATGACGATCAGTGTACGGCAGCAGGGACAGGTAGCGAGCGCGTTTGATAGCGCGAGCCAGCTGACGCTGGTATTTTGCACGGGTACCGGTGATACGGCTCGGGACAATCTTACCGCTTTCGGTGATGTAGTTTTTCAGCGTAGCGATATCTTTATAGTCGATCTCTTGAACGCCTTCCGCGGTGAAACGGCAGAACTTGCGACGACGGAAATAACGTGCCATATGGCTAGTCTCCAGAATCTATCAATTCAATCTGCTCGGCATGCAGAACCATTTTGCTCAAGCCGTTCTTTGCCTTATGGCAAGAGATGAACCCTCGAACGGTTACTGCGCTACCGACCGTTATACTGTGAGTAATGGCCTGGTTCTCGTGACCGCTAATAATAACGGGCATTTGACACCATGCCTGCCGGTGAAAACCGGCTTCCTCCTGCACTGAACGATGCTCAAGCACGAACTGGCAGTGAGGAATTCCTGACGGGCTGACCTTACGAAGTGGAGTCCTGCAAATAATGCCGGACAGCTCCAGACGGTTGGTCATCAGGATTACTCTTCAGAATCCCCAGCTTCAGAATCATCTGCGGTTTCGTTGGCGAAATCTTCGCGACGCTCACGGCGCTCGTCTTTCGCTTTAACCATCGGAGATGCTTCGGTAACAGCGTGCTTAGTACGCATTACCATGCTGCGGATAACGGCGTCGTTGAAGCGGAAGTTAGTTTCCAGCTCATCGATCGCTTCCTGCGGCGCTTCAACGTTCAGCAGAACGTAGTGAGCTTTGTGCAGTTTGTTGATCGGATAAGCCAGCTGACGGCGGCCCCAGTCTTCCAGACGGTGGATCGTACCTGCTGCTGCAGTGATTGCACCAGTGTAACGTTCGATCATGCCCGGAACCTGTTCGCTCTGGTCAGGATGGACCATAAAAACGATTTCGTAATGACGCATCGAATTGCTCCTTACGGATTATTCAGCCTCCTGTCTGGGTCAGCCGCGGCCCATGGAGGCAAGGAACGTGTTAAAGGGCGGCTGAAAAATTGACGCGTCATTCTAATGGCGGCCCCCCAGGAACACAAGCGCATTTGCACAAATAATTCGCACTAAGCGCCAAGTGGCGCTAAGTGGGTGATTTAAAATTAACCAGCAAAGGAAGCGGCATTTTTTTGAACAACTGCATCAGAAAAGGTCGCGATACGCCGTTCAATCAGCGATTACACTTAAATCAGAAACCCAATGACCACAGGAGAGCCCCGAGTCAGCGTCAGGACTGTCAGTCAGGAGCGTAGTATATGAAACTGAAAATCATCGCCATGATGGCTGCGCTTTTCTTCAGCGCCAACGCGTTGGCAGCTATCCAAATCACCGAACGACAGGCCCGCAACATGGACGATGTGCAGAGCCTCGGCGTTATCTATATCAATCACAATATGGCCACTGAGCACGAGGCCGAACAGGCCCTTAGCCAGTTGAGCGATGCGCAGGGGGCGAAATATTTTCAGCCCATCCTGATGCACGAACCAGAAACCAACGGCCCGCTTCGCGCCAGCGCGGTGATTTACCGCTAATGTCGGGCCCATTCTTCGCCTCTCCTCGCGAGGGGCGAAGCAAGGCCAGCGGCTAAACGCAATTGAGAATAATTTTATAAATCAACTTATCAGCGTCATCGCAACCTGATTTAATCAGCCACTCGCCATTTGATATTCAGGAGTGATTGATGGTTCCGCGTTTCGCCACCTTAGGCCGCATCCCCAAAGGCGTTTGGGTACTCGGCGGCGTCAGCCTGCTGATGGATGTGTCGTCCGAGATGATCCACAGTCTCTTACCGCTGTTTATGGCCACCACCCTCGGCGCCAGCGTGATTATCATCGGTCTTATCGAGGGGCTGGCGGAAGCCACCGCCCTGATCCTGAAAATCTTCTCCGGCGCGATCAGCGACTACGTCGGTAAGCGCAAAGGGCTGGCGCTGCTGGGCTACGGCCTGGGCGCGCTCAGCAAGCCGCTGTTTGCCATCGCCCCGACCGCCGGCGTGGTGTTTAGCGCCCGCATGATCGACCGCGTAGGCAAAGGCATTCGCGGCGCGCCGCGCGACGCGCTGGTCGCCGACGTCACCCCACCGGAGATCCGCGGCGCCGCCTACGGGCTACGTCAGGCGCTGGATACCGTTGGCGCCTTTCTCGGCCCGCTGCTGGCGGTGCTGCTGATGTTTATCTGGGCCAACGATTTTCACGCTATATTCTGGGTGGCGGTTATTCCCGCCGTGCTCTCTATTCTCCTGCTGGGTTTTGGCCTGCAGGAGCCAAAATCCGCCATCGACCATCAACGCAGTAATCCGCTGAAGCGCGAAAATCTGCAAAAGCTCTCCGCCGCCTACTGGTGGGTAGTCGCCATCGGCAGCATCTTCACCCTCGCCCGCTTCAGCGAAGCCTTTCTGGTGCTGCGCGCCCAGCAGATGGAGATCCCGCTGTTTACCATTCCGCTGGTAATGGTGGCGATGAACCTGGTCTACAGCGTTACGGCCTACCCGTTCGGCAAGCTCTCTGACAACATGAGCCACAGCAAACTGCTGCAGTGGGGACTGCTGGTGCTGATCCTCGCCGATATCGTGCTGGCCCTCAGCGCCCACTGGAGCACGCTGCTGGTCGGGGTCGCGCTGTGGGGAATTCATATGGGGATGACCCAGGGGCTGCTGGCGGCGATGGTCGCCCATACGGCGCCGCCGGCGCTACGCGGCACGGCGTTCGGTATGTTCAACCTGATGAGCGGCCTAGCGCTGTTGCTGGCCAGTACCGGCGCAGGCGTGCTGTGGGAAACCTTCGGCGCCGCTTCGACGTTTTACGCTGGCGCGATAATTTGCGTGGTCACGCTCATCGGCATGCGCGCTATGCCGTCGGCTTATCGTCAGGGCTAAAAACGGCTCCGGGGCCAGACCAGTTGCTTCACCGTGACGGTGAAAGCCCCGGAGCGCGTCGTTTACTTCTGCCCGTAGTAGGCGTTCGGCCCGTGTTTACGCAGAAAATGTTTTTCCATCAGCCAGCTGTCAATCGGCTGCAGCCGCGGATTAATGCCGCGGGCAATCCACGCCATGCGCGCCACCTCTTCCATCACCACCGCATTGTGCACCGCCTCGTGGGCGTCTTTCCCCCAGGAGAACGGCCCGTGCTGATAGACGACGATCCCCGGCGTATGCAACGGGTTTGCCTCGCCCAGCGTTTCGATAATCACCTTCCCGGTGTTCAGCTCGTAGCCCTCATCCACCTCCTGCGCGCTAAGCGCCCGGGTGCAAGGGATATCACCGAAAAAGTAGTCCGCATGGGTGGTGCCGAGCGCCGGGATCGCCAGCCCCGCCTGCGCCCAGGCGGTAGCGTGCGTCGAATGGGTATGCACCACCCCGCCAAGGCCGGGATAACGGCGATAGAGCGCCAGATGGGTAGCGGTATCAGAGGAGGGACGCCAGCGTGATCCGCGTTTAAAGATGCTGCTGGAAAAAGGCGACCGTCGTGGCCAGCGCCTCCGGGGTTATGCGATGGCGGACGCCTTTCTGCCAGACGCAGGTCAGCCTGGCGGCAAGATCGCTCTGCCTGAGCGCCTGCTCAAGCCGGAAGGTCTCTGCCGGCGGCACCACGTCGTCGGCATCGCCATGCCAGAGCAGCAGCGGCCGCCGGGCGAGCGACGCCAGCTGATGACTGACATCCCACTCGCTGAGGCTGTCGCCATCAAAGCCAGGCGAGGGAAACAGGGTTTGCGACAGCGAACGAAAATAACCCGACCCCATCAGGCAGGCGACGCTGTTCAGCTCGGGATGATGCGTCATGATACCCAGGGCCGTCATTCCCCCCATCGACGCCCCCGCCACCGCCAGTCGCTCTCCTTCCAGCCAGCCTTCGGCGATAATCGCCTCGCGCAGCGCGGGAAACTCTCTGAAATTCTGCTGCAGGATCGGCCAGAAGCGCTGCATCCGCCCGGTCTCATCACCGTGATAGCGCGCGCCATGCTCCGGCGCGTCCGGCATAATCACCCGGAAACCCGCCTGGGCCAGCGCCACTGCAAAGTAGCTGTAAACCAGTTTTGACGAGGTAAAGCCATGATAAAAGACGATACAGGGCAGTGGCTTATCCAGACTCTCCTGCGGGCAGGCATGCAAAATTTCGCCACCGCCGAGGTTGCGCATTTCGAGTGCAATCATTTATCGTCTCCCTTCTCTATTGTGGTTAGGCAGCATGGGAAAATGCATTCACCAGGCAACCCCGTTTGCTACGATTCATAATGTTGAGAACCCGGTTACGCTTTCACAACATTTTCATTCGAAAATCGCGTCAGAGATAACAGTTCGGGAACATTCCCCGGAAATCCTGTTAAGGCTACCACTACACTATCACTATCAGGAAACGAGATATGGTTATGCGCAGGTTTTGTCCGTGGTTACTGGCTATCGTCCTCAGCGGGTGTAGCGCTCTGCAGGGAACGCCGGAAGCCCCGCCGCCCGCCACCGACCATCCGCAGGAGATCCAGCGCAACCAGACGGCTGGCCTGCAGAAAATGGCCACGGTGAGCGTACTGATGTACGGTTCGCCGATGGATGTCGAAGCGGCGCTGAAGGCCAAAGCAGAAGCGGCCAAAGCCGATTACTACGTCATCATCATGATCGATGACACCATGGTACCCGGCCAGTGGTATTCGCAGGCGATCCTCTATCGTCGATGACGAGACGGCGTCTTTAAATCTGCTTTACACAGCTTTGCGTCCATTCACGTTCTCCTGTGCATAATAACGTTCGGCCAGCCACCTGGCAGGACGTTAGCAACGGACTGCCCTTGGGACTACGTGAAATGGAGCTGACGATGAAACGATCTTTTACCCTATCCAGCCTGCTGTTAACCACTGCGACGGCCAACACCTCCGCGCAGTCAGCCGAATTCGCCAGCGCGGATTGCGTCACCGGCCTGAATGAAATCGGTCTGATCTCCGTCGCTAATCTTTCCGGCAGCCAACAGGATGTGGAGCACGCCATTGCCCGCAAAGCGGACGAGCAAGGCGCCTCCTGGTATCGCATTATTCAGATGTACGAGGAACAACAGCCGGACAGCTGGCGCGTGCAGGCCATTCTCTACGCCTGAGGCGCCTGGCGCCCCCGCCCCATGGCCCGCAGCAGCAGGTCGTCGAGGGTCGGCGCGTCAAGACGTATGCCGCCGCGCGTGTCGAGCATCATCCGGCACCAGGCTTCGGCCAGCGGCGGCGAAGCGAAACGCAGCATCTGCGCCCCCGCCCCCAGACGATAGACCAGCCGGGCAATCTCTCTGCCCTGCTCTTCGGCGGGTCGTTTCAGCAATTGCTGCAGCTGACGCCATGCGCGGTCGAGATGGCGGTTCTGTCCTTTCACCTCCGCACACTCCGCGGCCAGCAGCTCCATCGCCGCCGGCTGCTTGCTCAGCACCCGCATCACATCGAGGCACATAATATTGCCTGAGCCTTCCCAGATGCTGTTGACCGGCATCTCGCGATACAACCGCGGCAGCTCACTCTCCTCGCAATAGCCGATCCCTCCCAGGACTTCCATCGCCTCAGCGACGAACGGGATGCCGGCCTTGCAGATGGCAAACTTGGCCGCAGGCGTAAACAGACGCGCCCAGGCGCTTTCCCGGGCATCATCCCGACGGTCCCAGGCCCGCGCCAGACGAAACAGGAACGCGGTTTGTCCTTCAAGACGGAGCGCCATTTGCCCCAGCAGCTGGCGCATCATCGGTTGATCGACCAGATTTTTACCGAACGCCTGGCGCTGTAGCGCATGATACAGCGCCACCGAGAAGGCCCGGCGCATCAGGGCATGGCTGCCCAGCGCGCAGTCAAAGCGGGTCAGGCCGCCCATCCTGAGGATCTGCCGCACGCCGTCGCCCTCATCGCCCACCAGCCAGCCGCAGGCGTCATAAAACTCCACTTCGCTACTGGCGTTGGAGCGGTTGCCGAGCTTCTCTTTTAAGCGCTCCAGCCGCACGCCGTTGCGCTGTCCGTCGGGCAGCAGGCGCGGCACAAAGAAGCACGACAGGCCCGCTGGCGCCTGGGCCAGCACCAGGTGGGCATCGCTCTGCGGCACCGAGAAGAACCATTTGTGTCCCACCAGCCGGTAAAACCCTTCCGCCGTTTTCTCCGCGCGGGTGGTATTGCTCAGCACATCGGAGCCCCCTTGCTTCTCGGTCATCCCCATGCCAATCAGCAGGCCGCGCTTCTGGCCGCCCGGCGCGAGGTGGGGATCGTAACGGTCGCTCAGCAGCGGCGACAGCCAGTCGCCAAAAGGCGCAGGCAGGGCGTGCTGCAGCAGGGGCGTCGCGGCGAAGGTCATGGTAATCGGGCACAGCGTTCCGGCCTCTACCTGGGCGTGGAGCAGAAAGCGAGCGGCGCGCGCGACAAACGCGCCTTCACGGGCCTCCTCCTGCCAGGCGAGATTATGCACCCGGTTCGCACACAGCCCCTGCATCAGCAGGTGCCAGGCGGGGTGGAAGCGAACGTCGTCCAGTCGGGCGCCGGTGGCGTCATAGCGCAGCAGCTCCGGCGGGTTGCTGTTGGCCAGGCGTCCCAGCTCCAGCGATTCTGCGGTCCCCAGCTGCTGGCCAATGCTGGCGAGCAGATCGCCATCCCAGCCGGCGCCTTCACGGACCACCGCTTCACGCAGGGCGGTATCAGACAGGAACAGATTGCTGTTATTCAGCGGGGTCGGTTGATTAAAAACGGTGTGCGTTTGCCAGTGCATCGTGTCTCCCTCCATCAATGGCGATAACCATAAGTATGGTTATCCGGGGAGATACTCGCCCGCGAGAGCGGTCACAAAAAAGCCATCCCGGAGGATGGCTTTTCAGTTCCGTCAGCGGATCAGCTTAGCTGCGCTGGCGTACCGCCTCAAACAGGCAGATACCAGTGGCCACCGAGACGTTCAGCGAGGAGACGCTGCCCGCCATCGGGATGCTGATCAGCTCATCACAGTGCTCGCGGGTCAGGCGGCGCATACCTTCGCCTTCCGCGCCCATCACCAGCGCCATCGGCCCGGTCATTTTGCTCTGGAACAGCGTATGGTCGGCTTCACCTGCGGTTCCGACGATCCAGACGTTCTCCTCCTGCAGCAGGCGCATGGTGCGCGCCAGGTTGGTGACGCGGATCAGCGGGACGTTCTCCGCCGCGCCGCAGGCCACTTTCTTCGCCGTCGCATTCAGCTGCGCGGAACGATCTTTCGGCACAATCACCGCGTGCACGCCGGCAGCATCGGCGCTGCGCAGGCAGGCGCCGAGGTTATGCGGATCGGTCACGCCGTCAAGGATCAACAGGAACGGCTGATCGAGCTGCGCCAGCAGATCCGGCAGATCGTTCTCCTGATACTGACGCCCCGGCTTCACACGGGCAATGATCCCCTGGTGTACCGCGCCTTCGCTCTTCTCATCGAGGAACTGGCGGTTGGCCAGCTGAATCACCACGCCCTGCGCTTCCAGCGCGTGGATCAGCGGCAGCAGGCGCTTATCCTCACGGCCTTTCAGAATATAAACTTCCTGAAAACGCTCAGGTGCGCGCTCCAGCAGTGCCTGCACCGCATGGATGCCGTAAATCATTTCACTCATTGATGTACTCGTTTTAGGTTCTGTTATCCGCCCTTCACCCCGTTCTGCGTCAGCAGACTTCAGAGTGAAGGGTGGTCAATCACTCGGCGCTCTTCTTCTTTGCCGCGCGCTTGGCTTTGGTCGCGGCGGCGATTTTCTGCGTTTTCGCCGACGGTTTTTTCGCTTTCTTCTCGCCTTTCGGCTTCGCTTTCGCCTGGTCTTTTTCTTTGCGGAACGCGCTGTCCGGCTCGAAGTTCACCTGCTTACCAACCTGACGACGACGGCCGCCCGGTTTGCCGGAGGTGCTCTTTTTCGCTTTCTCACGGGCGGTTTTGCCGACATTACGCGGCGCGCGCTCGCTGGAGATCAGGGTAAAGTCGATTTTACGCTCGTCCATGTTGACCGCTTCCACACGGACTTCCACGCGGTCGCCCAGGCGATAGGTCTGCCCGCCGGACTCGCCGATCAGACGCTGCCCCACCTGGTCGAAACGATAGTAGTCGTTATCGAGGGAGGAAACATGCACCAGGCCGTCGATAAACAGATCGTTGAGACGAACGAAGAAGCCAAAGCCGGTTACGCTGGCGATAACCCCGGAGAAGATATTGCCTACCTGATCCTGCATGAAGTCACACTTCAGCCAGTCGGAGACTTCGCGCGTCGCTTCATCGGCGCGACGTTCGGTCATCGAGCAGTGCTCGCCCAGCTGCAGCATCTCTTCCATGCTGTAGTGCCAGCCGCCGGTCTCCGTGCTATTGCCTTTATGCCCCTGCTCTTTGGCCAGCAGATATTTGATGGCGCGGTGCAGCGACAGATCCGGGTAACGACGGATCGGCGAGGTGAAGTGGGCATAGGACTGCAGCGCGAGGCCAAAGTGGCCGCGGTTTTCCGGATCGTAGACCGCCTGCTTCATCGACCGCAGGAGCATCGTCTGCAGCATTTCCGCATCCGGGCGATCGGCGATGGAGGTCAGCAGTTCGGCGTAATCGCGCGGCTCCGGCTTGTTGCCGCCCGGCAGTTCCAGACCCAGCTCCGCCAGCACGCTGCGGAACGCGGTAATCGCCTCGGTGCTCGGCTTATCGTGAATACGGAACAGCGCCGGCTCCTGCGCCTTCTCAACGAAGCGCGCAGCGGAGATGTTCGCCAGGATCATGCACTCTTCAATCAGCTTGTGCGCATCGTTACGCTGGGTCTGTTCGATACGCTCGATACGGCGCTCGGCGTTGAAGATGAATTTAGCTTCTTCACTTTCAAATGAGATACCGCCGCGCTCTTCGCGGGCGCCATCCAGCACCTTGTAGAGGTTATGCAGTTCTTCAATATGCTTCACCAGCGGCGCGTAGTGCTCACGCAGCTCCTGGTCGCCCTGCAGCATATGCCACACCTTGGTATAGGTCAGGCGAGCATGTGAACTCATCACCGCTTCATAGAATTTATAACCGGTCAGACGGCCTTTTGACGAAATCGTCATCTCGCACACCATGCACAGGCGATCGACCTGCGGGTTCAGCGAGCACAGACCGTTAGACAGCACTTCCGGCAGCATCGGCACCACCTGCGACGGGAAGTAGACCGAGGTTCCGCGGCTGCGCGCTTCAGCGTCCAGCGGCGTCCCTGGACGCACGTAGTAGCTGACGTCGGCAATGGCTACCCACAGGCGCCAGCCGCCGCCGCGTTTCTTCTCGCAGTACACCGCGTCATCGAAGTCGCGGGCATCTTCGCCGTCAATGGTGACCAGCGGCAGGGAGCGCAGATCGACGCGCCCGGCTTTCGCCTCTTCCGGCACCTGCTCTTTCAGGCCGGAAACCTGGTTTTCTACCGCCGGCGGCCAGACGTATGGAATTTCATGGGTGCGCAGCGCCATATCGACGGCCATGCCGGTACCCATGTTGTCGCCCAGCACTTCGACGATTTTCCCCACGGCTTTGGTGCGGCGGGTCGGGCGCTGGGTCAGCTCGACCACCACCACGTAGCCCATCCGCGCGCCCATAATCTCTTCCGGCGGGATCAGGATATCGAAGCTCAGGCGACTGTCGTCCGGGACGACGAAACCGACGCCAGCGTCGGTAAAGTAGCGGCCAACAATCTGGCTGGTTTTCGGCACCAGGACGCGGACAATGCGCGCTTCGCGGCGGCCCTTGCGGTCCGCGCCCAGCGGTTGGGCCAGCACCTGGTCGCCATGAATACAGGTTTTCATCTGCTCTGACGACAGGTAGAGATCGTCTTTGCGCCCTTCAACACGCAGGAAACCATAGCCATCACGGTGGCCGATAACGGTTCCTTTGAGGAGATCAAGGCGCTCCGGCAGCGCATAGCACTGACGGCGGGTGAAGACCAGCTGACCGTCGCGCTCCATCGCGCGCAGGCGGCGGCGCAGCGCTTCGGTTTGCTCTTCGCCCTCGATATTTAACTCGATGGCCAGCTCATCGCGGCTGGCAGGCTTTTCCCGTTTGGTTAAATGTTCGAGGATAAATTCCCGGCTCGGGATTGGGTTCGCGTACTTCTCAGCTTCGCGTTCCTGGAATGGATCTTGTGACATATCGGTTCCTCCGTTGTCATCTCCGGCAGAGTGGCGTCACTCCACCAGCAATAATTTATAAAGCGGTTGATTCTTCTCAACCAAATCAGCCAGCGTATAGTTATCCAGTTCCTTGAGAAAACTCTGCGCGGCTTCAGCTAGCGCCTGTTTCAAACGACAGGCTGGTGTAATGTGGCAAAACTCGCTGCTGCAGTTGACCAGCGATAAGGGTTCAAGGTCGCGCACCACGTCACCGACGCGGATCTGTCCTGCTGGTTTGCCGAGGCGAATGCCCCCGTTCTTCCCCCGCACGGCAGTTACGTAGCCCATGCGACTTAACTGATTGATTATTTTAACCATATGATTACGGGAGACGCCATAGACCTCGGTCACTTCCGAGATACTGGTCATCCGTCCTTCCGGCAGCGACGCCATATAAATCAGCGCCCGTAGTCCGTAATCGGTGAAACTCGTTAACTGCACATAAACCTCAGGGAAAAGAAAACAGGGTATGTCGAGCGACATCATTATTATTGATGATAAACCAGCCAGCGCTCAGGCCGCTAATTTATTTAAAATGGGGCGGGCGAACAGCAAAAACAAGGGCGCCCGAACGGCGCCCCTTGCGAGTGATTATGCGTCGAACGGGTCGCGCAGAATCATGGTCTCGGTACGGTCTGGACCGGTAGAGATGATATCAACCGGAACGCCGGTCAGCTCTTCAATACGCTGGATGTAGTTCAGCGCTGCCTGCGGCAGGCCGCTGCGCTCTTTCACGCCGAAGGTGGTTTCAGACCAGCCCGGCATGGTTTCGTAGATAGGCTCGATACCTTCCCAGTTGTCGGCTGCCAGCGGAGTGGTGGTCACTTCGCGGCCATCCGGCATACGGTAGCCAACGCAGATTTTCACTTCTTTCAGGCCGTCGAGGACGTCCAGTTTAGTCAGGCAGAAGCCGGACAGGGAGTTAATCTGCACCGCGCGACGAACCGCGACGGCGTCCAGCCAGCCGGTACGACGACGACGACCGGTGGTGGCGCCGAATTCGTTACCCTGCTTGCAGAGGAACTCGCCGGTTTCATCAAACAGCTCGGTCGGGAACGGACCCGCGCCTACGCGAGTCGAGTAAGCTTTGATGATACCCAGAACGTAATCCACATAACGCGGGCCCAGGCCGGAGCCGGTCGCCACGCCACCGGCGGTGGTGTTGGAAGAGGTTACGTACGGATAAGTACCATGGTCGATATCCAGCAGCGTGCCCTGCGCGCCTTCGAACATCACGAAGTCGCCGCGTTTACGCGCCTGATCCAGCAGGTCGGAAACGTCCACCACCATGCCGGTCAGGATGTCGGCAATCGCCATCACATCGTCCAGCACTTTCTGGTAGTCAACGGCTTCTGCTTTGTAGAAGTTCACCAGCTGGAAGTTGTGATATTCCATCACTTCTTTCAGTTTATCGGCGAAGGTTGCTTTATCGAACAGATCGCCAACACGCAGACCGCGACGAGCGACTTTATCTTCGTAAGCCGGGCCGATGCCGCGACCGGTGGTGCCGATCGCCTTCGCGCCGCGCGCTTTTTCACGCGCCACGTCCAGCGCCACGTGATAGTCAAGGATAAGCGGGCAGGCTTCAGAGAGCAGCAGACGCTCGCGAACCGGGATACCACGGTCTTCCAGGCCCTTCATCTCTTTCATCAGCGCAGCCGGAGACAGCACGACGCCGTTACCGATGATGCTGGTGACGTTTTCACGCAGAATGCCTGATGGAATAAGATGGAGAACGGTTTTTTCACCGTTGATTACGAGAGTATGGCCGGCGTTGTGACCACCCTGGTAGCGCACAACATATTTAGCCCGTTCTGTCAGGAGATCGACGATCTTCCCTTTACCTTCGTCACCCCATTGGGTGCCCAGTACGACGACGTTGTTACCCATTTTTCAAAATCACCGTTTGCTTAAAAATGGATTCTACCATCGCTTTTTCAGAGTTACAGCACTTTTTGCATCCAAAATAAGGCAAATCCGACCACTTTTTGATCAGCCAATCGATTTCCTCAACATGTAGTAGATCACAATCCCGGCAACCACAAGTCCGCCGCCAAAGCGCCGCAATAAATTATCCGGGAGCTGGCTCAGGCTGGCGACCATCTTGCGCCAGGCGCGCGGATAAAGTAGCGGGCCAAGCCCTTCGAGTACTAAAACCAGCGCCAGCGCCAGCCAAATGGTGGAGTTCATCGTCAACCCTAATTGAAAAGTATCATCGCCGCCTTCGCAGGCGTCATCGGCCAGCACAGTGAATTCATTCACTCATTTCACATTGTCCCGTATTTCAGCTTCATTATGAACCAGCAAAGTGAAACATAATTCACAACTAATTGTATTGATGGATATTTTTTAAACTGTAACTATGCCGTCGCGTACTACAACCCGGTACGTCTACATAATCAGGAAGATTATCATGAGAGAATTAACCGCATTTGAAATCGAAAATGTGAGCGGCGCAGGTTGGTTACAGGATGGCCTGACCTCCTTAGGTAGTAAGGTCGGCGCCGCCGTATGGACGATGGGCACCGATGCCCTGAGCATCAACCTGCCGCTGCTTGGCACCATTAATCTGGCCGATCTGGCGCCGGACCTGGGCAAAACCCTGGGCGAAAGCGTTGGCTCATCTATCGGCGGCACCATCGAGAGTACGCTGGCGAGCCTGCCGGTGATCGGTGGCCTGCTGAACAAGCTGCTCGGCAACTAATTCACGCCGTCGTAGCATAAAAAAAGGCGCCTGTCTCAGGCGCCTTTTTGCATTAACCACTGTAGGTTACTGTCATCTTCGACTTATTTACGCACCGAATCCGGTGAACGCATATAGCGGAAGAAATCGCTATCCGGGCTCAGGACCATGACATCCTGATTGCTCTGGAAGCTCTTCTCATAGGCGCGCAGGCTACGAATAAAGGAATAGAAGCCCGGATCCTGGCTGAACGCGTCGGCAAACAGTTTTGCCGATTCCGCATCGCCTTCACCACGCAGGATACGGCCCTGGCGCTCGGCTTCCGCCAGCGTCTTGGTGACTTCATAGTCCGCGGTCGCGCGCAGTTTTTCCGCCTCTTCCTGACCCTGTGAACGGTGGCGACGAGCAACCGCTTCACGCTCCGCGCGCATACGGTTGTAGATCGCTTCCGACACTTCCGCCGGCAGGTTGATCTGCTTGATACGCACGTCGACGACTTCAATACCCAGCGCCGCCATACTGTTCGGGTTGATCACCTGCACTTTGCCGTTGGTTTCAGCTTCCACGCGCTCTGCCGCTTTGGCAATCGCGTCGTCAGCTGCCGGCGTGCTAACCTCGTCTTCCGTACCGGCCGACCCTGAGTTCAGCGCATCACGCACTTCCAGCGTCAGACGGCCACGGGAGTCGGTGACGATGTCTTTCACATCCAGACGGCCGATTTCAGAACGCAGACGGTCCGAGAATTTACGCTTCAGCAGCACCTCTGCCTGGGAGACGTCGCCGCCGCCGGTGGCCAGGTAGTAACGGCTGAAGTCGCTGATGCGCCATTTAATATAGGAGTCGACGATCAGGTCTTTCTTCTCTTTGGTGACAAAACGGTCAGCCTGGTTATCCATGGTCTGAATACGCGCATCCAGCATTTTCACCGATTCGATAAACGGGATCTTGAAGTGCAGGCCTGGCGCGTATACCAGCGGCTTGTTTTCGTCGTCGCGCAGAACTTTACCGAAACGCAGCGTGATACCGCGCTCGCCCTCCTTCACGACAAAGACTGACATGTAGAGCACTACCAGCACGATGACAATGATCGCGATAACAGATTTACGCATCGTTATTCCCCCTGACGCTGGTAGTCGTTACGCTGCGCGTTAGCGCGGCGTTGGTCCATAATGCTACCCCCGGTTGAGCTCGAGGTTGATGAGGTGCTGGCGCTGCCAGTGCTGGATGCAGGCGGCAGACGCAGCAGATCGCTGGCGTCACTGCTATCGCTCTTTGCTGCCGGCGCAGCGGCGCCTTTCAGCATCTGGTCCAGCGGCAGAACCATGAGATTGCCGTTTTTGCTGTCATTAACCAGCACTTTACGGGTGTGGCTCAGCACTTTTTCCATCGTTTCGATGTACAGACGCTCGCGGGTAATCTCCGGCGCGGCTTTGTATTCCGGCAGGATCTTAGCAAAGCGAGCCACTTCACCCTGGGCTTCCAGGACGGTCTGGGTCTTATAGGCGCGTGCCTCTTCGAGGATACGCTGCGCCTGACCATTCGCGCGCGGCTGGACTTCGTTGGTGTAAGCCTCCGCTTCACGAATGTACTGCTGTTCGTTCTCACGCGCGGCAATGGCATCGTCAAACGCGGCTTTCACCTCTTCCGGCGGACGTGCCGTCTGGAAGTTGACGTCCAGCAGAGTGATGCCCATGTTGTACGGGCGAATCGTCTCTTCCAGCTCACGCTGAGTATCGCTACGGATCACGGTACGACCTTCGGTCAGAATGCGATCCATGGTGTATTTACCGATCACCCCGCGCAGCGCGCTGTCGGTGGCCTGACGCAGGCTGTCGTCCGCGCTGGTGACGCTAAACAGATAGCGCTCCGGATCGGTGACGCGGTACTGCACGTTCATCTCAACGCGCACCACGTTTTCGTCAGAGGTCAACATGACGCCGGACGCCGCCAGTTCACGTACCGACTCCACGTTTACTGCCTGCACGTTATCGATAAAGGTCGGCTTCCAGTTCAGGCCCGGCTCAACCAGATGGCTGAACTTACCAAAACGGGTGACCACGCCGCGTTCGGCTTCTTTAATAGTATAGAAACCGCTGGCCGCCCAGATAATCACTGCCGCCGCGGCAACGATGCCGACAATACGCCCGCCCATCGGTCCGCGAGGTCCCTGCGCGCTATTGCCGCCGCCCAGTCCGCCCTTGCCGCCGCCGAGCCCGCCAAGTTTTTTACTTAACTTGCGGAAGATATCATCCAGATCCGGCGGCCCCTGCTCGCGACCGCCTTTGTTGCCATTTCCCTCAGAGTTGCCGCCAGGTTTGCTGCTCCCCCACGGGTCGCGGTCCTGTCCGTTATTACCGGGCTGATTCCACGCCATGTATATGCTCCATATTTGTTTTTGATATCCCCACAGGGGTCAATATCTTCAGGCAAGCTGCAAGGTCAAACCACATAGTCAACAAGCGTTGGCTCTTGCTTACAGAGGCGCCGCCAGTCAACGATCGGCATGCGCACCTGCAGACTCACGCTGCCGTCATCCTCCATCCACTCTTTTTCTATCGCCTGAAGCTGATAGAAACGGCTTCTCAGTCGCCCTTCTTTCGGCGGTAAGCGCAGCGTATGCTGGGCCACTTCACCGGAAAGGCGCTCCGTTAACGCCTGAAAAAGCAGTGGTACGCCAACCCCGGTCTGAGCGGAAAGCCAGACCCGAATCGGTTTATTTTCATCGTCGCGATCGATGCGCGGTTCAAAATCGTCCAGCATGTCGATTTTGTTCATCACCAGCAGCGCCGGGATCTCATCGGCCTCAATTTCAGCGAGAACCGTATTTACCGCATCAATGTTTTCCTGCACGCGGACATCCGCCGCGTCAATCACATGCAGCAGCAGCGTCGCCTGACGCGTCTCCTGCAACGTCGCTTTAAACGCGGCCACCAGATCGTGCGGCAGGTGGCGAATAAAGCCGACGGTATCGGCCAGCACCGTTTCGCCGACGTCAGGGACGTCAATGCGGCGCAGCGTCGGGTCCAGGGTCGCGAACAGCTGGTTCGCGGCATAGACCTCGGCGGCGGTGATCTGGTTAAAGAGCGTTGATTTTCCGGCGTTGGTGTAGCCCACCAGCGACACGGTTGGAATATCGGCTTTCGCGCGCGACCGCCGCCCCTGCTCACGCTGTTTTTCGACTTTTTCCAGCCGCGACAGGATCTGCATGATGCGGTTACGCAATAAACGACGGTCAGTTTCGAGCTGGGTTTCACCCGGGCCACGCAAACCGATCCCGCCCTTTTGTCTTTCAAGGTGGGTCCAGCCGCGGACAAGGCGGGTCGCCATATGGCGCAGCTGCGCCAGCTCGACCTGCAGTTTCCCTTCATGGGTGCGCGCGCGCTGAGCGAAAATATCTAAAATAAGACCGGTACGATCGATAACCCGGCATTCGCACAGGCGTTCCAGGTTGCGTTCTTGCGCCGGACTCAGGGCATGATCGAAGAGCACGACCGAAGCGCCGGTCGCTTTAACGGCTTCCGCAATTTCGACTGCCTTACCTTCACCAACAAAATACTTCGGGTGCGGTGCTTTACGGCTACCGGTAATCACCTGCATTGCTTCGACACCGGCGGAAGAGGCCAGAGTTTCAAACTCCTGGAGGTCTTCCATATCTTTGTCTTGCGAAAAATAGATGTGTACCAGTACCGCCTGCTCACCGGCGTCATAACGGTCAAACAAGCGTAAACCCCTTATAAAATACCAGCGGGGAACGCAGAAAACCTGGCTCCCCGGCGTGGAAAAACAGCACTAGCCTTATTCGGCGTCGTCGCTGTCTTGTTGTGGCGCAGAAGAGCCCTGCGCGCTACCACCGTGGTGATAGTTACTGGAACCGCCGCCAGCATTGTTGCTGTGGTGAGACACCGGGCGAGACGGGACAACAGTAGAAATTGCGTGCTTATAGACCATCTGGCTGACCGTGTTCTTCAACAGGATCACGAACTGATCGAAAGACTCAATTTGCCCTTGCAGCTTGATACCATTCACCAAATAAATAGAAACCGGAACGCGTTCCCGACGCAAAGCGTTCAGGAACGGATCTTGTAAAGATTGCCCCTTAGCCATTCTCTCTTTTCCTTATATGTATGCTTGTTTTGTACTCAGAACCTTACGATTCTCAAAAAAAATTACGCACGATACCGTTTAATTGTACACGTTCAGTTCTGGCTCGCACCAACAACCTGTAATACTTTGTTGAGCGCTTGTTCAGGTTGTTCACTGTCTAACCAGTGCACACCTTCCCAACCGCGCAGCCAGGTGACCTGACGTTTGGCTAACTGTCTCGTGGCGCAAACACCTCGATAAACCATCTCATCATATGGGATCTCGCCATTGAGATATGACCACATCTGGCGGTATCCGACACAACGGATGGAAGGCATATCCGTATGCAAATCTCCGCGGGCAAAAAGCGCCCGTACTTCTGCTTCAAAACCTGAAGCTAACATCTGATGAAAACGCTGTTCTATGCGTTGATGGAGCAGTTCACGGCTCGCCGGGGCGATGGCGAACTGATGCACCTGATATGGCAGAGCGTCTCCTGACGTTTGCGTCAGTTCCGTTAAAGTTTTACCCGAAATGAAAAAAACTTCCAGTGCCCGGGAAAGCCTTTGCGGATCATTTGGATGAATACGCGCAGCCGCCACGGGATCGATCTCCTGTAACTGCTGATGTAACGCGTTCCACCCCTGCTCTGCGGCCTGTTGCTCAATCCGCGCTCTGACCTCTGGGTCAGCGGACGGTAAGGGCGACAATCCTTCCAGCAACGCTTTGAAATACAACATCGTCCCGCCGACTAACAGCGGAATTCGCCCGGCGGCGACAATTTCCGCCATCGCCGCCAGCGCATCGCGGCGAAAATCCGCCGCGGAATAGGCCTCTGCAGGATCCAAAATATCCAGCAGCCGGTGCGGCGCGGCGCTCAGCTCTGCGGCATCCGGTTTGGCGGTGCCAATATCCATTCCCCGATAAATGAGGGCGGAATCAACACTAATCAACTCTACTGGCAAAACTTTACGTAAGGCTATCGCCAGCGCGGTTTTGCCGGAGGCCGTCGGGCCCATTAAAAAAATTGCCTTGGGCAGGCTCGCCTCGGTTACATCATTCATCTTTCAGGGCATTCATCGCCGAATGGAGATCTACAGGTTGTAACAGGCCACCCGGCGGCGTTCTCACCAGCTGCGGGCAAAGACGCTCAACGTCCGCCAGCAGCGCAATCGCCTGCGCCATATTCCATGACGTCTGTTCGCTCGTCAGATTACGCGCCATCCATTGGGCGATATTGCCGACGTCGAATGCGTTTTGCTGCGCCAGGTAGCCTATCAGTTCAGGAATCAAGATTTGTAAATTTTGTTGTCTTAAGGGTAAAGGGACCGCGCGCACCGTCACGTGCAGGGCATCGGTATGCATATCGATACCCAGCTGCGTCAGCGCCGACTGCGCGGCGGCCAGCGCCTGTTTTTCCCCTTCCGTCACTTTTAACCGCAGGGGGATCAGCAGCGGCTGGGCACAGACGGCCTCTGCTCCCGGGGTTAACTGCGCCTGGCGCAGCCAGCGCTCGGCAACGGTCAACGACAGCAGCGCCAGGCCGCCCTCGCGCTCCAGTAGCGCGCAGTCACGGCTCACAATCGTCAGCACTCTGCCAAAGCTCTGGCTGTGACCGGCCAGTTCCGCCGTGCCCGGAGTCTGTAACGCGGGCTTTGGCGCCGTCGGCGTGTCGAGCAACTGACGATAAAGCGCCCCTTGCTGCTTCTGGTAACCCGGCTGCGCGTGCGGCCAGCTCGCGCCGCCCGGCCTGCCGCTGGAGGCCGCAGACTCACGCGATGGCGTGATGCTGAAACGGGTTGCCGGTTCACGCGCTTCCGACGGCCGCGCAAACTGGTTGCCGCCCGCCGCGATCCGGTTCTCCGGCATCGCACGGGGCGCCGGCGGGTCGTCTTTTTCCGCCAGCGGCGCGTCAAGTTGCTGCTGCAGCACGCTCAGTACGCCCTGGTAGATAAAGTCATGCACCAGGCGCGACTGATGGAAACGCACCTCATGCTTGGCCGGGTGGACGTTCACATCCACCTGATGGGGATCGATCTCCAGATACAGCACAAACGCCGGCTGCTGATCGGCCCCCAGCTTGTCTTCACAGGCCTGGCGGATAGCGTGGTTGATCAGCCGGTCGCGCATCATCCGCCCGTTAACATAGCAATACTGAATTTCCGCCAGCGCAGGGGTGGTATGCAGCGGATCGGCGACCCAGCCGCGCAGGGTCAGATCGCCATGCTGCCACTCAATCGCCAGGGCATGTTCAAGAAAGGCGGCGCCACAGATGGTTCCCAGCCGCCGCTCCCGCTGGCCATCCTGAGCGACTGCCCGGTACTGGCGCATCACCTTGCCGTTATGGCTGAGGTTGATGGTGACGTCGAAGCGCGCCAGCGCAATGCGGCGGACCACCTCGTCAATGTGGCCGAACTCGGTCTTTTCGGTGCGCATAAATTTGCGCCGCGCCGGGGTGTTGTAGAACAGATCGAGGACTTCCAGGGTGGTGCCGACCGGATGCGCCGCCGGCTTCACCGTCACCGCCTGATCGCGGCCTTCGGCATACGCCTGCCAGGCTTCCTGCTGTTCCGCCGTGCGCGAGGTGAGCGTCAGACGCGCCACCGAGCTGATACTGGCCAGCGCTTCGCCGCGAAAACCGAGGCTGATAATGGCTTCGAGATCGTCGAGCGAGGCGATTTTGCTGGTCGCGTGGCGAGCCAGGGCCAGCGCCAGCTCGTCTTTTTTGATGCCGCAGCCGTTATCGCGAATGCGAATGAGCTTCGCGCCGCCGCGTTCGATATCAATATCAATTCGCGTGGCGCCCGCATCAAGGCTGTTTTCAACCAGCTCTTTCACCACCGACGCGGGCCGTTCCACCACTTCGCCGGCGGCAATCTGGTTTGCGAGCTGCGGCGGCAGAACCTGAATCGGCATCCCCTGCTCCTTAGTTAATCAACATCCCGCCTGGCGCTGCGGCGCTGGCGGTCTGCGCCGCCTCGCCGCGAGGCGCAGACTGCAGCGGATGCTGCATAAAGTAGTTGCGCAGACCGTTGTAAATCGCCTCCGCAATCTGCTCCTGGTAATCATCGCTCCCCAGCAGCCGTTCTTCCCCGTTGTTACTGATAAAGCCTGTTTCCACGAGGATCGACGGAATGTCCGGCGAGCGCAGTACGCCGAGGCTGGCATGCTCAGGACGGCGCTTATGCAGATTGCCAATCCGCTGCAGCTGGCTGAGCACGTTGGTCGCCACATCGTAGCCGACGCGCTGGGAGTGACCGAACTGCAGATCCAGCACCGCCTGGCTCAGGTAGGGATCGGCCTGGCTGTTCGCCAGCACATCGCCCGCGCCGCCGAGCAGTTCAGACTGCTTCTCATGCTGCTCCAGCCAGCCGGCCATTTCACTGTTGGCGCGACGGTTCGAGAGCACCCATACCGAGGCGCCGGTGGCATCGCGGTTTGGCGCGGCGTCGGCATGGATTGAGACGAGGAAGTTGGCGTTTTGCTTACGCGCCACATCCGAGCGCCCCATTACCGAAATAAAGTAATCCCCGTCACGGGTCAGCACCGGTTTAAACTGCGGATCGGCGTTCAGCAGCGCCCGCAGCTTGCGCGCGATAGCGATAGTCACGTTCTTCTCTTTGGTGCCATTCGGACCAATCGCGCCAGGATCCTGACCGCCGTGCCCGGCGTCGATGGCGATAATCACCTTATCCTGCGCCGACACCGTGCGGGCCGCCGGACGGGTCACGGTCTGATTGTTGGTCATCGCCGGCTGAGAGGGGGTCATCACCGTCTGCCGATCGTGGCCCGACGAGCTAAACGGATTGCGTCCCGCCGTCGCCGTCCGGGAAGGCATTACCGGCGGCGGATCGGCCCGTTTCACCACCACAGGAGGCGGCGGCGGTGGCGGTGGCGGCGCGTCGGCATTGATGGTAAAGACCACCGTGTAATTCGCCCCGTTCTGCTGCTTCACCGCCCGGGTTTTGCCATCTTCCGTCAGATCCACCAGCAGACGCAGCGTCTGCGTATCCTGCGGCGTACCGGCGCGAATACTCTTCACCAGGTTGCTGCCGCTAAATTTCAGCGGCAGTCCCTGCAATACGCCGGTCTGCTTGATATCCAGCGCCACCAGTCGTTTGCCCTGCGTGGTAAAGGAATACTCCGGTTCACCGACAAAGCTAAGAGTAATACGGGCCTGCTGGTCTCCATTGGAGACCTGGATATCGGATAAACTCGCCGCAGTGGCGTGAAGACTCGACAGCATCAGCGCAGCGGCAAGCCAGGTGGTTATGCGATACTTCATCCCGTCATCCTTCAGGCTAAATGGCTAAACGCGCCAGTAAAGATTCACCCCGTGAGGAGATCGCGGTCATGCGCGCCTCACGCCCTTGTGCCTGGTAATCAAGGTGAATTTCAACGTCCGGGTCAGGCAGGACACCTGCGCCTTGCTGCGGCCATTCCACCAGGCAGATGGCATCGTCGGCAAAATAATCGCGGATCCCCATAAATTCCAGCTCCTCAGGATCCGCCAGGCGGTAGAGATCGAAGTGATACACCATCAGTTTGTCGAGGGTGTACGGCTCCACCAGGGTATAGGTTGGGCTTTTGACATTGCCGCGGTGACCGAGCGCCTGTAAAAAGCCGCGGCTAAAGGTGGTTTTCCCCGCGCCTAAGTCACCATACAGGTAAATCACGGTGGCGCCGGTACAGGCCTGCGCAATACGGTCGCCCAGGGCCAGCGTGGCCTGCTCATCGGGTAAAGGAATCACTCGGTTAATCATGGTCTACGTCAATCACATCCGGGTTAACAACACGCCTGAGCGTGGAAAAGAGATCGGTCGCCAGCATGCCACGGGTGCCCTCGCGGGCGGCCAGTCGGTCGGCGGCATCGCCATGCGCGACGCACCCGGCACAGGCAGCATCATACGGCGTCAGGTGCTGTCCTAACAATGCGGCGATAATGCCAGTGAGCACATCGCCCATTCCGCCGCTGGCCATCCCGGCATTGCCGGCGTCGATAATGCCCATCGCCCCGCTTTCACTGGCCACCACCGTGCCCGCGCCTTTCAGCACGACCACGCCGCCATACCGTTTTACCAGACGCTGCGCAGAAAGTAAGCGATCGCTTTCAATTTCTGCCACGCTGACGTTCAGCAGACGGGCCGCTTCGCCGGGGTGCGGCGTCAGCACGCGATTGTGACGTTTATCGGGATTGAATGCCAGCAGGTTCAGCGCGTCTGCGTCCCAGACCATCGGTTTGTTAACACTTTCCACCATGCGCAGGGCGCTGCGTCCCCACTCGTTCTGCCCCAGTCCCGGGCCAATCGCCACCACATCCGCCCATTCCAGCGCGGCTTTCAGGGTCTGCGGCGTCAGTTCATCCACCATTAATTCCGGCCGGGCAGTGACAATGGGCGCCACGTTCTCAGAGTGAGTGAGTACTCGCACCAGCCCTGCGCCGGCGCGTAAAGCCGCTTCACCGCACATGCGAATCGCGCCTGCCGTGCCGCGATCGCCGCCGACGATCGCCAGCTTGCCGTGATCGCCCTTATGGGAGGTAGCCCGGCGCGGCGGCAGCCAGTCGGCAAGGTGGGCGGCGCAAAATCGCGTCAGGGGAGTACTTTGTCCGGCGAGCCAGCGCTCAAGCCCCAGCGCATGATGGTGGAGCTGCCCGACGACATCCCGCGCCTTGCCGGTCAGCAGCCCCGGCTTGAGCGCAATAAACGTCAGCGAATGGTCGGCCTGAATGACCGCCCCCGGCGTCGCGCCGGTCTGCGCATTCAGACCGGAAGGGATATCCAGAGCCACCACCGGCGCAGGATGGTGGTTCGCCTGGTGGATGAGCGCCGCGATGGATTCGCGCGGCGCACTGCGCAACCCGGTGCCAAGCAGGCCGTCAATAATCAGTGAGATATCGTCTGGCCAGGGGACAGTGTCCGCATGGATCACGCCGCCGGCGTTAAGCCATGCCTCCCGCGCCGCCTGCGCCTCTTCCGGCAGCGGGTTGTCACTCTCCACCGCCAGCAGCGTCACCCGCCGCCCGGCGGCCTGGGCCAGACGCGCGACGACATATCCGTCGCCGCCGTTGTTGCCATGCCCGCAGAGGATCAGCCAGTGCGCGCTGTCAGGAAAAGCGCGGCTGGCCAGCTGGAACGCCGCCTCGCCCGCGCGCTGCATCAGTTCAAACAGCGTCAGTCCCAGGCTGTCCGCCGCCTCTCGTTCGGCCAGGCGCAGCGCCTCCGCAGGCCAAATGTTGTATGGTATACTGTCAGGGTTTTTCGTCATTGTATGGTCCATCATGTCACAGCCCCTCGATCTCGTTCAGTTAGCGCAACAAATCAAACAATGGGGCACAGAGCTCGGGTTCCAGCAGGTCGGTATCGCCGATACCGACCTTAGCGCCAGTGAACCCAAACTGCAGGCATGGCTGGATAAACAATACCACGGCGAAATGGAGTGGATGGCCCGTCACGGTATGATGCGCGCCCGCCCCCACGAACTGCTGCCCGGTACGTTACGCGTCATCAGCGTGCGGATGAACTATCTGCCCGCCAACGCCGCCTTTGCCCGCACCCTGAAAGATCCCGCGCTGGGTTACGTCAGCCGTTATGCCCTTGGGCGTGATTATCATAAGCTGCTACGTAATCGCCTGAAAAAACTGGGTGAGAAGATTCAGGAACAGTGTGCTTCGCTCAATTTTAGACCTTTTGTCGATTCCGCGCCTATCCTGGAGCGGCCCATCGCAGAAAAAGCGGGCCTTGGATGGACAGGTAAGCACTCACTTATCTTAAGCCGCGACGCCGGATCCTTCTTTTTCCTCGGCGAACTGCTGATTGACCTGCCCCTGCCGGTCGACAGCCCGGTCGCGGAGGAGTGTGGACGCTGCGTCGCCTGCATGACCATCTGCCCCACCGGGGCCATCGTCGAGCCCTATACCGTCGACGCCCGCCGCTGCATCTCCTATCTCACCATCGAACTGGAAGGCGCGATCCCGGAGGAATTCCGTCCGCTCATCGGCAACCGGATCTATGGCTGTGACGACTGCCAGCTCATCTGTCCGTGGAACCGTTTCTCACAGCTCACCGATGAAGAGGATTTCAGTCCGCGCCAGGCGCTGCATGCCCCGCCGCTGGTGGAGCTGTTCGCCTGGAGCGAAGCGTGGTTTCTGAAGGTGACCGAAGGGTCGGCGATTCGTCGCATTGGTCACCTGCGCTGGCTGCGTAATATCGCCGTCGCGCTGGGTAATGCGCCCTGGGATGAAGCCCATCTTCGCGCGCTGGAGAGTCGCCTGGGCGAGCACCCGCTTCTCGACGAACACATTGAGTGGGCGATGGCCCAGCAGCTGAAAAAGCGGAGCGCCGACGCCGTTGAAGTACAGCTGCCGAAAAAATTACGTCTGGTCAGGGTGGTAGAGAAAGGGCTGCCGCGCGACGCCTGATTCATTCACAGGCTGTGAATAAAATCTAAAACACATTGCGTTTCAAGGCGCAGACCGAGGTCAAGTGATCGGATTAACATTTCGAAATGAAATTTAATTGTTAAATTTCAATTAGATATAAAGATATTATTTACAAAGCGAAGCATTTACGCCGTCAGAGACGAAACGACAACCTGTGGATAACTCTGTTCACAGTATTTCTGCAGACCAAACGAAAATCATCCCCGGCGCTGGATTGCACTGTGGATAAATAAGAGATGGAAGAAAATTTGGAGCGGGAAACGAGACTCGAACTCGCGACCCCGACCTTGGCAAGGTCGTGCTCTACCAACTGAGCTATTCCCGCTTAATCATCGTCATTCAAGCTACTGTGTAGCAACCTGAAAACTGCGACTGGTGTGGTGTGACATTCAAATTTTGGAGCGGGAAACGAGACTCGAACTCGCGACCCCGACCTTGGCAAGGTCGTGCTCTACCAACTGAGCTATTCCCGCTTAATCTTTGGCTTTCGCCCCGCATCTGCGAGATGAAATCCTTTGATCAGGATGGTGCTTTCAAATTTTGGAGCGGGAAACGAGACTCGAACTCGCGACCCCGACCTTGGCAAGGTCGTGCTCTACCAACTGAGCTATTCCCGCGTTACTGCATTTTTTGCCATATTTTGATGGCGTCGTAATTTGCATTTCTGCGTCGTTACGGGAGGCGCATTATACGAGAATTCGATGCACCTGCAACCCCCTGTTCATCACTTTTTTGCGTTTTTTGTTTAAATGGATATTTTCTCGCCACCTACGCCGCTGAATTGTATAAATAAGCGTCATTTCGGGCAAAATCGCTTTTTCCGCCCGCCTGAATGACGCAAAATCGCTCGCATCATACAGCGGTGGCGCGACGTAAAACGAGGCCACCACGCCGCCAAACAGGGAATTAGCATGAGAAAAGTCCTCACCGTCCTGCTGCTGAGCACGCTGGCCATTGGAACCGCGTCAGCCGAGACGCTCCATTTTGGCACCAGCACGGCCAATCCGCCGTTTGTCACCGCCAACGGCAAAAATCAGCCTGTCGGCTTCGATATCGATCTTGCCCAGGCCCTGTGCCAGCAGATGCAGGCGCAGTGCCAGTTCACGGCGCAGCGTTTCGATACGCTGATCCCGGCTTTACGCTTCAAGAAATTTGACGCGGTGATTGCCGGCATGGAAGTGATCCCGATGCGTGAGAAGCAGGTCGCCTTCAGCCGTCCCTATCGCCAGGCGCTCTCCGGGGTGGTGATCGTCAACAAAGATGTCGCCCATACCTTTGCCGACCTGAAAGCCAAAAAAGTCGGCGTGGTGAAAGGCACACTGCATCAACACTATCTGCGTGATAAACAGAAAGCCGTACAGGCTGTTCCTTACGACGACGTCGCCAGCGCCCTGGCCGCGCTGAAGGCCGGGCAAATAACCGGCGTCATGGGCGACTTCGCCACCCTCGACGCCTGGCAGCAGGAGAACCCTGACTACGCCATCATGGATGAACGTGCCACCGACCCGGCTTATTACGGTAAGCAGTATGCAATTGCGGTGCGCAAAGACGATCCGGAGCTGCTGAATGCGATCAACGATGCCCTGACCGCGGTCATGGCGACGCCTGACTTCCAGCAGATGCAGCAGAAGTGGTTTAAATAACGCAGAAAGGTGTACCGGGCCGCGCACAGGGCCCGGTCGCGGTTTACAGCTTAATGAAATGCTCGCGGTAGTAAGCCAGCTCGGCGACTGACTCGCGGATATCGTCCATCGCCTGATGGGTACCCTGCTTTTTAAAGCCGTCGAGAATTTCCGGCTTCCAGCGACGCGCCAGCTCTTTCAGCGTGCTAACGTCCAGATAGCGATAGTGGAAATAGGCTTCCAGTTGCGGCATGTACTTAAACAGGAAGCGACGATCCTGGCCGATGCTGTTGCCGCAGATCGGCGACTTGCCCGCCGGCACCCACTGCTTAAGAAACTCAATGGTCGCCAGTTCGGCGTCGTGCTCGCTGACGGCGCTGGCCTTCACGCGATCCATCAGCCCGCTGCCGGTATGCGTCCGCACATTCCACTCGTCCATCAGCGCCAGCTGGGCATCCGATTGATGCACCGCGATGGTCGGCCCCTCGGCCAGAATGTTCAGGTTGGCATCGGTCACCAGGGTGGCGATTTCAATAATGCGATCGCGCTCCGGATCCAGCCCTGTCATCTCAAGATCGATCCAAATGAGGTTGTTTTCATTTGCACTCATGCTATTTTCCACCCTTCTTGCGTGACTATATTCATCTAAAATAGCGTGTATCATAGAGGTTTTGCCCCATCAGGGCGACCAGGAGCCAGTTCGATTGAGTAAAAATAAACTCTCCAAAGGCCAGCAGCGCCGCGTCAAAGCCAACCACCAGCGCCGTCTGAAAACCACTGCGGAGAAGGCCGACTACGATGACAACCTGTTTGGCGACACGTCGGAAGGCATTGTCATCAGTCGCTTTGGCATGCATGCCGACGTCGAATCCGCTGACGGCAGCGTGCATCGCTGCAATATCCGCCGGACGATCCGTTCGCTGGTCACCGGCGACCGCGTGGTCTGGCGGCCGGGTAAAGACGCCGCCGACGGCGTAAGCGTCAAAGGGATCGTCGAAGCGGTTCACGATCGCGCCTCCGTCCTGACGCGCCCGGATTTTTACGACGGCGTGAAGCCTATCGCCGCCAATATCGACCAGATCGTGGTGGTTTCCGCGATCCTGCCTGAGCTGTCGCTGAATATTATCGATCGCTATCTGGTGGCCTGCGAGGCGCAGGATATCGAGCCGTTAATCGTCCTGAACAAAATCGATCTGCTGGATGACGATGGCCTGCGCTTCGTCAATGAGCAAATGGACATCTACCGCAACATCGGTTACCGCGTACTGCTGGTCTCCAGCCGTACTCAGGACGGCCTCAAGCCGCTGGAAGCGGCCCTGACCGACCGCATCAGCATCTTCGCCGGGCAGTCCGGGGTGGGTAAATCAAGCCTGCTGAACGCCCTGCTGGGGCTGAATGAGGATCAGATCCTCACCAATGATGTCTCGGACGTTTCCGGCTTAGGCCAGCACACCACCACCGCGGCGCGCCTCTACCACTTCCCGCACGGTGGCGATGTGATTGATTCACCGGGGGTACGTGAGTTCGGCCTGTGGCATCTGGAAGCGGAACAAATCACCAACGGCTTTGTCGAATTCCATGATTATTTAGGCCGTTGCAAATATCGCGACTGTAAACACGATACCGATCCTGGCTGTGCGCTTCGCGAAGCGGTAGAGAGCGGCAAGATCGCCGAAAGCCGTTTCGAGAACTACCACCGCATCCTGGAAAGCATGGCGCAGGTACAGGTAAAAACGCGTAAAAACTTTTCCTCGACCGATGACTGACTATTAAGCTGAGCGTCACGTCAGGCGCTGCCGGGCTGCGGTGATGACGCGGCTTACGCGGATGCCATTTGGCGAGTTTTACGTATAGAATCGTCCCCTTTTTTCAGGTCCCCGCCCGCAGGCGGGGTCAGGAACGACATATCATGGCCTGGAGGCTACTTTGTTAAACGATCTTAAACTTTCACTGCAATACATTCTGCCTAAACTGTGGCTCACCCGCCTCGCAGGCTGGGGTGCGAGCAAACGCGCAGGTTGGCTGACGAAGCTGGTCATCGATCTGTTCGTGAAATACTACAAGGTCGATATGAAAGAGGCGCAGAAGCCGGATACCGCGGCCTATCGCACCTTCAACGATTTCTTTGTGCGCCCGCTGCGCGACGACGTTCGCCCGCTGAATACCGATCCTAACGTACTGGTGATGCCGGCCGACGGCGTGATCAGCCAGCTTGGTGCCATTGAGAACGATAAAATTCTGCAGGCCAAGGGCCACGACTACAGCCTGGAAGCCTTACTGGCCGGCAACTACCAGATGGCCAACCTGTTCCGTAACGGCAGCTTCGCCACCACCTATCTGTCGCCGCGCGACTATCACCGCGTGCACATGCCGTGCAACGGTATCCTGCGCGAAATGATCTACGTTCCTGGCGACCTGTTCTCCGTTAACCATCTGACGGCGCAGAACGTGCCGAACCTGTTCGCCCGTAACGAGCGCGTCATCTGCCTGTTTGATACTGAGTTTGGCCCGATGGCGCAAATTCTGGTGGGCGCGACTATCGTCGGCAGCATCGAGACCGTGTGGTCCGGCACCGTAACCCCGCCGCGCGAAGGCATTATTAAACGCTGGACCTGGCCCGCTGGCGACAGCGAAGGCTCCGTCGCCCTGCTGAAAGGCCAGGAGATGGGCCGCTTCAAACTGGGCTCCACCGTGATCAACCTGTTTGCCCCGGGCCAGGTGAAGCTGGTCGACACGCTGCAAAGCCTGTCCGTGACTAAAATCGGCCAACCGCTGGCGACAACGGTGGAAGCAACCACCGCCGCTGAACCGGCGCCGTTACCGGAAGAAGAGATCCGCGCCGAACATCGCGCCAGCCCGCTGGTTGACGATAAACAAGACCAAGGTTAATTCTTCAGCAAAAGGGTTATGCCGTGCGCCTGATATACACTTTCCTGTTGGCCTTGAGCCTCAGTTTCGGGGCGTACGCTGCGACAGCCCCGGATGCTAAACAGATAACCCAGGAACTGGAACAGGCGAAGGCGGCAAAGCCCGCCCAGCCTGAAACCGTTGAAGTTCTGCAGTCCGCCCTGAACGCGCTTGAGGAGCGAAAATCGTCTCTCGAGCGCGCCCGTCAGTATCAGGACGTTATCGACAATTTCCCCAAACTGTTTCAAAGCCTGCGTGCCCAGCTCAACAATCTGAGCGAAGAGCCGCGCCAGGTGCCAGTCGGCCTGACCGCCGATGCGCTGAACCAGGAGATCCTCCAGGTCAGCAGCCAGCTGCTGGAGTCAAGCCGTCAGGCGCAGCAGGAGCAGGATCGCGCGCGTGAAATCGCCGACTCCCTGAACCAGCTGCCGCAGCAGCAAACCGACGCCCGGCGTCAGCTCAATGAGGTTGAGCGCCGCATCGGCACGCAAACCGGCAACAATGCTCTCGCCCAGGCGCAAAATCTTGCCCTGCAGGCGGAATCGGCGCGCCTGAAGGCGCTGGTGGATGAGCTCGACCTCGCCCAGCTTTCCGCCAATAACCGCCAGGAGCTGTCGCGCGCCCGTTCTGAACTGGCGCAAAAGCAGAGCGAGCAGCTGGATGCCTATCTGCAGGCGCTGCGTAATCTGCAGAACAGCCAGCGCCAGCGGGAGGCGGAAAAAGCGCTGGAGAGTACCGAACTGCTGGCGGAGAACAGTGAAAACCTGCCGCCGGACATCACCGCCCAGTTTAAAGTCAACCGCGAACTCTCCCAGGCGCTGAACCAGCAGGCGCAGCGTATGGATCTGGTGGCGTCCCAGCAGCGGCAGGCGACGAATCAAACGCTGCAGGTGCGCCAGGCGTTAAACACCCTGCGCGAGCAGTCGCAGTGGCTGGGCTCCTCTAATCTGCTGGGCGAAGCCCTGCGCGCCCAGGTGGCGCGGCTGCCGGAGCGCCCTCGCCCGCAGCAGCTGGATACGGAGATGGCGCAGCTGCGCGTGCAGCGTCTGCGCTTTGAGGATTTACTCAGTAAGCAGCCGCAGCTGCGGCAGATCCGCCAGGCCGACGGCGAACCGCTGACCAGCGAGCAGAACAAGATCCTGCAGGCGCAGCTACGCACACAGAACGAGCTGCTGAACTCGCTGCTGCGCGGCGGCGATACCCTGATGCTGGAGCTCACCAAGCTGAAGGTCGCCAACGGCCAGCTGGAAGACGCGCTGAAGGAGATCAACGAAGCCACCCACCGCTATCTGTTCTGGACTTCGGACGTCAGCCCCATCGGCTTCTCCTGGCCGCTGGAGATCGTCCAGGATCTGCGGCGCCTGATCTCCCTGGATACCATCAGCGAGCTGGGTAAAGCCAGCGCGATGATGCTCACCAGCAAAGAGACCCTGCTACCGCTGTTTGCCGCCCTGCTGCTGGTTGGCTTCAGCATCAGCTCCCGGCGCCATTTCACCCGCTTCCTTGAGCGCTCCAGCGCTCGGGTGGGGAAAGTCACCCAGGATCACTTCTGGCTGACGCTGCGCACGGTCTTCTGGTCGATACTGGTGGCTTCGCCGTTGCCGGTGCTGTGGATGACGCTCGGCTATGGTCTGCAGTCCGCCTGGCCCTTCCCGCTGGCGGTGGCGATTGGCGATGGGGTCACCGCGACGGTGCCTCTGCTGTGGGTGGTGATGATCTGCGCCACCTTCGCCCGGCCAAACGGGCTGTTTATCGCCCACTTCGGCTGGCCGCGTAACCGCGTGGCGAAAGCGATGCGCTACTACCTGATGAGCATCGGACTGATTGTGCCGCTGATAATGGCGCTGATCATGTTCGATAATCTTAACGACCGCGAGTTCTCCGCCTCGCTGGGCCGCCTGTGCTTCCTGCTGATCTGCGGCGCGCTGGCGGTGGTCACCCTCAGCCTTAAGCATGCCGGCATCCCGCTCTACCTGGATAAAGAGGGGAATGGCGACAACATGGTGAACCGCCTGCTGTGGAACCTGATGCTTGGCGCCCCGCTGGTGGCCATGCTGGCGGCCGCCGTCGGCTACCTCGCCACCGCTCAGGCGCTGCTGGCGCGTCTGGAAACCTCCGTCGCCATCTGGTTCCTGCTGCTGGTGGTCTATCACATTATCCGCCGCTGGATGCTGATCCAGCGGCGCCGACTGGCCTTCGACCGGGCCCGCCATCGTCGCGCGGAAATTCTCGCCCAGCGCGCCCGCGGCGAAGATGAGCCTGTTCACGTCAGCAGCCCGGAAGGATCGGTGGAGACGGAGGTCAGCGAGGTCGATCTCGATGCCATCAGTACCCAGTCGCTGCGTCTCGTGCGCTCTCTGCTGATGCTGATCGCGCTGCTGTCAGTCATCGTGCTGTGGTCGGAAATTCACTCGGCGTTTGGCTTCCTCGAGAATATCTCGCTGTGGGACGTCACCTCGACGGTGCAGGGGGTGGAAAGCCTCGAGCCCATCACCCTTGGCGCAGTGCTGATTGCCATTCTGGTGCTGATCATCACCACTCAGCTGGTGCGCAACCTGCCGGCGCTGCTGGAGCTGGCGATCCTCCAGCACCTCGATTTAACGCCCGGCACCGGCTACGCCATCACCACCATCACCAAGTATTTGCTGATGCTGATCGGTGGGCTGGTGGGCTTCTCGATGATTGGCATTGAGTGGTCGAAGCTGCAGTGGCTGGTCGCCGCGCTGGGTGTGGGTCTCGGGTTTGGCCTGCAGGAGATCTTCGCTAACTTTATCTCCGGCCTGATTATCCTGTTTGAAAAGCCGATCCGCATCGGCGATACGGTCACCATCCGCGACCTGACGGGCAGCGTCACCCGCATCAATACCCGCGCCACCACCATCAGCGACTGGGACCGGAAAGAGATTATCGTGCCGAACAAGGCGTTCATCACCGAACAGTTTATCAACTGGTCGCTGTCGGACTCGGTCACCCGCGTGGTGTTGACGGTGCCGGCTCCGGTGGACGCCGATACCGAAGAGGTGACCAAGATCCTCATCGCCGCGGCGCATCGCTGTTCGCTGGTCATCGATACCCCGGCGCCGGAGGCGTTTCTCGTCGACCTGCAGCAGGGGATCCAGATTTTCGAGCTGCGTATTTTTGCCGCCGAGATGGGGCACCGCATGCCGCTACGCCATGAGATGCATCAGCTGATCCTGGCGGGCTTCCGCGAGCATGGCATTGATATGCCGTTCCCTCCGTTCCAGATGCGGCTGGAAAGTATCGACGGCAGGCAAAGCAGTAAAACCATGACCTCGGCCGGGAAAACCAGCCGACGTACGGCTGGCAGCCTGTAGGCCATACCCTGCCCGGCGGCGGCGCCGGGCAGGCTTTCTAGCTCTCCATTACCAGCACACCGGACGCCAGGCGCCGACGGTAGCTTTCGTAAATGGCCAACGCCAGCAGCGAGAAGAAGATCGGCCCACCGACCATCCACAGCGTGCTGTTCCAGTCCCCGCTGTCGATGACCGGCTGAATAATGGTGAAGATATTGGCGAAGGTCACCACCAGTAGCACCACGCCGGTCGCCAGCAGCGTCGACTGGCGGTTTTTGAAAATCACGAACGGCCGATCGAGATGCGCTTTTGACTTGAAGAACGGGAAGGCGATGGTCAGGAGCAGGTAAGGCAAAGTCATGGAGACATTGGCCATCAGCGTCAGCTTGTTATAAAACGCGGAAGCGCTGTCCCCACCGAACGACACCATGATAATAAACACCCCGACCAGCAAACACTGCAGCCACATCGCCGCGGCGGGCATACCATTAACGTTGAGACGGGTCATCACCGATGGCCAGAGCGCTTTTGGCGTGCCCTGGATAATCGCTTTCAGCGGCGAATAGCTGAGAGTGAAAAACGCGCCGGTATAGGCGAGAAACATCGACAGCCCGGTAATACGGGCGAACCAGATCCCGGTCAGGGCTGCCGCCTCTGGCGTCATGTGCAGAGCCTGGCCGAGCGTGTTCCCGAGGCTGGTCATCAGCACATAGGTGATGTTGCCGAGGTTAGTTGAACGCGCGCCGAGCACCTGCTGCCAGTTGGCGCTCACGCCCCAAAGCACAATCGCCAGCGAATAACCAACCGAGATTACGATCGCCGCGATAATAATCCCTTTGGCAAAGTTCTTTTCCGGTTTATCGGTTTTATCCACTAAGCCGCCGACTGCCTCAATTCCGCCATAGGCGAAGATGGCAAATACCACAAATGACAGCATGGCCATACCCGACTGATAGCCCGGATTAGGCGAAAGGGCGAAGTTTAACGGTTGGGCGAAATGGCCGCCGTTGAGCAGCAGGATCGCCCCGCTCACCAGCAGCAGCACCAGATTAAGCCCCATCACCGCGATACCGCCGACGGCGGTGATCCTGGCGATTTTATTGATCCCTTTGACGGCAATAAAGGTCACGACGACCATCCAGCAGGCCGCCAGAATGCCCACCGTCTGCGTCGGGGTCAGGCTACCCAGCGCCCAGCTTTGGGTTTTGTCGGCACCAAACAAAAAGGTAGATAGCGGCACCCAGATCTTAGCCGCGGTACTCACCATCCAGACGATATACGACGCAAACCACATAAAGGTGCCGATAAACGCAAAGCGCGGCCCGACGCTGTGGTTCATCCAGGAGTAAATGCGCCCTCTTCCCGACGAAAGGCTGAGCCCATCTCCGCCATCATCAGCGCAAACGGAATGAAGAAAAAGAGTGCGGAAAAAAGATAAAACGGCATAGCGCTGTAGCCCATCAGATAAAACGCCGACGGGCTGTTGGCAAAGCCAAACACCGAGGTGAAGATCATCAGAATCAGCCCAATCAGGCTCATCTTCTTGAGTTGTTGATGCATAAACCTATCCAAACGTGAGCATCGCCCGACGGGCAACGCCTGGTCTCATAAAAAGAGCGCGGATAGTAGCAAAAGCACGGAGAGAGATTGTGGGTATTCGGGCGAATGCCGGGATACCGTGCGAGGGATAGGTCAGGAGAGGCCTGTCACCTCCCTCGCCCGCAGGCGGCGGGAGGTGACAGCGCCATCAGGCGCGGTCGACCGTAAAGGCGATCACTTCGCCGATGCTTTCAGCGCCCAACGCCAGCATCACCACGCGATCAACGCCCAATGCCACGCCGGAGCAGTCCGGCAGACCTGCCTCCAGCGCCGCCAGCAGGTTGTTATCGATGGGCTGCTGCGGGAGGCCGCGCGCGGCCCGCTTGCGGTTGTCCTGCTCAAAGCGCAGGCGCTGCTCATGGGCGTCGGTCAGCTCGTGGAAACCATTCGCCAGCTCAATTCCTTTGTAATAGACCTCGAAGCGCTCAGCGACCCGATGATCTTCCGGGCTGATCTGCGCTAAAGAGGCCTGAGTTGCCGGGAAATGATAAATGAACGTCGGCCGATCTTTGCCGATGTGCGGCTCCACGCCCATGGTGAACAGCAGTTGCAGCAGCGTGTCGCGATCTTCTTCAGTATCGGCGATATTGCTCAGATCCAGCTTCGCCGCGACTTCGCGCAGCTGCGCTTTATCGGCAGAGAGCGGGTCAATATCCAGATGACGCTGGAACGCCTGCTGATAGGAGAGGCTTTCCGCCGGCTGGCACTCCAGCACCTGCTGCAGCAGATCGTCCACCTCGTTGATCAGACGATACATGTCATAGCACGGACGATACCACTCCAGCATGGTGAATTCCGGATTGTGATGCCGCCCCATCTCTTCATTACGGAAGCTGCGGCACAGCTGGAAAACCGGGCCGCAGCCCGCCGCCAGCAGGCGCTTCATATGGTATTCCGGACTGGTCATCAGGTACAGATTGAGTCCCTGTGAGTGGCCCGGGCCGACGAAACGGGTTTCAAACGGGAACAAATGGATATCCGTTACCGTCGCCTGACTCATGCAAGGCGTCTCCACCTCCAGCACGCCGCGATCGGTAAAGAACCGGCGGATTTCCGCCATCACCGCCGCGCGTTTCAACAGATTGGGAATGGGTGCGCTCGGCTGCCAGGTTGCCGTCTCGCTCATGGTACTTTCTCCGATTGCAAACAAGGGCACGAAGTCTACTCGCAACCGGCGAGTGAAACAAATTTTGTGCAATCCCCGGCAGATTACATGCCATTAATCTATCGTTAACCTAAATGCATAAATATCACTGATAAATAACCGCACATACCGATAAAAAAATCGAACACGTCAATTTTCCATACTGACCCTACGGCTATACTCCTGTACCTATAAAGGAGCAGTGATACTTTTTCGCCAGCCCGGCGGCGAAATACACTAAAACTGGAGGAATGTCGTGCACACTTTTCAAGCCGATCTCGCCGTAATTGGCGCCGGCGGGGCAGGCCTTCGCGCCGCTATCGCCGCCGCCCAGGCCAACCCCAATGCCAAAATCGCCCTGATTTCTAAAGTCTATCCGATGCGCAGCCATACGGTCGCTGCAGAAGGGGGGTCCGCAGCCGTTGCCCAGGATCACGATAGCTTTGAGTACCATTTTCACGACACCGTCGCCGGAGGCGACTGGCTGTGCGAGCAGGATGTCGTCGACTATTTCGTTCACCACTGCCCGACGGAAATGACCCAGCTGGAACAGTGGGGATGCCCGTGGAGCCGCCGCCCTGACGGCAGCGTTAACGTCCGGCGCTTCGGTGGCATGAAGATCGAACGTACCTGGTTTGCCGCCGATAAAACCGGCTTCCACATGCTGCATACCCTCTTCCAGACCTCCCTTCAGTTTCCCCAAATTCAACGCTTTGATGAACATTTCGTCCTTGATCTGCTGGTCGATGACGGCCAGGCCCGCGGCCTGGTGGCGATGAATATGATGGAAGGCACGCTGGTGCAGATCCGCGCCAACGCGGTGGTGCTGGCCACCGGCGGCGCCGGACGCGTCTATCGCTACAACACCAACGGCGGCATCGTTACCGGTGACGGGATGGGGATGGCGCTGGGCCACGGCGTGCCGCTGCGCGATATGGAATTCGTGCAGTATCACCCGACCGGCCTGCCGGGCTCCGGGATCCTGATGACCGAAGGCTGCCGCGGTGAAGGCGGGATTCTGGTCAACAAAAACGGCTATCGCTATCTGCAGGATTACGGCATGGGCCCGGAAACCCCGCTCGGCGAACCGAAGAACAAATATATGGAGCTGGGCCCACGCGACAAAGTGTCCCAGGCCTTCTGGCACGAATGGCGGAAAGGGAACACCATTCCCACGCCGCGCGGCGACGTGGTCTACCTCGATCTGCGCCACCTCGGCGAGAAAAAGCTGCTGGAGCGCCTGCCGTTTATCTGTGAGCTGGCGAAAGCCTACGTCGGCGTCGACCCGGTGAAAGAACCGATTCCGGTACGCCCGACCGCGCACTACACCATGGGCGGCATCGAAACCGATCAACAGTGCGAAACCCGCATCAAAGGGCTGTTTGCCGTGGGCGAATGCTCGTCCGTTGGTCTGCACGGCGCCAACCGCCTGGGCTCCAACTCGCTGGCCGAGCTGGTGGTCTTCGGCCGCCTGGCCGGGGAACAGGCCATGCAACGCGCCGCGCAAGCGGGCGAGACGAACGGCTCCGCCCTTGATGCGCAGGCTGCCGATGTGGAGCGTCGTCTGAAAGATCTCGTCAACCAGGAGGGTAACGAAAACTGGGCGAAAATCCGCGACGAAATGGGGCTCTCGATGGAGGAAGGCTGCGGCATCTACCGGACGCCAGAGCTGATGCAGAAAACTATCGACAAGCTGGCTGAGCTGCAGGAGCGCTTTAAGCGCGTGCGCATTACCGACAACTCCAGCGTATTCAACACCGATCTGCTTTACACCATTGAGCTGGGACACGGTTTAAACGTTGCCGAATGTATGGCGCACTCGGCCATCGCCCGTAAAGAATCGCGCGGTGCGCACCAGCGTCTGGATGAAGGCTGTACCGAACGCGACGACGTCAACTTCCTCAAACATACGCTCGCCTTCCGCGAGGCTGATGGCACCACCCGCCTGGAATATGGCGATGTGAAGATCACCACGCTGCCGCCGGCGAAACGTGTCTATGGCGCTGAAGCGGAAGCGGCTGAGAAGAAGGAGACCACCCATGGCTGAGATGAAAAAACTGAAAGTCGAAGTGGTGCGTTACAACCCGGAGGTCGACACGGCACCGCACAGCGCGTTCTATGACGTGCCTTACGATGAGCAGACCTCGCTGCTGGACGCGCTGGGCTACATTAAAGACAACCTGGCGCCCGACCTGAGCTACCGCTGGTCCTGCCGGATGGCGATCTGCGGCTCCTGCGGCATGATGGTCAATAAGGTACCGAAGCTGGCCTGTAAAACCTTCCTGCGGGATTACACCAAAGGCATCAAGGTTGAAGCGCTGGCCAACTTCCCGATCGAGCGCGATCTGGTGGTGGATATGACCCACTTTATCGAAAGTCTGGAGGCCATTAAGCCCTATATCATCGGCAATAACCGCACCCCGGACCAGGGACCAAACAAGCAGACGCCGGCCCAGATGGCCAAATACCATCAGTTCTCCGGCTGTATCAACTGCGGACTGTGCTATGCCGCCTGTCCGCAGTTCGGCCTGAATCCGGAGTTTATCGGCCCGGCGGCGATCACCCTCGCCCACCGCTATAACGAAGACAGCCGCGACCACGGCAAAAAGGAACGCATGGCGCAGCTTAACGGCCAGAACGGCGTCTGGACATGTACTTTCGTGGGCTACTGCTCGGAAGTGTGTCCGAAGCACGTCGACCCGGCGGCCGCGATCCAGCAGGGCAAAGTGGAAAGTTCGAAAGACTTTCTTATCGCCACCCTGAAACCACGCTAAGGAGTGCATTATGACGACGAAACGCAAACCCTACGTGCGGCCGATGACCTCCACCTGGTGGAAAAAGCTGCCGTTTTATCGCTTCTACATGGTGCGGGAAGGCACGGCGGTGCCGACGGTCTGGTTTAGCATTGTGCTGATTTACGGGCTGTTTGCCCTCAAGCACGGCGCCGAAAGCTGGGCGGGATATATCGGATTCCTGCAAAATCCAGTGGTGGTGATCCTCAATCTGATCACCCTGGCGGCGGCGCTGCTGCACACCAAAACCTGGTTCGAGCTGGCGCCGAAAGCCGCCAACGTCATCATCAAAGGCGAAAAAATGGGGCCAGAGCCGGTGATTAAAGGTCTCTGGGTGGTGACGGCGGTGGTCACCGTGGTGATCCTGTTTGTCGCCCTGTTCTGGTAAGGAGGCTGAGATGATTAATCCCAATCCGAAACGTTCCGATGAACCCGTTTTCTGGGGGCTGTTTGGCGCTGGCGGCATGTGGGGCGCGATTGTCGCGCCGGTGATGGTGCTGCTGGTGGGCATTTTGCTGCCGCTGGGGCTCGCCCCGGCCGACGCCTTCAGCTATGAGCGCGTGCTGGCCTTTGCCCAAAGCTTTATCGGCCGCGCGTTCATCTTTCTGATGATTGTCCTGCCGCTGTGGTGTGGGCTGCATCGTATTCACCACGCCATGCACGACCTGAAAATCCATGTGCCAAACGGCAAATGGGTCTTCTACGGTCTGGCGGCGATCCTCAGCGTCATTACTCTCGTTGGCGTACTGTTTATCTGATCCTGCAAGAGCCCGGCAGCAATTCTGCTACCGGGCTCGCTTCATAGAAAAATCTTGCCGCCTTTGCCCTGCCGGACTCTACACTTAGCTTAAAAGCCAGCAAGGAGCATACCATGCGTATCCTGCCGATAATCACCGCGGTCGCCGTCTCGTTCCTGTCTGTCGCCTGCAGCACCCCTGCCCCGCCGCCGGGCGTCACCGTGGTCACCCCCTTCGACGTTCAGCGCTATCTGGGTACCTGGTACGAAATCGCCCGCTTCGACCATCCTTTTGAAAGCGGGCTTGAAAAGGTCACGATCGCCTGGCAGCCGCGCGATGACGGCGGTCTGGACGTGGTCAATAAAGGCTATAACCCCGACCGCGACATGTGGCAGAAAACGGAAGGGGTGGCGTATTTTACCGGCGAACCCAGCCGAGCCGCGCTGAAGATCTCCTTCTTCGGCCCCTTCTATGGCAGCTATAACGTCATTGCTCTGGATAAGGAGTATCGGTACGCGCTGGTCTGCGGCCCCGACCGCGACTATCTCTGGCTACTGGCGCGAGCCCCCACCATCGCCCCGGAAGTCAGGCAGCAGATGCTGGATATTGCCAGCCGGCAGGGTTTTGATATCAGCAAACTGGTCTGGGTCAATCAGCGCTACAACTAGTGCGCGCTGATCTTCAGGCCAATGATGCCGACCACGATGCAGACAAGACTGGCGATACGCATAGCGCTGGCTGATTCACCTAACAGTACGATACCGGTCACAGCGGCGCCCACGGCGCCGATCCCCGTCCAGACGGCGTAAGCGGTACCCACCGGCAGGGTTTTCATCGCCCATGAAAGCAGCGCCATGCTGACGACCATCGCGACGATGGTGATGACGCTGGGAACCAGGCGGCTAAAGCCATGGGTATATTTCAGGCCGACGGCCCACACCACTTCCAGCAGGCCAGCGATAAATAAGACTATCCAGGACATAAGGCTCCTTTGCTGGGGCCGTCCCCGGATGAGAAACGCTTACGGGTCGTCCCGTAAGGTGGATGAAAAGTCGTAGTGAGTATATCCAACAGGATGGGGGAAGTGAAGAACGGTACGGCGCAAAACCGTACCG
The DNA here is from genome assembly GCF_048822715.1 of Klebsiella sp. C239. Classification (NCBI taxonomy): domain Bacteria; kingdom Pseudomonadati; phylum Pseudomonadota; class Gammaproteobacteria; order Enterobacterales; family Enterobacteriaceae; genus Klebsiella; species Klebsiella sp. C239. Next base: position 160,157 of record NZ_JBMEZK010000008.1, on the reverse strand, counting down.
TCGAAGGCTGTTATTGCTGAGCTTTGGTTGCTGCGCCAGAGATTGCGCTGCCGCCCTCTGAAATATCCTGGCCCACACCGCGCGTGGTGTTACAAGCGGTCAGTGCTGAAGAGAGGACCAAAACCGTAAAGAACGCTGCAATCGTTTTTTTCACCATAATGTCATCCTTAGTGTCAGTTTTGTTTTCATGCCCTATAAGCATAGACAAACCGTCCACAGATGAAGGGATCTTTGCGTTTTTTAAGAGAAAAGGAGTATTCGTGGAGGAAGCAGGCGCACCGGAAGGCGATCGCGGCAGGCGAAACGGAAGGAAGTCAGCTTACAGCGCGAGAGATGGCGTGACCCAGGCCCTGAATATCTTCACCGAAACCGCGGGCGGTATTGCAGCCAGACAGCAGTGCGCTGCTCAGAAACAGTAACGCCAGGAGTTTTACGCTGCGCTTCATGTGTCGTGCTCGTCGTGCCAGTACAGAAAGAGCGGCGCAGCACAGAGGCTGCGCCAGTCATCATGACGTGAAATTACTTCACGCGGGATACGTATTCGCCAGAGCGAGTATCCACTTTAATTACTTCGCCAATCTGGACGAACAGCGGCACTTTAACCACAGCGCCAGTAGACAGGGTCGCTGGTTTACCACCGGTACCCGCGGTGTCGCCTTTCAGACCTGGGTCGGTTTCAACGATTTCCAGCTCAACGAAGTTCGGCGGGGTGACCGCGATCGGCTGGCCGTTCCACAGGGTCACGATGCACTCAGCCTGATCCAGCAGCCATTTGGCATTGTCACCGATCGCTTTCGCGTCAGCAGACAGCTGTTCGAAGGTTTCGTTGTTCATGAAGTGCCAGAACTCACCGTCGTTATACAGGTAAGTCAGGTTCATATCGACAACGTCCGCGCCTTCTGCAGAATCAGTAGATTTGAAGGTTTTCTCAACGCGGGTGCCGGTCAGCAGACGGCGCAGCTTAACGCGCGCAAACGCCTGGCCTTTACCTGGTTTAACGAATTCGCTGGCTTCTACCGCATAAGGTTCGCCATCTAACATGATTTTAAGACCAGCACGAAAATCGTTGCTATAGTAAGTCGCCATAAGGCCCTCTGAAATTGTTTAACTGGTAGCTAAGCCACAAAATGGCGCATATTGTAACCCTAAATACCCCATCCAGAGAAGATTGGATAACGCAACTTGCCAATGTTGTGACCAGTCCTGATGAACTGCTGCGTCTTTTAAATGTAGACGCTGATGAAAAACTGCTCGCCGGACGTGAGGCCAGACGCCTGTTCCCGCTGCGCGTCCCGCGCGCGTTTATTGCCAGAATGGAGAAAGGCAACCCTGACGATCCGCTGCTTCGTCAGGTACTTACCGCCGAAGAGGAGTTTATCGTCGCCCCCGGCTACTCCACCGATCCGCTGGAAGAACAGCACAGCGTCGTGCCCGGCCTGTTGCACAAATATCGCAACCGGGCCCTGCTGTTGGTGAAAGGCGGTTGCGCGGTCAATTGCCGTTACTGCTTCCGCCGCCACTTCCCTTATGCCGAAAATCAGGGCACCAGGCGCAACTGGCAGACGGCAATGAACTATATCGCTGAGCATCCGCAGCTTGATGAAATCATCTTCTCCGGCGGCGACCCGCTGATGGCGAAGGACCATGAGCTTGACTGGCTAATGACCCAGCTGGAAGCCATTCCGCACGTTAAGCGTCTGCGTATTCACAGCCGATTGCCAATCGTGATCCCGGCGCGCATCACCGAGACGCTGGCCAGCCGCTTCCACCGTTCGTCGCTGCAGGTGATCCTGGTTAACCACGTCAACCACGCTAATGAAATTGACGGCGAGTTTCGCGCGGCGATGGCCATGCTGCGTCAGGTGGGCGTCACGCTGCTTAACCAGAGCGTGCTGCTGCGCGGGGTGAACGATAACGCGCAAGCCCTGGCCGATCTCAGCAATGCGCTGTTCAATGCCGGGGTAATGCCCTACTACCTGCACGTGCTGGACCGGGTACAAGGGGCGGCACACTTTATGGTCAGCGATGATGAAGCCCGTGAAATCATGCGTGAACTGTTGACCCTCATCTCCGGCTATATGGTGCCGAAGCTGGCGCGAGAGATCGGCGGCGAACCCAGCAAGACGCCGCTGGATTTAGGACTGAAGCAGCGTTAGCTCCCCTCCCTTGTCTGCCAGGTCGTGCTGGCAGACATCTTAATATGAATACACCGCCAGGTTGGGACTAACATACTCGGCAATCCACTTTACCGTTACCTTCTCGATATAAACCCCAGCGGCGGCGTATTATCGATGTAACACGATCAGTACGATAACATTGATAACTATCATCACGACAATCAGCGCGATTAACCAGGTGGGAACTTTAAAGGTTATATGTAATCGTTCCGATACTTTCTCTGCCACCTTCACGCTATTTTCCCGCCTATCATTCTCCTGGATTGCTAAATTCACTGGTAGTGGAAGACTTAATTTATGGTCAATTTTCCCAGTATCATTGAAAATGACATCAGCAGTTTTACTACTGTGAAAATGCGTTAATCTTTCCCGATTCATATTCTCGCACTCTTCATCCGAGAGCGGGATAACTAAAGTATCCGGGGCGACGCTAAAGCCTTTTTGTCTGACGGTGATAATGATATCCTCAGATAGTCCGGCTTTGAGCAGCGATTTTCTCAACAAAGAGATATTTTGATAAAATGTATTTTGCGAAACTACCACTCCCCGTGTTTCCCATACAGCCGCCAGAAATTCATCCCGAGAAATCACTTTGCCGCAATTCTGCAATAGCAGCAGCAAGCATCTGGCGGTAGGCGCATTGAGGCTGATGCTCTCCCCATTCCCGGCAAGCGGTCGCAGCTCATTCATATTGGCATTAAATATAATCTCCTGATTAATTATACAGCCATTAAATAATGCAATGTCATCCATATCCTTGCCCCACGCAACCCTATTATCCATAACAAAAATAAATAATCCCAGCTAAACCATGGCGTGAACATTATCGCTTCAGACAGAAGCGGGGTCAGTTCACATTGACTTCAGCTTTGAGGATACCGCATAAAAAATGACAAGCGATAGTTATCTTGTTTAAAAGCCACATTTTCGGATTAAATTTATCTCAACCTAACTCAACATCTCATTAGAAAAGGTCATTATTAAATTCACATGTGCTTCATCAAGAATTCACAAGCATTTTTTGCACCAGACTTTTAAATTACCCCCGCTTCTCCATGGTTCGCTATGGCAAGTGATATTGTAGCGTCGTTCAACAGGAAGGTAGGTTTCAGCACTATATAAGGAATGCTGGCGCTTATTTTCAATATCAATAGGAATGTATACTCCATTCCCATGATAACTGTTATCGATTCTACACAGGACTAAGTATCTATATATGGATTAATTAAATGAAAAAGACAATCGTAGCTGTAATGGTCGCTGCTTCTGCAGTTCTGAGTGCTCAGGTAATGGCAACCAACACCGCTCAGGTAACTGTACTGGGTGAAGTCTCTGATGCAGCTAACTCTTGCGTCGTGACTCCGACGGGTACCCTGAACAACGGTATCGTTCAGCTGATGACCGTGACCACTACCGAAGCGAATGCTGAAGCGGCTGGTGCTCTGTTTAAAACTCAGGACTTCGGTTTTGACGTGAAAGACTGCGCACAGGGTAGCGCCACTCCGGTTACTGCTGTAACCGTCAATGTGACCGGTGCCTCCAGCAACGCTAACATCCTGGACAACACCGCACCTGGCGGCGCTACCGGCATTGGTATCGGTATCCAGCGCGTACGTGATGCACACCGCGTAGGCTTCGACGGTTCTGACCTCATGACCGAAAGCTACACTGCAGCTGGCGGCACTCAGCTGAAGTACACCACTGGTTATGTGAAAGTGAACTCCGCGACTCCGGTTACCGAAGGTCCGGTTAAAGGTGTTGCGACCTTTACTATCGATTATACCCTCTAATTTTTCCCCGAAGGGCTCCGCTTCACGGCGGGCCCTTTTTCGCATTCAGAGAAAAACCATGTTCAGGAACTTATTAAATATCACCGCATCCTGTGCATTACTCCTCAGTAGTATTGCCCATGCTGGTATTGTGATTGAATCCACCCGCTACCTCTATAAAGAAGGTGCGCGTGAAATCACCGCGCAAATCGAAAATAAAGATGACATCCCTTATCTGATTAAATCCTGGGTTGAAGCGCCGGCAGGGAAAACGCCCTCTTTTATGGCTACACCTCCGTTATTCCGCCTTGAGGGTAAGCAGCAGAATACCGTGCGTCTATTTTCTACCGGAAACGTCAATGCCCCGAACGACCGGGAATCCATATACTATTTTAACGTGATGGCCATCCCGCCGGCGGACGATGAGAAAGCCAACGCCAATACTATTCAACTGGCGGTCCGCCACCGCATGCGTCTGGTCTATCGTCCAAAAGCACTTTTCGACCTTTCTCCAAACATTGAAGCCAAAAAACTCGAATGGCGGAAATCAGGCACAAAACTGACGATTAAAAATCCAACACCGTTTTTCTTCTATTTCCATAGTGTTCAGATTGGTAGCAAAGAAGTGAAGCCGGAAGTCAACTCGGTCGCTCCAATGACGACCAAAGAAGTGACATTAAAAGAAAATATCAATGCCTCCAGCGTCAACTGGAAAGTAGTTAATGATTATGGCGGAGCAGGATCGCTCTATTCCTCATCGCTGTAATAAGAATTTTATTTTATCATTATAGGGATGTGTCTATGCCAAATAAGAATAATGGATTATTCAAACTATCCGCGGTCTTCCTCGCAATGCTTCCGGCATTGCTTTCTGGTTTGAATAATAAAGCGCAAGCACGTGACTTTTTCGATCCTTCATTCATTAGCTCATTGAATGGTAGCGATCCATCAACCACTCCCGACTTATCTATTTTCCAGACGCAGAACGCACAGGCGCCAGGGGATTATCGGGTAGATATCATGTTTAATGGTCGCTATCTGGATACCAGGACAATGAAGTTTGTTGCGAATAGCCGTGCCACTGGGAATAATCGAGAGCCCGCCCTGGTGCCCTGTTTGAGCCTGAAAACATTGGCAGAGTATGGCGTACGGGTTAAAGCCTTTCCCGAACTGGTCGAGGATAAAAACGGCTGCGCCAATCTTTCAGTCATCCCGGATACCAAAGCGGATTTCGACTTTACCGTCCAGCGCTTGAATATATCCATTCCGCAGGCGGCACTATCTACCACCGCACAGGGATATATTCCACCGGATCAGTTTGATGACGGCATCAACGCCCTGCTGGTGAACTATCAGTTCAGCGGCTCAAACGACATGCAGGCCAATGATGAATACTACAGCCTGAACCTGCAGTCTGGCCTCAACGTTGGCCCATGGCGTATCCGTAACCTCAGCACCTGGAATAAAAACAACGGCGATGCGGGTGATTGGGACTCAGCCTATCTCTACATGCAGCGCAGCATTCGTCCCATCAACAGTAACCTGGTGATGGGCGAGAGCTCGTCACTCTCAGGCATCTTTGACAGTGTACCGTTTACCGGTATTCAACTGGCCACCGATACATCAATGTTGCCGGAAAGTATGCGCGGCTATGCGCCGATTATCCGTGGTATCGCCAAAACCAACGCCCGTGTCTTCATTAAACAAAACGGCTACCAGGTATACCAGACCTACGTGGCGCCTGGCGCGTTTGAAATCACCGATATGTACCCGAGCGGCGGTAGCGGCGACCTTTACGTCACCGTGGAAGAGTCCGACGGTTCTAAGCAGGAGTTTGTCGTACCGTTCGCTACGCTGCCGGTGATGGTCCGTGAAGATCAGCTGGAATATGAAATTACGTCTGGTAAATATCGTCCTTACGACGGCGGGGTCGATGAAACGCCCTTTACGCAAGCTACCGCGACCTACGGTGTCTCCAGCAGCCTGACGCTTTATGGCGGGGTGCAGGCCGCATCGCGCTATCAGGCGCTGTCAACAGGCCTCGGCTATAACCTCGGCGAGCTTGGCGCCGCCTCGGCAGACGTCACCCAGGCCTGGTCAAAAATGAAAGACGACGAAAAGACCTCTGGGCAGTCATGGCGTGTCCGTTACGGGAAAAATATTATCGAAACCGGTACAAACGTGACTATCGCTGGCTACCGCTATTCCACCCGCGGATTTAATACCCTCTCTGAAGTGTTAGATAGCTATTCTAATGATGGCAAGTATACTCCTCGCTCGCTGCGCAACCGCACCAATCTGACGCTGAATCAAAGCCTGGGTAAAGGCCTCGGCAGTCTGTCTATCAGTGGATTGATTGAAGATTACTGGGACGATAAGCGCACCAACAAGTCGATTAGCGTGGGGTACAACGGTGGCTTCCGCAATGTAAACTACTACCTCGGGTACAGCTATAACCGCTATACCTGGAGCGGGAATAACTCCGGGAAAGACGCCCAGGACGATCAACGTATCTCGCTGACCGTCACGCTGCCGCTGAGCAACTGGCTACCGGGCACCTATACCAGTTATCAGTTAACCAACAGTAATCCGGGGTCTACCGATCAGTCGGTCTCCATCGGTGGTAACGCGCTGGATAACGACAGCCTGGAGTGGAGCCTGCAGCAAGGATACAGCAACCGGGAATACTACAGCGGCGATATGCGCGCAACCTATAACGGTGCTCGCGGCAGCGTCAATGCCGGTTACAGCTACGATCGCGGTAGCGAGCGTATAGACTATGGGGCCAACGGCAGCATTGTCGCTCATGCCGATGGGGTCACGCTTGGTCAGGACATCACCGATGCCGCCGTACTGGTTAAGGCCCCAGGTTTGGATAACGTCAAGCTGGCCAACGATAACACCATCACCACCGACTATCGTGGTTACGCCATCGTACCTTACGTTACGCCTTATCGTCGCACCGATATCACCCTCGATAGTACTTCGCTTGGCGAAGATATGGAGCTTCCGGAAACCACGCAGAGCGTCGTTCCGACACGCGGCGCCATCGTGCGGGCCAATTATGCCGGTAATATCGGCCAGCGCGCATTTGTCCATCTGAAAACGGCCAGCGGCCAGGACGTGCCTTATGGCGCGATGGTGCTGCTCGCCGGCGACAGCAAGTCGCAGCCAAGCATCGTCAGCGACGCCGGGATGGTCTATATGTCCGGCCTGCAGCAAACCGGAATACTTAACGTGCAATGGGGCAAAAGCGCGGCGCAGCAATGCAATGCTTCCTTTACTTTACCGGCCAGGGAAGGCAAAGCGTCTGGCATCAGTCAAATCGAAACGGTTTGTCGCTAATATCGACCAAGGAACAATAAAGAATGAGAAAAATACTTGTTTTTTTATGTCTACTATTTTGCTGTAGTGAGGCAGTTGCAAAATGTGATTATTTTGATTCTACTGGAACGGTGTTATTCAACCTAAGTCCGAAAATCGCAACGGATCCAACAATACCAGTAGGTACAGTTTTGTATACCAAAAAAGTCGGTACCGGGCACTATAAAACCTTTGAGTGTAATAAATTACTGGGGGATCAATACATTGTTGATTCAACCGCACCTGAGGTGCCAGGCGTCACGGGTATCATGGGTAAGCCGGTTTATGAAACAGGGATTGATGGTATTGGTTTTCAATTTTCAGATATTCTGGACAGCAAACATGGGTCAATTAAACCAGCAGTTGCTCAATCAATGATTGTACCTATAAAGAGATCTAATGATGATTATAGATTCATGACAGTATGGTTAATCAAAACGAAGCCTGTCATTGATACATCCGGTGTCAGTACCAATCCGGTATTTAAATTCTCTGCGGGTAACTTAAACACCAACCCCAGGCCATCTGACCGCCTTTTGCTCACAGCGACCCTAAAGTTCAAGAGTATTTCGTATAGAGCAACCTCATGTGACATTTCAGTATCAGGGCCTAGCCAAATCACCTTAAATACAATTGAAAAAAATACATTAATGTCAATCCCTCGGGGCGGCACAACCCCATCACAGAAAACTATCACAATGGACGTTTCATGCCCAGCGGGTTCAATTGGTAATAAACTTTACTATTGGTTTAACCCAGTTGGTGGCACCAGCCCTGCGGGGAATGGTATCATCGATAATCTGCTAACAGGAAGCGGAGCAGCAAGCAACGTTGGCATTATCTTCAAAAAAGATAATAGCCCGGTTATATTTTATGATGCAGAGACATACAGTTTTGCCAGCGCTCAAGCATCGCAACAATTTAAATTCACCGCCGATTATTATCGAATGAGCGATAATAGCGCTGAAGTCACGGCCGGGCATGTAAAAGCGATGCTTGAGGTGGTTATTCAGGAAGAATAAACAAAATTACAATCGCATAAAAGGTGGATAATGATATCCACCTTTTTTATTCCCTTGTGAATAACCAAATGCACTGTAATATGTAAATGTGTAAAAATAAGGAGATATCATCGGGAGCACATCAATAATAACAGAGTGATTTCACATTCTAAAATGAATTGCTAAGTCGTGAAGCTAAAAGTATAGAGTATTAATCGAGCATAAATTTTAAATTTCATCAACAATTCACATTAAGTTGAGTTGATTCATACTACAGCAACGACTATCTTCTCTGCGGACCAACTTCTGGTCTGGAATGAATATATAATTTTAATTTTAGTTAAAGGACTAATCATGCATCAATTAACTGTATTTGAAATGGAAGAAATTTCTGGTGGCGCGCTGACTGATACTTTATCTGATATCGCAACCTGGGCTTTTCAAGAAGTTAGCGCCATCGCGCTTGGGGCTTCTCTGGGAGCTCTTGCAGGTACAGCATTTGCAGGCCGCTGGGGTGGCGTAAGCGGTGGTATCTTTGGTATCGGCTCCATCGGGCAGGGCGTGGGAATGATCGCCGGGGTTATCCTTGGTGGTGTTTGCTTTGGTATTGCAGCAGGTGTTGTCGGTTGGGATTTGACCCTCGAGTATGCAAAAATGGGCGTTGGTGGCGTGTTCGACGGCACCTTTAATTTCTGGAGCAACTAAGTTTTAGCGCTCATAACTGATTCAATATTTTGTTGACATCAGCCGACTATTAAATAAGGCCTGGAGTTTCAGGCCTTTTAACTTCTCGTAAGTGAATACCATGTTGAAAAAAATCTATCGCAAGGAAGCGATCGAATACAAAAAGCATCACTGGAAAGGAAAGGCTTTGCTGCTAGCAGGGCTTCCAGCATGGCTTATTGCATTACTTTCTTTTGCCTTTTTAGCCATTCTAATAACCACCACAATATTTTGTACCTTTACCCAACGCATTGATGTTCGTGGGGAAGTTATTACTTTACCTCATTCTGTCAATGTTTATGCGCCACAGCAAGGGTTTGTTATTTCCCAATATGCAAAAGTCGGTGACCTTGTCGCCAAAGGACAGTCTTTATATGAAATTGACATCTCCCGAAATACAACAACAGGCAACGTCAGTACGGCGCAAATAGAAGTCATTAATGAAAAGATTGCGAACGCTGAAGATATCATCACCAAACTTTCTCATAATAAAGAAGAAACTCGCTTATCTTTAGATAAACAGCTAAAAACCATCAATGATTCGTTAAAAGAAACTAACCGCATGCTGGTTAATGCGCAGACTGGTTTAAAGAAAATGCATGATAATCTTTCCAGTTACGATAAATATCTTCGTGATGGCCTTATCACCAAAGATCAGTATAACTATCAGCATTCATTATACTTTCAACAACAGAGTACCTATCAGTCTTTGGTCAGTCAGAAAATGCAACTGGAATCCCAGGTAACCCAGTTAAATAGCGATAAAATCACAAAAACGGCAGATTTTGACAACCAAATATCATCTCAGGAAAACCAGATTAATGATTACAAAAACCAGTTGGTTGAATCAAATGCCAATGGTAATGTCATTATTAAAGCAACCACAGAAGGACGCATTGAATCGCTGGCTGTAACAAAAGGACAAATGGTCGACAAAGGCAGCAGTTTAGCGCAAATCAAACCCACTGGTGATATAGAATATTATCTTATTTTATGGTTACCTAATAATAGCATACCTTATGTCAAACCGGGTGATGTCATTAACATCCGCTATGATGCTTTCCCATCCGATAAATTTGGGCAATTCCCGGGAAAAATACTTTCAATATCTTCGGTCCCGACATCCCGACAGGAACTGTCTGAATACACTAATGTTAATAATGGAACGAATCAGCAGGAACTGGCACTCTATAAAACCATTGTCAAAATTGAAAACAAAACCTTTAATTACAATGGTAAAACGCTTTCGCTTTCGAATGGACTGAAGGCTCAAGCCGTTGTATTTCTCGAAGAGCGCCCACTTTATATGTGGATGTTTACCCCTGTGTATAAGATAACTCAAAGCATTACTGGGCCAATCCATGACTAACGAACTGTTCAAAACCATTGTTGCAAAGCTAAATTTTTCTCTGGTTAACAAAACGCCTGTTATTCTACAGTCAGAATCATCGGAATGTGGAGTTGCCTGTCTGGCGATGGTCTGTGGTTATTATGGGTTAAATATCGATTTATTTAATTTTCGTCAACGATTCGGTAGCCCCTCACAGGGCTCCTCACTGCTGTCTCTAAGCAAAACAGCCGAGCAGGCTGGTTTAAAAAACCGTGCGCTAGCGCTCGACCTCGATGAAATAAAACAGCTTAAGCTTCCCTGCATCATCCACTGGGGAATGAACCACTATGTAGTCCTTACAAAAGTAAAGAAAAACGGATTTGTGATTCACGATCCCGCGCTGGGTAAACGAATCATTGGCATCAGTGAGATGTCAAATAATTTTACCGGCGTTGCGCTTGAACTCTGGCCTGATCATAACTTCCAACAAGAGGAGGCGAAATCCCGTTTACGACTCCTGGATTTAATGCATAAAATTGTTGGTTTAAAATCGGCGCTGATTAAGATCTTTGCTTTCTCTGTTGTGGTAGAAGCGATTGGCCTCCTGTTGCCTATTGGTACACAGTTAGTAACTGACCATGTCATTATGGCGCACGATGAAAGTTTACTCTCTGTTATTTGTATTGGTTTAATATTTTTTACGCTATTCCGCACGTTTATTAGCATGCTCCGAGCATGGACGTCGTTAACGTTGAATACGTTGACAAACATTCAATGGAAAACAACGCTATTCGATCATTTGGCAAGTTTGCCATTATCTTTTTTCGAGAAAAGACACTTAGGTGATATCCAGTCTCGTTTCTCGTCTCTGGATACCATTCGTTCAATTTTTACCAACAGTATTGTCACTGGCATCATCGATTCGATAATGACGATCGGTTTGTTAGTCATGCTGACATTATATGGCGGCTGGTTAGTCTGGGTCGTCATTGGCTTTACCGTCTGCTATGCGATTATGCGCTTCGCTACCTATAGTTTTTATCGACGCGTAACGGAAGAGCAGGTCGTTAAAGGGGCACGTGCTAACTCTCACTTTATGGAATCACTTTATGGCATTTCCACGATCAAAGCATTAAATTTAAAAGAACGTCGCTCGCAGCATTGGCTGAATCTTAACGTTGATGCCAGTAACGCAGGTATTAAGCAAACTCGCTTTGATATGATGTTTGGTGGGATTAATACCTTTATCACCTCTATCGATCAGGTGGTGGTACTGTGGTTGGGTGCCATTATGGTAATTGATAATGAGATGACGCTCGGTATGTTTATGGCATTTAATGCTTATCGAGGCCAGTTTTCTCAACGTGCATCGAATCTCATTGATTTGGTGATGCAGCTTCGTATGCTCTCGCTTCATAATGAACGTCTATCTGAAATCGCCTTTAGCGAACCGGAAAAAGAACTTCCATCCCGACGTGTGTTTACAGAAAACACCGGCGTGAAACTTGAAGTCAGGAACCTGAGTTATCAATACGATCCTTTTTCACAACCCATTTTTACCAATCTGAATATAACGGTTGCCCCAGGCGAGTCTGTCGCGCTAATTGGCCCATCTGGCGTTGGCAAAACCACGCTGTTGAAAGTCATGTGCGGTTTGCTTTCACCTGACTCCGGCGAAATACTGGCGGATAATCTGGAGATTCAAAAAATTGGTTTAAATAACTATCGTCTCGGTATCGCCTGCGTACTTCAGGAGGATCGTCTCTTTTCAGGTTCACTTATCGATAATATCAGTGGTTTTGATGATAACCCCGATTTGGAATTCGTAATGGAATGTGCCAAACATTGCAACATCCATGATGAAATCATGAAGATGGCGATGGGATACGAAACCATTGTCGGCGAACTGGGGCTGGGCATTTCCGGCGGTCAAAAGCAGCGTATCCTGATCGCTCGTGCTTTGTACCGTAAACCGAGTATTCTGTTTATGGATGAGGCAACTAGTCACCTGGATCTCAGAAATGAGTCGGTCATCAATCAGTCGATTTCAGCGTTAAGTATCACCCGAATTATTGTCGCGCACCGGCCATCAACCATTGCATCAGCCGATCGCGTTATTGACCTCTCACAATCGAAGTCGATGGCTACCGCTTAATAAAGGAGAAGATTATGCAAGGAACGTTTATTGGTTTTAATACTGCAGGAATTACTTTTGAAGAGCGTTTCCTGGCGCTGTTACTTAAGGTCAAGAAAGCGAATGATACCTGTGAGATTTTCTATCTTCAGGCACCCGTATTATCCGACCTGCTTCTGATATTGCAAAGTAGAATGGCCTTAATTTTTCAGCGACTTGAAAATAAAGGCGAGGCTTACAAAGATGAGATTATCGCTTATAACGAAACACTCGTAACCCATATCCCCACGGTAGAAATGGCTGAAATACAACAGCCTTCTCCTGAGCGGCGTATAATGTCTATTACGCTTAAACCTGGCGAAACGCAGTCAACGCTGATCCTGGTATTTCAGGATGAGCAAATTAAGACGTTAACTATTGATGACCGACAGGTTGAAGCCCTGATAATCGGTATTCAACAGGCATTAAAAACAGTCGGCGATCAGGAACTTATCCAGTATTTAAGTTCAAATATGGATTTTTTAATGTGCTACAGCGTCGACTTAACTACTCAGCCGAATATTGATTACCAGCAGTATCCCCAGGAAGAATGGAAGCTAAACCTGTTTTCCCATTATCTGGGCGTGCTCTATTGCTGCGAGACGGACGAAGGCAAGAAAATTGTCTCCGGAGCGGTGGTAAAAACCAGTGCGCCACATTTATCTGAAATGGAAAACAGCGTGGTAGTACGCCTTATTGAGAAAAGCCCCAAGCTTAAGGCGATGCACACGGCGCTGGCGCCATGCCAAATCTTCAGTACCATTATTCCTTCCCAGCCAGGAAGAATGCTCAGCCTGGAAGAGTGTCTGCGTCCCCTGCATGCCTTCTATCTGGAGAAGAAAGCGGAGCTTAACGCCTGACCCTCTTCTACCGGTCACGCCTCTCTCTACGCTCGCAGAGAGAGGCATCGCGCATCAGTTCGGGCACTTATAAACCTGGCCGTTCATCTCGCTGTCGGTGGGCACAAAGCTCGACAACAGATTTTGCGTCGGGCTGCTGACGCCATAAATCACGTTGCCGCCCATGGCTGCTGCCTGGTTACGCAGAGCGTTCGCCGCACCGCGCATGGAGCCACCCTCATCGCCATTCTGGCCGGAGAGCCAGTTGCTCTGTTTACCCGTCGCGGTCCCTAACAGCTGACACTCTGCGCCCGGCTTATCCTGCACGAAGCGCACATTCTGGCCGGCAGAGGTTAATTCATTGCTGGAACTGCAACCTGCCAACAGTAAGGCTGCGCCGACAATCCCTGCTAAATATTTTACCTGCATGTTAATCCCCATGATCGATGAGCTGGACGCACTGGCCCGGATGTAAACCTGTCATCCTTCAAACTGCGTCGGCATGAGCCGCTTTCATTCCTTAGCCGGTCGCGCTAGTTAGTCGCTTCCGATACGGAGGTGCTTGCCGCTCTGATGCAGCTTAAATGATTTTTATGTATAAGCCTTATACTAAAAAGCGCGCCAAAAGAAAAACCCCCAGCCATTACTGGCCAGGGGTTTCTGCTTTTTTATGCCGTAGAGCGCACGATTACATCATGCCGCCCATACCGCCCATGCCGCCCATACCGCCAGCAGCACCTAAATCAGGCGCGTCGCCTTTCGGCAGGTCGGTCACCATGCACTCGGTGGTGATCATCAGGCCAGCCACGGAAGCCGCGTACTGCAGTGCAGAACGGGTGACTTTGGTTGGGTCCAGGATACCGAAGTCGATCATGTTGCCGTATTCTTCAGTTGCCGCGTTATAACCGTAGTTACCGTCGCCGGCTTTCACGTTGTTCGCCACAACAGACGGCTCTTCACCGGCGTTGGACACGATCTGACGCAGCGGCGCTTCCATTGCGCGCAGCGCAACTTTGATACCGACGTTCTGATCTTCGTTCTGACCGGTCAGGCCAGTGAGTTTCGCTGCAACGCGAACCAGCGCTACGCCGCCGCCAGCCACCACGCCTTCTTCAACCGCAGCACGGGTTGCGTGCAGGGCGTCGTCGACGCGTGCTTTTTTCTCTTTCATTTCAACTTCGGTAGCCGCACCGACTTTGATTACTGCCACGCCGCCAGCCAGTTTAGCGACACGTTCCTGCAGTTTTTCACGGTCGTAGTCGGAGGTCGCTTCTTCGATCTGCTTACGGATCTGAGCAACACGGCCCTGGATTGCGGATTCTTCGCCAACGCCATCGATGATGGTGGTGGTGTCTTTGTTGATAACCACGCGTTTCGCCTGGCCCAGGTCTTCCAGAGTCGCTTTTTCCAGCTCCATACCGATCTCTTCAGAGATAACGGTACCGCCAGTCAGAGTGGCGATATCCTGCAGCATAGCTTTACGACGGTCGCCGAAGCCCGGTGCTTTCACCGCAGCCACTTTAACGATGCCGCGCATGGTGTTAACCACCAGGGTCGCCAGCGCTTCGCCTTCAACGTCTTCAGCGATGATAACCAGCGGTTTGCCCGCTTTCGCTACGGCTTCCAGAACCGGCAGCATTTCGCGGATGTTGGAGATTTTTTTGTCAGCCAGCAGGATGAACGGGCTTTCCAGCTCAACGGCACCGGTGTCCGGCTTGTTGATGAAGTACGGAGACAGGTAGCCACGGTCGAACTGCATACCTTCAACTACGTCCAGTTCGTCTTCCAGACCAGTACCGTCTTCAACGGTGATCACGCCTTCTTTACCAACTTTATCCATCGCTTCCGCGATCAGTTTACCGACGGTTTCGTCGGAGTTAGCGGAGATAGTACCAACCTGAGCAATCGCTTTAGAGTCGGAGCACGGTACGGACAGCGCTTTCAGTTCTTCAACAGCAGCAACGACAGCTTTGTCGATACCACGTTTCAGATCCATCGGGTTCATGCCCGCAGCAACAGCTTTCAGGCCTTCGTTCACGATAGCCTGAGCCAGTACGGTTGCGGTGGTGGTACCGTCGCCTGCCGCGTCGTTCGCTTTAGAGGCAACTTCTTTCACCATCTGCGCGCCCATGTTTTCGAACTTGTCTTCCAGTTCGATTTCACGTGCAACGGAAACACCATCTTTGGTGATGGTCGGCGCACCGAAGGACTTATCCAGAACCACGTTACGGCCTTTCGGGCCCAGGGTTACTTTAACTGCATCTGCCAGTACGTTTACGCCGCGCAGCATTTTTACACGAGCGTCGTTACCGAATTTTACGTCTTTTGCTGCCATTTCTTATATTCCTCAAATTCGTTCAGGGTCGTGCGAATTAAGCTTCAACAATTGCCAGGATGTCGCTTTCGGACATGATCAGCACTTCTTCGTTGTCAATCTTCTCAGTCTTCACGCCGTAGCCATCGTTGAAAATCACGATGTCACCAACTTTAACGTCCAGCGGCTGCACGGTCCCGTTTTCCAGGATGCGGCCTTTACCGACAGCGATGATTTCGCCACGCGTTGACTTAGCTGCTGCAGAACCGGTCAGAACGATGCCGCCCGCAGATTTGGTTTCAACTTCTTTACGTTTGACGATCACACGATCATGTAACGGACGAATACTCATTGATAGCTCTCCTTCGAGAAAGTCATTATCAGTTATGGGTGACGCCGGGCCGAACGCGGTTTACCGGCTAGTGCAGAGAGAGATGGGGATGGCCATTTCCCGCTTCAAGGGCAAAATTAAAAAAAAATTTTTACCTTTGCGCTGGCGCGCAAAAAGCGGCGCCACCGGGCAACCGGTCATAAGGAAAAGCGATTGTGATACTCTCTTTCTTTTCACTGGCGCAGGATGGAATCATGAGTGGTTTAAAACAGGAGTTAGGGCTGGGACAGGGAGTCGGGTTGCTTTCCACCTCACTGCTGGGCACCGGCGTTTTCGCCGTTCCGGCGCTGGCGGCGCTGGTCGCTGGCGATAACAGCCTGTGGGCATGGCCGTTGCTTATCCTCCTTGTTTTTCCGATTGCCATCGTCTTCGCCCTGCTGGGCCGCCATTTCCCCAGCGCGGGCGGCGTGGCCCACTTTGTCGATATGGCCTTTGGCCCACGTCTGGCCAGCGTCACCGGCTGGCTGTTTTTATCGGTTATCCCGGTCGGACTCCCCGCAGCCCTGCACATCGCCACCGGCTTCGGTCAGGCGCTGTTCGGCTGGCATGATGCGCAGCTGCTGCTGGCGGAGCTGGGTACCCTGGCCATCGTCTGGTGGGTCGGTTCACGTGGCGCCAGCTCCAGCGCCAACCTGCAGACGCTGGTTGCCGTGCTGATCGTGGCGCTGATCGTCGCCGTCTGGTGGCGCGGTGGCATAAGCCCGGCGCAGATCCCCTTCCCCGCCCCGGCGGAGATCGACCGCGGCCAGCTCTTCTCCGCGCTGTCGGTGATGTTCTGGTGCTTTGTCGGCCTGGAAGCCTTTGCCCACCTCGCCTCGGAGTTTAAACACCCCGAGCGCGATTTTCCCCGCGCGCTGATGATAGGCCTGCTGCTTGCCGGCTCGGTCTACTGGGCCTGCACCGTGCTGGTGTTGCACTTCCACGCCTTTGGCGAGGAGATGGCGGCGGCGGCGTCATTACCGAATATCGTGGTCCGCCTGTTCGGCGTCGAAGCGCTGTGGGTGGCCTGCGTCATCGGTTACCTCGCCTGTTTCGCCAGCCTCAACATCTATATTCAGAGCTTCGCCCGCCTGGTCTGGTCGCAGGCGCAGCATAAGCCACAGAGCTACCTCGCGAGGCTGTCGCCGCGGCAGATCCCACGCAACGCCCTCAACGCCGTGCTGGGCTCCTGCGTGGTCAGCACCTTGTGTATCTATTTTCTCGATATCAATCTGGACGCGCTGATCGTCTATGCCAACGGCATTTTCATCATGATCTATCTGCTGTGCATGCTGGCGGGCTGTCGTTTGCTGCGCGGGCGCTATCGGCTGCTGGCGGCGGTGGGCAGCATTCTCTGTCTGCTGCTGCTGGCGATGGTCGGCTGGAAGAGTCTGTACGCGCTGGTGATGCTGGCGGTGCTGTGGTTGTTTTTACCGAGACGTAAGCTGGCGACAGGAAGCGCATAGGCGCAAAAAGAAAGCGGCCCGGTCGCGTCTGCAGACCGGGCCGATAAACGTTAATCGCGGCGATCGTCCTTGTGGTCCAGACGGTCGCGCTGTTCATCCTTGCGCTGGTATTCCCCTTCGAAGGTCTCTCCGCCGCCAGTCCCGGCGCTAAAGCCGCCACCCGGCATCCGGCTGAAGCGCAAATGCGGCATCAGCTTCATCGTCAGGTGCTTCTGCACCGGGGGCAAAAGCAGCAGCAGGCCGAGGAAGTCGGTAAAGAACCCCGGGATCAACAGCAGCAGGCCAGCGATAATCAGCGAGACGCTCTTGATCATCTCCGCCGCCGGGCTCTCGCCCGCGGCCATCTTCTGCTGCATCAGCAGGAAGTTTTTGAAGCCCTGGTTGCGCACCAGCGACATCCCCACCACCGAGCTAAAGATCACCAGGATCAGCGTCATAAAGACGCCCAGCACGTGCGCGACCTGGATAAAGATCGATATCTCAATGTAAACGTAAAGAAAAAAGGCAATAAACGGAATCCAACGCACCGGCGTCTCCTTCATCGACAGGCGCCGAATTCGGCCCCCGTAGTCATCAATTTGCTGATCGCATCCCACTAAGATGGGGATGCTGAGCGCCTTTTCAATCAGCGGAAATGCTTATTTTTTCCAAGAATAGGAAAGCGGTGACCCATTTCACAGATTAATAAATCTTCTCACACCCGCGATGTAATAAGTGATCAAGCTTACTGATATTCGCTATCATCAGCATATGATCTTGGGCACCGGGCCGGTTAAGGAAATAATCGTCGGCCAGAAAATATACTGAATCCTGGATATTCTGTGTATTTGGTGAATTCATTGGCAGCTTGAAAAGAAGGTTCACATGTTAAACAACATTCGTATCGAAGAAGATCTGTTGGGCACCAGGGAAGTTCCCGCGGACGCTTACTACGGCGTTCATACTCTGCGAGCGATTGAAAACTTCTACATTAGCAACAGCAAAATCAGCGACATACCAGAATTCGTGCGCGGCATGGTGATGGTGAAGAAAGCCGCCGCGCTGGCGAACAAGGAGCTGCAGACCATTCCTAAAAGCGCGGCAAATGCGATTATCGCCGCCTGTGACGAAGTCCTGAATAACGGCAAATGCATGGACCAGTTCCCGGTCGATGTCTTCCAGGGCGGGGCCGGCACCTCCGTAAACATGAACACCAACGAAGTCCTGGCAAACATCGGCCTCGAGCTGATGGGCCACCAGAAAGGCGAATACCAGTACCTGAACCCAAACGATCACGTCAACAAATGCCAGTCCACCAACGATGCCTACCCGACCGGGTTCCGCATTGCGGTGTATGCCTCTATCCTCAAGTTAATCGATGCGATTAAGCAGCTGGGCGAAGGTTTCCAGGCGAAAGCCGAGGAGTTCCAGGACATCCTCAAGATGGGCCGCACCCAGCTGCAGGACGCGGTGCCGATGACCCTCGGTCAGGAGTTCCATGCCTTCAATGTGCTGCTCAATGAAGAGACCAAAAGCATTCTGCGCACCGCGGAGCTGCTGCTGGAAGTGAACCTGGGCGCAACCGCCATCGGCACACGCCTCAACACCCCGGACGGTTATCAACAGCTGGCGGTGCAGAAGCTGGCGGAAGTGAGCAACTTACCGGTCGTTCCGGCGGAAGATCTGATTGAAGCCACCTCGGACTGCGGGGCGTACGTCATGGTTCACAGCTCGCTGAAACGCCTGGCGGTGAAACTGTCCAAGATCTGTAACGACCTGCGCCTGCTCTCTTCCGGACCGCGCGCGGGCCTCAACGAAATTAACCTGCCTGAGCTGCAGGCTGGCTCTTCTATTATGCCGGCGAAGGTAAACCCGGTGGTGCCGGAGGTGGTCAACCAGGTCTGCTTTAAAGTGATCGGCAACGACACCACAGTGACCATGGCCTCCGAAGCCGGGCAGCTGCAGCTGAACGTGATGGAGCCGGTGATCGGCCAGGCGATGTTCGAGTCTATCCACATTCTGACCAACGCCTGCTACAACCTGCTGGAGAAATGCGTCAACGGCATTACCGCCAACAAAGCGGTGTGCGAAGGTTACGTCTATAACTCCATCGGCATCGTCACCTACCTCAACCCGTTTATCGGCCACCACAATGGCGATATCGTCGGCAAGATCTGCGCCGAAACCGGGAAGAGCGTGCGGGAAGTGGTGCTGGAGCGTGGGCTGCTGACGGCGGCGGAGCTGGATGACATTTTCTCCGCGCAAAACCTGATGCATCCCGCTTATAAAGCGAAGCGTTATACCGATGAAAGCGAACAGTAATCTTTCCGGATAGTCATTCAAAGGCATGTCAGCGATGACATGCCTTTTTGCTTTTTAGTTTTACTAAAATACAACAATCCAATATCAACTTGTTAAAAAACAAGGAAGGCATATATGTTTGGTGCAGAACTGGTTATTGTCCTGCTGGCGATTTATCTCGGCGCCCGGCTCGGCGGCATCGGTATCGGCTTTGCCGGTGGCCTTGGCGTCCTTGTCCTGACGCTTATTTTTCAAATTAAACCGGGTGCGATCCCCTTCGACGTTATTGAAATCATTATGGCGGTGATTGCCGCTATCGCCGCCATGCAGGTCGCAGGCGGAATGGATTACCTGGTCAGCCTCGCCGAACGGATGCTGCGTCGCCACCCGAAATATATTACCTTCCTTGCCCCGCTGGTGACCTGGTTTATGACCGTACTCGCCGGCACCGGCCATACCGCCTTCTCCACGCTGCCGGTGATCACCGAAGTGGCCAAAGAGCAAGGCATCCGTCCGTCCCGTCCGCTGTCGATTGCGGTGGTGGCCTCCCAGATAGCGATCACCGCTTCGCCCATCTCCGCCGCGGTGGTGTTCTTTGCCGGTATCCTGGAGCCGCTGGGCGTTAGCTACCTGATGCTGCTGGCCATCTGTATTCCGGTCACCCTGCTGGCGGTGATGCTCACCGCTATCGTCTGCAATTTCCTCGGCTGCGAACTGAAAGACGACCCGGTTTACCAGGAGCGGCTGGCCAAGGGTGAGGTCAGACTGCGCGGCAGCCAGGTGTTTGAGCTGAAGCCGCACGCCAAACGTTCCGTTCTGCTGTTTCTGATCGGCATCGTGGCGGTGATGTTCTACGCCACGGCCATCAGCGATACCGTCGGTCTGATCAAAAACCCGGTACTACCGCGTAACGAGGCGATCGTGGTGTTTATGCTGACCATCGCCACGCTGATCAGCATCACCTGCAAAATCGACACCGGCGAAGTGCTCAATGCCAGCACCTTTAAGTCCGGCATGAGCGCCTGCGTCTGCGTGCTCGGCGTCGCCTGGCTGGGGGATACCTTCGTTAAAGCGCATATCAGCGATATCCAGGCCGTGGCCGGCGACCTGCTGCATAACTACCCGTGGCTGCTGGCGGTGGTGCTGTTCTTTGCCGCCACGCTGCTCTACTCGCAGGCGGCCACCACCAAAGCGCTGATGCCCGCCGCGCTGATGCTGGGCGTGAGCCCTCTCACTGCCATCGCCTCGTTTGCCGCCGTCTCCGCCCTTTTCGTTCTCCCGACCTACCCCACCCTGCTGGCGGCGGTCGAAATGGATGACACCGGCTCCACCCGCATCGGTAAATACGTCTTCAACCACGCCTTCCTGATCCCCGGCGTCATCGCCATTACGCTGTGCGTGATCCTCGGGTTTATTTTTGGCGGCATCATGCTGTAAATCTCTTCAAATTCGGGCCAGATCCTGGCCCGTTTCGTTAATCCTCCCCACCTTGCGTGCTATAGTGCCTCTTTTCGCTGATACGAGGTTCATGATGACTACGCCTGATGCTGTTGTTGTGCTCTGTACCGCGCCGGATGAAGCGACCGCCCAGGATCTGGCGGCAAAAGCGCTGGCCGAAAAGCTGGCCGCCTGCGCCACGCTCCTGCCGGGCGCCACCTCGCTCTATTACTGGGAAGGGAAGCTGGAGCAGGAGTATGAAGTTCAGATGCTGCTCAAAACCGATCTTGCCCATCAGCAGGCGCTGCTGGACTGCCTGAAGTCTCACCACCCGTATCAAACCCCTGAACTGCTGGTTCTGCCCGTCACGTATGGAGACAACGATTACCTCTCATGGCTTACCGCATCTTTACGCTGATCCTGCTGCTGTGCAGCGCGTCAGCCACCGCCGGGTTATTCGACGCGCCGGGGCGCTCGAACTTCGTGCCTGCTGACCAGGCCTTCGCCTTTGACTTTCAGCAGCAACAGCATGACCTCAACCTGAGCTGGCAAATCAAGGATGGTTACTATCTTTATCGTCAACAGTTTACCTTCCGCGCCGCCGGGGCGACGATCGCCGAACCGGCGCTGCCGGCGGGCGAGTGGCATGAGGATGAGTTTTACGGCAAAAGCGAGATCTTTCGTCAGCGCCTGACTGTCCCGGTCACGGTGAAGCAGGCGGACAAAGACGCCACCCTCACCGTCACCTGGCAGGGCTGCGCCGATGCCGGATTCTGTTATCCGCCGGAGACCAAAGTGATCCCGCTGAGCGCCGTGCTGGCGGCTTCGGCAGATGGCCGGGCGACCACCATTGCCCCTGCGCCGCCGGCGAGCAGCCGTCCGGCGTTCAACCCGCCGCTGCCGGTTGAGCCGCGTCCGGTCCCGGAGGTCGCCACTTCACCTGCGCCTGCCTCAGCGCCGCCCGCTGACGCCCCCGCCCGCCTGCCTTTCACCGCCCTGTGGGCGCTGCTGATAGGCATTGGTATCGCCTTCACCCCCTGCGTGCTGCCGATGTATCCGCTGATTTCCGGCATCGTGCTGGGCGGCAAACAGCGGCTTTCCACCGCGCGCGCCCTGCTGCTGGCCTTTATTTATGTCCAGGGGATGGCCTTAACCTATACCGCGCTGGGGCTGGTGGTAGCCGCCGCCGGGCTGCAGTTCCAGGCGGCCCTGCAGCACCCGTATGTGCTGGTGGGTCTGTCGGCAGTGTTTATACTGCTGGCGCTCTCCATGTTCGGCCTGTTCACGCTACAGCTGCCCTCCACGCTGCAGACCCGACTGGCGCTGCTCAGCAATAAGCGCCAGGGCGGCTCGCCCGGCGGAGTCTTTGCGATGGGCGCTATTGCCGGGCTGATCTGCTCCCCCTGCACCACTGCGCCGCTGAGCGCCATCCTGTTATTTATCGCCCAGAGCGGTAATCTGTGGCTGGGCGGCGGCACGCTGTACCTCTACGCGCTGGGCATGGGCCTGCCGTTGATTCTCGTCACCGTGTTTGGCAACCGTCTGCTGCCGAAGAGCGGCCCGTGGATGAGCCATGTGAAGACCGCCTTCGGATTCGTGATCCTGGCTCTGCCCGTTTTCCTGCTGGAGCGCATCCTCGGCGACCAGTGGGGATTACGTCTGTGGTCAATGCTTGGCGTCGCCTTCTTCAGCTGGGCGTTTATCACCTCGCTGGGCGCGACCCGGTCGTGGATGCGGCTGGCGCAAATCATTCTTCTTGCCGCCGCGCTGGTCAGCGCCCGTCCGCTGCAGGACTGGGCGTTTGGCGCCCCGGCGCTCGAGCAGCAGGCGCATCTGGCCTTCACCCGCGTCAGCTCGGTAACCGAGCTTGATCGGGCGCTGGCGCAGGCAAAAGGCCAGCCGGTGATGCTCGATCTCTACGCCGACTGGTGTGTAGCCTGCAAAGAGTTTGAAAAATACACCTTTCGTTCACCTGACGTGCAGCAGGCGCTGAAAGGCGTCGTGTTATTACAGGTTGATGTGACAAAAAACAGTCCGCAAGACGCCGCGCTGCTGAAGCGCCTGCAGGTGCTCGGTCTGCCGACGATCCTGTTCTTCAACGCGCAGGGCCAGGAACAACCCGACCGGCGGGTCACCGGCTTTATGGATGCTGCGGCATTCAGCGCCCATTTGCGCGATTGGCAAGCGTGAGCGACACTTTAGGAGGAAAGATGGAGGAGAACACCGTGCTACGTGAAGACGTCCTGGCAGAAGCCATTAAAATTCTTGAAATTGAAGGTATCGCCAACACGTCGCTGGAGATGGTCGCTGAGCGCGTGTCCTGTCCGACGAGCGACCTGAAACGCTTCTGGCCCGATCGCGAAGCGCTGCTCTACGACGCGCTTCGCTATCTGAGCCACCAGGTGGATGCCTGGCGCCGTCAGCTGCTGCTGGACGACACCTTAAGCGCAGAGCAAAAGCTGCTGGCGCGCTATAGCGCGCTTACCACCTGCGTCAGCAACCAGCGCTACCCCGGCTGTTTATTTATCGCCGCCTGCACCTTCTATCCGGATGCCCAGCACCCGATCCACCAGCTGGCGGAACAGCAGAAGCAGGCTTCGCTGGCCTACACCCATGAGCTGCTGACCCAGCTGGAGGTGGATGATCCGGAAATGGTCGCCAAGCAGATGGAGCTGATTGTCGAGGGCTGTCTGAGCCGTCTGCTGATCAAGCGTAGCCAGACGGATGTCGATACGGCGCGGCGGCTGGCAGAAGATATTCTGCGCTTCGCCCAGTGCCGTATGGGCGGGGCCTTAACCTGATTCTGATATCCTAACCGCCACGTCGCGCCTATAATTTCCCCCTCACTGATTGCTGACAGGGATTGATATGCGCGCGTTCTTCTGGGCTGTCTGGCTGGGGCTGTGCTCCACACCTCTGCTGGCGGCGCCCCTGCAAGGTTTTTCCTTTGCGCAAAAAGACTGGGAGCTCGCCTGCGATAACACTGGCACCTGCCGGGCGGCAGGTTACGGCGTCCGCATGGGCGAGGTCAGCGTGCTGTTGACCCGCAACGCCGGCAGCGAACAGCACCTCACCGCTACGGCCACCTTCGCGCAGATCGAACACGATATCCCCGCCGACTCCACCGCCAGCCTGCTGATCGACGACCGGGACCTCGGCTCGCTGGATGCCTTGGATGACAGCCACTTCCGTCTGGACAGCGATCAGACCTCCGCCGTGCTGCAGGCCCTGGCGAACCAGCGCAAAATCGAATTCACGCTTAACGGCCAGCACCTGCCGCTTTCCAGCGCCGGCAGCCGAGAGGTGCTGAGTAAAATGGATGCGTTTCAGCGACGAACCGGCACCGCCGACGCGCTGCTGGATAAAGGCGACGCGGGCGACGATGCCATTTTGCCCGCTGCCCCCGCCCCGGAAATCATCGCCGCGCCGGTGATCCACAACGCGCAACCTGTACCGCTGAGCATGCTCCAGCGCCAGAAGCTGTTGCCCGCCCTGACGCCGCTGCTGAACCAGCGCTGTGAAGACTGGCAGAACCCGGCCATTCCGGCGGCAGAGCGCCAGATCACCCTCACCGCGCTGGATAAAACCCATTCGCTGGCGCAGGCGCTCTGCTGGCGAGCGCCCTATAACGATGGCTATGCCCTGTGGCTGGTCGATAACGCCCAGTTGAGCAAACCGCGGCTGCTCACTACCGAGGCCTCCAGCTACGCCAACGGCACGCTGGTCTTCCTGCACAAAGAGCGGGGCATGGCCGACTGCGTAACCGGCGAGACGCGCGTCTGGGAGGGTAAAACCTTCGTTCCCAGCCTGAAGTACAGCACCGGTATGTGCCGGGAAATCACCCCGGGCGGCACCTGGATGCTGCCGACCTTTGTCAGCCAGGTGATCCCGAAGCAGCAGAAAGAAGCGGATAACCTGGCCCTGCGAACGCTGTACAACGCGGTGCTGAAAGCGCAAAAAAGCGATCCGGAACTGGCGCTGAACCGGGTCGCCGAGCAGTTTCCGTTAACCGGCCATATTACCGACTTCACGCTCACTTACGCCGATGACAGCCTGGTGACGACCAGCAAACCGTCCCCGGATATCAGCGATGACGAGTGGCAGGCGTTTCTGCGCTCCGCAATTAGCGCAGATTCAGAAAACGGTAAAGTCAGCTTTACGCTTATCGACCTCGACGGCGACGGCAAACGCGATCTGATCATCGACAGCTACGTGGGCGGCACCGGGCTCTTCAGCTACACCGGGGTACTCCGGCGCGGCGATGATGATTTTGCCGCCGTCAACGATAGCGACAGTGATAACGGCGATGATTTCGATGCCGGGGTGCCTGGCGCCCTCTTTTCGATCAATGGCCGCGGGGCCAACCAATGGAACCACTGGGTCAAAATCAACGGCCAGGTGTACGCCCTGTGGTACAACGGCCAGTTTGGCGAAGATAATCTCTATCTGCTGCGCCCGTTCAGCACCGCCAGCCAGACGCCCGCGGTGACGGTTCGCTACCGCTATACGCTGAACAGCATCCGCTCCCCGGAGAAAGACCAACCGCTGACCCCCAGCCTGAGCGACAGCGATAAAGCGGATCTGCTGCGCTCGCTGGAGGTGATGCAGGGCAACCTGCTGAAAGACAAACCCGCCAGCGACAACGATGCGCCGATCTGCCCCATTCCGCCCGGCGCCTCCGCCGACGAGGCGGACAACTATTACAGCGGCGTTGCCGTTAACTATATCTATGAGACGGTGGCCTATATTCCGGTCTGGCTGAACGGAAAATGTTATATCGGCACCATTTTCAGCCATCATGGCGCCTATCGTCACGGCGTGGATGCGGAAATTACGCTGAGCTCGCCGCGGGAAGATGAAGAGGTCATTGGTGATTACCTGATCTCCGGGTTGCGCCACGTTATCTCCGTCACCAGCGGCTGGAAAAGCCGTGAAGGCGATAACGGCATGCAGTGATATTGAGTCAAAATGCGCCTTTGAACGCGGAATTGCCGCAAAGATAAGCAATCGACAAGTAATTTAAGAAATTTGGTTGACGGGGTGGGCGGATTACGGTTTAATGCGCCCCGTTGCCCGGATAGCTCAGTCGGTAGAGCAGGGGATTGAAAATCCCCGTGTCCTTGGTTCGATTCCGAGTCCGGGCACCACTTATTCAGAGAACCCAGCCTATGGCTGGGTTTTTGCTTTTCTACATCCGGACTCTTCATCGAACTCCACTCTATGATCCCCTGCCCGGCGGCGCTGCGCTTGCGCGGGCCTACGCTGTTTGAGCCTGCGGCAGGACCCGTAGGCCGGATAAGGCATTTATGCCGCCATCCGGCATAACCGCGGGTACGGCGTCTGATGTATATCACCCGGCGGCGCTGCGCTTGCGCGGGCCTGCGCTGTTGGAGCCTGTGAGAGGACCCGTAGGCCGGATAAGGCATTTATGCCGCCATCCGGCACAACCGCGGGTACGGCGTCTGATGTATATCGCCCGGCGGCGCTGCGCTTGCGCGGGCCTACGCTGTTTGAGCCTGCGGGAGGACCCGTAGGCCGGATAAGGCATTGATGCCGCCATCCGGCACAACAGCGGGTACGGCGTCTGATGTATATCGCCCGGCGGCGCTGCGCTTGCGCGGGCCTGCGCTGTTTGAGCCTGTGGGAGGACCCGTAGGCCGGATAAGGCATTGATGCCGCCATCCGGCACAACCGCGGGTACGGCGTCTGATGTATATCGCCCGGCGGCGCTGCGCTTGCGCGGGCCTGGGGGTCAATGAAACGTCTGCGCAAACGCAGTGAAGAAAGGTATTACTCGGCGGCGGTTTTCCCTTTGCCGGGCAGCCTGAACGCTTCGCCATAGGGCTTCGCAATGCCCATGCGATACTGCGTCTCCTTTGCCGCCTGGTGGAGATCAGCGAACTCCTCTTTCGGCGCCGGCGGACGTTGCGCCTTTTTCAGACACTGATTGCGATGGTGACGGATCCACTCTCGGTCCTCATCGTCCAGGCAACGCTGCATCACCTCAATCCATCTGGATGCCGCCCGACGGTAGAGCCCACAGGCTTCTAACCGCTCCGCAATACTGTCCCTTATTCTCATCCACCTCGCTCCTCTGATGCTTTCACGATATCTCATGGTATTCCGACGCGTGAGTCGGAATACCATGGTAGAGTTAATTTATGACAAAACTATTCCTCTGCGGCGCAAGGAATATAATCATTATAATAATCGCTGTGCATAGCAAACCGCCATGGCGGTAATTACTTCCAAAGAGCTCCGGAATTATATGCCGGGCGCCGCCCTGGATACCGACTGGTATCGACGGTTGTACCTATCAATATCTATTTAATTTATTACATTTCCATCGTCACATACCTTGCGATATCACCTGTTCCCTGTACAACCACGCCTTATGGCGATCGACCGGACTGGTCCAGCAGTTTATTTTTGAAGATAAATAAGCAGGCTTCATTAAAATTATCTAACCCCAGACGCTCATAAAGCGCGGTCCGCTTGCGGTAAAGGCTTTTTAGCGAAGTATTCAGATTCACCGCCACCTCCTCCATTGTCATCCCCGCCTCAAGAAAACGCAGCATCAGCTGCTCTGTCATACTTAAGCGCAGATTGTCGAACCACTCTTTGGTCAGCCGCTTGCTCTTCATCTCCAGAAAAAGCCCAAATAAGGTCGCCATATCGGCGGGTGATAATGACATGTTTAAAAACGATTTCAGACTGAGTAAATGCTCTTCCCGATGGCGCATATCGAGGACAATACAGCATATTCGCTTTCTGGATTGTGCCGCCTCCATGACAAGATAATCGTAATGACAAAGCGGCGAACGGCTATCAACCAGCAGAGAGAGTTCATCAACCTCATTATCTAAAATCGCTTTTCCGCTAGAATCTAACTGAATGATATCAGGAAAGAAATTCTTAACTCCTTGAAAAAGATAGTGATCCTGGGTAACTAATATCATTGAATTTGCCACAAGTCTTCCCTTTAACATTTAATCAACAAATTCTCGTCAACCAGACGTTTTCCTTGCCCCTGGGGAACGCTCCGCATGGCGGTAAAAATAACGAGATCTGTGATTTATCATTAGCGCGGCATCTGAATCTGGCTGTGAAAAACCTCCCTGGGTGCGGACAGAAAATAAACGGATTAATTATAAATAAAAAAATCCCACAGAAAAGATGCTTTTTTTGCTATTGAGAATTTTTGTCAGAAATCATCTTAAATATCCATGAAAAACCTTTCTCCTCACTGCAATATAAGCCACCCAACAAAATTAAAACAAAATTTCAGCCAACTCCATTTTTTATTTATTTCAGTAAGTTAAAGGAACTCGCTTCAACATGGCGATTCGAATTAAACCATTTTTACAGATTTATCTTAAAACGCAGTTCGTCATTTAACCATATTTATCCGCTGCGGTATCGGGTATAAATTATCCATTCAATTATCCACAGGAGATATGTTTATTACTTTGCAATAAGTCATTCACCCGCAGTGCCAGTCAGCTAAATGGGACCATCCTCATCCTTTAACTCACCGTCAAAGGACGGTCGTGTTGTGCAATGGATTCTTGATGAACATATGGCAAATAGAAATGGAAAGATCACCTTATTCAAATACGTTATTGTTTAATCGCAACACGAAACTCTCGCTGTCAATCGGTGTGCTTTTGCTCTTCCCGACGCTGGTTCAGGGAGCGGACTCGCTCTATGACCAGCAGATCCTGCAAGCGCGTCAAGGCCAGTACGCCCCCTTTCTCTCATATCTTCAGCAATACCAGCTGCGGCATGCCTTAACCCCTTCTCAGGTTGCAGACTGGCTGCAGGTAGCCCTCTGGGCCGGCCAGGACGACGAGGTGGTGAAAGTCTGGCGACGCTATCAGGTCTATATGCCGCTTCCCGCACGGGGCACCGCCGCCGCGGCGCAGGCGATGCGCAACCAGAAACAGTGGCAAGCCTCGCTCCTCCTCTGGCAGCAGGCTCTCAGCCAGGCACCCGACAGTGACGACTATCGTATCGGCTATATCAAGACGCTGGCCGATGCCCGCAAGGACGGCGAGGCGCTCAGCGAAGCGCGTCGCCTGGTGGCGGAGCAGGCGAGCATTGCCCACCTGCAGACCCTCTCTTATGTCTACCTGCGGCTTGGCAAGAGCTGGGACCAGCTGCTGGTGGACACGCAGATCCTCGATCGCGAACCGCAGAATAAAGCCGCGCTGGCGAGCCTGATGGCGACCCTGACCCGCAACCGGATCGACTCCCCCGCCCTCGGCCTCGCGAATAGCGTCGAACTGACGCCCGCGGAAAAGCGCAACCTGCAGCTGAACGCCGCCGCCGAACTGGTGCGCCTTGCCGATACGCCTTCCCGTGAAGAAAATGCGCGTTACGCGCTGGCCCGCACGGCGCTGGCGCAATACGACGCGATGATCGCCGCCTGGCGTCCCGACCCGCAGGCCGCCCCGGACATCATCCGGGCGCGCATTGACCGTCTGGGCGCGCTGTACGCCAACGCAGACTACGCGCAGGTTATCCGCGAATACCAAAGCCTGATGGCGCAGCAGCAGGCGGTTCCCGACTGGGCCATCGGCTGGGTTATCTCCTCTTATATCGCGCTTAAGCAGATTGAGCCTGCGTTGACGCTTATTCATCAGCATCCCTCGTGGCTGACGAGCCAACAGAATGAAGAACATGAGCTTTTCTTCGCCCTGCTGGACACCGCTCAGTACCCGGCGGCGCAACGGTATGTCGCCCGACTCACCCGGAATGCGCCCTATATCCGTCATCTCTACGGCTCGCCGACGCCCCAGCCGAACGACGACTGGCTCACCGCGCAGTCGCTTAACGTGCACTATCTCTCCGCCACCAACGCCCTGCCGCAGGCCGAAGCCCGCATGCAGCGCCTGGCGGCGACGGCCCCCGGCAACCAGGGGCTGCAGATCGACTATGCCGCCCTGCTGCAGGACAGAGGGCTGCCGCGGGCAGCCGAACGCCAGCTGAAAGCGGCGGAAGCCCTGGAGCCCGCCAGCCTGCAGCTGGAGCGCCAACAGGCCTGGGTCGCCCTCGATCTGCAGGAGTGGCGGCAGATGGATCTGCTGACCGACGACGTTATCGCCCGCTCGCCACGGGATCTAAATACCCAGCGCCTGGCCAGAGCCCGCGACATCCATCATTTCTCCGAGCTGCGCCTGAGCGTCGGCAAAGGGCTGCATTCCGACAACCCGGTGAGCGGTACCCACGACCTCAGTTTTGAGACGGCGATCTATAGCCCGCCGATAGCCGACAGCTGGCGATTGTTCGGCGGCCACCGCTTTGCCCAAGGTAATTTTGAAGAGGGGAAAGGCAGCCGTCGCCAGCTGTTCGCCGGTATTGAATGGCGTCCGCGCGACGCCTGGGGAGAACTTGAACTCTCCAGCGTCAATTTTCACGGCGAGAATAAGCCCGGCGTCCGCCTTTCCGCCGCGCACGACGTCAACGATCGCTGGCAGCTGGGCGGCGAGCTGGAGCGGATTTCGCAGCAGACGCCGCTGCGCGCGTTACGCAACGGCGTCAGCGCCAACCGCGGCGAAGGCTGGCTGCGCTGGTATCAAAACGAGCGTCGGGAGTACCGCGTCAGCGCGGCCGCCAGCCGCTTTACCGACCACAACCGTCGTCAGGAGTACACCCTCTCCGGTAAAGAGCGCCTCTGGCAGACCCCGTGGCTAACGCTGGATCTGCAGCCCGGTCTGTCGGCCAGCGCCAATAGCCGCACCGACACCGCGTATTACAGTCCGGCCCGCGACCTCGCGGCCACCGCGGCGCTGGCGGTCGATCACACGCTTTACCAGCGGTATGACACCGTCTGGAGTCAGCAGCTGCTCGCCGGCGGCGGCAGCTACTGGCAAAAAAATCACGCCGCCGGCGCGATAACGACGCTGGGCTACGGGCAGCGTCTGCGCTGGAACAACCTCGTCGACGCCGGGGTGATGCTGAACTGGGACAAACGCCCCTACGACGGTAAACGTGAAAACAACCTCGCTATCACTGTTGATGCAAACATACGGTTTTAAGGATGACCATGCTGAACACGACCCTGCGCAACGGCCTGATGCTTCTCGGCTGGCTGTGCCTTATCTTCAGCGTGCGTGCTGAGGAGGTCCCCTTCCTCGCCCCGCAGCAACGACCCCAGCTGGAGGCCAATAACCCCTGGCCGGCGGATCGCTTTCTGGTGCTGGCCTATCATGACGTCGAAGACGACGCCGCCGACCAGCGTTATCTTTCGGTGCGTACCAGCGCGCTTAATGAGCAGATCGCCTGGCTGCTGCATCACGGCTACCATGCCGTGAGCGTTCAGGACATTCTGGACGCGCATCATGGCCTTAAGCCGCTGCCGCCTAAGGCTTTTCTTCTCAGCTTCGACGATGGCTATAGCAGTTTTTACACTCGCGTCTGGCCGCTGCTTAAAGCCTGGAACGTTCCGGCGCTGTGGGCGCCGGTGGGCAGCTGGGTGGACACCCCCGCCAACCAGCCCGTTAATTTTGGCGGCCTGATGACGCCGCGCGATCGCTTCGCCACCTGGGAGATGGTGCGCGAGCTTAGTCGCTCGCCGCTGGTGGAGATCGGCGCGCACACCTGGGCCTCGCACTACGGCCTGCCGGCCAATCCGCAGGGCAGCCGCGAGCCCGCCGCCGCTAACCGCGGCTGGGATAAAACCACCGGCCGCTATGAAAGCGACGCGCAGTTTACCCGGCGAATGGCCGATGACGTGCAGAAAGTGACGGCGAAAATCCACGACGTCGCCGGGAAAGCGCCGCGCGCCTGGGTGTGGCCCTACGGCGCCGCCAGCGGCAGCACCCTGGCCATCGCCAAACAGCAGGGGTATCAACTGGCGTTTACGCTGAACGACGGCCTGGGCAACGTGAAGGATCTGGATAATATTCCGCGCATGCTGATCGCCGGTAACCCGTCGATCAAGGCCTTTGCCAACGCAGTGGCGCAGATTCAGGAAGCCGATCCTGTTCGGGTGATGCATGTGGATCTGGACTATGTCTATGACCCCAATCCCGTCCAGCAGGCAAAGAATATCGATAAGCTGGTGCAGCGCGTCTATGACATGAAAATCAGCCACGTCTTTCTGCAGGCCTTCTCCGACCCGCAGGGTGACGGCACGGTCAAGTCGCTCTATTTCCCCAACCGCTGGCTGCCGATGCGCGCCGACCTGTTTAACTTCGTCTCCTGGCAGCTGCAGACCCGCGGCGGGGTGAAGGTTTATGCCTGGATGCCGGTGCTGGCCTTCGATCTCTCGTCCGATCTGCCGCGCGTTCAGCG
Source organism: Klebsiella sp. C239 (assembly GCF_048822715.1). Lineage (NCBI taxonomy): Bacteria > Pseudomonadati > Pseudomonadota > Gammaproteobacteria > Enterobacterales > Enterobacteriaceae > Klebsiella > Klebsiella sp. C239. Next base: position 127,617 of record NZ_JBMEZK010000008.1, on the reverse strand, counting down.
CTGGGATCCGCAAACCGGGAAGGCGTTACTTGCCCGTCAGCCCTATGTCCGCCTGTCGCCCTGGGATCCCCGGGTTCGCCAGCAGATCACCGACATCTATGAGGATCTGGCCCGACACGCCAGCTTCAGCGGGATTCTGTTCCACGACGACGCCGTGTTGACCGATTTTGAAGATGTGAGCCCGAAGGCGGTCGCCGCCTGGCGGCAGAGTGGCCTGGCGCACGATGCCGGCCCGGTGCCCCAGCATCCACAGGAGCGTGAGGCATGGATGCGTTTCAAAAGCCAAACCCTGACCCGCTTCACTCTGCAGCTGCGCCAGTCGGTGCAGGCCATCCGCGGCCCGCAGGTAAAAACGGCGCGTAATCTCTTCGCCCTGCCGATCCTTGAGCCGCAGAGCGAAGCCTGGTTTGCGCAAAATTTGGATGACTTCCTTGCCGCCTATGACTGGACGGTCCCCATGGCGATGCCGCTGATGGAGTCCGTGCCGATTGACGCCAGCCAGGCCTGGCTGACGCGGCTGGTGCAGGCCGTCGCCCGCCGCCCGGGCGCGCTGAAGAAAACCATCTTTGAGCTACAGGCCAGAGACTGGAACCGACGCCAACACAACGCCATTCCCGACCAACAGCTGGCGGACTGGATGCATTTGCTGCGGCTAAACGGCGTCAAAAATTACGGCTACTACCCAGACGATTTCATTAACAATCAGCCAGATATCTCCCGTATCAGACCGCAATTTTCTTCCTGGTGGTACCCTGACCATGACTGATCGCATTATCGCATTGTGCATTTTATGCCTCGTTTTCGGGCTGCCGTTAGGCGTCGCAGCGGCGTTTACCGGCGAGCTTATCCTCGACTTTGTCTTTTTCTGGCCACTGTTTATGTCGGTGCTATGGATCACCGGGGGTCTGTACTTCTGGTTCCAGCTGGAGCGCCACTGGCCGTGGGGGGAGGATACCCCGCCGCCGTCGCTGCCGGGCAATCCGCTGATCTCGATCCTGATCCCCTGCTTTAACGAGGAGAAAAACGCCCGGGAGACCATCAGCGCGGCGCTGGCCCAGCGTTACGCCAACCTCGAAGTGATCGCGATTAACGACGGCTCTTCGGACAACACCGCCCAGGTGCTGCAGCAATTGGCGCAGGAGGAGCCAAGGCTGCGGGTGATCCACCTGGCCGCCAATCAGGGAAAAGCGGTGGCGCTCAAAGCGGGCGCCGCCGCCGCGCGCGGCGATCTGCTGGTCTGCATCGATGGCGACGCCCTGCTGGACCGGGATACCGCAGCCTGGCTGGTCGCCCCGCTGATCCACTACCCGCACGTCGGGGCGGTCACCGGCAATCCGCGGATCCGCACCCGATCCACGCTGATCGGCCGCATTCAGGTAGGGGAGTTCTCGTCGATCATTGGCCTTATCAAGCGGACGCAGCGGATCTATGGCCGGGTCTTTACTGTCTCCGGCGTGATCGCCGCCTTCCGGCGTCAGGCTCTGGCGGACGTCGGCTACTGGAGCCCGGATATGATCACTGAAGATATTGATATCAGCTGGAAGCTTCAGCTCCGCCACTGGGACATCTTTTTCGAGCCGCGGGCGCTGTGCTGGATCCTGATGCCTGAGACCCTCAAAGGGTTATGGAAGCAGCGTCTGCGCTGGGCCCAGGGGGGAGCCGAAGTCTTTCTGGTCAACCTGCGCCGCCTGTTTCACTGGCAGCATCATCGGATGTGGCCGCTGTTTCTGGAGTATGCCTGCTCCACGCTGTGGGCCTTTGCCTACGCGGTCACCATCCTGCTGTTTATCCTCAGCCGCCTGATGCCATTGCCGGACAACCTGACCGTGCACAGCCTGTTTCCGCCTGAGTTCACCGGCATGCTGCTCGGCCTGATGTGCCTGCTGCAGTTCGTCGCCAGCCTGTATATCGAACGGCGCTATGAGAAAAAGGTCGCCAAATCCCTGTTCTGGGTGATCTGGTTCCCGATGGTTTACTGGATGATCGGCCTGCTGACCACGCTGGTCGCTTTTCCGAAAGTGATGTTGAAACGTCAACGTTCCCGCGCGCGCTGGGTGAGCCCGGACCGGGGAAAAGGAAGCCTGCGATGAATGAAAATACGCTCATCTTAACCGAACACCGCGTGCTGCCCCGGCTGGTGGACGCCGGCTTAACGCTGCTGGCCTGGCTCGGTTTTCTGTTCTTTCTCTACGCCAATTTGCTGATGCAGTTCATCGCGCCGCCCTCCCCGCGCTGGTCATCGTTGATGGACTCCCTGAATACGGCGCTGGTGTATTTATTGATTGCCGCACTGAACGGCTGGCTGCTGATCCTCTGGTACCACTATAACCGACGCCGCGCCCATACCCGGCGTCACACCGCGGTGCTTACCCTGCGAGATGAGGAGCTGGCCAGCAGCTTTAACGTCGCCCCACAGATCATCTCCGAAATGAGTCGCTATAATTTGCTGACCGTTTACCACGATCACATTGGCCAGATTATTGATTTAAAAAGCCACGCGCTGCCGCCGCCCGAGGAGAGGGATCAGGAATGATAGCAGGGCCGCCCCCGGCGGCCCTGACTGGGTAACGACGCCGCCGATCAGCCGCCGGCCTTTTTAATGGCGGCTTCGAGCGAGGCTTTATCCGCCAGCCCCGGGAAGACGGTGATGCTGGCTTCCGTGGCGCCAGTAGTCGGCATCACGATCACGCCCGGCGTGCCGCTGAGACCAATCTCCTGCGCCAGGTCGTTAATGCTCTGCAGCACCGGTTCGACGTCGTTGGCCTTCTTCGCATCAAAGCCGGCTTTCTTCGCCTGCTGCTGGATATCCGCCGTCGTCAGCTTGCCTTCGTTATGTCCGGTGGCGTAGATCCCGTTATGGTAGGCCAGATAGGCATCCGCCCCTTTCTGCTGATAGATCTGCAGGCCGGTTTTCGCTGCTTCCAGCGAGCTTTCCCAGCGGCCGCCGAAGATAGGCCACTCTTTAAAAGCGAAGCGGGTCTGCGGATGCGCTTTAATCACCTGCTCCATCACCGGCGCCAGCCGACTGCAGTAGACGCACTGGTAGTCAAAGAACTCAATCACCGTGACTTTGCCGTTGGCCGGGCCGTAGGTCGGGGTATTTTTATCCTGGGTCAGCAAGGCGGCATTCTTCAGCACCGCCTGGGTGGCCGCGCTGGCCTGCTGCTCAGCCTGAATTTGCTGCAGTTTCTGGCTTGCCTGCAGGAGAACTTCCGGGTGGGCGACCAGGTAATCGGCGGCAATTTTGCCGATTTGCGCCTCCTGTTCCGCGGTGAAAGTCGCCGGCGCGTCAGCGGCAGAAGCCATCGCCGGCAGTAAGACAGCGCTCAGCAGGGCGACAGAGAGGTATTTCTTGTGGCCAGACATAGTGGGGATCCTTGCGATAAGTGAACAGCAGGTGAGTCTGTATGACAAAATATCACCCTTTTTCGCCGAAGCCTTGCCCGACGGCGCGTTGATTCGTAACTTTATTTTTCAGGCTCAGGTTTCCCGCGCGACGGCGCGGACCGGCGCCAGTGGTCAACGCTCCCCGGGCGGAGCCCCCGGCGCAACGGCTTTTCGTGGTATTTATTTCAGGTGGTTTCACTCGATATGTATGCGTTTCTTCAACAATGGGACATGGCGGTGATTATGCTGCAGATTGTCGCCATCGACTTACTGCTGGGCGGCGACAACGCCGTGGTGATCGCCATGGCCTGTCGCAAACTGCCGCCACAAAAACGCACCAAAGCGATCGTCATCGGCACCGTAGGCGCCATCCTGGCGCGCATCCTGCTGCTGGCGATCGCCCTGTATCTCCTGTCGCTGCCGTGGCTGAAAATAGTCGGCGCGCTGCTCCTGATGTGGATTGGCATCAGGCTGGTCAGTAATGAGGAGGACGAGAGCGAGGTTGCCAGCTCCGGCAGCCTGTGGCGCACCGCAGTCACCATCATCGTCGCCGATGTGATCATGTCGCTGGATAACGTGCTGGCGGTGGCCGCCGCAGGCAAAGGACACATTGCGCTGGTCGCCCTCGGCGTGGCGATCAGCATTCCGGTTATCGTCGCCGGCAGCAAGCTGGTGCTGGCCCTGCTCACTCGCTTTCCAGCGGTGGTGCTGCTGGGCGGGATGCTCATCGGCTGGATTGCCGGGTCAATGCTGGTCAGCGACCCTACCCTTCGCCAGCTGTTTCCCACCGCCGGCGACGGCATTGCGCGCCTGGCCGGCGCCATCGGCGCGCTACTGGTGCTGTTCGCAGGCTGGCGCCGTCGTCCGCGACCGCAGGTGAAAGACTAGCTGCGCCCACGACGCCGTTGACCCCGACGGCGTCAAGTTTCCGCCACTTTTCTTCCCCTTCAGGGCGCATTTGCCCTACGCTTTATACAGACGCCTGATCCAGGGAATATGTAACCACCGCACTGAGCATAGATGAGATAACAGCATGGAATTGAAGGATTATTATGCCATTCTCGGGGTGCAACCAACCGACGATCTGAAAACCATCAAGACCGCCTACCGCCGCCTGGCGCGCAAGTACCACCCCGACGTCAGTAAAGAAAACGATGCCGAAGCCAAATTTAAGGATCTCGCCGAAGCCTGGGAAGTCCTGAAAGATGAGCAACGGCGCGCGGAATACGATCAGCTCTGGCAGCATCGCAACGATCCCGGGTTCGGTCGCCAGCAGCAGACCCACGAGCAGAGCTACAGCCAGCAGGATTTCGACGACATCTTTTCCTCCATGTTTGGCCAGCAGGCGCATCAGCGTCGCCGTCAGCACGCGTCGCGCGGCCACGACCTGAAGATCGAGGTCGCGGTGTTCCTTGAAGAGACGCTGGCTGAGCAGACCCGCACCATCAGCTATAACCTGCCGGTGTATAACGTGTTCGGCATGATCGAAAGCGAGACGCCGAAAACGCTGAATGTGAAGATCCCCGCCGGGGTGGCCGATGGACAGCGCATCCGCCTGAAAGGCCAGGGGACGCCGGGCGAAAACGGCGGGCCGAACGGCGATCTGTGGCTGGTGATCCACATCGCCCCGCACCCGCTGTTCGACATCGTGGGACATAACCTGGAGATCGTCCTGCCGCTGGCGCCGTGGGAGGCCGCGCTGGGCGCCAAAGTCACGGTGCCCACCCTGAAAGAGAGCATTCTGCTGACGGTGCCGCCGGGTAGCCAGGCAGGGCAGCGCCTGCGTATCAAGGGCAAAGGGCTGGTGAGCAAAACCCACACCGGCGATTTGTTCGCCGTTATTAAAATTGTGATGCCGCCAAAACCAGATGAAAAAGCGCGTGAGCTCTGGCAACAGCTGGCCACCGCCGAAGCCAGCTTCGATCCGCGTAAGACATGGGGGAAAGCCTGATGGCTACAGTAACAGTGACGTTTACCATTACCGAATTGTGCCTGCGTACCGGGGTGTCGGAAGAGGAGCTGACGGAGATTGTCGGCTTAGGCATGATTGAACCGCACCAGCCGCAGGCGGACGCCTGGCTGTTCGACGACAGCGCGGTGACGATCGTCCATCGCGCGGTGCGCCTGCGTAACGAGCTGGAGCTGGACTGGCCGGGGATTGCGGTGGCGCTGACGCTGCTGGATGAGAATGCGCGGCTGACCCGCGAAAATCGCCTGCTGCAGCAGCGCCTGGCCCGCTTTCTCGCCCACGGATAGGGGCGACATCCCGGGTGGCGGCGTTCCGCCTTCGTGCCGGATGGCGGCTACGCCTTATCCGGCATACAAACTAAGCACAGCGCAAGCCGGGGAATTTCCCGGGTCGCGGCGTTCCGCCTTACCCGGGCTACCGGACTAGGCCCACCATTGCACTGGATCCGTAGGCCCGCGCAAGCGCAGCGCCGCCGGGCATGGCCACAGCCAGGGAGCCGCCTGTATGCCGGGTGGCGGCTACGCCTTACCCGGCCTACAAACTAAGCACAGCGCAAGCCGGGAAATTTCCCGGGTCGCGGCGTTCCGCCTTACCCGGGCTACCGGACAGTGTAAACAGTAGCCCGGCTAAGCGCAGCGCAAGCCGGGGAGTTTCCCGGATAGCGCAAACCGCGAATAGCGCTTAGTCCGGCAGCGAACCGGCGAGGTTGCGCGCCGAAACGCTCTCGCTGACCGGCGCGGGCGGCTCCGGCGCCTTAGCCGGGGCGGCCGCTGGCGCGGCTGTCGGGGCGGAAGAGGCCGGCTGGATCTCAAGGAACGAGGCCAGCATCTTGCGCAGCGTTTCCGGTTTAGTGTCTTCCGCCAGCAACGCCGCCAGCATCGACGGCAAGCGGCTATCGACTTCCCCTAACGCCAGCCCCGCCAGCAGCGCCGTGCGCGACATATCGCCACGGTCGCCGCGATGGTGGGCCTCAATTTTTGCGTCCGCGAAGCGCTCGCTGGCGCTGATATCCGGGCGCAGGTAAATCAGCACTTTTCTGCGTTCCAGAGTCATAGACGCTCCTTAGCCAATAATTTTCAGACCACGCACCAGGGCGAACTGCGGCTCTTCAGCCACCACGAAACGGTCCTCACGCAGGCCCATACGTTCACGAATGGCATCGGCAACCAGCGGCGCGCCGCCGCCAATCACGATGGCATGCGAGTAGCCTTTAAAGCTATCGATAGCCGTCAGGACGCGGGTGGTCAGACGTTCGATGCTGTTAGTGATCACCTTTTTCACCTCAGAAACCGCATCCGGATCGTTGATGTTATCGGTCAGGTACGCTTCGTCATGGCGATTGATAATGATCTGGTCGACGTTATAGCTTGAGGTATCGGTATTCGCCCGCGCCAGCGCCAGCTTAACGGCGTCGGTCACCAGCGATACGCCCAGCTTCGGGTCGCCGTAAATGCGCGAAACCGAGGTCATCTGCCCGGCGACCATCGAGATATCGAGCGTGGTGCCGCCGAGGTCGATAATCAACACCGAATGGGAGGGCTTGAGTTCATCGCACAGGCTAATGCCCGCCGGAATCGATTCCGGGCGCACGGTGACTTTGGTGATGTTGAACACCACGCCTTTATTCAGCTTAACTTCGCGCAGCAGGCTCTTTTTCTTACGCTCAATGTTGTCGAGGCGATATTGCGCATCCTCGTCATAAAATTCAGTCAGCGGCAGCGTCACAACTATTTCAACGTCCTGTGGCTCAAGACCGCTGGTCAGCAGCGCGTGATGGACAGCGATGGAGTTCAACGGGCTGTACTGCCAGTCAATATTATTGGTCGGGAGCGCATCGGGAGTGATCAGGTCGAATGAGTACTTTTCATCATCCACGGTGTAGTTAAAGGGCTTCCCGGAACCGAAGGTGGCAGACCAGCCGCGTTTAAAACTATTGGGGCTGATATGGGTGAAAGTTTCGCCATCTTGCTCCCACAGCATTTTGATATTGGTTGAACCATCATCGATAAAAATGCGCATCGCATTGCTCCATCACTGAGACAAATAAGAGAAAAATGTAACACCCAAAAGAGTAGCAAGAGTTAAAAAGCAGCGCAAGAGCACGAAAAAGAGACAATTCCGAGTTTTAATTGAGAACAATTGGAGCAAATAACAACTTCATGAACCTAGATAGAGAACATTTTGAGACAAATTAGAGAAATACGTTTTCTCTTTTCATCCGCTTTCAACGCTCATTTTTGTCCAAAAAAGAGAGTATCCCTCCCCTCTTTCGTCAGCTGTTTTCGAACGCTTTTTACACCTGGTTGGGTACCACAATGGGCCGTTCCGGCTCAGCCACATTTTCCGGTACCCGACGATATTTATCCAGCAGGTGAATCTGAATGCGACGCAGCATATCGCCGTTGAGCTTGTAATAGCGGAAATAGAGAAACAGCGTCAGGGCAAAAAAGAGCGTCGGCAGCGCAATCATAATCGCCTGCATCCCCAGCAGCGTCTGGGACGACTGGGCCACATTCGGCACATAACCGATGATACCGAGCACGATGGCGATAAACCAGGCCGCGAACGCCGAGCCCGCTTTCACCACCAGCGTCTGCACCGAATAGGCGATACTTTCGCAGCGGATGTTCATCGTATATTCGCCGTAGTCGACGGTATCGGCCACCATAATAACCTGCAGCACCCAGAACAGCGCGGTGCCGATATTCAACAGCACGCCGGCCAGCGAAATCAGCGCGACGTTGTAGACCCCGCTCAGCGCCATCAGCAACAGCACGCCGCAGCCCAGCACCGGCATGATCGAAGCGCCCGCCCACAGAATGCGCCGCGACAGCCCTTTCACCAGCCGCGGAAACAGCACCAACGTCAGCAGGTTCGCCGCGCCGGCGTAGGACATGTAATACGGGAACATCTCCGCGCTGCCAATCACGTAGGTAAAGTAGTAAATCGCAAAGCCAGCGATAATATTCGCCGCCGTGTTATAGGCCAGCGCCATGCCCAACAGGCAGGCCAGCTGATCGTTTTTATAGATCAGCGCCACCATCTGGCGCAGTGAGAGATGGCTGGCATCCTCGCTCACGCCGCTATCCGAGGAGTAAACCTCGTGGACGTTACGCAGCGTGACGAGGGTGGAAACCACGAAGAAGGCGATCAACACCAGGGTGAACATCTGGAAACCGAAACCGCGGTCGGCGCCGCCCACGGCGCTGACAAACGGCAGCGTGACGCCGGCAGTGACGAATCCCGCCAGGCTGGCGAAAAAGCGTGGATACGGCACCAGCTGTTCACGTTCGCGTTTATCAAGGGTAATGGTCGGCACCAGCGACCAGAACGGCACATCCATGATGGTGTAGGTGAACCCCCACAGCAGGTAGGTCAGCCACACCCATGCCAGCAGCGCCCCGCCGGAGAAGTGATGGGCGCTGAACAGCATATACAGCACCACCGAGTTGGTTATCGTGCCAATCAGGATCCACGGTTTGAATTTCCCCCATCGCGATCGCGTACAGTTGACGATCCAACCCATGATCGGATCGGCTATCGCATCGAGGATCCGCGCCACCAGAAACAAGGTGCCGACCACCCCAACCGACAGTCCAACAATATCGGTGTAGTAATACATCAGGTACATGTAGACGATACCGATAGCGAAATCTTTACCAAAGGCACCAAATCCGTAGCTGAGCTTTGTTGTCATTGAAATACTCATAGGGTACAGGTCGCTGTCGCCAGCGCCTCCTTCAGTGTTTGATAGAGCATGCAGGACGCCGCCAGGGTCGTTGCCCCCGGCGGCATGAGAAGATTAACGATGCAGCCAGGACGGCAGCCAGTCGCCGTGGCTGGCGATCAGATCGTCCACCAGCGCGTAGATCTCTTCGATCCCCAGCACCGCGGCGGTGTGCGGATCCATCATCGTGGCATAATAGACGTAATCGCGATTTTCGGTGAGGATCGCTTCCGTGAGCAGCGTCTGCACGTTGATGTTGGTCTGCATCAGCGCCGCCAGATGCGCCGGCAGCGCGCCCACTTTGGTCGGCTGAATGCCGTTGGCGTCCACCAGGCAAGCCACTTCCACGCAGCAGCCCTGCGGCAGGTTGTCGATAAGGCCGTCATTGCGTACGTTGCCATACACCACGCTTGGCTCGCCGGTCCAGATGGCGTTCATGATGGTGCTGGCATACTCACGGGATGGCTTCACCTCGATGCGCTCGCCGCGCTGATAGCTCTCCAGCTCCTGATGCCAGTTGGCCAGTTGCTCGACGCAGCGTTTCGGGTATTCATCCAGCGGCACTTTATAGCGGGCGATAAGGTCCTCGCGGCCCGGCTTGATAAACCATGGCGTGTATTCGGCAAAATGCTCCGATGACTCGGTCACAAAGTAGCCGAGCTTTTTGAACATCTCATAGCGGACGATGTTTTCGCAGCGCGGGTTGCCGTGCAGGTTAGGCTTCGGCGCGCGCCCATCGGCGTAGGCCTGCAGCAGGTCGGGATAGAGGCTGACATAGCTGCCGTCGGCGAGCTTTTTCTCCAGCGAGAGATAGAACGCCATATGGTTAATCCCGGCGCAGCGGTAGCGTAAATCCGCCGGGTTGAGGTCAAGATCGCGCGCCAGTTCTTCCGCCGTTCCCTGCACCGAGTGGCACAGGCCAACCTGTTTAATATGCGGGTAGCGGGCGTACATGGCCCAGGTGTTCATCGCCATTGGGTTGACGTAGTTAAGCAGGGTGGCGTCCGGGCAGACCTCGGTCATGTCGTCGCAGATAGCCCACAGGTGAGGTATGGTGCGCAGGGCGCGCATAATGCCCCCCGGACCCAGCGTATCGGCGATGGTCTGCTCCAGGCCATGGCGTTTACAGACCTCAAAATCGGTGACGGTACAGGGCTCATAGCCGCCAATCTGGAAGGCGACCACAACGAAATCGGCGCCCTGCAGGGCGGTTTTGCGATCGCGATGGCAGCTGATTTCGCCCTTCGCGCCGACGGAATCCATCAGCTTGCGCACCACGGTATGCGACTCTTCCAGCCGGGTGTCATCGATATCCATCAGCGCGACATGCGCCGATTTCAGCGCCGGGCGCTGGAAAACATCACCGAGAATATTTTTAACGAACACCGTCGAACCGGCGCCGATAAAGGTAATTTTTGGGGCGGTCATTACGCTCTCTCCATCTGGTCATTGAACCCTTGCAGAGTGGCACGCCGTTCAGCGTTGCGCTGCCCTGTTCCCACCGGAGCATTCCCAAAAGCTCAGATCGGCCATTAAGCGCCACAAAATCTGAGTTTTCGGGAACAGATTGCGCAAAAAGGAGAGAAAATGGGCCGATTCTTCCGCTAAGCTGTCGTCAGTTCTGGCGAAAAATGCAGCCACTCTGACAATTCAGGAATACGCTAACGATGGAATACCGCTTCACCTCCCTGCCCCCCGATCCCTTTATGTGCAGCAGCGATGAAAAGCAGAGCCGCAGCCCGCTGGCGCTCTACTCTGAGTATCAGCGTATGGATATCGAGCTGCGCCCGCCGCACGCCATGCCTACCAGCCACTGGCATGGCCAGGTGGAGGTCAACGTGCCGTTCGATGGCGACGTGGAATATTTGATTAATAACGAAGTGGTGCGCATAGAGAAAGGCTATATCACCCTGTTCTGGGCCTGTACGCCGCACCAGTTGACCCGCCCGGGGGATTGTCAGCAGATGGCGATCTTTAACCTGCCGATGCATCTGTTTCTCTCATGGCCGCTGGACCGGGAGCTGATCAACCACGTCACTCACGGGATGGTGATTAAATCCCTCGCCGCCCAGCAGCTGAGCGCCTTCGAGGTGCGCCGCTGGCAACAGGAGCTGAACCACGACAATGAACAGATTCGCCAGCTGGCGATCGATGAAATCGCCCTGATGCTGAAGCGGCTGAGCCTCGCCGGCTGGCAGCCGATTCTGGTCAACAAAACCTCGCGCACCCATAAGAACAGCGTCTCGCGCCATGCGCAGTTTTATGTCAGCCAGATGCTGGAGTTTATCGCCGCCCACTACGACCAGGCGCTGACCGTCAATGCCGTCGCCGAGCACGTTAAGCTCAACCCGAACTATGCGATGGGGGTATTCCAGCGAGTGATGCAGCAAACCATGAAGCAGTACATTACCGCCATGCGCATCAATCACGTGCGGGCGCTGCTGAGCGATACCGACAAGACCATCCTGGATATCGCCCTCACCGCCGGTTTCCGCTCCAGCAGCCGCTTCTACAGCACCTTTACCCGCTACGTGGGGATGCCGCCGCAGCAGTACCGTAAACTTAGCCAACAGCGTCGTCACGGTCTGGCCTTGCCGGAGGCATAAAAAATGCCGCCGGGGTTTCCCCAGGCGGCATGATTAGCAGTGAAAACAGTTAGTCGTTGATACGCGGATGCTGCTGCACCAGACGCGACCGTTTTGCCTGCAGATCGGCGATCTCCTGATCGATATCTTCGATTTTTTGCTCGATATTATCGTAGTGCTCGCCAAGGATTTCTTTCGCTTCCTGAATATCCGACGCCGCCGGGGTCGCCCCTTTCAGCGGACGGTTAGCCGTCTCTTTCATCGACAGGCCCGTCGCCATACCCACCACCGCGATTACCATCAGGTAGTATGCTGGCATCATCAGGTTCTGAGTGGTTTCCACCAGCCACGCCGCCAGGGTTGGCGTCAGACCGGCAATCAGCACCGAGATGTTAAAGGCGCTGGCCAGGGCGCTGAAGCGGATGTGCGTCGGGAACATCGCCGGCAGCGAGGAGGCCATCACCCCGATAAAGCAGTTCAGCACCACCGCCAGCAGCAGCAGACCGGCGAAGATCAGGCTCGTCACGTTGCTGTTGATCATAATGAAGGCCGGGATCGACAGGGCAAACAGCGCCACGCTACCAATCAGGATAAACGGGCGACGGCCGAAACGGTCGCTAAGCATACCGATAACCGGCTGTACAAACAGCATCCCGACCATGATAGCGATGATGATCAGCACCCCATGGTCTTCCGAGTAGTGCAGGTTATGCGACAGGTAGCTCGGCATGTAGGTCAGCAGCATGTAGTAGGTCACATTGGTGGAAATCACCAGACCGATACAGGTCAGCAGGCTGCGCCAGTGCTTCGTGGCAATCTCTTTAAAAGAGACCTTCGGCCCGTCCTGCAGACCTTCACGATCGCCCTGCTCCATGGTGTCCACATGCTGCTGGAACGCCGGGGTCTCTTCCAGCGCATGGCGCAGATAGAGGCCGATGATGCCTAGCGGCAGCGCCAGGAAGAACGGGATACGCCAACCCCACTCAAGGAAGTTCTGTTCCCCCACCACGCTGGAGATCAGGACCACCACGCCGGCCCCCATCACAAACCCGGCGATGGAGCCAAAGTCCAGCCAGCTGCCCATAAACCCGCGTTTACGGTCAGGGGAGTATTCCGCGACGAAGATCGACGCCCCGGTATATTCACCACCGACCGAGAAGCCTTGCGCCATTTTACACAGCAGCAGCAGGATCGGCGCCCAGATACCTATCGTGGCATACGAAGGAATAAGGCCGATACAGAAAGTACTTATCGACATGATCACGATAGTTATCGCGAGAATTTTCTGCCGACCGTATTTATCGCCCAGCATCCCGAAGAACAGGCCGCCCAGCGGACGAATTAAAAATGGAACGGAGAAGGTACCGAGTGCGGCAATCATCTGCACGCTTGGGTTGGCATCGGGGAAGAAGACTTTACCTAAGGCGTAGGCCACAAAGCCGTAGACGCCGAAATCGAACCACTCCATCGCGTTGCCCAGAGAGGCCGCGGTGATCGCCTTTTTCAGTTTACCATCGTCGATGATGGTCACATCCTTAAGGGTGATGGGCTTTATTTTTTTCCTTTTAAGCATATTTTTCCTCTGCTACTCCGCCTTGAATGCACGTCTCTTCGCCGAATGGCAAAGCCATTCGCAACGTGCGTCAGGAGCGGTGAATTGCTGTGCTCCTCATTTCAAGCGTAGCAGGTTTGCCTGCACTGTCTGCTGACAGAATGTACAACCGAACCTGTTGACGCCTGCTGTGGCTACTGGTGAATAAATGGAGCGGCTCATCGTCATAATTGATGAAATTGACCTGCTCCCCTTTTTTACCCTAACAGTGTTTATATCTGCGATCAACTTCACATAAATTTACCGCCTAATTACAGAGTCCCAGAAAATAAATAAGTTCATTTCCTGCCGTTTGCCCGGAAATTATTTCGTCGGTGTTGTTCCATCGCCGGCGGTTAATTTCAGCAATTATTCGGTTCTTCCCGGAATAGCGCCCCGGCTATTTTTTAGCAAAAAAACACCCGACAAAAGTGGGTGATTGCGCTATAATCATAGCCACTTTCGGCTCTCAGCCGCTGTTTAAAGGACCAACGTCCTGTTTTTCGACGACATCACGAGGAACGTCATGCAACTGCCACACTGCCCAAAATGCGATTCGACTTACACTTATGAAGACAACGGCATGTACATCTGCCCGGAATGCGCCCATGAGTGGAACCCTGCCGAAGCCACGGAAGAAAACGACGTTCTGATCGTTAAAGATGCCAATGGCAATTTACTGGCCGATGGCGACAGCGTCACGGTAGTGAAAGATCTGAAGGTTAAAGGCAGCTCTTCGATGCTGAAAATCGGCACCAAAGTGAAGAATATCCGTCTGGTCGAAGGCGATCACAATATTGACTGCAAAATTGACGGTTTTGGCCCGATGAAGCTGAAATCTGAATTCGTCAAAAAGAACTGATTTATTTCCGGGCAGGCGACGCGATTATTTTCCCCTATCGCCGTCGCCGCTCCCGATATCCTCACTGCCCTTCGCCTCCCTGCGCATCCGGTTATTTATCCCGCCAGCCGCCGCTATTTACGCTGCCGCCTGCAGCACTATTCCCGCCCCATTTTCGCGCTGCCGTCTGGCTCAATCCCGCTGTGGGCGACTACGCTTTACGGGTTACGGTCACTGAGGTATTCACCATGTCCTTAAGTCCCTACCTTGCCTTTGCGGGCAACTGCGCCGAGGCGATCGCCTTCTATCAGCAGACGCTGGGCGCCGAGCTGATGTTTAAAATGACCTTTGGCGAAATGCCGCCTTCGGCGCAGGAAGCCTCTGACGGCTGCCCGTCTGGCCAGAAGATGGCGGATGACGCCATCGCCCACGCCAGCCTGCGCATCGGCAACGGCGAGCTGATGCTAAGCGACAGCGCCTTCGGGCCCGATGTGCATTACGCCGGCTTCACCCTCGTCCTCGATCCCAACGATGTCGCTGAAGGCCAGCGCTGGTTCGACGCGCTGGCGGTCGGCGGGCGCATTGAGATGGCCTGGCAGGAAACCTTCTGGGCCCACGGCTTCGGCAAAGTCGTCGATCGCTTTGGCGTCCCATGGATGATCAACGTGGTCAAACAAGGCTGACCCCGCCAGGGCGGCCTGGCCGCCCTGTCATCCGTCTGGCATTAACTCTTCATCCTTTAGTCATCATCACTTAACAGAACTGCAACATAAACCGGTCAGGATCGGCTCACAACGCGAGGAGGCTCCTCGCCTATGCTGTGTGAGGCTTGATGACCATGCACCTGTCCAGACATCCGACCAGTTATCCCACGCGCTATCAGGAAATCGCCGCCCGGCTTGAGCAGGAGCTGCGCCACCACTATCGCTGCGGCGACTATCTGCCCGCCGAGCAGCAGCTGGCGACGCGCTTCGACGTAAACCGCCATACCCTGCGTCGGGCTATCGACCAGTTGGTTGAGCGCGGCTGGGTACAACGCCGTCAGGGCGTCGGCGTGCTGGTGCTGATGCGGCCGATCGATTACCCGCTCAACGCCCAGGCGCGGTTCAGCCAGAACCTGCTGGAACAAGGCAGCGATCCCACCAGCGAAAAACTGCTGTCGGTACTGCGCCCCGCCAGCGCGCACGTTGCCGAGGCCTTTGGCATTAGCGAGGGCGAGAATGTCATCCACCTGCGCACCCTGCGCCGGGTCAATGGCGTCGCCCTGTGCCTGATTGACCACTACTTTGCCGACCTGCGCTTCTGGCCGGTGTTGCAGACCTTCAGCCACGGCTCGCTGCACAACCTGCTCCGCGATCGGCTTGACGTCGAACTGACCCGGGTGCGTACCAAAATCAGCGCCCGTCGCGCGCAGGCGAAAGAGAGCAAGCTGCTGGAGATCCCCAATATGGCGCCGCTGCTCTGCGTGCGCACCCTCAACAGCCGCCAGGGCGAGCAGGCCGTCACCGAATACTCCGTCAGCCTGACCCGCGCCGACATGATTGAATTCACCATGGAGCACTGAATGCACTTCGATACCGCCACCCGCCAGCGCTGGATGTCCGTGCTGGCCCACAGTGAACCGCAAGATCTTCTGGCACGCATGCACGCCCTGCAGCTGGCGCCGGAGTATGAGCTGATCCGCTCTCCCGAGACAGGCCTGGTGCAGCTTCAGGCCCGGATGGGCGGTATCGGCGACCGTTTCTTCGCCGGCGACGCCACGCTCACCCGGGCGGCGGTACGTCTGGCCGATGGTACGCTCGGCTACAGCTGGATCTTAGGCCGCGACCGCCCGCACGCCGAACGCTGCGCGGCCATCGACGCCCTGCTGCAGTCGCCCCGCCATTTTCACAATTTAATGGAAACCCTGATAACCCCGCTGGAAGCGCTACGCAGCGCGCGCATTGAAGCCCGACGCGCCGAAGTCAACGCCAGCCGGGTCGACTTCTTTACCCTGGTTCGCGGAGATAACGCATGACCTTACAACCCGCTTTTACCCTGGCTGTGCAGGATGCCCAACACAGTTTTCGTCGCCTGCTGAAAGCGATGAGCGAGCCGGGGGTGATTGTCTCCCTGCAGCAGTTGCAGCACGGCTGGCAGCCGCTGAACGTCGCCTCCACCAGCCTGCTGTTGACCCTTGCCGATCACGAAACGCCGGTCTGGCTCGCCAGCGCCCTGCATAACGATCTGGTGGGACAGAATCTGCGCTTCCATACCGGCGCGCCGCTGGTGGACCAGCCGCAGCAGGCGGTCTTTGCGGTCGCCAATGACGGCATCAGCGCCGAGCAGCTCAACGTCCTCTCCGCGGGCACCGTCACCGCCCCGGAGACCGGCGTCACGCTGATCGTCCAGCTCGCCAGCCTGAGCGGCGGGCGCATGCTGCGCCTGACCGGGGCAGGCATTGCCGAAGAGCGAATGATCGCCCCTCAGCTGCCGGACTGCATCATTGACGAACTGACGGAGCGCCCGCACCCGTTCCCGCTGGGCATTGACCTGATCCTCACCTGCGGCGAGCGCCTGCTGGCGATCCCGCGCACCACCCACGTGGAGGTTTGCTAAATGTACGTTGCCGTCAAGGGCGGCGAGAAGGCGATCCGCGCCGCTCACGCCTTACAGGAACAGAAACGACGGGGCGATGGACGGCTTCCCGAACTGAGCGTTGACCAGATAAGTGACCAGCTCAATCTGGCGGTGGACCGGGTGATGACCGAGGGCGGCATCGCCGATCGCGAACTGGCGGCGCTGGCGCTCAAGCAGGCCAGCGGCGATAACGTCGAAGCGATCTTCCTGCTGCGCGCCTACCGCACCACCCTGCCGCGGCTGGCGATTAGCGAACCGATCGACACCGCCGGAATGCGTCTCGAACGCCGCATCTCGGCAGTGTACAAAGATATCCCCGGCGGCCAGCTGCTGGGCCCCACTTACGACTACACCCACCGCCTGCTCGATTTTACCCTGCTGGCAAACGGCGAAGCGCCTTCTGTGCAGCAAGCCGAGTGCGACACGCAGCCGACGCCGCACGTCTTTAGCCTGCTCACGCAGCAGGGGCTGGCGAAGGCCGAGGAAGATCGCGGCACACCGCCCGACGATATCACCCGCACCCCGCCGGTCTACCCCTGCTCGCGTTCTTCGCGCCTGCAGCAGCTGATGCGCGGCGATGAAGGCTACCTGCTGGCGCTGGCCTATTCGACTCAGCGCGGCTATGGCCGCAACCATCCGTTTGCCGGCGAGATCCGCAGCGGCTACGTGCAGGTGGAGATTGTCCCGGAAGAGCTGGGCTTTAGCGTCAATATTGGCGAGCTGCTGCTGACCGAATGCGAAATGGTCAACGGCTTCGTCGCCCCGCAGGATGAACCGCCGCACTTCACCCGCGGCTACGGTCTGACCTTCGGCATGAGCGAGCGCAAAGCGATGGCCATGGCCCTCGTCGACCGCGCCCTGCAGGCGGCGGACTATGACGAAGAGATTGCCGGTCCCGCCCAGGATGAAGAGTTTGTGCTGGCCCACGCCGATAACGTTGAAGCCGCCGGCTTCGTCTCGCATCTGAAGCTACCGCACTATGTCGATTTCCAGGCCGAACTGGCGCTGCTGAAACGCCTGCAACGGGAGAACGAACGTGGCTAACCCACTGACTGGCTATAACTTTGCTTATCTCGACGAGCAAACCAAGCGCATGATCCGCCGGGCTATTCTCAAAGCGGTAGCCATTCCCGGCTATCAGGTGCCGTTCGGCGGTCGCGAAATGCCGATGCCCTACGGCTGGGGCACTGGCGGCATCCAGCTGACCGCCAGCGTCATCGGCGAGAACGACGTGCTGAAGGTGATTGACCAGGGCGCCGATGACACCACCAACGCGGTGTCGATCCGCCAGTTCTTTAAGCGCGTGACCGGCGTCGCCACCACTGAGCGCACTGAAGACGCCACCCTGATCCAGACCCGCCACCGCATCCCGGAGACGCCGCTGGTGGAGGATCAGATCCTGATCTATCAGGTGCCGATCCCGGAGCCGCTGCGCTTTATCGAGCCGCGCGAAACCGAAACCCGCACTATGCACGCCCTGGAAGAGTACGGCGTGATGCAGGTGAAACTGTATGAAGATATCGCCCGCTTCGGCCATATCGCCACCACCTACGCCTACCCGGTGAAGGTCAATGGCCGCTACGTGATGGACCCCTCGCCGATCCCGAAATTCGATAACCCGAAAATGCACATGATGCCGGCGCTGCAGCTGTTCGGCGCCGGGCGCGAAAAGCGGATCTACGCCGTGCCGCCCTATACCCCGGTGGAAAGTCTCGATTTCGACGACCATCCGTTTACCGTCCAGGAGTGGGATGAGCCTTGCGCCATCTGCGGCTCGCGCCACAGCTACCTCGACGAAGTGGTGCTGGATGACAGCGGCCAGCGGATGTTTGTCTGCTCCGATACCGACTATTGCCGCCAGCAGAGCGAGGGGCAGAAAAAATGAGCCAGCCGTTACTTGCCGTCAATCACCTGACCCATCTCTATGCCCCGGATAAAGGCTTCCGCGACGTCTCCTTCGAACTGTGGCCGGGGGAAGTGCTCGGCATCGTTGGGGAGTCCGGATCCGGTAAAACCACCCTGCTGAAGGCGATTTCCGCCCGCCTGACGCCGCAGCGGGGCGAGGTGCTGTACCAGCAGCGCTCGCTGTACGCCATGAGCGAAGCCGAACGCCGCCGCCTGCTGCGCACCGAATGGGGGGTGGTGCATCAGCACCCGATGGACGGCCTGCGTCGCCAGGTCTCCGCCGGGGGCAACATCGGCGAACGGCTGATGGCCACCGGCGCCCGCCACTACGGCAACATTCGCGCCACCGCCGAAAAGTGGCTGCAGGAAGTGGAGATCCCGCCCTCGCGCATCGACGACCTGCCCACCACCTTTTCCGGCGGCATGCAGCAGCGTCTGCAGATCGCCCGCAATCTCGTCACCCAGCCGAAGCTGGTGTTTATGGATGAACCTACCGGCGGGCTGGATGTGTCCGTGCAGGCGCGGCTGCTTGACCTGCTGCGCGGCCTGGCGGTGGAGCTGAATCTGGCGGTAGTGATTGTCACCCACGATCTCGGCGTCGCCCGCCTGCTGGCGAACCGACTGCTGGTGATGAAGCAGGGCCAGGTGGTGGAGAGTGGCTTAACCGACCGGGTGCTCGACGATCCGCATCACCCTTACACCCAGCTGTTGGTGTCGTCGGTATTGCAGAACTGACGCTGTTTTGCCGGGCGGCGGCGGCGCCTTACCCGGCCTGCAGATACGTTATTCGTAGGCCGGGTCAGCGAAGCGCCTCCCGGCAACTCAACCCCGTGAGGGCTAACATGATCCGCGTTGAAAACATTCATAAAACCTTTGTTCTGCACCAGCAGCACGGCGTGCGTCTGCCGGTGCTGGCCGACGCCTCGCTGACCGTTAACGCCGGGGAGTGCGTGGTGCTCCACGGCCACTCCGGCAGCGGCAAATCGACCCTGCTGCGCTCGCTGTACGCCAACTATCTGCCGGACAGCGGCCATATTCATATCCGCCACGGCGACGAATGGGTCGATCTGGTCACTGCCACACCGCGCAAGGTGCTGGAAGTGCGTCAAACCACCATCGGCTGGGTCAGCCAGTTTCTGCGGGTGATCCCGCGCATTTCGGCGCTGGAGGTGGTGATGCAGCCGCTGCTCGACCTCGGGACGCCGCGTGAAGCGAGCGCCGCCAAAGCCGCCCAGCTGCTGACCCGCCTTAACGTTCCCGAACGTCTGTGGCATCTTGCGCCGTCGACCTTTTCCGGCGGCGAACAGCAGCGGGTCAATATCGCCCGCGGTTTTGCGGTCGACTATCCGATCCTGCTCCTCGATGAACCCACCGCCTCACTGGATGCCAAAAACAGTGCTGCCGTGGTCGACCTGATCCACGATGCCAAAGCGCGCGGCGCGGCCATCGTCGGGATTTTCCATGACGAAGGGGTACGCCGCCAGGTCGCCGACCGGCTGCACCCCATGGGAATGACAGCATGATTATCAATAACGTAAATCTGGTTCTCGATGACGACGTGGTACACGGTTCGCTGGAAGTCCAGGGCGGTCGCATTCTCGCCTTCGCGGAAAGCCAGAGCCGGCTGCCGCAGGCGCTGGATGGCGAAGGCGGCTGGCTGCTGCCGGGCCTTATCGAACTGCATACCGATAACCTCGACAAATTCTTTACCCCGCGACCGAAGGTGGACTGGCCGGCCCACTCGGCGATGAGCAGCCACGATGCAATGATGGTCGCCAGCGGCATCACCACCGTGCTCGACGCCGTGGCGATTGGCGACGTGCGCGATGGCGGCGATCGTCTTGAGAATCTGGAGAAGATGGTCAATGCGGTGGAAGAGACGCAAAAGCGTGGTCTTAACCGCGCCGAGCACCGCCTGCACCTGCGCTGCGAGCTGCCGCATCACACCACGCTACCGCTGTTTGAAAAGCTCATTGACCGCGAGTCAGTGAGCATGGTCTCGCTGATGGATCACTCCCCGGGCCAGCGCCAGTATGCCGATCGCAGCAAGTACCGCGATTACTATCAGGGAAAGTACCATCTGACGCATGACGAGATGGATCGGTTTGAAGCCGAGCAGATGGCCCTGGCCGCCACCTGGTCGCAGCCCAATCGCCAGACCATTGCCGCCATGTGCCGCGCCCGCCGTATCGCCCTCGCCAGCCACGACGACGCCACCGAGGCGCATGTGGCTGAATCCCACCAGTTGGGTAGCGTGATCGCCGAGTTTCCTACCACCCTGGCCGCGGCGCAGGCTTCACGTCAGCACGGGATGCACGTCCTGATGGGGGCGCCGAATATCGTGCGCGGCGGTTCCCACTCCGGCAACGTCGCCGCCCACCAGCTGGCGAACCACGGTTTGCTCGACATTCTCTCTTCCGACTACTACCCCGCCAGCCTGCTGGATGCCGCATTCCGCATCGCCGACGCCGAGGATAACGCCTTCACCCTGGCGCAGGCGATCCGTCTGGTCAGCAAACATCCGGCGCAGGCGCTGGGCCTTGACGATCGCGGCGTCATCGCCGAGGGGAAACGCGCCGACCTGGTGCTGGCGCACCGTCGCGGCGAGCATGTCCACATCGACCATGTCTGGCGCCAGGGAAGGAGGGTCTTTTAATGCCGGGGAAACTGATTTGGCTGGTGGGGCCCTCCGGCTCCGGTAAAGACAGCCTGCTGGCGGCGCTGCGCCAGCGCGAGCACCCGCAGCTGCTGGTGGCGCATCGTTACATTACCCGGCCCTTTAACGCCGGTAACGAAAACCATATCGCCCTCAGCGAACATGAATTTTTTACCCGCGCCGAGCAGCATCTCTTTGCCCTCAGCTGGCACGCCAACCATACTTACTATGGCATTGGCGTGGAGATCGACCTCTGGCTGCACGCCGGCTTCGACGTGGTGGCCAATGGCTCCCGCGCCCATCTGGCGCTGGCGCGGGAACGCTACGGCGAGGTGCTGGTGCCGATCTGTCTCGCCGTCTCGCCGCCGGTGCTGCGCCAGCGGCTGGAGCAGCGCGGCCGGGAAAATGCGGTGGATATCGCCCAGCGTCTGGACCGCGCCGCGCGCTATAAGCCGGACGATTGCCTGACGCTGAATAACGACGGCAGTCTCCGACAATCGGTCGATGAATTTTTCCGCCTGCTGCGCAGCCACGCGGTGCGCGAAGCGGATCCGCTGGTATAAACCAAAGGTGACACGATGAGCCTGACCCTCCGCTTAACCGGCACCGGCGGCGCTCAGCTGGTGCCGGCCTTTGGCTGCGATTGCGCGGCCTGCCGCCGCGCCCGCCGCGAGGAAAGCCATCGCCGACGCCCCTGCAGCGGGGTGGTGACGTTCAACAGCGCAGTGACGCTGCTGGACGCCGGCAGACCGGATCTGATGGAACATCATCCCGCCGGCAGCTTTCAGCAGGTGCTGCTAACCCACTATCACCTGGATCATGTGCAGGGGCTGTTTCCGCTGCGCTGGGGCGTGGGCGCGCCGATCCCGGTCTACGGCCCGCCGGACGACGCCGGCTGCGACGATCTGCTCAAGCACCCCGGCCTGCTCGACTTCAGCCATACCGTCACGCCGTTTGTGGTGTTTGAGCTGCAGGGCCTGCGGGTAACGCCCCTGCCGCTCAACCATTCGAAGCTCACCTTCGGTTATCTGCTGGAGTCGGCCCACAGTCGGGTAGCCTGGCTCTCGGATACCGCCGGGCTGCCGGACAAGACGCTGAAGTTTTTACTCAGCAACCGCCCGCAGGCGATGATCATCGACTGCAGCCATGAGCCGCGGGCGCAGACCCCGCGTAACCATAACGATTTCAATACCGTTCGCGCCCTTAACCAGGCGATAGGCTGTCCGCGGGTGATCCTCACCCATATCAGCCATCAGTTTGACGTCTGGATGATGGATAACCCGCTACCGGAAGGTTTCGAAGCGGGTTATGACGGGATGGAAATCGTGCTGGATTAGGCGTCGGTCTGCTGCGGGGCGATCAATAGTCATCGTCCAGACGACGCTGATCGCTTTCTAACTGGCGGCGATCGCGATCGAGCTGGCGCTGGCGTTCATCCAGCTGACGGCGGCGATCGTCCAGCTGGCGTTGCCGATCGTCATGCTGACGCTGGCTGTCACGGCTCTGCTGGCGACTTCCCTGATAGCGCCCGTCATCATACCGGCCATCGTCATCGTATCTGTCGTCGTCATCAGAGCGACTGCTACCCGGGTTATAGGCGTCGTTAATGGCTTGCTGAATATTGCCGATCGCGTCATCGATAATATCGGCGCGGGCGGCCAGGCTGGTCAGCGACAGAGTGCAAAAGAGCAGTGCGATTGCGTAACGTTTCATCGGGGCCAATCTCATCAGAGTCCTGCCGCTACCTTAATCATCGGCATGCCGCCCGGGTAGCGGAGGAATCTCAAATCCTCGCGTACGCTGCACTCAGCGCCTGCGCCAGCTGGGTGCGGGTAAAGGGCTTACGCAGCCACTCCACCTCCGGCAGGGCCGGGTTCTGCGCCGGGCGCAAATCCTGACCGCTGATCAGCAGCACCGGCAGCGCCGGAAAGCGGCGTCGGGCGGTATGGATCACATCGGCGCCGCTCAGCGCGCCGGGCAGCATCAAATCGCTGATCAACAGGGCGATATCCGGCGAGGCCTCCAGCAGCTGCAGCGCCTCTTCCCCGCTGGCGGTTTCCAGCGTCAGCCAGCCCAGCTGATGCAGCTGTTCGCACAGCGTCTGGCGAACATCCTCTTCATCCTCCAGCACCAGCGCCAGCCGCTCTCCCGCCGGGATGGGTTCGTCTTCCACCGGCGCCACCGCCTTCCCGACCTCGGTCATCGCCCGGGGCAGCTGCAGCCGCACCGTCGTCCCCTGCCCCGGCGCGCTCTCCAGCGCCACCCTGCCGCCCGACTGGCGCACAAAGCCATACACCATCGACAGCCCCAGGCCGCTGCCGCTGCCGGTGGCTTTGGTGGTGAAGAAGGGTTCAAACACCCGGGCTTTCACCGCCTGCGACATGCCGCTGCCGTGATCGATCACCTCCAGGGCCACCATATCCTGCCGCTGGCCGCTGCTGCGAGTGACCCGCTGATTCCAGGTGCGAATTTTAATGACGCCCGTGCGCCCGGCCATGGCGTCGCGGGCGTTCATCACCAGGTTGATCAGGGCGTTTTCCAACTGGCCGACGTCTATCCATGCCGGCCATGCCGGCGACTGCGCCTCAATCTCCAGGCTCAAGGTCGCCGGCAGGGAGTGGCGCATCAGCTCGCTGAGGTTCTCCAGCAGCGGCGCCATCGCCACCGCCTGGGGATGCAGCGCCTGCTTGCGCGAAAAGGCCAGCAGCCGCTGGGTCAGAAGCGCCCCGCGTTCCGCCGCCTTCAGCGCCCTGGTGAGGCGCGGCGCATCCTGCGCATTCGGCTCCACCAGCTCAAGGCTGCCGATGATCACCGCCAGCAGGTTGTTAAAATCATGCGCCAGGCCTCCGGTCAGCTGGCCGACGGCCTTCATCTTCTGGCTGTGCAGCAGCGCCTCCTCCAGCTCCTGGCGCTTAATCCGATCGATCTCCATTTGGGTGGTCTTCTCTTTCAGCAGCCGGGTGGTATGCTCCAGCGACGCCGTATTGCGGGCGAAAACGTTAAAGGCGCGCGCCAGTTCGCCCAGCTCGTCGCGCCGCTGCAGGGCCGGCACCGAGACGTTCGGCTCTCCCTGAGCCAGCCGCGACATCGCCCGCGAGATAGCGGTCAGGTTAGAGCCCAGGTTACGGTAGATGTACCACCCGGCGCAGCCGGTGATCGCCAGCGCCAGCAGCGCGGAAAGCAGAATAAACATGCTGATGGAGCGCAGCTCCCGATGGCTCTGCGCCGCCCGCTGTTCGGAGGCTTCCGCCACCCGGGTCACGTACTGATTGATGTCGTCGTTAAGTAGCGCGACCAGCGCTTTGATGTGGTACATGTACCAGCTGATCGTCAGGTCGCTCTCCTCCAGCTGGGCCGACAGCGGGGCAAGTTTCGCCAGCTCCCGGGTGACGTCGGGGAGAACAAACGCCAGCGCGGGATCGGCGCTATGGGCCGGCAGGTCGCCGCGCAGCTGGTCGAGCTGCAGGACGATCGACCGCGGCGTGACGGTATGGATCGCGGCGACGATCAGCCGGTCCATCTCGGCCAGCCGGCGAGGATCGATCGCCCGCTCCCCGCCGCGATCGTTAAGATCGGCGAGATGGCGCAGGTTGCTCTGATTCTGGTAAAGCGAACTCAGCAGCGCATTGCGCTGCAGATGGCGGCGCTGGCCGCGCTCCAGCATCTCCGCCACGCTCTGCTGCAGCGCGTTGCTGCGGCGAATAATACTGGCCACCAGCGCCTGCTCCTGCTGCGCCAGCGGGGCCGCCGCCAGCTGGGCCAGCGAGTGCTTCAGCGCCTGCTGCGTCGCCAGCAGCCGTTCCGCTTCGCTTTTGTACTCCAGCGCGCCCACCACCTGCGACAGGCGCACCGCGGCCGTGGCGACATTCGCCGTGTCCCGCGCCAGATCCATACTGCCGCGCATATCGTTGAGGGTCTGGCGCTGCACCTGCTCCTGCAGCTGGCTGGCGTGGTGAAAGCCGAACACCGCCACGCCGCTCACCAGCAGGGTGACGACCACCATCAGCAGATTAAAGGAGAGCAGGCGGCCACGGGCGCTGGTGAAAAACGGGTGTCGGCGAGCGGTCATAGCAACTCCGGTGAAGGAACGGTCGGCATATAGGCGTGACGGTGCAGAAAATGACGCCGCGTAACTGTGATCGCGGTTAACTATTTATCACTATGACAAATATGAATGGATTCTGACATCCTGCATTTATTTTCCGGTGGTGGACTGCTGCTATTGTTCTCGCAGACAGGAGCGCCGTGATGACCGCCACCCCGGTACTGGAAATGCGCCATATCGCCAAAGCTTTTGGCAAATTCTACGCGCTAAAGGGCGTCGACCTGACGGTCTGGCCCGGCGAGATCCACGCCCTGATGGGGGAGAACGGCGCCGGAAAAAGCACGCTGATGAAGATCCTCGCCGGCGCCTATACCGCCACCAGCGGCGAGATCCTGATCGACGGAAAACCGCAAACGATCCGCGGCCCCAAGGACGCGCTGGCCGCCGGGATCACGTTGATCTACCAGGAGATGCAGCTGGCGCCGAACCTGACCGTCGCGGAAAACATTTTCCTCGGCAGCGAGCTGGCGCGCGGTGGCCTGGTGCAGCGCAAAGCGATGCTCAGCCAGGCGCAGGCGGTGATCGACCGTCTCGGCGCCCAGTTCAAGGCCAGCGACCGGGTGATGACCCTGACCATCGCCGAACAGCAGCAGGTGGAGATCGCCCGCGCTCTGCACCGTCAAAGCCGCATTCTGGTGATGGATGAACCCACCGCCGCCCTCTCCTCGCGAGAAACCCAGCGCCTGTTCGACCTCATCCTGCGCCTGCGTGACGAGGGGATGGCGATCATCTATATCAGCCACCGTATGGCGGAAGTGTATGAGCTCTCCGACCGGGTCAGCGTCCTGCGCGATGGGCAGTATGTCGGCAGCCTGGTGCGCGACAAGCTCAATGCGCCGGAGCTGGTGCGCATGATGGTCGGCCGTCCGCTCAGCGATCTGTTCAATAAAGCGCGCGATATTCCCCGCGGCCAGCCGCGCCTGCGGGTCGAAGACCTGACCGATGGCGGCAAGGTTAAGCCCAGCAGCCTGGTGGTGCATGCTGGCGAAATCGTCGGCCTCGCCGGGCTGGTCGGCGCCGGACGCTCCGAGCTGGCGCAGCTGATCTTTGGCGTGCGCAAAGCCACCGGCGGGGTGATCGAGATCGACGGCGAGCCGGTGGTGATCCACTCGCCGCGCGAAGCCATCGACCATGGAATCGGCTTTCTGACCGAAAATCGCAAAGAGCAGGGCCTGTTTCTCGAACTGGCGGCCCAGGAAAACATCACCATGGCGACGCTGGAGCGCGACGCGACCTGGGGGATGCTCAATCGCCGTAAGGCGCAAACTATTTCCGATGACGCCATCCAGCTGCTGAACATCCGCGTGCCTCACGCCCAGGTGCGCGCCGGCGGACTGTCCGGCGGCAACCAGCAGAAGCTGTTAATTTCGCGCTGGGTGGCGATTGGCCCACGCATTCTGATCCTCGATGAACCCACCCGCGGCGTCGACGTCGGCGCGAAAAGCGAGATTTACCGCATCATGAACGACATGGCGCGCCAGGGCGTCGCTATTCTGATGATCTCCAGCGAACTGCCTGAAGTGGTGGGCATGAGCGACCGGGTCTATGTGATGCGCGAAGGGACTATCGCCGGCGAGCTGCAGTCCGGCGATATCAGCCAGGAACAGATCATGACGCTGGCCACCGGCGTGAACGATTCTCACCTTAAGGCAGGGCAACTATGAGCATACCGAAAGAGACCTCCGCGCCGGTCGCGACATCCGCTTCGGCGAAAAAAATGCTGATGGGCGACCTGATGCAGACCGTCGGCATTCTGCCGATCCTCATCCTGATCGTCGCCGTTTTCGGCTTTATCGCCCCCAACTTCTTCACGGAAAGCAATCTGCTGAATATCACCCGCCAGGCCTCGATCAACATTGTGCTGGCGGCGGGAATGACCTTCATCATCCTCACCGGCGGCATTGACCTCTCCGTCGGCTCCATTCTCGGCACCACCGCGGTGGCGGCAATGGTGGTCTCGCTGATCCCGGAGTTGGCGTTGCTGTCGATTCCGGCGGCGCTGATGCTCGGCCTGCTGCTTGGGCTGTTCAACGGCGCGCTGGTGGCCTTCGCCGGGCTACCGCCGTTTATCGTCACCCTCGGCACTTACACGGCGCTGCGCGGCGCCGCCTATCTGCTGGCCGACGGCACCACGGTAATCAACTCCGATATCAGCTTCGAGTGGATCGGCAATGACTACCTCGGCCCGGTGCCGTGGCTGGTGGTCATCGCCCTGGCGGTTATCGCGGTGTGCTGGTTTATCCTGCGCCGAACCACCCTTGGGGTGCATATCTACGCGGTGGGCGGCAACATGCAGGCGGCGCGGCTGACCGGCATCAAAGTCTGGCTGGTGCTGCTGTTTGTCTATGGCATGAGCGGCCTGCTCTCCGGCCTTGGCGGGGTGATGAGCGCCTCCCGGCTGTACAGCGCCAACGGCAACCTCGGGGTCGGCTACGAGCTGGACGCCATCGCCGCGGTCATTCTCGGCGGCACCAGCTTCGTCGGCGGCATCGGCACCATCACCGGTACGCTGGTGGGGGCGCTGATTATCGCCACCCTCAATAACGGTATGACCCTGATGGGGGTCTCCTACTTCTGGCAACTGGTGATCAAAGGGGCGGTGATCATCATTGCGGTGCTGATCGACAAATACCGTACCCGACACCATCAAAGTGCATAACAACACCATCTTACCTGCGAGGAAAAGCGAATGCGTTTAAAACCGATAGTCACCGCGCTGTGTGCTGGCGCGCTACTGGCCGCCTCCCCCTTTGCGTCGGCCAAAGAGCTGAAAGCGATAGGCGTGACAGTGGGCGACCTTGCCAACCCGTTTTTTGTGCAGATCACCAAGGGCGCGGAGCTGGAAGCCCGCAAGCTGGCGGGGGATAACGTCAAAGTGACGCTGGTCTCCAGCGGCTACGACCTGGGCCAGCAGGTGGCGCAGATCGACAACTTTATCGCCGCCAGGGTCGATATGATTATCCTCAACGCCGCCGATTCGAAAGGCATTGGCCCGGCGGTGAAGCGGGCCAAAGAGGCCGGGATCGTGGTGGTGGCGGTTGACGTTGCCGCCGAAGGGGCCGACGCCACCATCACCTCCGATAACACCCAGGCGGGCGAGCTGGCCTGTAAATACATTAGCGACCGTCTGAACAACAAAGGCAACGTGGTGATCATCAACGGGCCGCCGGTCTCCGCCGTACAAAACCGCGTCGAAGGCTGCGAAACGGAGTTCAAAAAACACCCGGATATTAAAATTTTGTCCTCCAACCAGAACGCGAAAGGCAGCCGGGAAGGCGGACTGGAGGTGATGACCTCCCTGCTGGCGGCCAATCCGAAGATTGACGGCGTGTTCGCGATCAACGATCCGACGGCGATTGGCGCCGATCTGGCGGCGAAACAGGCGCAGCGCAGCGAGTTCTTCATCGTCGGCGTCGACGGCAGCCCGGACGGCGAAGAGGCGCTGAAGCGTAAGAACTCGCTGTTCGTCGCGACGCCAGCGCAGGATCCGCAGGTGATGGCGGCGAAGGCGGTGGAGATTGGCTACAACATCCTGCAGGGCAAACCGGCCCCAACCGCGCCGGTGCTGATCCCGGTGACCATGATCGACAAAAACAACGTCAGCTCTTACAAAGGCTGGACCGTGAAATAAGCGTAACCCGGCGCACAATCGTTCCGCCGATTGTGCGCTACGCTTAACGAGTATGACGGCGCGGAGTAGCGATCATGGAACGTAAAGGGATTATTGCCGCAGGCAACATGCTGGTCGATCATGTCCATCAGATCAGACAGTGGCCGGAGCGCGGCTGGCTGGTGGAAATTATTCACAGCGAACGCGCCACCGGCGGCGCGCCGCTGAATGTCCTGCTGACCCTGGCCAAAATGCACGCCGGACTGCCGCTGCAGGCGGTCGGCCTGATTGGCGAGGATAACGATGGCGACTATATTACCGCCATGCTCGATCAGTACCATATCAATCGCCAGCTTGTGCAGCGCACCAGCTCCGCCCCCACCTCGATGACTCAGGTGATGACCGACGCCGAAGGCCAGCGTACCTTCTTTCACTCTCCCGGCGCCAACCGCCTGCTTGACCTTCCGGCCTTTGAGCCGCTGGATGCGCCGCTGAAAATTTTCCATCTCGGCTATCTGCTGCTGCTTGAGAGTCTCGATCGCCCCGACGAAGAGTACGGCACCCGCAGCGCGCGGTTGCTGGCGCAGATGCGCGAGCGAGGCTATGAGGTTTCCCTCGATCTGGTGTCGCGCAAGGGCGACCCGCGCTACCGCCCGCTGGTCCTGCCGGCGCTGGCGCATCTTGACTACCTGACCATCAATGAGCTGGAAGCCAGCGAGTTTAGCGGGCTGGAGATTCGTCTACCCAACGGCGAGCCGCACGTCGCCCATATCGCCCGCGCCGCCAGCGCATTGCTTGACGCAGGCGTGCGCCAGCGAGTGGTGATCCACTGTCCGGAGGGGGCATGGGGCGTCTCCCGTACCGAAGCCGGGCGCTGGGTACCGTCATGGCGGCTGCCGCCGGAGGAGATTGTCGGCAGCGTCGGCGCCGGAGATGCCTTCTGCGCCGGCCTGCTGTACGGCAGCCACGAACGCTGGCCGTTAACCGACAGTCTGCAGCTGGCTCATGCCTGCGCCCGCGCCAGCCTGCAGGCCGCCAATGCGATCGACGGCGCCAAAACGCTCTCTGAGCTGCAGGCGTTTATTCAGTTGCAGAATAGTGAGAGGGGTTAACACCGCCAGCAATGGGCAGGCCGGTTAGACAGCCCCCGCCCTACGCCGCCTTCTCGCTGTGGGTCACGTCGGCGGAAAAGACATAGCCCAGGCCGCGCAGCGTTTTAATCAGCGTCGGCTGATGCGGGTTCAATTCGATTTTGCGCCGCAGGCGCATGATCAGCACATCGATGGTGCGGTCGAACACCTCGGTGCTTTCGGTATGGGTCAGCGCCAGCAGCTGTTCGCGGTTCAGCACCCGGCGGGCGTTCTGCGCCAGCGCCAGCAGCAAACCGTATTCTCCCTGGGTCAGCGGGATCGCCTGCTGCTGTGGGTTATACAGCTCACAGCGGGTGGTATCCAGCCGCCAGCCGTTGAACGTCAGGCCGGCGACGCCGCCCGGCGCCTCGCTGGCCAGCGCCCCGCTGCGCCGCAGCACCGCCTTCACCCGGGCGACCACCACCCGCGAACTGAACGGTTTGGCGATGTAATCATCGGCGCCCATCTCCAGGCCCACCACAACATCGGACTCGCTGCCCAGGCCGGAGAGCATCACCACCGGCAGCTCAGGCCGCGTGCGCTGCAGCTGCTGGAGCACCTGCAGACCATGGGTATCCGGCAGGATCATATCCAGCAAAACCAGCGCGATGTCCGCCCGCTGCGCCACCGTCGCCAGCGCGTCGCCGCCGGTCTGGCAGACCAGCACCTCAAACGCGTGCGCGCCGAGCACATCGCTGAGCAGCTCGCCCATCGCTATGTCGTCATCAACCACTAAAATGACCGGTTTCATCTTTGCCTCTGCCCGCGGGGGAGTTAGTGTCAGTCTGATCGATTCTGCAAGGCTGCGCCGACAAATTCCTCTTCCGGTGACATTTTTTCAAGCGCCGTCACATCTCCAGGGTATCGACACGTCAAATCTGTCGACAGGCTGTTTTTCGTCAGCATTTCGCCCAAAAAAGCCACGTATCATCAAGGAATACCCACAATGAAAATATGGCATAGAAGATGCATAGTGACGGCGCGATAGCGCAAACGCGCCCATTGAATAACTGGAGCAAGACCGATGAAAAAAGTCGTCACGGTTTGCCCGTATTGCGCATCAGGTTGCAAAATCAACCTGGTGGTCGATAACGGCAAAATCGTTCGGGCTGAAGCGGCGCAGGGGAAAACCAACCAGGGAACCCTGTGCCTGAAGGGCTATTATGGCTGGGACTTTATTAACGATACCCAGATCCTGACGCCGCGCCTGAAAACCCCCATGATCCGTCGTCAACGCGGCGGCAAGCTGGAAGCTGTCTCCTGGGATGAGGCGCTGGATTACGTCGCCACTCGCCTCAGCGCCATTAAAGCCAAATATGGCCCGGATGCGATCCAAACCACCGGCTCCTCCCGCGGTACCGGTAATGAAACCAACTATGTGATGCAAAAATTCGCGCGCGCCGTTATTGGTACCAATAACGTCGACTGCTGCGCTCGCGTCTGACACGGCCCTTCGGTTGCAGGTCTGCACCAGTCGGTCGGTAATGGCGCCATGAGTAATGCCATCACGGAGATTGATAACACCGATCTGGTGTTTATCTTCGGTTACAACCCGGCGGATTCCCACCCTATCGTGGCGAATCACGTCATTAACGCTAAACGCAACGGGGCGAAAATTATCGTCTGCGACCCGCGCAAAATTGAAACCGCGCGCATCGCCGATATGCACATTGCGCTGAAGAACGGCTCGAATATCGCGCTGCTCAACGCCATTGGCCACGTGATTATTGAAGAGGATCTGT
This sequence comes from Klebsiella sp. C239, assembly GCF_048822715.1. NCBI lineage: Bacteria > Pseudomonadati > Pseudomonadota > Gammaproteobacteria > Enterobacterales > Enterobacteriaceae > Klebsiella > Klebsiella sp. C239. Next base: position 95,750 of record NZ_JBMEZK010000008.1, on the reverse strand, counting down.
ACGATAAATCCTTCGTCGCCAGCCGTTCCGAAGGCTTCGAGGAGTATCGCAAAATCGTTGAAGGCTATACGCCGGAGTCGGTGGAGGAGATCACCGGGGTCAGCGCCCAGGAGATCCGCGCCTGCGCCCGGATGTACGCCAGCGCCAAATCCGCCGCCATTCTGTGGGGCATGGGCGTGACCCAGTTCTACCAGGGCGTGGAGACCGTACGTTCGCTGACCAGCCTGGCGATCCTCACCGGCAACCTCGGCAAGCCGAGCGTCGGCGTCAACCCGGTGCGCGGCCAGAACAACGTCCAGGGCGCCTGCGATATGGGGGCGCTGCCGGATACCTATCCGGGCTATCAGTACGTTAAGTTCCCGGAAAACCGCGAGAAGTTCGCCAAAGCCTGGGGCGTCGACAGCCTGCCGGCACATACCGGCTATCGCATCAGCGAGCTGCCGCACCGCGCGGCGCACGGCGAAGTGCGGGCGGCGTACATTATGGGTGAAGATCCGCTGCAGACCGATGCCGAACTCTCGGCGGTGCGCAAAGCGTTCGACGATCTGGAGCTGGTTATCGTCCAGGACATTTTCATGACCAAAACCGCCTCCGCGGCCGACGTCATCCTGCCGTCCACCTCGTGGGGCGAGCACGAAGGCGTGTATACCGCAGCGGACCGCGGCTTCCAGCGCTTCTTTAAAGCGGTAGAGCCGAAGTGGGATCTGAAAACCGACTGGCAGATCATCAGCGAAATCGCCACCCGGATGGGCTATCCGATGCACTACAACAACACCCAGGAGATCTGGGACGAGTTGCGGCATCTGTGCCCGGACTTCTACGGCGCCACCTACGAGAAAATGGGTGAGCTTGGCTACGTCATGTGGCCGTGCCGCGATGAGTCCGACGCCGATCAGGGGACGTCGTATCTGTTTAAAGAGAAGTTCGATACCCCGAACGGGCTGGCGCAGTTCTTCACCTGCGACTGGGTCGCGCCGATCGATAAGCTCACCGACGAGTACCCGATGGTGCTGTCGACGGTGCGCGAAGTCGGCCATTACTCGTGCCGTTCAATGACCGGTAACTGCGCGGCGCTGGCGGCGCTGGCGGATGAGCCTGGCTATGCGCAGATCAACACCGCCGACGCCCAACGGTTAGGCATTGAGGATGAAGCGCTGGTGTGGGTGAATTCGCGCAAGGGTCGGATCATCACCCGCGCGCAGGTCAGCGACCGGCCGAACAAAGGGGCGGTCTACATGACCTACCAGTGGTGGATTGGCGCCTGTAACGAGCTGGTGTCGGAGAACCTGAGCCCGATAACCAAAACGCCGGAGTACAAGTACTGCGCGGTCAACGTTGAGCGGATTGCCGATCAGCGCGCGGCGGAACAGTACGTGATCGACGAGTACAACAAGCTGAAATCCCGCCTGCGCGAAAGCGCGATGGGTTAAGGTTCGGCGGCCTGATCCGGCTCGCGCGATGCGTAGGCCGGATCTGGCGCAGCCGCCACCCGACACACAAGCGGCGCCGTGCCCGCAGCCTGTCGCCCGGCGGCGCTGCGCTTGCGCGGGCCTACGGTTGGCAGGCGCGTCTCCCTTCCCAGGCCGGATCAGGCGCAGCCGCCACCCGGCATCTCAGCGGCGCCGTGCCCGCAGCCTGTCGCCCGGCGGCGCTGCGCTTGCGCGGGCCTACGGTTGGCAGGCGCATCTCCCTCCCCAGGCCGGGTCAGGCGCAGCCGCCACCCGGCATACAAGCGGCGCCGTGTCCGCGTACCTGCGGTAGGTAGAGCGAATCCGCTCTACCTACCGATCCCTGTCATTTTCTTCTTTTTCGCCTCCCTTTATACTGCGCGCTATGTTCCTTGCTGATAATAAATACAAATGAAATACCTCTTTTTATTTTTACTGGTCATTACCAGCGGCGCAGCGGTGGCCACCGAACCGGGTAGCCGGTATCAACAGCAGGCGGAAGCCGGCGATCGACGCGCGCAATATTACCTTGCGGATACCTGGGTTAGCTCCGGCGATTATCAGAAAGCCGAATTCTGGGCACAGAAAGCAGCGGCGCAGGGCGATGGCGACGCGCTGGCCCTGCTGGCGCAGCTAAAAATTCGCAATCCGCAGCAGGCGGACTATCCGCAGGCCCGCCAGCTGGCGGAAAAAGCCGTCGAGGCCGGCAGTAAATCCGGGGAGATCGTCCTCGCGCGAGTGCTGGTGAACCGTCAGGCTGGCCCCACCGACGTGGCGCACGCCATCACGCTTCTGCAGGATGCCGCCCGGGACAGCGAAAGCGATGCGGCGGTAGACGCCCAGATGCTGCTGGGGCTGATCTACGCCAGCGGCGTGCACGGTCCGGAAGATGATGGGAAAGCGAGCGCCTACTTTAAAGGCAGCTCGGCGCTCTCGCGGACCGGCTATGCCGAATACTGGGCCGGGATGATGTTCCAGCAGGGAGAGAAAGGCTTTATCGAACCGAATAAGCAGAAGGCGCTGCACTGGCTTAACGTCAGTTGCCTGGAGGGGTTTGATACCGGCTGCGAAGAGTTTGACAGGATCAGTAAAGGATAAGAAAAAGCCCGGCGCTCGCGCCGGGCTTTGTGTTTTATTGCGCGGTTTTATCAAACTTGCCCAGCACTTCGCGTTCATACGCCAGCGCTTTTTTGCGGTCGAACTTATGCTCCCACTTGGCGATAACCAGCACCGCCAGCGCATTGCCCACCACGTTCAGCGCGGTACGCGCCATGTCGAGGATACGGTCGACGCCGGCGATAAAGGCGAGGCCCTCCAGCGGGATCCCGACGCTGCCCAGGGTGGCCAGCAGCACCACAAAAGAGACGCCCGGCACGCCGGCGATCCCTTTCGAGGTCACCATCAGGGTCAGTACCAGGGTGATCTCCTGCCAGATGGAGAGGTCGATGCCGTACAGCTGGGCGATAAAGATCGCCGCGATGCTCTGATACAGCGTTGAGCCATCGAGGTTAAAGGAGTAGCCGGTCGGCACCACGAAGCTGGTGATCGACGCCGGCGCGCCATAGGCTTCCATTTTCTCGATAATACGCGGCAGCACGCTCTCGGAGCTGGCGGTGGAGTAAGCCAGAATCAGCTCATCTTTCAGGATGCGGATCAGGATCCAGATGCTCAGGCCGCACAGGCGGGCGACAATCCCCAGCACCACCAGCGCGAAAAACAGGATCGCGAAGTAAACCAGCAGCACCAGCTTGGCCAGCGGCCACAGCGAGGCGAAACCAAAGGTGGCGACGGTCACTGAAATCAGGGCGAACACCCCGATCGGCGCATAGCGCATCACCATATGGGTGACTTTGAACATGGTTTCGGAGATGGAGCGGAAGACCGTCACCAGCGGCTCACGGTGCGTCGCCGGCAGCGAGGAGAGCCCCAGACCAAACAGCACCGAGAAGAAAATAATCGGCAGCATATCGCCTTTCGCCATCGACGCCACGATGTTGGTCGGCACCAGCGACAGGATGGTGCCCATCAGGCCATGCGCATGGCTCTGCACCTCAGCGGTGGTGTTCTGGTATTTCGAAATATCAACCGCCGCCAGCTGCGACATATCAATGCCCGTTCCCGGCTGGAAGACGTTGGCCAGGGTGATACCCAGCACGATCGCCACCGTGGTGATCACTTCGAAATAGATAATGGTTTTGGCGCCGATCCGGCCTAACTGTTTGGCATCGCCCACGCCGGCAATCCCGACCACCAGGGTCGAAATTACAATCGGGACTACGATCATTTTAATCAGATGGATAAAGATATCGCCCGCCGGCGTCAGCAAATTGCTAATCAACCAATCGCGACTTTCGGCGTGGTAATGCAGATAACTGCCCAAAAGGATACCCAGCACCAGGGCTAGCAAAATTTGCCAGGCCAGACTGACTTTTTTTGTTTTCTTCACTACTGACTTCCTCAATGAAAGGCACCATTCCTTTTCGTCATGGTACCCACTGCAGGGGGTATGAATTGTGTTGCGTTGCTTTGTGGGGTTATTTAACGCGCAATATCAGTATCATTTGCACGGCATGCTGCGCAAGCCTTTAAGAATAGGGCTTTCTTCTGGTTTTCTGCATAAAGTCACGAATTTTCCCCAGTTACAATGCATAAGTATTTGTAATAAAAAATATTTCACATCTTCCGTTTCTATAAATTCATTTACGCAATTATTTCACTTCAAAGTTTCATTTGACGAAATTTCACTCAGTTGAATCATTGCGTGATCTGCCCCCCAATTAACAAACAAAGCTGCCAAAACCCCTACTATTAACGTTTGTTTGACATATATTTAACAAGTTCAAAGGAGAAAAAAAGCCATGAGCCAAATACACAAACACCCTATTCCCGCTAACATTGCGGAACGTTGCCTGATTAACCCGGATCAGTACAAGGCGCAGTATCAACAATCCATAACCGACCCTGATACATTCTGGGGCGAGCAGGGCAAAATCCTTGACTGGATGCGCCCCTACACCCGCGTGAAGAATACCTCCTTTGCGCCGGGTAACATTTCCATCAAATGGTATGAAGACGGCACCCTGAACCTCGCCGCCAACTGCCTCGACCGCCATCTCGCCGAGCGCGGCGATCAAACCGCCATCATCTGGGAAGGCGACGACGCCAGCCAGAGCAAGCACATCACCTACCGTGAACTGCATGCGGACGTCTGCCGCTTCGCCAATGTGCTGCTCGGCCTCGGGATTAAAAAAGGCGACGTGGTCGCCATCTATATGCCGATGGTGCCGGAAGCCGCGGTGGCGATGCTGGCCTGCGCCCGCATCGGCGCCATCCACTCGGTGATTTTCGGTGGCTTCTCGCCGGAGGCGGTGGCCGGACGCATTATCGACTCCAGCTCGCGCCTGGTGATCACCGCGGATGAAGGGCTGCGCGCCGGTCGCGCCATCCCGCTGAAGAAAAACGTCGATGACGCGCTGAAAAACCCGAACGTCAACAGCATCGAACACGTCGTGGTCCTGAAACGTACCGGCGGTAAAATCGACTGGCAGGAAGGCCGCGATCTGTGGTGGAGCGATCTGATGGCGAACGCCAGCGCCGAACACCGCCCCGTCGAGATGAACGCCGAAGATCCGCTGTTCATCCTCTATACCTCTGGCTCCACCGGTAAACCGAAAGGGGTGTTGCACACCACCGGCGGCTATCTGGTCTACGCGGCCACCACCTTTAAATACGTTTTCGATTACCACCCGGGCGATATTTACTGGTGCACCGCCGATGTCGGCTGGGTCACCGGCCACAGCTATCTGCTGTACGGCCCGCTGGCCTGCGGCGCCACCACTCTGATGTTCGAAGGGGTGCCGAACTGGCCAACCCCGGCGCGTATGTGCCAGGTCGTCGATAAGCATAAGGTCAGCATTCTGTATACCGCTCCGACGGCGATCCGTGCCCTGATGGCGGAAGGCGACAAGGCTATCGAAGGCACGGACCGCTCCTCACTGCGCATTCTCGGCTCGGTCGGCGAACCCATTAACCCGGAAGCCTGGGAGTGGTACTGGAAGAAGATCGGTAACGAGAAGTGCCCGGTGATGGACACCTGGTGGCAGACCGAAACCGGCGGCTTTATGATCACCCCGCTGCCGGGGGCGATTGAGCTGAAGGCTGGCTCCGCTACCCGCCCGTTCTTCGGCGTTCAGCCGGTGCTGGTGGATAACGAAGGGCTGCCGCTGGATGGCGCCACCGAGGGCAATCTTGCCATCGCCGACTCCTGGCCCGGCCAGGCGCGTACCCTGTTCGGGGATCATGAGCGCTTTGAGCAAACCTACTTCTCCACCTTCAAAAATATGTACTTTAGCGGCGACGGCGCGCGCCGAGATGAAGATGGCTATTACTGGATCACCGGCCGCGTGGATGACGTTCTGAACGTCTCCGGCCACCGTCTGGGTACTGCCGAGATCGAATCGGCGCTGGTGTCGCACCCGAAAATCGCCGAAGCGGCAGTGGTCGGTATTCCGCACAACATCAAGGGCCAGGCTATCTACGCCTACGTGACGCTCAATCACGGTGAAGAACCGACGCCGGAGCTGTATGCGGAAGTGCGTAACTGGGTGCGCAAAGAGATTGGCCCGCTGGCGACGCCGGATGTTCTGCACTGGACCGATTCGTTGCCAAAAACCCGCTCGGGCAAAATCATGCGCCGCATTCTGCGCAAGATCGCCGCGGGCGACACCAGCAACCTCGGCGATACCTCGACTCTCGCCGATCCTGGCGTAGTGGAAAAACTGCTCGAAGAGAAGCAGGCCATTACCATGCCTTCTTAAGTAAGGACCGATTCCCTACACCCTCTCCCCCACCGGGGAGAGGATAAAAATAAGTCCCTCCCCCAGGATTTCACTCGCAGGAACGCCGTCAGCGAACCGTATCCCGGCCTTTTACGCCGGAGGGGTTGCTGTCGCCAGCGTCCGCTGCGTGGATGACGAAAGGGAGACCTCTGGAGACGCTAAGATGAATGAACAACTTTGTCAGCGGATAGAAAATAGTGCGCATTTCAGGGAGCTGGTGGCATCACGGCAACGGTTTGCCGCCATTCTGTCAGTGATTATGTTAGTGATCTATGTGGGCTTTATTCTGCTTATCGCCTTCGCGCCAGGCTGGCTCGGCACGCCGCTGCACGCCGGGACCAGCGTCACCCGCGGGATCCCGCTGGGCATCGGGGTGATCGTCATTTCGTTTGTTCTCACCGGTATTTATGTCTGGCGGGCCAACGGTGAATTCGACCGTTTGACCAAGAGCGTTCTCAACGAGGTAAAAGCATGATCAAGAGAGTCCTGACGGCGCTCGCCGCCACGCTGCTGCCCCTCGGCGTTCAGGCCGCAGACGCCATTACCGGCGCGGTACAGCGCCAGCCGACCAACTGGCAAGCGATTGTCATGTTCCTGATTTTCGTCGCCCTGACCCTGTACATCACTTACTGGGCGTCAAAACGGGTGCGTTCGCGCAGCGATTACTACACCGCCGGCGGCAATATCACCGGTTTCCAGAACGGGCTGGCGATTGCCGGCGACTTTATGTCGGCAGCGTCGTTCCTTGGTATCTCCGCGCTGGTGTATACCTCCGGTTACGACGGTCTGATCTACTCGCTGGGCTTCCTTGTCGGCTGGCCGATTATCCTGTTTCTGATTGCCGAACGTCTGCGTAACCTTGGCCGCTACACCTTTGCCGACGTGGCGTCCTATCGTCTCAAACAGGGACCGATCCGCACCCTCTCCGCCTGCGGCTCGCTGGTGGTGGTGGCCCTCTATCTGATCGCCCAAATGGTCGGCGCCGGCAAGCTGATCCAGCTGCTGTTCGGTCTTAACTATCACGTTGCGGTGGTGCTGGTGGGCGTCCTGATGGTGCTCTATGTCCTGTTCGGCGGCATGCTGGCGACCACCTGGGTGCAGATTATCAAAGCGGTTCTGCTGCTGTTCGGCGCCAGCTTTATGGCCTTTATGGTGATGAAGCACGTCGGCTTCAGCTTCAATAATCTGTTTACCGAAGCGATGGCCGTCCACCCGAAAGGCGCGGCGATTATGAGCCCGGGTGGGCTGGTGAAAGATCCGATATCCGCGCTCTCCCTTGGCCTCGGTCTGATGTTTGGTACCGCCGGCCTGCCGCATATCCTGATGCGTTTCTTCACCGTGAGCGACGCCAAAGAAGCGCGTAAAAGCGTGTTCTACGCCACCGGTTTTATGGGCTACTTCTATATTCTGACCTTTATCATCGGCTTCGGCGCCATCATGCTGGTCGGCGCGAACCCAGTGTTCAAAGACGCGGCCGGGCAGCTTATCGGCGGCAATAATATGGCGGCGGTGCATCTGGCGGATGCGGTGGGCGGCAACCTGTTCCTCGGCTTTATCTCCGCGGTCGCCTTCGCCACCATTCTGGCGGTGGTCGCTGGCTTGACGCTGGCGGGCGCCTCAGCGGTGTCGCACGACCTGTACGCCAACGTCTTCCGTAAAGGGGCGACCGAGCGTCAGGAGCTGAAGGTCTCCAAAATTACGGTGCTGATCCTCGGCGTGGTGGCCATTCTGCTGGGCATCCTGTTCGAAAATCAGAATATCGCTTTCATGGTCGGCCTGGCGTTCTCTATTGCCGCCAGCTGTAATTTCCCGATCATTCTGCTGTCGATGTACTGGTCGAAGCTGACCACCCGCGGGGCGATGATCGGCGGCTGGCTGGGTCTGCTGACGGCGGTGATTCTGATGATCCTCGGCCCGACCATTTGGGTGCAGATCCTCGGTCATGAGAAAGCGCTGTTCCCGTATGAATACCCGGCGCTGTTCTCCATCGCTATCGCGTTCATCGGTATCTGGCTCTTCTCCGCGACCGATAACTCACCGGAAGGAATGCGCGAGCGCGAGCAGTTCCGCGCCCAGTTTATCCGTTCGCAGACAGGGATTGGCATCGAGAAAGGTCAGGCGCATTAATCTTCTCCCCCTTCCCCGGCATCGTCCGGGGAAGGGGCTTATTCTGCCCCCGTCAGTTGTAGGTGAAGGTGATCACCCCTGCTGCGTTTGCTGAACCTGCTGTCACTATACTTCCCGTCTTATAATAGTTTGTGGAAAAAGCGAGCGACTGCTGAGCGGCTGCCCCGCCAGGACTGTCGGGATGGGTGAAATAGCTATAGCTGGCATCTGCGCCGTCGTTCGTTACCGTCGTACGGCTCGAGGTATAGAGGCTGATGTCGGTATTCAATGGCAGCGCTTCGCCATCCAGATTCAACTGGACCCCCACCCCGGTGGCAACATTCTCTTCTGCCGTTAAGGCCATTACGGTGTTATCCGGATTATCCCCACTCGCTTCCGCCGCCACCACCCGCATCGAAACATTGGTTCCCGGCTCGCAAAAGAGATTCATGGACTGCCGCGCTGATCCTACCTTCGTCGCGCTATTAAACTCGCCGGTATTGATGCTGCCCATGGCAAAACTAAGATTATTGCTACTGACATCGCACCCCATCGGGATCATCTGGATGCTGGTGGTTCCGCTGATATGCAGTTGGGAAATCGCTACCGAGCCTGACTTATCCTTTGCCGATACCGTCGCCACCGGGTCGTTAAAGGATAATGTACTATTGCTGGCAATCGCGCCGCCAGTCGCTACCAGCTGCAGCTGATACGCCGGGGTGTAATGTGTGGAAGCGTAGAAATCTAAAAAGCCATTAGGTTCACCGAGTTTAAAGTTGGCATCGCCGATATAATGCACCTGCGAGTCGGGAGTGAAATCATCTGTATCGTTCTCATATTCACCACTGATATTAAGCCACACTTTAACGCGTATCCCGATCCCCTGCACCGAGGTGGTATAGATGTTATCGCCGACCAACGCCCCGGCATTGCTCGAAGACCAGGCAAACACCGCGTAAATTTGCCCCTGGCAATTGAGCATAAACGTTTGCGCGTGATTCATTTTCCCGGAATCGTATAGCACCGTACCCGCGGTATAATTTCCGGCGTTGATCAGTATTTTTTCCGGCAGGTTAGTCATCGAGATATCGCCATAACTTTTCCCCTCACATAACGCCCAGCTGTAGGAGGGGATCAGCACCACAATGAAAAATAAAATAAGCTTTTTCATAAACTTCCCTGTCGAAATGATTATTTATAAGCCACATCAAACGTGGCGGTAAAACCGACAATGCCGGGACTCACCTGGCCATAAGGTGAGTACATCCGTGCCGCCATGGTGAACGTGTGGATGTCCGCTTCGCTATCAAAGGTGAAGAGATACTGGTTACCGGGGCCCAGCGGCTGCTGGTCGGCCATGCTGAGCAGTTGCAAACCAATGCCGCTGGCCCCGCTATTGCCTGTCATATAGCTTTTATAGATCGAAGTATGGGCTTCATCGAAACCAGCCCCACTGAATGTGATCGTCACTGCCGACGCATAGGCGGAACAGTTGGAAAAGAGCAGCTTAACCGGCACGCTGGCGCTGCTCGATCCCGCTTTTCCGGAGAACGTCTGATAGGGAACGGTGCCCAAATCAATACGATTCGACGGCTCCACAGCCACCTCACAGGAGGGCGCTTCGATCGTGCCCGTAACCTTAAAATTGACCGTGCTGTTGCTCTCGTAAGCCAACCCGGGAGCGGAGAGCAGTAAAAGGCTAGCCAGTACACAGCCCCCTGCTCCGCAGTCTTTAATGCTCATATCAGCCCTTTTTTCCTGTTGCGAACGTGCGGCCATTATCGGCAGATGGCCTGATAAAACTGAATATTGTCGCTCAGCGTGGTGCTGGAGAAATCATAATGAGCGGTGCACTGCTCACTGCTTTTGTCCCCCCAGCGTGCTAGCAGCTGGCCTTTTTTCTGCAACCCCGTCAGGTAAACCTGCCCCTCATCGCCAACGATATTGCTGCGCGAGACGCTGGTGTTAGGCCGGGCGTTATCGAGGGTCACCAGCGCGCCGAAGGGCACCACCCCGCTGCGGGTGCGCAGTGTGAGCATCGCCTTATAGCCAATTCGCGTGTCATACTGCACTTTGACGATCGCGTTGCGCGTCGGTACCACCGTTCTGGCAACGTTATCCACTTCAGCGCCGGGGATTTCCTGTTCATCCAGCGCCAGGCTATTACGATGGTATGGACGGACGTAGGGCACCACGGCATATCCGGTGGAATCCGTCGTCACGTTTGTCTGGCCGCGCACCGTCACATCGCTGACGCCGGGGGTCTCGACCAGCGCCGAACTCTCCCCCAGAAAGCGTGACAGCGTGAGCCCACCTGAATGGGCGACCATGCCGCCGCGCAGCGAATAGTTGTAGTGATTACTGTAGCGGTCGTAGCCATAGCCGCCCGCCACGTCGCCTTTTGCCCCCTGGTAGTTGACGCTGAGGTTGCCGGAAGTGCTCTTATCCTGGGTGTTGTACCCTTCCAGCACGCTCCAGTTCAGGGAGCGATCCTCGAACGCTGAACCGTTAAGTCCCACGCTGTGCGTGGTGTCGTTATGGCGGCCATGGTTCATGGTGTAATTCGCCGAGAGTGAGTCTCCCAGCGGAATGCTTAACGTCAGGGAGACGACCGTATCGCTGGCCGGCCGGTTATGACCGCTGTCATCGGTGTTCTGCACGTTGCGGTTATAGGAATAGTTAATAAAGTAGGAGGCTTTGCCGATTGCTCCGCTATAGCCCACCCCGACCGACGCCATGCGCGAGTTGTCCCAGTAGGTTTCATTGATCAGCGACAGCGAAAGTGAGCCATAGCCAAACAGCGTCTGTGACACCGAGGCGTCAAAACGGCCTTTCGTTCTGCCGTTGCTGGTACAGCAGTCATACTGAGTGGAAGCGTTATCGACAAAATCCTGAAACGAATAGTATCCCGCGGTGGAATAGCGATAACCGGCCACGGAAAAGTTGGTCCCGGTCTGGAGAAAACTTTTGCTAAAGCGGACGCGATAAGATTGCCCCTGTTCTTTACTGGTCGATGTGGCCGCGGCGTTAGCGTTGACATCAGCCCATGACTGAGAACCATCAAATGAGAGGGCGCCGATAGTCCCAAGATTAAAACCGGCGCCTAACAGCAAGTTGGTGTATTTATCTTCCGCCTGCTGAAAGCCGCTATAAAGAGTAACGTTGCTGGTCACGCCATAAACCAGAGAGGACTGAATAAAGTTATATTCTTTATCGTCGGAGCTACCTGAGCGCGTTCTGCCGCTGCTCAGCGCATAGTCCATCTGGCCCTCGCGCTGCAGGATCGCCAGCGAGGCGAATGGCACCACAAAGTTTTGCTCGCTGCCGTCAGACTCTTTAATGCTGACGTACAGATCGCCGGCGCTGCCGGTGGCGTAAAGATCTTTTATTTCAAAGGCGCCGGGTGCAACGGTGGTTTTATAAATGCTATAGCCATTCTGATAGACCGAGACCTCAGCGGTGGTACGCGCAATACCCTTGATCGTCGGCGCAAACCCGTGAAGGCTATCCGGCAGCATCTCTTTATCTGAGCTGAGCTGTAGGCCGGTAAAGCTCATGCTGTCGAAGATGCCGGACGACGTATAGGTGTTGCCCACCACCAGTTGACTGCGCAGGGTTTGGATATCGCGGGTGATATAGGAGTATACCGACTCCCAGCGACTGCTATTGTCGCTGTGGCTATAGGTGCTGTAGTTGCGCAGGCGCCACGGCCCCAGGTTCACGCCAGGCTGCAGGCTGATAAACTGGCTGTCGATAGTCGCGCCGTTATGTCGCGGGGTATTGCGCTGACCGGAAATGCTGTAGTTGAGAATACCGGCGTTAATCCCCTGCTGCCACTGGCTCTCGGGCACATAGTCCCTGGGGCGGTTCAGCATGGCGGCTTGTGGGACGGTAAAATCTATCCGCTGTTGGGCAAGTGAAACCGTAAACGTCACGCCCGGGATCGCCGACAGCTGAGCACAGGTTTCTCCTGCCTCGAACAGCTTCGGATAGGCGACGGTATTGATGAGCCATGAATGAAGAAACTCCGTAGAAAGACAGGGAGTCACCGTTGCGTTTGCACCAGCGTCAGGGTTATTTACCTGAAACAGGAGCGATTCAGAACCGACATACTTATCATTGATGAAAACATCCAGGTAATAAGTGCCCGGCGGTACGCCATCTTGCGAAAAATAAGACAGATCAACTGAAGCCGCACTATTAGCGGTGACTTCGAGTAGGTTTGGGTTGAAATATTCGCCGGCCTCAGCGCAAGTAGGTAGGGTACTCAGGCACAGAAAAATAGCGACGCAGAGACTTTTTGTTTGAAATAGCGGCTCAACGCTACTGAATAAGAGCGGTATATTTCTTCCCTGACATACCATAATCATTAATCACGCTCCATGTGATTTCTTTTTTTCCTGCCGAGGACAGGTTACTCCTGACGGGTATTTTTAAAGTCGAAAACGGGGCTGCAAACCATGCACCAGAAATATTTTTACCGTTAACACTAACCTGCGAGAAATTCATATACACTGGTGAACTATTTTTTACCGTTAGGGACGCCCCTTCTTTACCCCATTGTAATTTGTCGGCATAGCTTTCTGGTGTATTACCTTTTAACGCGGCAGGCCGGTAAATTAATTTTATTTTCGAGTTGATAGCAAACTGCACGACATTTTTATCAGGAATATATTCCGTCGCCGGGATCCCTTTAATATTTAGCCAAAACATGGATTCGCGGTCGTCTGGTAACATCTTTCCTGAACGGACAATACGCACAAATCCTTTTTCTCTGGCTTTAAGACGAAATAGCGGTGGTGTAATAATAAATGCATCTTTTGCTGGTGAAGCAGCATCAACCACAGAGAGCCAGGACTGCACGATATTGCTGTTCTGATCTTTATTCTCAACGCTAATAACGGCGTTATTCTTCGTACCATCAAAGACAAGGCGCGTACCGCCAACCACCACGCTGGCTTGCGCGATAGAAGACGACAGCACTAAACCAACCACAAAAAAAGGATATCTCATACGCTTAAATAAGGGGAATAACAGACGATCCCCCTTTCTCCCTTCAATAAAATGCAGAATTAATGATAGGTCACGTTATAAGTTACCGTTGTCTGAACGGCACCCTTTGTCGGTTCACCAGAGCCCGATTTCACCATCTTAACGGTGAACGGAATCGTTGCGGCACCGGAGGAGATATCGACATCGGAACCTTCTTCGTTATTTTTCATCAGGCTACCGGCTTCGTCATACAGCGCCACAGCGACGCCCGTTGCTGCGTCTTCCGTAGCCTGGTTTTTAAAGTAATCGCTATTCGCGGTATCGGAAACCCCGCCGAAAGTCACGCGGGCGGAGTTATTTCCCCCCTCTTCCACCGTCGGGCAATCCGCTAAGCTAAAGGAGAAATTTTTGGCTGCGCCGAAGGTATACGCTTTCAGGTCCGCCACCGAGGTGGTACCCATATCAATGGCAGTCACACCGCCATCGATGGTCGCCGTACAGGTAGTATCTGAAACAATGCCATTAAAGGTAATGGTGTTATCAGCCTGGGCAACGGTAGACAGCGCGCTGCAGGCAGAGAAAATCAGGGCACCTGCCAGAAATTTTTTACTCATCTTCATATTTATTCCCATATCCATTATAAACGACAATCAGTCCGTCAATTGCTTTATGCAGCGATATTAGAGAATGAAATTCAATCAGCGCGGCGTCATGCCGGCATTTACATGCTATCGGCTTGATGACAGGCACTATTATGCAGAAATAAACGACCCACTATGAATCCATTCAATAATACAAGCTCGCGTAAAAAGAATAACTAACACATGGTAAAAATTCAATTATCAACAGATATGCTATTTTTTAAACAACGCGTATTAAAAGATTAGCGGCGCGACATAAAAAACCTTAAAAATCACTTGGATAAGCAGTTATATAATTCGTGAAAATAATAAAAACACTGAATTATATTTAGATTGCAATTAAATAATCGACGCCAATGAAATATTTTCTTACAAATTCAGGAGAAACATAAGAATCGACTTAATCTTTTATGATGAGTAATAACGGGTATAAACAAAAACAGGGGAAAATAGTCCATAACTATTCTCCCCCTCAATATTTCATAATATCCGGTTACGGGACCATGTTAAAACAGCAGCCAGCGCACGACCGGCGCAGCCAGCACGACGACCACACCTGAGAGCATCATCACCAGGCTGGCCACTACGCCCTCCTGCTGGCCCAGCTCATAGGAGCGCGCGGTTCCGGCACCGTGGGAGGCCGCCCCGAACCCGGCCCCTTTCGCCATCCCTTCCCGGATAGCAAGCCGTAAAAACAGCATGTCCCCCACCGCCATACCAAAGACGCCGGTGATCACCACAAACAGCGCCACCAGATCGGGTTGACCGCCGAGCGGTTTCGCCGCCGCCAGGGCAAAAGGCGTGGTCACCGAACGCACCGCCAGGCTACGCTGTATTTCGTCAGACAACATCAATCCGCGCGCCAGCCACACGGAACTGGTCACCGCTACCACCACCGCCGTCACCACCCCTGCGCTGAGAGACATCCAGTGGCGTTTGATCACCGCGATATTTTCATAGACCGGGACGGCAAAGGCGATGGTCGCCGGGCCCAGCAGCCAGAGCAGCCAGTGGGTCTCTCCCATATAGCTCTGATAAGAGATATGGCCTGCCACCAGGATCAGCACCAGCAGGATCGGCGTAAATACCAGCGGCATCAACGGCAGTTTATGAAAACGGCGATACAGTTTTTTATTAGCGTAATAGAGGCCCAGCGTCGCCGCCAGACACAGGATACTTAGCGTGGTATCGCTCATTTTTTTATCCTGTTCACTTCGTAACGATAAACCTTGTCAACGACCCAGGCCGTAGCGCCGAGCACCATCAGCGTGCTTAACGCAATGACCAGGAAAATACGCCATCCGTCGACCATCAACAGCTGGGCATAATTGACCACCGCCACCACCGCCGGGACGAAAAACAGCAGCATCTCCGCCAACAGCCAGCGGGCGCCGGCGCGAACCCAGTTGAGGGGGATCACCCGGCAAACGATCATCAACAGGAGCATCACCATGCCCACTAAGTTGGCCGGCAAGGGTACCTGCCACCTGTTCACCAGATATTGTGCGAAGATGAATAACCCGACGTAGAGCAGCACCTGTATCGGGATCTGAAGTCGCTGCGCCACAGCAGGGGCAACGCGAGCTGGCGCGAAGGCCATGAGCGATAGTCCTGAAAAAAGAAGTCAGGCATGCAGTATAGAGAGCCGCCGACGCGGACAGAAATGAATTAAAATCATTGCAGGTATAGTCTCAGGGAATAATTATGGATATCCGAACGCTGCGCTATTTCGTTGAAGTGGTTCGTCAGCAGAGTTTTACTCGCGCGGCGGAAAAGCTGTTTGTCACACAGCCCACCATCAGCAAGATGCTCAAAAATCTCGAAGATGAACTGAACTGCACGCTGTTGATCCGCGACGGCCGCAAACTGCTGCTTACCGATACCGGGCGCGTGGTTTTTGAACGCGGCCAGGCGATCCTCGGCGAGTTCAG
Source organism: Klebsiella sp. C239 (assembly GCF_048822715.1). Taxonomy (NCBI): domain Bacteria; kingdom Pseudomonadati; phylum Pseudomonadota; class Gammaproteobacteria; order Enterobacterales; family Enterobacteriaceae; genus Klebsiella; species Klebsiella sp. C239. The sequence goes on along the minus strand of NZ_JBMEZK010000008.1, from coordinate 79,794 downwards.
CCAGCTGGAGTCAGAGCTGAGCGATATCAATCACCTGCATAAGGGGGTGCTGCGTCTTGGCATTCCGCCGATGGTCGGGATGCTGATGGCGGAGCCGATCAGCCGTTTCCGCCAGCGCTACCCGGGCGTCGAGCTGAAAATCGCCGAGTTTGGCGGCCTGACGGTCCAGCAGGCGGTCAGCAATGGCGAACTTGATATGGCGATGACCGCCCTGCCGATCGAAGAGGGCAGCAGCCTCACCACCCTGCCGTTGTTCAACCACCCGCTGTGCGTCCTGACGCCCAGGAGCGCGGCGTGGGAAGGCAAAACGTCGCTCTCGCCGGCGGAGCTGGCGGCGCATCCGCTGGTTATCTACAACGAGGAATTTGCCCTCAGCCAGCAGCTGATGCGCCTGTTTAGCGAGCACGACGTGAAGCCGCGGATCGCTGTGCGCAGCGGCCAGTGGGATTTTCTCGCCGCCATGGTGCAGGCCGGCATTGGCGTGGCGATCCTGCCGGAGCCGATTTGCCAGCGTCTCGACCCGCAGAACTTTTGCTGGATCCCATTGCAAAGCGAGCTGCGCTGGGAGCTGGGGATGATTTGGCGGGAAGGCGTGTATATGTCGCGCAGCGCTGAGGCCTGGCTGGCGTGCAGTAAAGCGTTCTGGCTGGAATAACGCCTGGCGGCGCCAGGCTGGTGCGCATCGGGTGGATACCGCGGAGGTTGTCGGCCAGGTAAGGCGTCAGCTGCCCGCGGGCACACTTGCGTTACGAAAGATCACCCGGCGGCGCTACGCCACCGGGTCTGACGATCACTGATCTTCGATCAACAGCGCTTCCAGCAGGTCGAGGTCGTGCAGCAGCTTCTGCAGCGTCTCGTTACTAATCTGCCGGGTGGCGCGCAGATGGTACAGCTCACCGCGCTCAGAGCGCAGCGCCGCCAGGCGGAAGCGCCGCTCCAGGCTCTCTTCGAGCATCGAGGTTTCCACATCGTTACGACCATCGGCGCGGCGGCGCAGGTTACCGATCACCCGCGAACTGACTTCGGTCAGCAGCTGGTTATCGATATTCTCTTTGGTATCCGCCGCCAGCCGCTCTTCCATCTTCTGGATCGCCACAATCGCCACGTCCGCCGTCGCCGCGCGCGCCAGACGCTCCTCTTTCCGCTGCTGCACATTATCGCTCGATTCAATGTGGCGCAGCAGGATCGGCAGCGCAATCACCCCAACGAACAACGAGAACAGGATCACCCCGGCGGCGAGGAAAATCAGCTCATAGCGCGCCGGAAAGACATTCCCGTCCGGCAGTAGCAGCGGAATAGAGAGCACACCGGCGAGGGTAATCGCCCCGCGCACCCCGGCAACGGAGGAGATCAGTAGCTCGCGCGTGGTCCAGGAGCCAAACTCCATCGGCTTCTTCTTCAGGAAGCGCTGGCTAAGCTTACGCATCGACCACAGCCAGCCAAAACGCACCAGCATCAGCGCGGCATAGATCAGGATGATGTCGGTAAACAGCATCCAGGTCTCGACATTGGGGTCGGCTTCCGCCGCCACCAGCGAGCTGGAGAGGATATCCGGCAGCTGCAGGCCCAACAGCAGAAACACCATGCCGTTAAAGACAAACTCCAGCATCGCCCATGTGCTGTTGGCGCGCAGGCGCATCGCCAGCGGCGCGGTACGCATCACGCCGGAACGGGTGATGGTCATCCCTGCCGCCACCGCCGCCAGAATGCCGGAGACGCCGATATGTTCGGCAATCAGATAGGAGGCAAACGGCAGCAGGAACAGCAGGACGATCTGCGTGGCGGGCTCGTCACCGCCCCAGCGGCTGAGGAAGCGCATCGAGCGGCCATACGACCAGCTCACCACAAACCCGGCCAGCACGCCGCCAATCGCCACTTTCAGAAACTCGACGGTGGCGCCGCCGACGGTAAAGACCATGGTGCCCATCGCCACCGCGACGGCAAACTTGAGCGAGACCAGGCCGGAGGCGTCGTTCATCAGCGCCTCACCCTGCAAAATGCCCATGATTTTTTTCGGTATCCGCCCTTCCCCGACGATACCCGAAAGCGCCACGGCATCGGTCGGCGACAGCACGGCCGCCAGCGCGAACGCCGGGATCAGCGGAATGCCCGGCACAATCCAGTAGATCAGAAAGCCGATGCCGACCACCGTCACGACCACCAGCGCCAGCGCCAGGCCGAGGATCTCGCGACCGTGCTCAATGAATTCACGAGTCGGCGTTTTCCAGCCGTCGGCGAACAACAGCGGCGGGATAAACAGGACCAGAAACAGCTCTGGATCAAATTCAACATGCAAACCAAAGGTCGGCCACGCCAGAAGCGCGCCAATGGCGATTTGCATCAGTGGGAGTGGAACCTGAAAGGGCAGTACGCGCGTCACTACCCCGGAGAGTGAGACCACAAGGGTCATGATGAGGATGGTAAAGAATATTTCCATGTGTTCCCTGTTTGCTGCGTTTTCTTTTATACCTGTGAGGCGTCTTGCCTTTGAATCATACGCTACCCAGATTAACGCAAATGGAAACAGGATGTGGCTTAAAAATAAAACGGGCGGCCTGAGCCGCCCGTGAGGAGCACAAAGGGTTTAAATCGCCCACCCGCCGGCGTAGAACACCACCAGCGCCACAGCGATAATCACCGTGCCGAGGTTCAGCTTGCGCCACTCGCCGGAGACCAGACGGCCGATCACCAGGGTCGCGAAACCGATCATGATGCCGGTCACGATGTTGCAGGTCAGCACGATAAACACCGCGGTGATCAGGCCAGCCATCGCGTCAACAAAGTCATTGAAATCGATCTTCGCCACGTTGCTCAGCATCAGCAGGCCGACGTACATCAGCGCCGGCGCGGTCGCGTAGGCCGGCACCAGATAAGAGAGCGGAGAGAGGAACAGGATCAGCAGGAACAGGACCCCTACCGTCACCGCGGTCAGGCCGGTTTTACCGCCGGCTGCCGTACCCGCCGCCGATTCGATATACACCGCCGCCGGCGCCGCCCCGACTAAGCCAGAGAAGACGCTGCTCAGGGAGTCGGTGGTCAGCGCTTTACCGCCGTTGATGATCTGTCCGTCTTTGTCCAGCAGGTTCGCCTGACCAGCCACCGCGCGGATGGTGCCGGTGGCGTCAAAGACCGCCGTCATCACCAGGGCCAGTACGCTGGGCAGCACGACCGGATTCAGCGCGCCGACGATATCCAGACTGCCAATCAGCGAGTTGCCCTGGTCATCGCTCAGGGATGGCATGGCGAAAATCCCGGAGAAATGGACGTTAGGATCGAAAATCAGGCCGACAATCGACACGCCGATAATGGTCAGCAGAATACCGCCCGGTACCTTCATTTTTTCCAGACCGATGATCACCGCGAGGCCAATCAGCGACATTACCACCGGGAAGCTGTCAAAGTTCCCCAACGCCACCGGCAGACCGTCCAGCGGGTTTTTGATCACCAGGCCAACGCCATTGGCGGCAATCAGCAGCAGGAACAGACCGATCCCGATCCCGGTACCGTGGGCCACGCCCTGCGGCAGGTTGCGCAAGATCCAGCTGCGGATGCCGGTTGCCGAGATCACCGTAAACAGGACGCCCATCAGGAATACCGCGCCGAGCGCCACCGGAATACTGATGTGCTGCCCCAGCACCAGGCTGAAGGCGGTGAAAGCGGTCAACGAGATAGCGCAGCCGATGGCCATCGGCAGGTTTGCCCATAATCCCATCGCCAGCGAGCCAACGCCCGCCACCAGACAGGTAGAAACAAACACCGCGGCCGGCGGGAAGCCCGCTTTTCCGAGCATGCCCGGCACCACGATGACGGAGTACACCATTGCCAGAAAGGTAGTAAGACCTGCAACAATCTCCTGACGCACGGTGCTACCGCGCGCCGAAATTTTAAACCAGGCGTCTAATGAACCGCCGGTACGCGCTGAAGGCGTAGACATAGAAAACTTCCCCTGAAAATTTTTATTGTTCGTTGATATGCGTGGTGGACCTTCCACTGCCAGTTAAACGCGATCTCCTTGTACCGAATCGCAGCGCCAGGGGGGCCGCAAAAAAGCAAACGTTTAACTCCGCGCATACACTACGGTGTGTCAACCTTATCAACTCCCCCCGGCTAGCAGAAAAAAGAGGGAGTAAAACAGAAAGGCAAACGATTATCCGGCCTTTAGATAACCCTTTTCAACCGATGTTTATCGTATTTCGCTAAATTTCGCTTATGACGAACAGAAAATAACCAGCCGATGCGCAAACGTTATCGTCCATGCGCAATCCGCTAACAATTTTTTAGTGAGTTGCTTTCATTTAGCCGCGTCATCGGATCCGCTGATACTTCAGGCGCCGGGTAAAGTGAAGGGGCCGCCGCGCTCGATAGCCCGCTGCCAGGCCGGGCGCTGTTCCACCCGCTGTCGCCAGGCCTCAATATGGCGAAGATCATGCATGCCGCCGCGGGCCAGCAGCGCCATCACCGGGAAGCTCATCTGGATATCGGCCATGCTCAGCCGATCGCCGGCAAACCATGGCCGCGTGGCAAGATGGTCGTCAATGAACCGCGCATGGGTGGCCAGCTGAGGATCGAGCCACGCTTTCTGGATACCTTTGCCCAGCAGCGAGCCCAGCGAGCGGACGCCAAAGGGCACCGGGGGTTTGCCGAGGCTGGCGAACACCAGCTTCATTAACAGCAGCGGCATCAGCGAGCCTTCGGCATAGTGCAGCCAGAAGCGGTACTGCAGTTTGTCATCCGCGCCCTGTGGCTTCAGCAGCCCATCGCTGTCCCAGCTCTCCTGCAAATACTCAAGGATCGCGCCGGACTCCGCCAGCACATAGCCGTTGTCTTCCAGTACTGGCGATTTCCCCAGCGGGTGGATTTTCTTCAATGCCGCTGGCGCCAGCATCGACTTTTCCCGCTGATAGCGGACTATCTGATAAGGCAGCTGTAGCTCCTCCAGCGCCCACAGTACGCGTTGCGATCGTGACTGATTAAGATGATGTACCGTCAGCATGGGCCTCTCCCGTGGTTTGTTCAAATTAACTATAGGAACAGGCGCGGATTGCCGGGAAAATTTCGGCAAAATAGTGAGGAAAAAACGGCGGCGGATGCCATAGTTAAAGTGTCGACGCAAACCGGAACCTCCATCAACAGATTGCGCAATACTGAGGGACGTCGACGTCGGGGGAAACCCTCTCGTGAACCAACGAGATAATGCGAAAGACCAAGACCGGAAAACAACTAAAGCGCCCAGTTGTGGCGCTTTAGTTTTATCACTCCTCCTCCAGCAGCCGGGCGCCGGTCCCCTCTTCCCCCAGTTTATCGCCCGGGTTGCGTAGCGGGCAGTCGCGCCGCGATAAACAGCCGCAGCCGATGCAGCCGTCGAGCTGGTCGCGCAGCGCCGTCAGGGTGTGGATACGCCGGTCCAGCTCCTCGCGCCACTGTGATGACAGCATTTTCCACTCTTTTGCGCTGAGATTGTGCCCTTCCGGCAGCACGCCAAACGCGTCGCCGATGGTGGCCAGTGGGATGCCGATACGTTGCGCAATTTTGATAATCGCCACCGCGCGCAGGACATCGCGCCGGTAGCGCCGCTGATTGCCGGCATTCCGCTGGCTGTGGATCAGCCCTTTACTCTCATAAAAATGGAGGGCCGAGACCGCCACGCCGGTTCGTTTTGCCACTTCCCCGGGCGTCAGCAGCATTTTGATGCGGGGTGATTTCTTTTCCATAAAGCGCTTTACCTCAAGTTAACTTGAGGAATTATACTCGCCCGCAGACAAAACGACGAATCGAGAATTGAGAGAGGCCGCTTTATGTCCCATCAGGATATTATTCAAACACTGATTGAATGGATTGATGAACATATCGATCAACCACTTAACATTGATGTAGTCGCCAAAAAGTCAGGATACTCGAAGTGGTACCTGCAGCGGATGTTCCGCACCGTGATGCATCAGACGCTGGGGGATTATATTCGTCAGCGCCGTCTGCTGCTGGCGGCGGAGGCGTTGCGAACCACCCAGCGGCCGATCTTTGATATCGCCATGGATCTGGGCTACGTCTCGCAGCAAACCTTCTCGCGAGTCTTCCGCCGGGAGTTCGACCGCACCCCCAGCGACTACCGCCATCAGATCTCAGCGTGACGCGACGGCTGAGGCACGTTCATAGGCGCGGGCGCATTGGCTAACCACTGCATAAACTCCCGCGCCGGCATCGCTTTCGCAAACAGCCAGCCCTGGCAATACTGCACGCCGCGCTTGTAGAGCCAGCTTACCTGCTCAGGCGTCTCCACGCCTTCCGCGATAGTCTTTAGACGTAACCCGCGCGCCATCTCGATGATGTGTTCGGCAATCAGGTGGCTGGTGTTGTTGGTGGTCAGCGTATCAACGAAGGTTTTATCGATTTTAAGGATATCGACGTTCAGGGCGTGCAGATTATGCAGATTCGAATAGCCGGTGCCGAAATCATCGATGGCAATTTCATAGCCCGCTTCGCGGAACGCCTGAATCACCGGCGTAGTCTTCGGTACGTCGATAAACCCCCGCTCGGTTACTTCGATTTTGATCTGCCCGATACAGACCGCATAGCTGCGCGCTTTCTCACTGATCTGTGAAATCAGCCGCGCCGAGTGGAAATCCGACGCAGAGAGATTGATCGCCACGTACAGCTGAGGATGGCTGGCAAGAAACTCTCCCATTTCGTAAAACAGCTCATCCACCACATAGTCCGTCACCTGGGCAATCATGCCTTCATTTTCCGCCAGCGGAATAAACTCCGCCGGGTTCATCACCGGACCGTCAAACCCTGGCCAGCGCAGCAGCGCTTCCGCCCCGACGCAGCGGTTATTTTTAATATCGATAATCGGCTGGTAGTGCAGGCGCAGCTGGCGGCAGCTCAGAGCCCGCTGCAGCATATTGCGCGGCGAGTGATACTGACGGCGGGTGCGCGACCACACCAGCACCAGTAAAATACTGCAGATGATCCCCAGCGGCAGCGTCAGGCTGGCCTGGTCACAAAAGTTGTGATAATAGCTGGCCCGCGAGGTGGACATAATGACGGCGATCGGCCGGATAGCAGAGCGGGCTATCGTATACACCCGGCCATTCTGATTAAAAAAGGTATCGCCTTCGCGAATTAACGCATGGAGCTCTGCGGGCTCGACATTGTTACTTACCGAGAAAAAGAGGTTGGTTTTGGTATCGAACACGCCATAGGCTAAATCGCGATCGCTGGCGATCACTGAGCTGAACGAGAAGGGATTGACCACCACCACATAGGGTCCCTTCTGCATATAATTCATGGCAAAGCCGGGATAAAACGGCGTGTCCCGGTAATAGTAAATCGCGACATCCGGCTTTTTGGTGTAATTGGCCGCCGGCATCCGCCAGCCGGTTTGCTGATGAACGGACGTTGAACAGATAAAGCGCTGACCGTTAGCGTAGATCAGATCTTCCACATACAGCAGGCCGCGAACGATATGCAATAAATAACGCTGATGGTCCGCTGAGCACAGCTCCCCGCGATACTGGCTGGCTTTCGCCCGGGCCTGATCCGCTTCGCGGATGACCATTTCCGTTTTTTGCAGCGCCAGCTGCGAAAATGAGTGTAATTGATCAATGGTTTCGGCTTTTGCCCGCAGTTGGGCAAACCACAATGCCAGTACCACTGGCAATAAAATAACCAAACCCGTTCCGATGAGCCTTAGCGCCTTATGCGGCGTACTGTCACCCATTTACGCTTACATCCATGCGATATGCCTTAATTAAGGTAGCCCAAACACGTTAGCAATCGCGACTGCGATAGACATCAGCCGATTTCCGCCAGCCCTCACGGGCGTCAGCTTTACCACTGACAGGGAAGAATAATACTTATTTATCAGGTATTCGGAAGATATTCCGCCAAGATTAAGAATAGACGCGCTTCTGACTCGGTTTCTCCGTGTATTAAACAAGAACAAGTAATAAAACCCGCAGAATAATAATCATTAGCAAGAGAATGAAAATAAGATCATCGGAGGTTACATACTAATATCCACATAAATAACAGTGTTATTAAGCGCAGCGAAAGCTCATTTTTTGACTGGTGAATAAAGCGCCAAGTGTGATATAGTTCACACAAGTTGATGAAACAGAAATGGCGTTTCATCACTCTCTAGTACGCCAGTTGAGACCAGAGCGCTATGCCATCGTCAGTCGCGCCAGGTCGTCCATGGCTCCCCGACTTTCTTTGAGGACAGGTTAATGGCTTCCATTACTACCAGTGTTGTGTTGTTGCGCTGGCCCCTGGTGAGCGCGGTACTGATGTTTCTTGCCAGTTCACTGAATATCCAACTTCGCAAAAGCGATTATGCCGGTCTGGCGGTGATCTGCAGCTGCCTCGGCCTTGCCGCCGCCTGCTGGTTCGCCACCGGTTTGCTCGGCATCACCCTGCTCGATATTGCCAAAATCTGGGGCAATATCAAAGATGTGATGATTGAAGTCATGAGTCAGACACCGCCAGAATGGCCAATGATGATGACCTGAGGTTAAAAAGCTTCCCACCGGGAAGCTTTTTCGTTTTCTGCAGCCCTTATTTCCCCAGCTTCGCCATCATCTCCGGACGCATAAATTTATGGATCACCACCATAAAGAGCAGCGATGGCGCCAGTAAAATCAGCGCGGTAATCGACGAGACCTGATAGTTACCCGACATGCTGGCGTTATAGAGCAGCAGCGGCAGCGTAGTGACATCCGGCGCCCCGACGAAGAAGGTGCCGGTAAACTCATCCAACGACTCCAGAAAAACAAAGATGCTGGCGGCAACGATCCCCGGCGCCGCCTGCGGCAGCACGATGTGCCAGAAGGTATACATCGGTCCGGCGCCCAGGTTACGCGATGCCCGCGCCAGCAGCGGGTCGATGGCTGAAAACGCGGCCACACAGATCCACACCGAGTACATCAGACCGTGGACGCTATGCACCAGCACCACCCCCGCGATAGTTCCGTTCAAGCCCCACTGGTAAAACAAACGGGCAATATTCATGTATACCGTCAGGTTGGGAAAGGCCTGCGGGAGGAGAAACAGCAGCATAAACAGCACCCGCAGCGGCATTTTCCGCCGGGAAAGCGCATAGCCGGCGGGAACGGAAATCAGCAAACAGACCACCACCGACAGCAGGGCGATCAGTACGCTGGTTAACAGCGAGCTGGAGACATCGCTGTACGGATTGAAGACCTGATACCAGTACTTCAGGCCCCACTGGCTGGGCAGCGAATGGGGAAAATACCAGCTTTCCGCTACGGTCCAGATCAACAGGTTCAGAAGCGGGCCAAACATCGCCAGCAGCATAAACAGCAGTAGCAGGGTCTGCAGCACCGGGCTGGCGTTCACTTTACGGCGTCCTCTTACCCACCATGACGGAGAGGAAGCAAGGTGCAGCGCTTTCATCCTTCACCGCCTTTTTGCTGCAGGCTGTGGCGCAGGTAAAACCACGACAGCGCGCCGCAGATCGCCAGCGACACCACGCCAAGCGCATTCGCCACCGCATAATCACCATAGGAATTGACGCGAAACGCCATATCCACGGTCAGCATCGTCGGCGTCCCCACGCCGATCATCAGCGGTACCGACAGCACCGACATCATGGTTACCGTCGACAGCACCAGCGCCACTCCGATGGTCGGCAGGACCTGCGGCAGCATAATATCGAACAGCAGCCGCGGCCGGGAGGCGCCAAGATTACGTGCGGCGAGGATCTGCGACGGCTCCAGCGCCGCCATCGCTCCGCAGATCAACAGCGTAGCAAAGGCCAGCTGCTTCCAGACAAAGGTAATGACAATTCCCTTCCATCCCAGCCAGGAGAGGGTCTCCAGCGGCCTGACCAGATCGGCCGCCACCAGCGCATTGTTCATCAGGCCATTTTTGGCGAGAAAAGTGCGCATCATCTGGGCGACGACAATAAAGGGGATAAACAGCGGCAAGCGATACAAAAAACCCAGCAGGCGAACAACGGGCCGGCAAGGCGACAGCGCAATCACTGCCGAGAGGGTAATGGCGATCAGCGCTAACAACGCCACTGAGATCAGCACGATAAGCAGCGAAAAGAGCACATCGTTGGCGTAAAGCGCATAGACCTTGCGAAAATGATCGAGGGTGAACGACTGTCCCGGCGCGGTAAACGCCGAGACCAGCGAAAACCCCAGCGGATACAAAAACAGGACCGCGATCATCAGCGCGGCCGGGGCAACCAGCAGCAAATATTTCAATGAACTGGACATAAAGGACCTGGCGTTGGCACAAGCAAGCGCCCGGGTCGGCGACCCGGGCTGGAAAAAGGGTTAATTGGCCACCTGGCTTTCGTAACCCTCTTTGATATCGTCAAAGTAGGGGGCGATCGGGAAGCTTTTGCCATACTTCGCCAGGGCTTCAGGCGAAATTTCGGCAAACAGCTTTTGCCAGGTCGCCGCATCCAGCTTCGGCTTCACCTGCCCGGCGTCGATGCCCGGGTACCAGTTGAACTGCTTAACGATCCCCTGCGCCTGCACTTCCGGGCTGGTGGCCAGCGCGATAAAGTCGCGCGCCAGCTGCGGATTCGCCGCTTTCGCTGGGATGACGTAATACATCGGCTGACCCGGCATACCCGGGGCCAGTAAAGCGAGCTTTATCGATGGCGGCAGCTTGCCCTGATCTTTCCAGCTATAGAACATGTCGACCCATACCGGGCCCATGGCGATCTCTCCCCGACTTAGCATATCGAGCGTTCCGGCGTTGCCCGGAGTGAAAGTGACATTTTTATTAAACGCTTTCAGTTTCGCATAGGCCTGCTGCCAGCCCTTTTCGACGCTTTTATCATAAGGCGCGGAGGAGAGGCGCTCGGCGCCGGTCCCGTAGGCGTAGATCCAGCCCACCACAAAGCTAACGCCGGACATGCCGTTCTTGATGCCGTTATAGCCAAAAGCCTGCGGATGTTTCTGCGTCCACGCGACCAGCTCGTCATACGACGCCGGTGGCGTACTGACGAGATCGCTGTTCCAGGCGATAGCGGTCTGGCTTAAGAACATCGGCATGACGTATCCGTCGACGTTAACGCCGAGCGCCTGGGTGGCGCTCGGCGAGCTCACCATGCCGCCGGTCTGAATATCCTGGCGATATTTTTGCAGCAATCCCTTTTCCACCTGCTCGCCCCCCGCCTTCTGATGCACCACGGCGACGTCGATATCCCACTGCTGCGCGCCGCTCTCCTGTTGAGCGCTCAACTTCTCGCTGATTTTATTCGACCCGGCGTCGCCAGGGCCGGTACCGATCACCCGCACCTTGACGCCGGGATGAGCGGCTTCAAATTTTGGCCCCAGCCAGGTTTTCACGTAATCCACCATATTCTGATCGCCCGCGGTAGCGACGTTAAGAAAGGTGTCGGCCTGGGCGCTAACGCTCAGGCAGAGGGTCGTTAAGATCGCTGCTTTCGTCTTAGTAAACATGGATTGTCCCCAGAATGAACACGCTGATATCACTGTGATAGTGGTAAAGGAAAAATATGGAGGGCCGGCATGGGCACATGGAGCCTGACGCGGCTTTTCGTTGGCCAGCACTGAGCGGAGTCGGCCTGCAGCAGGCGGTCATGGCAGCGCACGCTGTGGCGATACAGATTGCCCAGAAACGCGCTTTGCTCCACCATCCCCTCCAGGGCGAGCCCCTCCTGCGGCGCGGGCTGCGTTAATTCGCCGAGCGTGGCATCGGCGCTGCGGAAATAAATGACTTTTTCACCCTGCTGAGCTGCGGATAAACCGGATATTGCGGCAGCAGATATTTCATCAGAGGTTATTTTATTATCGGCGCCCATAAAATCAGCGACGAAGGGTGTCGCGGGTCGCTGATATATTTGTTGCGGCGTGCCGGTTTGCTCAATTCGCCCCTGGTTTAATACTGCAATACGGTCCGCCATCACTAATGCCTCCTGTTGATCGTGGGTGACAATTAACGACGTAAAGCCGAGTTTCTTTTGCAGAGATTTAATTTCATGGCGCACATTGAGCCGCACTTTGGCATCCAGATTAGATAACGGCTCATCCAGCACCAGCACCTGAGGCTCTATCGCCAGTGCCCTCGCCAGCGCCACCCGCTGCCGCTGGCCGCCCGACAGTTCAGTCACCTTCACGTCAGCCAGCCCGTCGAGATTGACGATCCGTAGCAGCTCCGCCACTCGCCGTGTGATGTCCGCCCCGCGCCATTTGCGCAGCTTCAGGCCATAGCCAATATTGCGCGCCACCGTCAGGTGCGGCCACAGGGCGTAGCTTTGAAACACCATGGTGATATTGCGCTGCTCCGGCGCCTGATGGGTGATCGCTCGGCTGGCGATGGAGATCTCCCCGCTTTCCACCGGAATAAAACCGCAGAGGGCATTCAGCAGGGTGGTTTTTCCACATCCCGAAGGACCAAGCAGCGCGATCATCTCCCCCTGCTCGACCGCCAGATCGATATTATGTAAAACCACTTTATCGCCATAACTAATTTTAAGGCCGGAGATCTTTAAATAACTCATATTCGCTACCTGACAGCGCTGTTGCGGGCATTTTTTATTGCTGTGAACACGTGTTCATTTAGCTGTAAAAAAAATGCAACGTTAACTCGACATGATGTGAGCCTACTTTGTCGGGTATTTATGACAATTTAATTAAGCGGCAAAAAATTTTGGCGAGGGTAAATGAAAATAGATGTGCTTGGCTGCGGGAGCGCCTTTTCCTGCACGCAAAATACCTCCGCGCTGCGGGTAATCGACGCGGACAACAAACAGTGGTTAATCGACTGCGGACCCACCGTTCCCCGCGCGCTCTGGCAGCGCGGCGGCGGGGTCAACGATATCGACGCGATCTACTTCACCCACGTTCATCCGGACCACTGCACCGGTCTGACGGCGCTGCTGAATTACTGGAAAAGCGGCTCCCGCCAGAAGCCGCTGATTATCTACTGCCAGCCGACGCAGCAGCCGGTGCTCATGCAGCTGGCCGCGCTGGCGAACTGGCCGCAGGCGGAGCTCGGTTTCACCATCGACTGGCAAGCATGTCGCGAAGCCTGGACGTGGCAGGACTGGCAGATCCGCACTGCCCCCACCCAGCATGAGCTGAGTAATCGCGCCATCCGTATCACCATTGCCGGGCAGACGCTGTTTTACAGCGGCGATGGCCGGCCGACCGCCGACTCGATGGCCCTGATGGCCGGCGCCGGGCTGGCGTTTCAGGAGTGTGCCTCGGTGGCGGCCCTGGACGATGACGCCTCTCATGGCGATTTCCCCTCTTGCCTGATGCTGTTCAGAACGCTGCAGCTCCCGGCGCTGGGGCTCTATCACTGCGAGGACGCTGCCCTGCCGGGGCTGAAGCAGGCCTGCCAGCCGTGGCCGGGGTTATTCGTTTCCCGGGATGGGCTCGCCTTAACGTTGCCGCGTCCCCCGTTTACCGACGAGGCGCACATCCTATGAGCGCCGCATCACGTAAAGCCAGCGTCACCGCCCAGGATGTCGCACGGCGTGCGGGCGTCTCCCGGGCGGTGGTGTCCCGGGCGTTGAGCAGCAACGGCAGCATCTCTCCCGATGCCCGGGCGCGGGTGTTGCGCGCCGCCGAAGAGCTGGGGTATCAGGTTAACTTCCTCGCCCAGGGGCTGAACCGCCAGCGCAGCCACTTAATCGGCGTGATCGTCTCGCGCATCAGCGATCCTTTTCGCAGCGCCCTGCTTGATGCCTTGCTCAACGAGATCCAGCGCCAGGGCTTTCAGGCGCTGGTGAGCGAGATCCATAGCGAGCAGGATCTGGCGCATACCCTGCGCCGTTTCACGCAGTTTCGCGTCTCCGGGGTTATCGTTACCTCCGGCCAGCCGCCGGAAGCGCTGGTGAACGAGTGCGTTCACCAGCATATTCCGGTAGTGGGCATTAACCGTCAACCGACGATCCCCGGGGTGGATTATGTCTGCTCTGATAACGCCGCCGGCGCCGAACTGGCCGCTAACCAGCTGTTGCGCAGCGGCTGTCGGCGCTTCGGCTGGCTCAATACTCTCCCTTCCACCTGGGCCGGGCGCATGCGCGGTGAAGCATTCAGCCGGGCGCTACAGGCGCGCGGAGTGGACATCGAACGCGACCTGGCGCACCTCGCCTGTCCGGAAGAGGGCTACGTCGGCGGTGAGCAGGCCGCGGCGCTCGCTGACGAGGTGCCTGAGGGGATCTTTTGCGCGAATGCCCAGCTTGCCTGTGGCTTTCTTGATGGGATGCGCCAGCGCGGCAAACAGGCGCCTGAGGATTTTCAGCTGATTGGTTTTGATAACACGCCGCCGACCGCGCAATATAGCTATCAGCTCACCACCCTACATCAGGATGTGGCGGCGATTTCCCGCCAGGCGCTTGCCCGGCTGCTGGAGCGCACCGCCGACCCTTTACAACCTTCACGCACCACCTGGGTGGAGGTGACATTAATTCACCGGCGCACGTCGCCCTTTGTTATCTGAGAGCAGGACTATGACGGAAGCACAACGAGAGTCATTATGCGCCTTAATTCGCCAGGCTGGCGCCCACGCCCAGGCGCTACGCGATGCGGGATTACAGGTCGATAAAAAATCGCGCCAGGATTTTGTGTCGCAGGCGGATCTCGCGGTAGAACAAGAGATTAAAGGCTGGCTGCAGGCCCATTTTCCCCAGGAGGGTTTCCTCGGCGAGGAGAGCGGTTTCGCCGGCGATGCACAGACCGTCTGGGTGCTCGACCCTGTCGATGGCACCACCAACTTTATCCTCGGTATGGATTACTGGTGTATCTCGCTGGCGCGAGTGTGCCAGGGTGAGCTGACGCTTGGCATTATCTACGCCCCCGATCGCGATGAGTTTTTCTTCGCCGGTCGCGGCGAAGGCGCGTATCTCAACGGCCAGCGCCTGACGCTACGCGAACCGGATCCGGATGCGGTGGTAGTGGGTATGGGCCGCTCCAGCCGCGCCCCGGCCAGCGACTACGCCTGGGCCATCACCACCCTGCTCGACGCCGGCCTGGAATATCGCCGCTTCGGCGCGGGCGCCCTGATGCTGGCGCATGTCGCCGCCGGCCAGCTCCATGCCTATTATGAAGCGCATATGAACAGCTGGGACGCGCTGGCAGGCATGCTGTTGATTGAGGAGGCGGGCGGAACGTGCAATGCGTTTCTCGCCAATGAGGGGCTGCGGCGAGGTAACCGCGTGCTGGCCGGCTGCGCAGGCGTCCAGCCACGACTGGCCGCCCTGCTGGAGAAATGACGCTACACCGCCCCCGGCGTGGCCTGACTAACGCCAGGTTTCGCTGCGGGGAATATTATTCGGGCAGCGCTTAATCGCGCAAAAGGACTGGTAAAAACAGGAGTCAGACCGCTCGCCGCCGGCATGGTACGGGCACGATGGCCGCTCGCGTAATATTTCCCACTGCGCCTCGTCGTACACCGCAATATTGTAGATTTTTAATGAATGATACTGGTCATTAATTAAAACTCTTGAGGAATAGAGCTTCATCGTCTCGCCGGGCAGCAGGATCACATCGGCCTCGTACCACATAATAAATTTTAAGAAACGCAGACTGGATATCGCCGAAAAGGCGATGCCGGATTGCGGGCAGATCAGAGTATTAAGAATAGTCCATTTCATATTCCTTCCTTATATAAATGCTACAAATTGTTACCGCATATAGTGATAGCATTCATTAATATAAACTGCAAGCATCCCTGACAATTATGTGACTTAAGACAATTCCTAACAACATACTCCATTATTAGTAACGTTTACTTTTCGTCGAGAGATTAATGATTAGACCCTATAAAAACAGAAACAAATCAACCTAAAAAAAGAAAATACAATAAAAAATAAGATTAAATAAAAATAATTGACAATATGTATTAGTCCCTTTGGATGAGCCTTCATCCATTCGTATCAGACGATGTGGCGCTGAGCGTCGCCAAAGCTTCCGCCGGCAGAGAGGACGACGGCAGCCAGCTATTTATTGCGCGGTTGCCTCGGCGTACGACAACAGACCCGCGCAGCCATCAGGCCGCGCTCGGGTAAATGTCTTTGGTATACCGCCATAGCGAATATCTTCGCGATAATATCGCCATGGCGATTGATCTTATTTAGCTCAATCCGTATGTCGGGGTACCGTCTACAGAATATTGCCACGCCGGTCTAATAAGCCCCGCTGGGGCCTTACCAGGTTTTGCCGATATTAAACTGAAACTGCTCTGCTTTATCGCCATCATACTTTTTAAATGGCTCTGCCCATGAGAAGACCAGTGGACCGAGAGGAGACATCCACTGCACGGCAATCCCAGCGGAGAGACGAATATGACTCGGATCGCCGTAGTCAGGGATCCCTGCCGCCTGCGTCTGCGCGGTGTTTTGCCAGGAGGTGCTCCAGACCGTCCCCGCATCAACAAACAGCGAGGTTCGCAGACTATCGGCATATTTGTCATTCACAAAGGGGGTTGGAATGATAAATTCGCTGTTCAGCACCGCCATGGCATTCCCGCCGACCGCATCAGATGAGGAGTCCAGCGGGCAGGCGCTATAGCTGCTTTCGCTGCCGTTACAACGGTAATAGGCCGCTTTAGGCCCGATGGTGTTAGATGAGAAGCCGCGCACTGTCGACGAACCGCCAGCGTAAAAGTTATCGTAGAACGGCACACTTTTGCCGTCTAACCCGCCGGCATAGCCTGCGCGCAGGCGTTCCAACCAGATCCAGCGCTTATTCTCGTTCAGCGGCAGATACTGGGCAGTGTCAAAGGAGAGTTTGTAATAACTGTTATCCGAGCCGGGGAGGGTCAGTTTTCCGCTAAGGCTGCTTTTGTTTCCCGCTCGCGGGAAAAAGCCGCGGTCGAGGTCGTTGTAACCCCATCCAATACTCACAAAATAATCGTTGGCGCTATATTTCGCGCCGCTGTCGCCATCTTTCGTCACCACGCTGGGCTCGATTCCGCGAGAGCTGAGGTAGCGCCAGGTCGACAGCTCCGGATCCATATTAGTCAGCCGATTATGAACATAATCCAGTCCCAGGTTAAGGGAGTGATTTTCGCTAATTGGAAACCCCAGCGTACTGCCTAAGCCGTAGCTCTGCTGGTTATAGCTCCCGGCGTCCGCATCGGAAGCATCATAGCTGTTATAAAAAATCTTTCCGCCCAGGCTAATGCCATCGACGGTAAACCACGGATTCGTCGCCCCCAGTTCAAGATAAGACTGATAGCTGTTGCGCGTCCCGTTGAAGCTAACGCTGTTGCCCGTTCCCAGCCAGTTATCCTGAGTCACGCCAAGCTGATAGCTCACGCCGCTGTCCGTTCCAAATCCCAGGCCCACGTTAAATGAGCCGGTGTTGCGCTCCTTCACCTTGTAGACCACATCGACCTGATCCGCCGTCCCACTAACCGGAACGATCTGCTGTTCAACGTTCTCAAAAAAACCCGTTCGGTCAAGACGTACTTTCCCTTGCTCGACTTTTTCGTTGTTGAGCCACGCCCCTTCCATTTGACGCATTTCACGACGCAGCACCGCGTCCCGGGAGGTGTCGTTACCGGAAAAGCGGATCTGGCGTACCGAGTAGCGGCGACCCGCGTCGACCTGAATATGCAGCGTCATACGGTGATGCGCATCATCGATTTCCGGCGTGGTCGTCACTTGCGGCCAGGCATAACCATACTTGCCGAAACGCTTTTTGATCTCATTTTCAATCGTGGTGACTTGCGCCCCGCTATACCATGCCCCCGCCAGCGGCTGGGCAAGGGCCTCGATCTCCGGTCCATGCTGCGCCAGGTCGCCTGTCACCTGAGTTCGGTCGACCCGATAACGTTCGCCTTCATTGAGGGTGATGGTGATATACAGGGATTTTTTATCTGGCGTCATACTGACCTGCGTGGACTGGATAGCAAAGCGCGCATAGCCGCGATCGAGATAAAAACTGCGCAGCGTTTCCAGATCGGCTTCCAGCTTCTGTTTCTGGTATTTTTTATCCGCTACCACGTTCCACCACGGCACATTATCGCGTAGCTGAAGCTGGTCCAGGAGCGTCTTTTCTCGAAACGCCTGATTACCGATAATGTTTATTTGTGCGATTTTCGCCGATACGCCTTCCTGAAAGACGAACGTTAAGTCAACGCGATTACGCGGTAACGGGGTCACCACAGCGTGAACCTGCGCACTGTATTTCCCCGCGCTGTAATAGAAATCCTGCAACCCCTTTTCTATTTCGCTGAGCGAATTTCTATCCAGTGCGCTACCTGCAAAAATACCTGTCGCGGTGAGATTCTCCGTTAACGCATCATCCTTCACCGACTTATTCCCGGAAAAACTGATGCTGGCAATAGTGGGCCTCTCCTTAACCTGCACCACCAGCGTTTTCCCATCGCGCAGGATCTGCACATTCTCGAAATTGCCGCTCGCATACAGCGCGCGCACCGCCTCGCTGACTTCCTCTGGCGTCACCGTTTCTCCCGCGTGCAACGGCATACTTAATAGCGCCGCCCCGACGGTCACGCGCTGCAGCCCTTCAAAACGGATATCATCAACTTGATATGATGTTGCGGCGTACAACGTTAAAGGGGTAATCAATAATCCGCTGATGATATGAGTCTTTTTTAACATGAATGTGTCGTCTACGAGATAATGAGCAATAGCAGTTATCTGCTGGCGTTGAGCTTATTTGTTCAGATTGCGTATCTAAGATATGCGACAGAATTAACCTGAGCGAGACGCAGAATTACATGCAATTATGGCGACAAAATGGAGAAAAAAAGGATGTTAAATCATCTTTAAAAATATATTTAAGGATGGAACTTTTCCTGAACTCCGTGGTTCTAATGGCCAACACCAGAGCTATATTTAGATTTGCCTGAACGGTTTTTATTGAAAAAGCCCCCTTTCTTGCTAATGGAAAGGGGGAAGGATCTCGTTAGGAATGTTGTTCTCTGGAATCACCAGGAACAGGCACAATCATATTCTTAAAGCCAGCAGATATAATGAAGAGAAATTGAATAAATTATGCAATCGACATCACAACATTCTTTCATGTATTTACCGCCAGATGACAATGGCGAAAATCTCCATATTTTCCTCAAAATAGCAGAATACAGTAGGGACGCCTTATCAAGGCATCAAGGAAAGTCTATCGTTATCTACAATAGCCAAGCAGTGGCGCCTCGCCAGGGAAGGTGAGGAATAGGCTTCACCATCCTGCCGCCTCCCATCATCAATTACAGGGAATTGCGTATGTCACGCTTACTTAAAACGATCTTACCCATCATTATCTGCACCCTCTTTGGGTTATCGTTCGCTTCGCCAGCGCAGGCTGCCTCCAGTCTGCCGATTGTTCTCCCCGCGCTGACATGCGATGCGCTGAGCGCTACCGACTTCAGCGCCGCCGTTGGCGCAAAGGTCACTATCAACCACACTGAAATGCAAACCTCCGCGCAGGGAAGCTGGTGCAAGGTGAGCGCCACTATCGCCCCCCAGATTGGCGTGCAGATTGCCCTGCCGACCCAGCGCTGGAGTCAACGTTTCTTGCAGGTCGGCTGCGGCGGACTGTGCGGGAGCATTAACCTGAGTCTGTCGAATGCCAGCGGCTGCCTGCCGGCAATGAACGGCGAGTTCGTGGTGGCAGCAACCGATATGGGGCACCATGGCAGTATGATGGATGCTTCATGGGCCGAGGATCCGCAAAAGCGCATCGATTTTGCCTGGCGCGCCAACCACCTGACCGCAGTGCTGAGCAAAGCAGTGATTCAGATGCTTTACCGCCAGCCGCCAAAATACGCGTACTTTATGGGCTGCTCAGACGGCGGTCGCGAAGCATTGATGGAAGCACAGCGCTTTCCGCAGGATTTTGACGGTATCAGCGCTGGCGCGCCTGCGGCCTTTTTCCAGTTTCAGAATTCCTTCTTCCACGGCTGGAATGTGGCCGCCAATCAGCGTCCCGACGGTACCGCTGTCTTGTTGAAAGATCGCTTACCTTTGATTCACCAGGCCATACTGGCTCACTGCCCGACGCTTTCCGGCGTGCAGGACGGCATCCTGCAAAACCCGTATGCCTGTCAGTTCTCTGAGACTTGGCTCCCCCGCTGTCCTGCCAACGCTCAGGACCGTTCCGCCTGCCTGACACAGGAAGAGATTGAGGTAGTGAAAAAGCTCTACCGCGGCGCTTACGACAGCCACAGCGCCCAGTTCGTCGCTGGCGGTCTTCCGCTGGGCTCCGAGCTACGCTGGCCGGTGCCGGAGATGCCGACCGGCCACTCAATGTCGGAAATGATGGTACTACCGGCTCTGCAATCCGTGCTCCTGCCGGGAGGAAAACAGAAGATCCATTCGATGCGGGATTTCCCACTTAATCAGCAGAATTTTGACGCCGTCGCTCAACTGGCACCGCTCTATAACGCGGCAAATACCAATCTTCATGCCTATCAACAGCGCGGCGGCAAGCTTATCCTGTGGCACGGTCTGGCCGATGACTCCGTCAGCCCAGCCTTTTCTATCGCCTATTACCGCGGCGTAGAAGCAGAGATGGGCCATGCCGCAACGGATACCTTCCTGCGGTTATTCCTGCTGCCTGGGGTAGCACATTGCGGTAATGGCGAAGGTTACGATCAAATTGATCTCCTTACCCCGCTGATGCGCTGGACCGAGGAAGGCATCGCGCCGCAAGAGCTTATGGCCGGAAAACGGGCGTCAGCCGCCGCCAGGCTGCCGCCGATGACAGAAAAACCAGATGCGCAAACGCAGTTTCACGGCGTGCAGAAAATCAGTCAGCCTTACGCTGACGCCACTCCAGCCGTTATCGCAACGCGTCCGGTGTATCCCTTCCCAGCGATTGCCCGTTATAACGGGCGCGGCGACGTGAATGACGGCGAAAATTATCATGCAGAGCAATCAACCGCGTTTGGTCATCTGCAGGTGGCAAAACCCGCCAGCGACTATATTGGCCCTGATAACCAAAAAAATTATCAGGTTCGCCGCGGCGAGCTCACCGTTCAATAAACCCGGGGCTCCTCATTGAGGAGCCATTCGTTTTTGGGATTGGCCTCAATCATGCGTAGCAAAACGCTCCAGCAATCGGTACTAAACGACCTGATCCTTTGGATCGATAATAATCTGGATAAGAAACTAACCGTCGACGATCTGAGCGATATTTCTGGTTATTCTCCCTGGCATTTATTTCGGCTCTTCCGTTATTATTTTGATCGTTCGCCGATGGAGTATATCCGCCAACAGCGTATGTCGCTCTGTCGCCGTTTATTGCTGACGACGCCTGGTTACCGTATTGTCGATATTTGTATTATGGTTGGTTATGACGATCTCAGTGCGTTTAATCGTACCTTCAAAAAATATCATGCGCTCACACCCACCCAATATCGTCACCGGGTCACGCGACAAAAATAAGGAAGGTCCCCCTCCTCCGCATCGCTGCGGTTGGGAATGGAAGGGGGACAGGGGGTATTGCAGAAGGGAAATAGCAGGATGCTATTATCGAGCCCGGTCGGGATCAACGACCTTGCGCGACGGAAATCAGTATAAAAGGATATTTTGAGCTAATAATGTAGAGGGCGTGAAGATTTTGTCACCATTTATAATTGTCTCCGCCGCTCTCATCTGAAATAAAAAAACCGGGCTGCGCTGCACCCGGTTTCATTCTCCTCAGCACCATTAGAAATGAGTATTTACGCTCATAAAGAAGGTTCGCCCCGACTCGTTATAGGTCTCAGCACCCGCACCATAAAGGTAAGCCCCCGTCGTCGCGTTTCCAGTCGTTTGCGCATTCCCTGCCCGATAGTGGCGGATATCAAACAGGTTATCTATCCCACTGGTGAAGCTCAGATTTTTGTTCACATCCCAGGTCGCGCTGAGGCCGACAATGCTGTATGGGCTGACTTCGTTTAGTTCGCTGCCGCTGACCGCCTCGCCCTTATAATTAAAGCGTTTTGGTTTCTGACGGCCATACCAGGTAAAGGTGCTCTGCAGAGAGAGATCTTCACGAACCTGCCAGCTCAAAGTCGAGTTCAGGGTAAACTGCGGGATCACTGACAGCCGGTCGCCTGTCGTCTTATTCTTGCTCTGCAGCATCCATGTCAGGTTATTGCTCCAGTTAATCGTCTCCCCCACTGGAAGATTCAGCGTTCCTTCCAGGCCTTCCACTAACGCTTTTGGTACGTTTTCCCACTGATAGATATTGGTGGTACCGTTGCTGGCAGTGCCCACCGCCGCATACCCTGACTCAATCTTGTTGTGATAGTCGTTACGGAACCAGGTAATTCCCGCCTGATAGCCATCATGCTTGTACTCAATACCGATCTCTTTATTGACGCTGGTCTCCGCTTTCAGGTCGCTATTTCCCATCAGATAGCAGGCGGAACTACTGGCGTAACAGCCTTGACCATTGCTGTAGAGAATATAGTTCGGGTTCAACTGGTAGAGGTTAGGCGCCTTGTAAGCGCGGGCAATGCCCAGCTTAAGCGTCCAGTCATCCGTCAGTTCCTGGGACAGATTCAGCGACGGGCTCCAGTTATTACCGACGATGCTGTGGTGATCGAAGCGCAGAGCGGGTGTCAGCATGGTACTGTCCGTTAGCGCCATATTATCTTCGGTAAACAGCGAGAAAATCTCAGCGCTGGAGTACGGGCTACGATCGGTAGCCGATACACCGTCGATCGCCCCGTAAGAGAGCGCCTGGGCTGTCGACACGCCGTCTTTCATCCGCTGCTGGTTCCATTCGGTGCCCAGCGTCAGATTCTGATCGACCCCCAGCGTAAACGGAATATTCACTTCGCTATGTAGCAGAACATCGGCCAGATCGATATCTGAAAACTCGCTACTGGAGAAGATCCCTTCCGTACCGCCCGCCAGCCCTTCATTCATTCGCGAGTTGCGGGTGTGTTCGTACTGGGCATAGCTGTTGCTGGTCACGCCATTATCCCAGCCGCCGGTCCATGTTACGCCGTAAGTTTGCCGGTAGAGACGGTTAGTCTCTTTCCCGTACATACTCTTCACCAGCGTACTGGTATTGGTGTTTTGTGTGTCGCCGGCATAGAGGTTGCCCTGGCGGCTGTAGCCGGCCTCAAACTCCAGGGCCTGCATCGGGGCGAATTCCCAGCGCAGCTTACTGTGAATATCTTTGTTCACTACCCCTTCACGTCCGGCTGGATAAGAGCCCGCGTAGGAACCGGTACGCTCAGCTTCATGCCCGGCGTTAATGTCCTGAGCATCGGCCTGGGTTTTACTCAGATTACCCCAGAGATTGAAGCTAACACTGTCTGACAGCGGACCATTGAGGCTAAAGTTGGTACGTTTCGTCGACCCTTCTTTACGGTGCTGCGGAGCATTCACATAGGTATTCCACGCCCCATGCCATTCAGGCGTGGTCGGTTTGGTTACGATGTTGACGACCCCGCCCATCGCGCCATTACCATAGCGCGCCGCCGCCGGGCCGCGGATCACATCGATATGATCGATCATCTCTGCCGGCACCCAGTTGGTATCGCCACGGGAATCACGATCGCCGCGCCAGCCATATCGTACCGAGTTACGGCTGGTGACCGGTTTTCCATCGACCAGCACCAGCGTATTCTCTGGCCCCATGCCACGGATATCAATTTGCCGGTTGTTGCCGCGCTGACCGCTAGTGGAGTTACCGGTCAGGTTGACCCCGGGTTGCGTGCGAATTAACTCCGACACATCGCGGGCGGGGGGATGTTTGCGAATCTCCTCTGCGGTAATGGTCGACACGCCCGGCGCCTGCAGGTTCTGCCTGGCAGCGGTCACCACCATCGTTTCCTCCTGGTTTTCGGCCGTTGGGGTGCTCTCGTCACGAGTCGATTGTTCAGTAATATTCTCTGCCGCCTGCAGCTGCACGCTACAGGCGAGCAAAGGAATGACGATCCCCAGCGGGAAGTGAGACGTGTATTTCATAGAATATGCCCTGTTTTCTGTTGCTGTCGGGCATAACGCATTCCCCAATTGAAAAAACAAGGGGATAAAATACTCGCCTCAGCGCCTCGCCAGATTTTGGCGTAGGTCAGCCCCTTCCCGATAGTCATGGGAATAAGAAAACAGCATGAGGCATAATAAAATTAAGTGCCCTGTTTCATCATTAGAGAAAAAGCGCTTCGCGCTATTCTTTGATAGCGTAATCCAGACAGCGAATAATAAGAGTAATGTGCTGTGCTACGGTAATAAAAATGAGATTCATTATCAAGGTGATAATAATCAATATCGGATAAAAATAAAATAAATACTAATAATCAAAAGGTTAATACAAAACAGATGAGGAAGCATAAAATAAAAATATTATCATTACTTTCTATTTATCATTAAAAAAACACATTTCCGCCATATTATCTCCATAGTTAAAGTAAAGATAAAAGCACATTAATAGTAAGCGATAAAATGGGAGAAAATGATTTGTCAGCATCGTTATGTTTTTTACGCCCTTGGCGTGCCCGGCTAACGGCGGCCGTTCTGCTAAAATAAACACATCCCCCTGCGGAGTGTTCCTCCATGAACGCCAACTTGCTATCACGCCTGTTTATCGCCTGGCTCACCTGCCTCGCGACGCTGTTATTCGCCCCTATCCTGCTTGCGGCGGAGGCGGAAAAAGCGCCGCCGGTGGCAACCGAAGACAACACGCTGTCGATCCATATCGACGACATGCTGCAGCCGTGGAAAGGCGATCTGCCTGGCATGCTTGATCGGCGCACCATCCGGGTATTAACCACCTACAGCAAGACCTTCTTTTTTATTGATAAGGGAACCCAACGCGGAGCGACGCACGACATTTTCATGGCGCTGGAAAACGATCTGAATAAACAGCTGGCGAAAGATAAAAAGCTGAAACAGCGCCACCTGAAGCTGCATATCGTTTTCGTGCCGGTCAGCCGGGATAATCTCTTCACCGCGCTCAACGAAGGTAAAGGGGATATCGTCGCCGCCAACCTGACCATCACTTCGTCGCGGGAAGCCCAGGCCGCTTTCGCTCAGCCGCTCTACAGCGGCGTCAAAGAGTTGCTGATCTCCGGCCCGGCGTCGCCAAAGGTCGATAGCCTGGAGCAGCTTTCCGGTCAAACGGTCTTTGTTCGCCGCTCCTCCAGCTATTACGACAGTCTGCAAGCGCTGAACGCCCGATTTGCCAGTGAGTCAAGACCGCCGGTTACCCTGGAAGCGGCGCCGGAAGCGCTGGAGGATGAAGATCTGCTGGAAATGCTCAACGCCGGGCTGGTACCGTTGATCGTCGTCGATCAGCATAAAGCTGTTTTCTGGAAACAGGTGTTTCCGAAAATCCAGGTCCATGACAACGTGGTGCTGCGCGACGGCGGCAACATTGCGTGGGCGGTACGCCAGGACAGTCCGCAGCTGCTGGCGCTGCTGAACAACTTCGTGAAAAAGAATCGTCAGGGCACCACGCTGGGCAATACTCTCCTGCTGCGTTACCTGAAAAACGCTAAATATGTCAAAAATGCCGCAGCGAGTCAGGAACGGCGCAAGTTCCTCGCCATGGTGGACGTCTTCCGTAAATATGGCGATCGCTACGATGTCGACTGGCTGCTGATGGCGGCCCAGGGATACCAGGAGTCGCGGCTGAACCAGTCGGTTCGAAGCCACGTCGGCGCCGTCGGGGTGATGCAGGTGATGCCCAGCACCGGAAGAGAGCTGAAGGTGGGCGATATTAAACAGCTGGATCCCAACATTCATGCTGGCGTGAAATATATGCGCTGGATGATAGATCGATACTATGCTGATGAGCCCATGACCCGGCTGGATAAAGCGCTATTTACCTTTGCTTCCTACAACGCCGGTCCAGCGCGTATCGCCCGCCTGCGCACCATGACCAAACAGCGCGGGTTTGATCCAAACGTCTGGTTCGGTAATGTCGAAAATCTGGCGGCAGAAAAAATCGGAGCGGAAACGGTGACCTACGTCAGCAATATCTATAAGTATTACATCGCCTATCGGCTGATCGTCGATGATATGGCCCGCAAACAGAAAGCGACGGCCGCGCCGCGGCAGAGGCCAGCGACACAGCCCGCCGCACCGCAGCCAGGCGTGGCGACGCCCGCAACCGCTCAGGTGCCCGCAGCCTGAAGCGCTCGCGATCCGCGATCAGTGGTCAAAACGACTCCTGAGGCGGCGGTGGAATAATCATAAAAAAAGCCCCGTCGAAACCGGGGCTTTCTGTTTTAACTACGCGGATATTGCGTCTAAGGCAAGCCTTAGAACGGGATATCGTCGTCGAAGTCCATCGGCGGTTCGTTGGAAGGCGCTGCCGGAGCCTGCTGCTGCGGACGGGACTGCGCGCCGCCGCTGAACTGGTTGCCGCCCTGCGGCTGCTGAGGCTGACCCCAACCGCCCTGCTGCTGGCCGCCGCCTGCCGGTGCGCCGCCGCCCTGACGGCCGCCCAGCATCTGCATGGTGCCGCCAACGTTCACCACCACTTCAGTGGTGTATTTGTCCTGACCGGATTGATCGGTCCACTTGCGGGTACGCAGCTGGCCTTCAATGTACACCTGAGAGCCTTTACGCAGGTACTCACCAGCGACTTCCGCCAGTTTGCCGAACAGCACAACGCGGTGCCATTCAGTCTGCTCTTTCATTTCGCCGGTCTGCTTGTCACGCCAGGATTCGGAAGTTGCCAGCGTGAAGTTGGCGACTGCGCCGCCACTTGGCATGTAGCGTACTTCCGGGTCCTGCCCCAGATTACCGACGAGAATCACCTTGTTTACGCCTCTGCTGGCCATGATCGAATCTCCTGAATAATACGTTTTGTATAAGTGTAAACCGGGAATTCTAACACCACAAAGGGACAATTTGATAGCTGCTAAGCCAATTCCAGAAAACATGCCGCCGCTATGCAAATTTTCACACGCTTCCCGCAGCGCCATTCCAATACTGTATATCCAGACAGGTTAAATTGTGTCATAATTAGCCGTTTCTGCCGTTTGTCCTTCAAGCAAACCAGGCAATCCGTGTATCTACCTACCGGGAAAGGTGAATGGATAAGATCGAAGTTCGGGGCGCCCGCACCCATAATCTCAAAAACATCAACCTCGTTATCCCGCGCGACAAACTCATTGTCGTCACCGGGCTTTCCGGGTCTGGCAAATCTTCACTGGCTTTCGACACCCTGTATGCCGAAGGCCAGCGTCGCTACGTCGAATCGCTCTCCGCCTATGCGCGACAGTTCCTGTCGCTGATGGAGAAGCCGGACGTCGACCATATCGAAGGGCTGTCGCCGGCGATTTCCATCGAACAGAAATCAACCTCTCACAACCCCCGCTCGACGGTGGGTACTATTACCGAAATTCACGACTACCTGCGTCTGCTGTACGCCCGCGTCGGCGAGCCGCGCTGTCCGGACCACGACGTGCCGCTGGCGGCGCAGACCGTCAGCCAGATGGTCGATAACGTCCTCGCCCAGCCGGAAGGCCTGCGTCTGATGCTGCTGGCGCCCATTATTAAAGAGCGTAAGGGCGAGCACACCAAAACCCTGGAAAACCTCGCCAGCCAGGGCTATATCCGCGCACGGATCGACGGCGAAGTCTGCGATCTCTCGGATCCGCCGAAGCTGGAGCTGCAGAAGAAACACACCATCGAGGTGGTGATCGACCGCTTCAAGGTCCGCGACGATCTGGCGCAACGTCTGGCCGAGTCGTTTGAAACCGCGCTGGAGCTCTCCGGCGGTACCGCCATCGTGGCCAATATGGATGATGAGAAAGCGGAAGAACTGCTTTTTTCCGCCAACTTCGCCTGCCCGATCTGCGGCTACAGCATGCGCGAGCTGGAGCCGCGCCTGTTCTCCTTCAACAACCCGGCGGGCGCCTGCCCGACCTGCGACGGCCTCGGCGTGCAGCAATATTTCGACCCCGATCGCGTGGTGCAAAATCCGGAGCTGTCGCTGGCGGGCGGCGCCATCCGCGGCTGGGATCGGCGTAACTTCTACTACTTCCAGATGCTGAAGTCGCTGGCGGAGCACTACAAGTTCGACGTCGAAGCGCCGTGGGGCACTCTCAGCGCCAGCGTGCAGAAAGTGGTCCTGTACGGTTCCGGTAAAGAGAATATTGAATTCAAATACATGAACGACCGCGGCGACACCTCGGTACGCCGCCATCCGTTCGAAGGCGTGCTGCATAACATGGAGCGCCGCTACAAAGAGACGGAATCCAGCGCGGTGCGCGAAGAGCTGGCGAAGTTCATCAGCAATCGCCCGTGCGCCAGCTGCGACGGTACGCGTCTGCGCCGCGAGGCGCGCCACGTGTTTGTGGAAAACACCCCGCTGCCGACCATTTCCGATATGAGCATCGGTCACGCGATGGACTTCTTCAACAATCTGAAACTCTCCGGCCAGCGGGCGAAAATCGCCGAAAAAGTGCTGAAAGAGATTGGCGATCGCCTGAAGTTCCTCGTCAACGTCGGCCTCAACTACCTGACGCTCTCCCGTTCGGCGGAAACGCTCTCCGGCGGCGAGGCCCAGCGTATCCGTCTGGCGAGCCAGATTGGCGCCGGACTGGTTGGCGTGATGTACGTCCTGGATGAGCCCTCCATCGGCCTGCACCAGCGCGATAACGAGCGACTGCTCGGGACCCTGATTCACCTGCGTAATTTGGGCAACACGGTGATCGTCGTTGAGCATGACGAAGACGCCATTCGCGCCGCCGACCATGTGATCGATATCGGCCCTGGGGCCGGGGTCCACGGCGGCCAGGTGGTGGCGGAAGGGCCGCTGGAGGCCATTATGGCCGTCCCGGAATCCCTGACCGGCCAGTTCATGAGCGGCAAGCGCAAAATTGAAGTGCCGAAGCAGCGCGTGCCCGCCGATCCGGAGAAAGTCCTCAAACTGACCGGCGCGCGCGGCAACAACCTGAAAGACGTGACGCTGACTCTGCCGGTGGGCCTGTTTACCTGCATTACCGGCGTCTCCGGCTCGGGTAAATCAACGCTGATCAACGATACCCTGTTCCCGATTGCCCAGCGTCAGCTTAACGGGGCGACCATCGCCGAACCGGCGCCGTATCGCGATATTCAGGGGCTGGAGCACTTCGATAAAGTCATCGATATCGACCAGAGCCCGATCGGCCGTACGCCGCGCTCCAACCCCGCGACCTATACCGGGGTGTTTACGCCGGTGCGCGAGCTCTTCGCCGGGGTGCCGGAATCACGTTCCCGCGGCTATACGCCGGGTCGTTTCAGTTTTAACGTCCGTGGCGGTCGCTGCGAAGCCTGCCAGGGCGACGGAGTGATCAAGGTCGAAATGCACTTCCTGCCGGATATCTACGTACCGTGCGACCAGTGCAAAGGTAAGCGTTATAACCGCGAAACGCTGGAGATTAAGTACAAAGGCAAAACCATCCACGAAGTGCTGGATATGACCATTGAAGAAGCGCGCGAGTTCTTTGATGCCGTACCGGCGCTGGCGCGTAAGCTGCAAACCCTGATGGATGTCGGCCTGACCTATATCCGTCTCGGCCAGTCGGCGACAACGCTGTCCGGCGGCGAGGCGCAGCGCGTGAAGCTGGCGCGCGAGCTGTCCAAGCGCGGTACCGGCCAGACGCTGTATATCCTCGATGAGCCGACCACCGGTCTGCACTTCGCCGATATCCAGCAGCTGCTGGAAGTGTTGCACCAGCTGCGCGATCAGGGCAATACCATCGTGGTGATTGAGCACAACCTCGACGTGATAAAAACTGCCGACTGGATTGTCGATCTCGGCCCGGAAGGCGGCAGCGGCGGCGGCGAAATTCTGGTTTCCGGTACGCCGGAAACCGTCGCTGAGTGCGAAGCCTCGCACACCGCGCGCTTCCTGAAGCCGATGCTGAAATAATTAGCGGGAAAGCTGCTGCCGGACCGGCTCCGGCAGCATTTTCACCGCCTGCTGGTAAGACGCATCGACCAGGTAGTAGATTTGCGAATCCGGCAGCGAGCCATCCAGAAAGACGGTGCTCCAGTGCGCTTTATTGAGATGCTTGCTGGGCCGGACGTCGCGATGCTGCTGCCGCAGGAGCTCCGCCAGCTCCGGACTCGCCTTCAACGCAACCGCCGGCCGCTGGTCTTCGACCTCCTTCACCATGGCAAACAGCACGTCCGAGACCTTAATTTGCGTGGCTTTCCAGTCGCTGTGGACGCTCTGCTCTGCTCCCGGCTTCGCCATGCAGTACTGCAATAACTCCGAAATTGTCATCTTTTATTCCCCCATGAGCGTCGCAACGATGTGCCGCGAACCGCCGTGTATCCGATGCTCCCCCAGCCAGATGCCCTGCCAGGTCCCCAGCCTGACGCGTCCGTCCTCGACCGGCAGCATCAGCGACACGCCAAGCATCGATGATTTGATGTGCGACGGCATATCGTCAGGGCCTTCATAATCATGTTCGTACGGCGCATTGTCCGGCACGGCGTTAAGAAAATACTGCTCCATGTCATACCGGACGGTGGGATCGCAGTTTTCGTTGAGCGTCAGGGAAGCGGAAGTATGCTGGAGCAGGAGGTGTAGCAGGCCGACCTTCACCCCGGACAGCCCGCGGATCTGGCCGAGGATTTCGTCGGTGACCAGATGAAAACCACGGGATTTAGGCCCAAGCGTCAGGGTTTGCTGATACCACATCATCGACTCCTTTTTGCGAATGAATCCCTCTAAGTGTGCAGCAATACGTGAAAAGGTAAAACCTTCCACCCCGGATTTTGCATAAAAAAACGGCAGCGTCACCGCTGCCGTTTATCCCGTTCAGGCGCCCATCAGTATTCGGAATTGACGATCACTTCTTCGCCCAGCGCGCCGGCCATCGGCAGCGGCTTGTAGGAGGAGTTGGCGGCGCGCAGCACGCGGATCCCGCGGGCGCCCGCCTCGCGGGCAGCGGTAATGTCGTTATCCGAGTCGCCATAGAAAACCTTTATCTGCTTCGCCTGCAGCCACTGGGTCTTGGTGTTCTGACCCGGCTTATCGCCAGCGAAAATTACCGGGTTCATATTGGCGGCCGGGATGAGGAAATCATCCTGCAGGGTTTTAGAAACGGTTTCTGTTTTGGTCTGGCTGCGGCCGGTGACGAACCAGATGCTGTCGCCACGCTTCACATGCATGGCAATCAGCTGGCGCGCCACCTCTTTTGGCATGCTGAATTCGTCCCAGCCGTTGTTCATTTTTTCCCAGAACTGCGGGTTTTTCAGGTAATCCTCACTGCCGGGGGAGAAGGTTTTTTGCCCGCGCCAGAAACCGGGACTGGAGAAGAGGACGGTATCATCGATATCAAAACCGACGGCCATCGGCGGGCGCCCCAGCAGGCTGTTCTCAATTTGCGCCACCGAAACCCAGTGGATCGGCGCCTGCTCGGCCAGCTGGGCCACGTTGGTACCGACCCACAGCGGCTGCGGCGTGGAGGCGCGCGCCACGACGGCGCTGTTCAGCGTGAACAGGAGAGAGGCC
This sequence comes from Klebsiella sp. C239, assembly GCF_048822715.1. Classification (NCBI taxonomy): domain Bacteria; kingdom Pseudomonadati; phylum Pseudomonadota; class Gammaproteobacteria; order Enterobacterales; family Enterobacteriaceae; genus Klebsiella; species Klebsiella sp. C239. The sequence goes on along the minus strand of NZ_JBMEZK010000008.1, from coordinate 48,412 downwards.
GCCGCAAGGGCGAGAGTAAGTTTGCGCATATTTATCCCTAAATCTATCAATCATTATTGTTTTCAATAATGTGCATGCTTAGTAACGTCCCGACCTTACCCGCAGGCGACAGGGATGAAAAGCCTTTTTCGCGCTGATGTCATAGAAAAAGAGGATGATCACAATCAGAGGGGGTTGCCTCTGCCCGTTGACCGGCAGAGACAACCTGCTGGAGAGCGGCTTACATTACCGCGGCAAAGGCTTTCGCTACCTGCTGAACATTACGTGAGTTTAACCCCGCCACGCACATACGTCCGCTGGCAATCAGGTAGACGCCAAACTCGTCGCGCAGGCGATCCACCTGCGCCGCGCTGAAGCCGGTGTAGCTGAACATCCCGCGCTGCTTGAGCAGATAATCCACTTTGCTGCCCGGAGCAACCTGCTGCAGCGCGTCGACCAGCGCCTGACGCATGGTCAGGATATGCGCGCGCATGGCGTCCACTTCCGCCTGCCAGGTGGCTTTCAGCCCGGCATCGTTCAGCACCGTCGCCACCACCTGCGCGCCAAAGCTCGGCGGGCTGGAGTAGTTGCGGCGCACGGTGGCCTTCAGCTGGCCCAGCACGCGGCCTGCGGTTTCACTGTCTTCACAGACCACCGACAGGCCGCCGACGCGCTCCCCGTACAGGGAGAAAATTTTGGAGAAAGAGTTGCTGACCAGCATCGGCATCCCGGCGCTGGCGATGGCGCGAATGGCGTAGGCATCCTCTTCCAGCCCTGCGCCAAAGCCCTGGTAGGCAATGTCGAGGAACGGGATCAGCTGACGCGCTTTCAGGATCTCCACCACACGATCCCACTGTTCCGGCGTCAGGTCGGCGCCGGTCGGGTTGTGGCAGCAGGGGTGCAGCAGCACAATGTCGCGCGCCGGCAGCGTTTGCAGCGTCGCCAGCAGCGCTTCAAAGCGCACGCCGTTGGTGGCTTTATCAAACCAGGGGTAAGTACTTACTTCGAAGCCAGCCCCTTCAAATATGGCGATGTGGTTTTCCCAGGTCGGGTCACTGACCCAGACATGAGACTCAGGAAAGTAGCGTTTGAGGAAGTCGGCCCCGACCTTCAGCGCGCCCGAACCGCCGACCGTCTGAATGGAGGCGATGCGGTTTTGCTTAAGCGCGCTATGCTCTGCGCCAAACAGCAGCGGGGCAATCACCTGGCGGTAGCCGCTCAGCCCTTCCATCGGCAGATACAGCGAGGCGCCGTGCGGCTCGGCGTTCAGGCGCGCTTCCGCTTCCGCCACCGCCTGCAGCTGCGGGATAATGCCGTCATCGTTGTAATACAGCCCGATACTCAGGTTGACTTTGTCGCTTCGCGGGTCTTCTTTGAAGCGTTCCATCAGAGAAAGAATTGGGTCGCCGGCGTAGGCGTCAACTTTTTGAAACACGCGATGTATCTCCAGGTTTACATAGGGCAGGTTCTTACACAATAAACCGGATATGACGGCAGGTCGAGAGGATGTTGAGGGGAAAGTGACTGCGCAGCGGTATAAACCGCTTTTTTGTCTGCGGCTATACCGATTGCGTACCGGACCAGCGTCTGAGCTATCCGGTACGAACGAGGCTTAGTCGAGGTATTTCATGGCGACGCGGGAGGTCAGTCGCGTAATAAGTTCGTAAGCGCTCACTTTAGTTATCTCGGCGATACGCTCTACCGGGAGTCCCTCTCCCCACAGCACCACCGCGTCGCCGGCTTTATCCTCGGCCTGCGGGCCGAGGTCAACACAGATCATATCCATCGCCACCCGGCCGACAATCGGCACTTCGCGGCCATTGACCAGCACTGGGGTGCCCGACGGCGCGGCGCGCGGATAACCGTCGCCATAGCCCATCGCGACCACGCCGAGCCGAGTGTCGCGTTCGCTGACCCAGGTGCCGCCGTAGCCGACGGGCTCCCCTGCTTTATGCTCGCGCACGGCAATCAGGCTGGACGTCAGGGTCATCACCGGCTGACAGTCAAAATCTTTCCCGGTGGAGCGATCGTCCAGCGGCGACACGCCATACAGGATAATGCCCGGACGCACCCAGTCATAATGCGACTGCGGCCACAGCAGGATGCCACCCGAGGCGGCAATAGAGCGCCATCCCGGCTTGCCTTCGGTAAAGGTGGTGAAGATATCCAGCTGCCGTTCGGTGGCGCCGCAGGTCGGCTCATCGGCGCGGGCGAAGTGGCTCACCACGTTGACCGGCTGGCGGACGTTTTTGCACTGGCTCAGACGCTGATAAAACGCCTCAGCTTCCTCCGGGCGCACCCCTAAGCGATGCATACCGGTATCCAGTTTCATCCACACGGTCACCGGCTCGGGGAGGTCGGCTTGCTCCAGCGCCGCCAGCTGTTCGGGGCTATGCACCGCCGTATGCAGACGCTGAGCGGCGATCACCGCCAGGTCTTCCGCCGCAAAAAAGCCTTCCAGCAGGAGGATCGGCTGGGCGATCCCCCCCGCTCGCAGGCGCAGCGCCTCTTCCAGGCGGGCGACGCCAAAAGCGTCGGCGTCGGTCAGCGTTCGCGCGGTCTCAACAAGACCGTGTCCGTAGGCGTTCGCTTTCACCACCGCAACCAGTTTGCTGGCAGGCGCCAGTTCACGCAGACGTTGCAGGTTGTGTCGCAGAGCGCGGCGGTTGATAACTACAGTTGCCGCTTGCATTTGAATTCCTTAATTAAAGAAGGAGGAAGGATTATTCATCATCATACTGAGGGCCAGCATAATTATCGAAACGCGACCACTGGCCGTTGAAGGTCAGTCGCACGGTGCCGATCGGGCCGTTACGTTGTTTACCAATGATAATTTCCGCGATGCCCTTCAGATCGCTGTTCTCGTGATAGACCTCATCACGGTAAATGAACATGATTAAGTCGGCATCCTGTTCGATAGAACCGGACTCACGCAGGTCAGAGTTGACCGGGCGTTTATCGGCACGTTGCTCCAGCGAGCGGTTCAGCTGCGACAGCGCCACCACCGGCACCTGCAGCTCTTTGGCCAGCGCCTTCAGCGAGCGGGAGATTTCGGCGATCTCGAGGGTACGGTTGTCGGAGAGCGACGGCACGCGCATCAGCTGCAGGTAGTCGATCATAATCAGCCCGATGCCGCCGTGCTCGCGAGCGATACGCCGCGCGCGGGAACGCACTTCCGTCGGCGTCAGGCCGGAGGAGTCATCGATATAGATGTTACGTTTTTCCAGCAGAATGCCCATGGTGCCGGAGATCCGCGCCCAGTCCTCATCGTCCAGCTGACCGGTACGAATGCGGGTCTGATCGACGCGCGACAGCGAGGCCAGAGAACGCATCATAATCTGTTCCGAGGGCATCTCGAGACTGAAGATGAGTACCGGCTTGTCCTGCAGCATCGCTGCGTTTTCCACGAGGTTCATGGCGAAGGTCGTTTTACCCATCGACGGACGGGCGGCGACGATAATCAGATCCGACGGCTGCAGGCCGGCGGTCTTTTTGTTGAGGTCGTCGTAGCCGGTGTTGACCCCGGTAACGCCGTCGTGGGGCTGCTGGAACAGCTGTTCGATACGGGCGACGGTGGCGTCGAGGACATCGGCGATGTTTTTCGGCCCTTCGTCTTTATTGGCCCGGCTTTCAGCGATTTTAAAGACGCGGGACTCGGCGAGGTCGAGCAGATCTTCGCTGGTTCGCCCCTGCGGGTCGAAGCCGGCCTCGGCGATTTCATTGGCCACCGAGATCATCTCGCGCACGACCGCGCGTTCGCGCACGATGTCGGCATAGGCGCTGATGTTTGCCGCGCTGGGGGTATTTTTGGACAGTTCAGCCAGATAGGCGAAGCCGCCCACGCTGTCCAGCTGTCCCTGACGCTCCAGCGACTCCGCGAGGGTGATCAGGTCAATCGGGCTGCCCGACTCCTGCAGGCGCGCCATCTCGGTAAAGATATGACGATGCGGACGGGTATAAAAGTCGTCGGCAACGACGCGTTCGGCGACGTCGTCCCAGCGCTCGTTATCCAGCATTAAACCGCCCAACACCGACTGCTCCGCTTCAATCGAGTGCGGCGGGACTTTCAGCCCGGCGAGCTGCGGATCGCGTTCGCGGGTTTCTGTCTGTGGTTTGTTGAAGGGTTTATTTCCTGCCATAGCCTAACGTTTCACCGATACGGAAAAGAGCGTGACAGTATAGCGAGAAAGCCATTGCCGCTAAAGAACCCATTCAGCGTGACTGGCCTGAGGCGGGTAAGAAAATCCGTCGCCGCCGCCGCAGGCTGTTAAGCTTACTGGATAATCTCAGAACAACACAGGAGCGAACATGGCAACACGCATCGAATTTTCAAAACACGGGGGGCCGGAGGTGCTTCAGGCGGTTGAATTCACGCCCCGCGATCCCGCTGAGCATGAAATTCAGGTCGAAAACAAAGCCATCGGTATCAATTATATCGACACCTATGTTCGTGGCGGCCTCTATCCGCCGCCCTCGCTGCCGAGCGGCCTCGGCACCGAAGCGGCCGGCGTCGTCAGTAAAGTTGGCCATGGGGTATCGCACATTAAGGTAGGCGATCGGGTGGTGTACGCCCAGTCGGCGCTCGGCGCCTACAGCACGGTGCACAATGTGCTGGCCGACAAAGCGGCGGTCCTCCCGGACGCCATCTCTTTCGAACAGGCCGCCGCGTCGTTCCTCAAGGGATTAACGGTCTGGTATCTGCTGCGTAAAACCTATGAAATTAAGCCTGATGAGATGTTCCTGTTTCACGCGGCCGCCGGCGGCGTGGGGCTGATAGCCTGTCAGTGGGCGAAAGCGCTGGGGGCGAAACTTATCGGCACCGTCGGCAGCGCGCAGAAGGCGCAGCGCGCCAAAGCGGCGGGCGCCTGGCAGGTGATTAACTATCGCGAAGAACCTATCGCGGAGCGGCTCAAAGCGCTCACCGACGGTAAGAAAGTCGCCGTGGTCTATGACTCGGTAGGGAAAGATACCTGGGAAGCCTCTCTGGACTGTCTGCAACGCCGCGGCCTGATGGTCAGCTTTGGCAACTCCTCCGGCCCGGTAACCGGCGTTAATCTGGGGATCCTGAACCAGAAAGGTTCTCTGTACGTCACCCGCCCATCGCTGCAGGGCTATATCACCAACCGGGAAGAGCTGGCGGAAGCCTGCAGTGAGCTGTTTTCGCTGATCGCCAGCGGCGTGATTAAAGTGGACGTGCCCGAGAGTCAGACCTATCCGCTGACCGAAGCGCGACGGGCGCATGAAGTTCTGGAGAGCCGGGTGACACAGGGGTCGAGTCTGCTGCTGCCGTAAGCGGACAAAGGGACAAAAGTTTAGGGCTTCCACCTGGGAAGCCCTTACTTTTTTTTAGTTCGGCTGTATGTAGGGTACAGCGCGATGAATTCGTTAACGCGCTAATAGTGACAGATTTGCGCAGTAATGCCTACGCGGTTCTGTGCAAAATTGTTCAGGTTGTGACATACCCCTCAATACCTTAGTAACGCCAACGGTTATTGTCGCGAAAAGCGTTTCCGTCCGGGGTTTTCAGTGCCCGAATAACCCACACCACCACCACCGCCAACAGCAGCCACGGCAGCAATTTAATCATTAAAGCAAACAAACCGCCGACGAACATCAGCGCCGTAGCCACCACGATGGCGGCGATAATCCCCAACAGCGATACGCCGGTGACCAGCAGCATGACAAAAAATCCGATGACAAATAACAGTTCCAGCATGGCTCTCTCCCCACAGTCATTAATATGTCGCTCTGCAGGTATTACAAAAAACATGCCAACAATAAATAATTGAATTTAAAAGAAAACGCCCCGCAATGGTGTGCGGGGCGTGGTCAATTTCACCAGGTTTTGGTGAGAAACTAACGCTTATCGGCCACCAGCTTCAGGGCCTGCTCCAGCACCGCAATGTCGGCGCCGGCTTTATGCGCATTCTCGCTCAGGTAGCGACGCCACTGGCGGGCGCCCGGGATACCTTGAAACAGTCCCAGCATATGACGGGTGATATGGCCCAGATAAGTACCCTTGCTGAGCTCGCGCTCAATATACGGGTACATGGCCCGCACGACGGCCACGGGATCGGCATCCGCGCCGGCGACGCCGAAAATCTCCCGGTCGACCGAAGCCAGAATGCCCGGATTCTGATAGGCCTCACGCCCGACCATCACCCCATCCATATGCTCAAGCTGTGCTCTGACTTCATCCAGCGATTTGATGCCGCCGTTAATCGCCATCGTCAGATGGGGGAAGTCGCGCTTCAGCTGCCAGACGCGGGGGTAATCCAGCGGCGGGATCTCGCGGTTCTCTTTCGGGCTCAGACCGGAGAGCCAGGCTTTGCGGGCGTGAATAATAAACATCTCACATTCGCCCTTGCCGGAGACCGTCTCAATGAAATCGCAAAGGAATTCATAGCTATCCTGGTCGTCGATGCCGATACGGGTCTTCACCGTGACCGGGATCGACACCACATCGCGCATCGCTTTGATACAGTCGGCCACCAGCTGGGCATTCCCCATCAGACAGGCGCCAAACATCCCGTTCTGCACCCGATCGGAGGGGCAGCCGACGTTGAGATTGATCTCATCATAGCCGCGCGCCTCGGCCAGCTTCGCGCACTGCGCCAGGGCCTGCGGATCGCTGCCGCCGAGCTGCAGAGCAACCGGGTGTTCTTCTTCGCTATAGGCCAGATAGTCCCCTTTGCCGTGAATAATCGCCCCGGTGGTCACCATTTCGGTATACAGCAGCGTATGCCGCGACAGCAGCCGCAGGAAGTAGCGGCAATGCCGGTCAGTCCAGTCGAGCATCGGCGCGATGGAGAAGCGGTGAGCAGGAAAAACAGGTGACGTTGATTCAGGCATCATGGCGAATAAATAAGCATCCGGGTAAAAAGGGGCGCTACTATAGCATAAAGATAAACCACAGGCGCGTAGTGCGCCGCGCTTCGCCCCTTCCCGGTGTCGATTACTTTATCCGCGGTTTGCCGTCATGTGGGCCAAAGAACTGCGGCGGATGATCAACCCAGCGATCCTGGCGCGTCGCGGCATAGCCGGGATTGAGCGGGTAGTAAATTCGGTTGTACTTTTTGTTGGCCTCACCCACCACCAACAGACGAACCTCCTGCTCGGTGTTATTGAGAAAGGTGTGGCAAACACCGGTGCCGGCGGGGAAACCCACGCTATCGCCCGGCTCCAGCTTCCAGAGATAGCCATTTATCCACACTTCCGGATAGCCCTCCAGCACATAGATGAACTCTTCCTCATCGCTCTCCGCGTGCGGGTAAGAGGTGCGCCGCCCGGGCGGCAGTCTCTCGTGGTGGATCCCCAGCCGGTTGAGGCGTAAACCGCGCCCCAGCGGCGCGCCAATGGAAAAACGCTCCGGGCTGTCGGGATAAGTGGCATCGTCGGGCCCTTCCAGTTCGCGCCAGTGGCGAATGCAATCAGGTCGTTTCATCGTTTTCTCCCGAAAATGAGACACTTCAGATATAGCATACCCTGGGTCAGGCGTGTTGCGATTAAATCGGGCATACGGTTTTAACGACCGGCTAAGGCGCAGCCTCCACGAGCGTCAGCGGCCAGCGCCAGGGAGTGGACTGGCGCCGACAATCTGAAGTATGACCCGCATCACCCGTCGGGTCTCGGCGTTTTCCGCGGAACGTGATAAAGTAACAGATTCAATTTCACGCAACCTGAGGATGCTCATGGATAAGTCCCCTTCGCAAGAGATGTTAGTGCATGCTGAAAAGCTGTGTGCGCAACGCGGCGTACGCCTGACCCCACAGCGTCTGGAAGTGTTGCGCCTGATGAGCCTGCAGCAAGGGGCAATCAGCGCCTACGACCTGCTGGATCTGCTGCGTGAGAAAGAGCCGCAGGCAAAGCCGCCGACGGTCTACCGCGCGCTGGAGTTTTTACTCGAGCAAGGTTTTGTCCACAAGGTGGAATCGACCAACAGCTATGTGCTGTGTCATCTCTTTGACCAGCCAACCCACAGCTCGGCCATGTTTATCTGCGACCGCTGCGGCGTGGTGAAGGAAGAGGCGGCTGAAGGGGTGGAAGATATCATGCACACGCTGGCGGCCAGAATGGGCTTCGCCCTGCGCCACAACGTGATTGAAGCTCATGGCCTTTGCGCGAGCTGCGTGGAAGTGGAAGCCTGCAGCACGCCGGGACACTGCCAGCACGATCATACGATTCAGCTCAAAAAGAAAGCCCGCTGAGCGGCAGCCGCAGCGGGAAAAAGGGTTAACGGCGCGTCCCTGCGCCATTTAGACAGGCACTAACACAAATGCTTCATTCTTCGGATCACGGAACGCTACCAGCGATAGTCGTTCTTATGCTCCCAGTCTGAGACTTCTTTCTCAGCCTGATCTTTCTCATAGCCGTAACGCTCCTGAATTTTGCCGACCAGCTGGTCGCGCTTCCCTTCGATTACGGTCATATCGTCATCGGTAAGTTTGCCCCACTGTTCCTTGGCTTTACCTTTCAACTGTTTCCAGTTACCGCCGATTTCGTCTTTATTCATGATAACGTCCTCATCATTCGGTGGGTTTACAGCCCGTTTTGTGCCGGACATGGTATTAACTATAGATGAGAATGCTGGCGCCGATTCGTTATTCGGAATTTTTAACCATAGCCTTCATTGGAAACGCTGAAGGTGGTTTTCCCGGCACGCGCTACGCTCGCCGGGCTACTGAGTCGCTCCGGCAAACCTGGCGCGACCGGAGGACGTTCACCGATAATGGCGAGCTAGAGAAAGGGCTAACTAAACCAGGTGCCGCGTCGCCAGTGGCGGCGCCAGATCAGCGCCAGCGACAGGCCTCGCAGCGCGAGAAACACCGCCAGCGCCAGCCACAGGCCGTGATTGCCGAGCGCCGGGACCGTAAGCAGCGTCACGGCGAAGCCGGCCGCGGCGACCGCCATACTGTTCCGCATCTCCGCGCCGCGCGTCGCGCCGATAAACATGCCGTCCAGCAGATAGCACCAGACCCCGACCACCGGCAGGATGGTCTGCCAGATCAGATAGCGATCGGCCAGCTGCTGCAGAGAAGGCAGTGAGGTTAACAGCGCGATGATGTACTCCCCCGCCAGGCTGTAAACCAGGGCAAACGCCAGCGCCACCATACCGGACTGCCGGCAGGCCGCCCGCCACACCTCCAGCAGCTGGCTGCCGTCGCGCGCGCCGTAGGCCTGGCCGGAGTGGGCCTCCACGGCATAGGCAAAGCCATCCAGCGCGTAGGCGGTAAAGGTCAGCATGGTCATTAGTACGGCGTTGACCGCCACGATATCGCTGCCCAGACGGGCGCCGTAGACGGTCAGCGCGCCAAAGCACAGCTGCAGCAGCAGGGAGCGCAGCATGATGTCGCGATTCAACGCCAGCAGACGGCGCATGTCGCCGCGCCAGGCGTTTTTCAGCATCGCCAGCGACACGCCGCGCAGCGTTAGCACCCGCTTCGCCATCATCAGGCCGATAATGAGAGTGGCGTACTCCGCGGTGACCGTGGCCAGCGCCGCCCCCTGGACGTTCATCCGCAGGCCCATCACCAGCCACAGGTCGAGCACAATATTCAACAGATTACCGACCACCAGCAAAATCACCGGCGCCCGGGCATACTGGACCCCCAGCAGCCAGCCGAGCAGCACAAGGTTGGCCAGCGACGCGGGAGCGCTGAGCCAGCGGATATCGAGAAACCGTCTCGCCTGCTCGAGAACCGCCTCGCTGCCGCCGACGATATGCAGGGCGAGGTTAATCAACGGCAGGCGAAACAGGATAATCAACACCCCGGCGCCCAGCGCCAGAGCCAGCGGCTGCACCAGCGCCCGTGCCAGTCGCAGCGGATCTTTGGCCCCCCAGGCCTGAGCGGTCAACCCGGTGGTACTCATGCGAAGAAACAGCAGCAGCATAAACAGGAAACTGGTGGCCGTCGCTCCGACCGCGACGCCGCCGAGGTATACCGGGCTGTCAAGGTGGCCGATCACCGCGGTATCCACCAGCCCCAGCAGCGGGACGGTGATATTGGAGAAAATCATGGGGAGTGCAAGGCGCCACAGCGCTTTATCGGCAGCGTTGAGCAGCATGTTCGGAGACCTGATTGAGGACAAACGTCGCAGCGTCATGCATCAGATGACGCTGCGCGGGGGCAGGCGTTACAGCCATTCTCCATTACGGATCACGCCAACGGCCAGACCCTCAATGGTAAAACTCTGCTGACGCAGATCGACAACGATAGGGGTAAATTCGCTGTTTTCTGGCAACAGTTCGACGACGTTGCCCTGCTTTTTCAGGCGCTTCACCGTCACTTCATCGTCAATGCGCGCTACCACCACCTGGCCGTTACGCACATCCTGGGTTTTGTGGACCGCCAGCAGATCGCCATCCAGAATACCGATGTCTTTCATCGACATCCCGCTGACGCGCAGCAGAAAATCGGCGTTGGGCTTGAACATCGACGGGTCGACCTGATAGTGGCCTTCAATATGCTGCTGCGCCAGCAGCGGCTCACCGGCGGCGACGCGGCCGATCAGCGGCAGGCCGTGCTCTTCTTCCGTCAGCAGGCGGATACCGCGCGAGGCGCCGGAGACGATCTCGATTGCGCCTTTACGCGCCAGCGCTTTCAGGTGTTCTTCCGCCGCGTTTGGGGAACGGAACCCCAAGCGCTGAGCAATCTCCGCACGCGTCGGCGGCATGCCCGTCTGGCTGATATGATCCCGAATGAGATCAAACACCTCTTGCTGCCTGGTCGTTAACGCTTTCATTCCGCCCCCTGGGTGTATATACAGTTATGCTGTGAGTATATACAGCTAACGGTGATTTTGGAACCACATGGCACACAAAAATCGGCAGATTGTTTATATTTTGCGAGGGTTAGCGAAGAACGTTAGTGATAATGGCTCCACAGCAGCGTTCCCCAGGTGATCAGCGCGATGATTATCGCCAGCAGGACCGCCGCCGACCCCATGTCTTTGGCGCGCCCTGAAAGCTCGTGATAATCCGAGCCAATACGGTCCACGACCGCCTCAATCGCGCTGTTGAGAATTTCGACTATCATCACTAGCAGGACCGAGCCAATCAGCAATACGCGGGTGATGGCGTCGACGTCCAGCCAGCAGGCTATCGCGACGGCCACGATGGCGGCGACACCTTCCTGACGAAACGCGGCCTCGTTGATCCACGCCGCGCGAAATCCTTTCCAGGAGTAACCTGCCGCCTTAATGATTCGGGTTAACCCGGTGGTATTATTGGCCATCACAAAACCTTTTTATGTAAATGACGTCGATGAGTGTACGCGTTTGCCGCGCGGTAACGGAAATTTTGCCCGCTTTCTGTTATTCTTGCCGCGCATTTGCATGATTAACCAGAGGCTTCACATCGTTTATGTCCGGCTGGCAACGAATTTACTATAAATTACTGAATTTACCATTACGGGTGCTGGTAAAAAGCAAGTCTATTCCGGCAGAGCCTGCTCAGGAATTAGGACTCGATACCTCGCGTCCGGTCATGTACGTCCTGCCCTATAACTCCAAGGCGGACCTGCTGACGCTGCGCGCCCAATGTCTGGCGCATGATTTACCTGACCCGCTTGAACCGCTGGAAATCGACGGCGCCCTGCTGCCGCGCTACGTATTCATCCACGGCGGGCCGCGCGTATTCACCTACTACACGCCAAAAGAAGAGTCCATCAAGCTGTTCCACGACTACCTCGATCTGCACCGCAACCATCCGGATCTCGATGTGCAAATGGTACCGGTGTCGGTGATGTTCGGCCGCTCGCCGGGTCGTGAGAAAGGGGAAGTTAATCCGCCGCTGCGGATGCTTAACGGCATTCAGAAATTTTTCGCCGTCTCCTGGCTCGGCCGCGACAGCTTCGTGCGCTTCTCGCCTTCCGTATCGCTGCGCCGCATGGCGGATGAGCACGGTACCGATAAGATCATCGCCCAGAAACTGGCTCGCGTCGCGCGGATGCATTTTGCCCGCCAGCGCCTGGCCGCCGTCGGCCCGCGTCTGCCGGCCCGCCAGGATCTGTTTAACAAGCTGCTGGCGTCGAAGGCCATTGCCCGGGCGGTGGAAGACGAAGCGCGCAGCAAGAAAATTTCCCACGAGAAGGCCCAGCAGAACGCGATTGCGCTGATGGAAGAGATTGCCGCGAACTTCTCTTACGAGATGATCCGCCTGACCGACCGCATTCTCGGCTTCACCTGGAACCGCCTGTACCAGGGCATCAACGTGCATAACGCCGAGCGCGTACGCCAGCTGGCGCACGACGGCCATGAGATTGTCTATGTCCCCTGCCACCGCAGCCACATGGACTATCTGCTGCTCTCTTACGTCCTGTACCACCAGGGGCTGGTGCCTCCGCATATCGCGGCGGGTATCAACCTTAACTTCTGGCCAGCCGGGCCAATCTTCCGCCGCCTCGGCGCGTTCTTTATTCGCCGCACCTTTAAGGGCAATAAGCTCTACTCCACGGTGTTCCGCGAGTACCTTGGCGAACTGTTCAGCCGCGGCTATTCCGTAGAGTATTTCGTCGAAGGCGGCCGCTCCCGTACCGGCCGTCTGCTCGATCCGAAGACCGGTACGCTGTCGATGACCATCCAGGCGATGCTGCGCGGCGGCACCCGGCCGATCACCCTGGTGCCAATTTACATCGGCTACGAGCACGTGATGGAGGTAGGGACCTATGCCAAAGAGCTGCGCGGCGCCACCAAAGAGAAAGAGAGTCTGCCGCAGATGGTGCGCGGCTTAAGCAAGCTGCGCAATCTTGGCCAGGGCTACGTTAACTTCGGCGAACCGCTGCCGCTGATGACCTATCTGAACCACCATGTGCCGGAGTGGCGGGAAGCGATTGACCCGATCGAAGCGGTCCGCCCTTCCTGGCTGACGCCGACGGTGAATAACATCGCCGCTGACCTGATGGTACGCATCAACAACGCCGGCGCGGCCAACGCCATGAACCTCTGCTGTACGGCGCTGCTGGCCTCCCGCCAGCGTTCGCTGACCCGTGAGCAGCTCACCCAGCAGCTGGAGTGTTACCTCGCGCTGCTGCGCAATGTGCCCTATTCGCCGGATGCCACCGCGCCGTCCGCTTCGGCCAGCGAGCTTATCGACCACGCGCTGCAGATGAACAAGTTCGAAGTCGAGAAAGACACCATTGGCGACATCATCATTCTGCCGCGCGAGCAGGCGGTGCTGATGACCTACTATCGCAACAACATCGCCCATATGCTGGTGATGCCGTCGCTGTTAGCCGCCCTGGTGACTCAGCATCGTCATCTCAGCCGCGCCGAAGTGCTGCGCCATGTGGAAACGCTCTATCCGTTCCTCAAAGCCGAGCTGTTCCTGCGCTGGGAGAAAGCGGAGCTGGCCGGAGTGATGGATGCGCTGATTGCCGAGATGCTGCGTCAGGAGCTGATCGTCATCGATGGCGATGTGATGAGCCTCAACCCGTCGCACTCTCGCTCTCTGCAGCTGTTGGCCGCAGGCGCCCGCGAGACGCTGCAGCGCTACGCCATTACCTTCTGGCTGCTGAGCGCTAACCCGTCTATCAACCGCAGCTCGCTGGAGAAAGAGAGCCGTACCGTGGCTCAGCGCCTGTCGGTGCTGCATGGCATCAACGCGCCGGAGTTCTTCGATAAAGCGGTGTTCAGTACCCTGGTGCTGACCCTGCGCGATGAAGGCTATATCAGCGATACGGGCGATGCCGAGCCGGAAGAGACCCTGAAGGTCTATCGGATGCTGGCGGATTTGATTACGTCGGATGTACGTCTGACGATCGAAAGCGTCACGCAGGACGACGCGTAACGCGGCGTTTGCTGTCCTCCTCGCCCCCCGGCAAACCGGGGGGATGGGGACAGGGATTTTACAGGTAGCTCATCGCCAGGCCGAGGAACAGCACCAGCCCGACGTAGTTATTGTTCATAAACGCTTTAAAGCAGTTATCGCGGTCGCGATTGAAGATAAGCTTCTGCTGCCAGCCAAACAGACCCGCCGCCACGAACAGCGACCAGTAGTATTCCCAGCCCAACCCGTTCAGCCAGCCTACCGCGCCCATCAGCGCCAGCACGGCCACCTGCAGGATACCGATAATCAGACGATCGTTTTCGCCGAACAGGATCGCCGTCGATTTAATGCCGATCTTGACGTCGTCATCGCGATCCACCATCGCATACTGGGTATCGTAGGCCACCGCCCACAGAATGTTGGCGAGGAACATCAGCCAGCAGCTCAGCGGCAGCGATTCGCTGACGGCCGAGAAGGCCATCGGGATCGACCAGCCAAAGGCCGCCCCCAGCACCACCTGCGGCAGATGGGTGTAGCGCTTCATAAACGGATAGACCCACGCCAGCGCCAGCGCCGCCACCGACAGCAAAATCGTCATGGTGTTGAGGGTGAGCACCAGCAGGAAGGAGAGCAGCACCAGAACGATAAACAGCGTTCGCGCCTCTTTCTCGGTGACGTCGCCGCTCGGCAGCGGACGGCGGGCGGTACGCTTTACGTGACCATCAAATTTTCGATCGGCATAGTCATTCACCACGCAGCCGGCGGCGCGCATCAGCCAGACGCCGGCGACGAATACCGCCAGGATCCACAGCGGCGGGACGCCCGGCGAGGCCACCCACAGCGCCCACAGCGTCGGCCACAGCAGCAGCAAGGCGCCGATCGGTTTGTCAGTGCGCATCAGGCGATGAAACGCCAACAGCTTATTCTGCGACAGACTCCACTCCATTTTTTCTTCCTCTTAGTACAACGGCGACGCAGGCAAAAACAGCTCGGTCAGCAGCAGGGGTTTGCCACTCAGCCGCAGACGGGAACGACGCCCCCACAGCGCTGCATCGCGACCAATTTCAATAAAATCGCGGGTTAACGTCGACGACGTGAACAGGTATCGGCCCAGCGGGGTCTGCCCGAGCTGCTGTAGCGCCAGCTCCGGCCCACACAGCGTCGACTCCGGCACCACCGTGCGTCCGGCCAGCCAGGGCTCGCCATCGGCATTGAGTATAATCTCCCGCAGCCAGTAGCGCGGCTCGTCGGGCAACAGCGCCGCTTCGTCAGCCAGCGCCTCACGCCCGATATACCCTTCGTTAACCAGGGTGACGGTGACCTGCTTTCCTTGTTGCTCAAAACGCTGGGTCATTGAGTCCTCCAGCAGCAGCCAGTCACTCAGGGGCGGCGCCAGGGGCGGCATAACGGCAAAATAGCGCAGCGCACGCAGTCGCGTAAGCGCAGGATGGGACATGCCTGATTCTCCGGTACATAACGTGAGAGCATTGTATCGCAGAATAGGCGGTTGGTGGCGGGCAAACGTCAATATACGATCATTCACGCAACAGCCATGCAACAGACCGCCGCGCGTGCAAAAAAAGGTGCATCCCGGAGGATGCACCTAAAGGCTGTGCCTAAACATCAGCATTGTGGGGAGACGATTACCCCTTGCCTTTTACACTGCTGATAAAGGTGGAACGAGCGGATTTGGAGCCGAGGCGCTCAGCTTCGTTCATCAATTTCAGGGCTTTGTCGATGTCACCTTGTTTCACCGCCTGCTTAATACCGTTGTTGAAGTAGGTCTCGGTATCGCTGAGCATCGGTTCGCTTTTGGCGGCCGGCGCCGCAGCGGCTGCGGCGGCTGGCGCAGCTACCGGCGCCGCGGTGTTACCGACGGTGACCGGGCCCGGGCCGGAGGAGCCGAACAGCGGCCCCACCAGCACGCTGGAGGTGCTGTTGGTTTTCACTTTCAGCTTCAGCACGCCATCGGTGGTATGTTTGGCGATCGGATCCGGGATGTCCGGCGCCGCATTGCCTGCGCCTTTGGCATAGGCCTTCGCCGGATCCAGCAGGGTGGTGGTCTGCTGGAGATCTTTCTCAGTGGTAAACACCAGCACATAGAGCTTCTGCTGGCCCAGCGCCGGGGTCAGGCGCATCACACCGCCCAGGCGATCGGCAGTCATCACGCCCGGCTGCTGATAGGTAAAGTAGTTGCTGGGAAAGAACGCCGCTGGCGTCATGTTCTGGTCGAGAATCAGCACGTTCGGCGCAAAAATCTGCTTATGTTTGTTCAGTTCGCTGTCGAGGGTCAGGGTCAGCTCACCGATATTGGCCGGCACGCTCCAGGCGGCGACCGGTCCGACGATCCCTGGAACATCCAGGCGTTGACCGCCGGTGGTTAAATCTACGCTCTGCGTCTTCGATTGATCGGCAGGCGTCCAGATCAGCTGCTGCAGCGCGCTGGCTGGAATAGACGGCGCGGCGCTGGTGTTCTGCGGTACAAAGTTAACATCGGCAAGGCTCATCCCCGGCACGCATGCCAACATCCCTGCGGATAAACACAGAGCGACGAGAGTTTTCTTCATTTTCATTCTTCTCACCTTGGATAGCATCGGTTTAGCGGTAGCCAGGCAATAGCGCGCTAACCCTGAATAGTCAGGAGGGGCCGATGCCCCTCCCAGGTTACACCCGTCCTGCGGACGGTATTACCACCACACTTCCATCTGGGCACCGAAGGTAACTTCGCTGTCGTCACCGCGGCTGGAGGTGAAAGCGCCGCTTCCGCTGCTGTCTTTCGTCTGCAGACCAGAGGTGTTGCTGTAGCCCCAGTTTTCATCCCACTTCGCGTAGGTTGCGAAGATACGGATAGCCGGACGAGACCAGACGCTGTTGCCTGCCTGCCACTGTTGAGCCAGAGTAATTTTGTACTGGTTGTTGTTTTCGCTGGTACGCTGAGATTTCACGTTGTCGTAACCGATTTCCAGCTGGGTGCTCATGATCGGCGTCCATTTGTACATCGGACGAACACCCACGGTGTACCAGGTGGAGCCGTTTTTGCTGTCCAGATCCACGTCCTGGTACATCGCAACGTACATCAGGCCCCAGTCATCGTTGAAGTCCATCGCGCCGTGATCCAGAACGCGGATCATGCTGCCGTTGTTATCGATGCTGGTTCCCTGAGAGTGGCCGCTGTTCCAGGAGGTCATTGCGTCAGTGGCGTACTGAACCACAAACTTGTTGAAGCCGCCCCAGATGGACTGAGTATGTTCACCGGTCCACATCCAGCCGTCTTTCGACGCGCCGTCTTCCAGGCGATAGTCATCTTGCGGGTTCGCACGGCCGTAATCGACGCCTAACTCCAGCACGCCGCCCGGGTTGGTTTCCAGGCCCGCCAGACGGATGTCAAAGACGTCGTTGGCAGTTTTCGCAGCATATTTCTTGGTGTCATCGCTGGAGAAAGTATAAGAGCCGCCGCTTTCTGAGTTACGGGTAGCGGCCAGAGAGAGCTTACCGAAGCCAAGGTCAACGTTTTCCAGACCTGCACCCGGGCCGGAGATATCCCAGTAGTAGAAGTCGATCATGTGAACGTCATGACGCTGATAGAAGCGTTTACCCGCCCACAGCGTGGAGCCCGGCAGCCAGTCGATCAGGTTTTTACCCTGGATGTTGGCTTCACGGAACGCCGGAGAGGTGCTTTCCCAGTCATCTTCCTGATTCACGGAATAGGCAACGTTAGTATCGAAATAAAAACTCTTATCTCCTTCCTTCCACAGCTCCTGGCCCAGCTTCAGTTCCGCATAGGTTTCACATTCGTTACCAAGACGGTATTTACTTTGAGCGCCGGTCGCTTTGAAGCACTGTTGCTCGCCGCCGCTGCCGGTCCAGCCAATGCCGGAACGCGCGTAGCCATGGAAATCGACAGCCAGCGCCTGAGCAGACATAACGCCTGCCGCGACGGCGACCGCCAGTGGAAGTTTGCGCAGAGTAATCATCATTCTATCTCCTGAGATCATTGCTTTTCTTTGCACGCTTCGCCGGTGTACCGCCAGCCGGGTTCGCGCCTTTTTTTAATGGGAAGCCTTACACGCCCGGCTCTTTATGCAGCCGACGACAAGCGGTGCCATCCTCACGGAATAAATGGCAACGTTCTGGCGGCAAACCGATAGCGAATGTGGCTCCCTCTTCTACCAACACCACGTCGTTCTGGCGGTAGACCAGGTTTTGACGGATGGCGGGGATCTGGATATGAATTTGCGTTTCGTGACCTAACTGCTCGACAACCTGAACCTCGCCTTCGAGGGTCACATCGGCGATATCGCTGGGCAGTAAATGCTCCGGGCGGATACCTAAGGACATGTTGGCGCCCGCCTGAACGTTGGCGCTGTCCACCGGTAGCCAGATTTGCTGACGGTTGGGCAGTTCAACCTGCACCTGATCGATAGCCGTCGCGGTGACTTTGACCGGCAGGAAGTTCATCTTCGGTGAACCGATAAAGCCGGCGACGAAGCGGTCAGCCGGATAGTGATAGAGTTCCAGCGGTTTCCCGACCTGCGCCACACGGCCGGCGTCGAGGACCACGATCTTGTCCGCGAGGGTCATCGCTTCCACTTGATCGTGGGTCACATAGATCATGGTGCGGCCCAGTCGCTTATGCAGACGGGAGATTTCGATACGCATCTGAACACGCAGGGCGGCATCGAGGTTGGAGAGCGGCTCATCCAGCAGGAAGACGCTCGGCTCAGCCACCAGCGTACGGCCAATCGCCACACGCTGGCGCTGACCGCCGGAGAGGGCTTTCGGTTTACGCTCCAGCAGATGGGCCAGCTGCAGCACTTCCGCCACCTGGGTCACCCGCTGGTTAATCAGATCTTTTTTCGCGCCGGCCAGCTTCAGGCCAAACGACATATTTTCCGCAACGGAAAGGTGGGGATAGAGCGCATAAGACTGGAATACCATCCCAACGCCGCGTTCTGCCGGTGGGATCTCGTTCATGCGGGTGTCACCGATAAACAGGTCCCCGCTGGTAATAGTTTCTAACCCGGCAATCATACGCAGCAGGGTAGATTTGCCGCAGCCCGATGGCCCGACAAACACGACGAATTCCCCTTCGTGGATATCGAGATTGATATCTTTCGATACCACCACGTCACCCCAGGCTTTCGTTACATTTCGCAGCTGTACGCTCGCCATGCCCTTCTCCCTTCGTTACAACCTGTCACTAACAGTCACATTCAAGATGGGTCGACTATGCGGCATTCATTAGCCGGGCAAATCCTCCACCCCCCGGCTTTTTTATGGGGGAGGAGATGGGAGGATGAGAGATTGGCTCTCGCCGCGGGGGATGGCGGGCAGCGGGTGATTTCGTGATGGAGGCGACAAAATTAGGCGCTTTTTTCTGTGCTCCAGGACGCAATACGGCCGTTTTTGCAATGGAGATCACACAACCAGCGGGTGGGGCGTAGACCTGGGGAGGATGGAAAGGGGTTGTTAAAAAAGGAAACTCATCATCGTTAAGCCACCGAAGTGTATCCACGAGTACAACACCAAAAAGGACGGGTATATGAAAATCAAAACTGGCGCTCGCATCCTCGCGCTGTCGGCACTGACCACGATGATGTTTTCCGCCTCTGCCCTCGCGAAAATTGAAGAAGGTAAGCTGGTTATCTGGATTAACGGCGACAAAGGCTACAACGGCCTCGCTGAAGTGGGTAAAAAGTTTGAAAAAGACACCGGCATTAAAGTTTCTGTAGAACACCCGGACAAGCTGGAAGAGAAATTCCCGCAGGTTGCGGCGACCGGCGACGGCCCGGACATCATCTTCTGGGCGCATGACCGTTTCGGCGGCTACGCGCAGTCCGGCCTGCTGGCGGAAATCACCCCGGACAAAGCGTTCCAGGACAAACTCTATCCGTTCACCTGGGATGCCGTTCGCTATAACGGCAAACTGATCGCCTACCCGATCGCGGTGGAAGCGCTGTCCCTGATTTACAACAAAGACCTGGTGCCGAACCCGCCGAAGACCTGGGAAGAGATCCCGGCGCTGGATAAAGAACTGAAAGCGAAAGGTAAGAGCGCGCTGATGTTCAACCTGCAGGAACCGTACTTCACCTGGCCGCTGATCGCTGCCGACGGCGGATACGCGTTCAAGTTTGAAAACGGCAAGTACGATGTGAAAGACGTCGGCGTGGACAGCGCAGGCGCGAAAGCGGGCCTGACCTTCCTGGTTGACCTGATCAAGAACAAGCACATGAATGCCGATACCGATTACTCCATCGCGGAAGCGGCCTTCAACAAAGGTGAAACCGCGATGACCATCAACGGTCCGTGGGCGTGGTCTAACATCGATAAGAGCAAGGTTAACTACGGCGTGACCCTGCTGCCGACTTTTAAAGGCAAACCATCGAAACCGTTCGTTGGCGTGCTGAGCGCGGGGATCAACGCCGCCAGCCCGAACAAAGAGCTGGCGAAAGAGTTCCTCGAAAACTACCTGATGACCGATCAGGGTCTGGAATCCGTTAACAACGACAAACCGCTGGGTGCGGTGGCGCTGAAATCCTTCCAGGAAAAACTGGAAAAAGATCCGCGCATCGCTGCCACCATGGCGAACGCCCAGAAAGGCGAAATTATGCCTAACATCCCGCAGATGTCTGCCTTCTGGTATGCCGTTCGTACCGCGGTTATCAACGCCGCCAGCGGTCGTCAGACTGTCGATGCTGCGCTGAAGGATGCCCAGAGCCGTATCACTAAGTAATGCTGTAGCGTACGTGCCGGATGGCGGCATGAATGCCTTATCCGGCCTACACAATCCGTAGGCCGGATAAGCGCAGCGCCATCAGGCACTGACGCCGACAGATGTTTAACGCTGTAGAGGATGATCCCCATGGATGCCGTTAAAAAGAGACACTGGTGGCAAAGTCCGCAACTCACATGGTCTGTGATTGGCTTACTGTGCCTGCTGGTGGGTTACCTTGTTGTTTTGATGTACGCCCAGGGGGAGTACCTGTTCGCCATCATGACGCTGATTTTAAGCTCAGTTGGCCTGTATATTTTCGCTAATCGCAAGGCCTATGCCTGGCGCTATGTCTATCCCGGCCTCGCCGGCATGGGCCTGTTTGTCCTGTTTCCGCTGATCTGTACTATCGCTATCGCGTTCACCAACTACAGCAGCACCAACCAGCTGACCTTTGAGCGCGCGCAGCAGGTGCTGATGGATCGCTCCTTCCAGGCCGGCAAAGCCTATAACTTCACGCTGATCCCGGCAGGCGACGAGTGGAAGCTGGCCTTGACCGATGGCGAGAGCGGTAAAAACTACCTTTCCGATGCCTTTAAATTCGGCGGCGAGCAGAAGCTGGCGTTAAAAGAAACTGACGCCCTGCCGGAAGGCGAGCGCGCCAACCTGCGCGTCATTACCCAGAACCGCACCGCGCTGAACCAGCTGACCGCCGTACTGCCTGATGACAGCAAAGTGATCATGAGCTCGCTGCGCCAGTTCTCCGGCACCCAACCGCTGTATACGCTTGGCGAAAACGGCGAGCTGACCAACAATCAAACCCACGTCAAATACCGCCCGAACAACGACGTTGGTTTCTACCAGGCAATCAACGCCGATGGTAGCTGGGGCACAGAAAAGCTGAGCCCGGGCTACACCGTGACTATTGGCTGGGATAACTTTACCCGCGTCTTCCACGATGAAGGCATCCAGAAACCGTTCTTCGCGATCTTCGTCTGGACGGTGGTGTTCTCGGTTCTGACCGTGGTGCTGACCGTCGCGGTGGGGATGATCCTCGCCTGCCTGGTGCAGTGGGAAGCGTTGAAAGGCAAAGCGATTTACCGTGTCCTGCTGATTCTGCCGTATGCCGTACCGTCATTTATTTCGATTCTGATTTTCAAAGGCCTGTTCAACCAGAGCTTTGGTGAAATCAACATGATGCTCAGCGCGCTGTTCGGCATTAAACCGGCGTGGTTTAGCGACCCGACCACCGCGCGCACCATGATCATCATCGTCAACACCTGGCTGGGCTACCCGTACATGATGATCCTGTGCATGGGGCTGCTGAAGGCGATTCCGGATGATCTGTACGAAGCGTCGGCAATGGATGGCGCCGGCCCGTTCCAGAACTTCTTTAAAATTACCTTCCCGCTGCTGATTAAGCCGCTGACGCCGCTGATGATCGCCAGCTTCGCCTTTAACTTTAACAACTTCGTCCTGATTCAACTGTTGACCAACGGCGGTCCGGACCGTCTCGGCACCACCACCCCGGCCGGTTATACCGACCTGCTGGTGAGCTACACCTACCGTATCGCCTTTGAAGGCGGCGGCGGTCAGGACTTCGGCCTGGCGGCGGCTATCGCAACGCTTATCTTCCTGCTGGTTGGCGCGTTAGCGATTGTGAACCTGAAAGCCACACGCATGAAGTTTGATTAAGGGAGATAACGATAATGGCTATGGTCCAACCCAAATCGCAGAAGCTACGTTTATTTACCACGCATCTCCTGCTACTGATTTTTATCGCCGCGATTATGTTTCCGCTGCTGATGGTTATCGCTATCTCGCTGCGCGAAGGCAACTTCGCCACCGGCAGCCTGATCCCGGATACCATCTCCTGGGAACACTGGCGTCTGGCGTTAGGCTTCAGCGTCGAACACGCGGATGGCCGCGTCACGCCGCCGCCGTTCCCGGTCCTGCTGTGGCTGTGGAACTCGATTAAGGTCGCCGGGATTACCGCGATCGGTATCGTCGCCCTCTCCACCACCTGTGCCTACGCTTTTGCCCGTATGCGCTTCCCGGGGAAAGCGACCCTGCTGAAAGGGATGTTGATTTTCCAGATGTTCCCGGCGGTGCTGTCGCTGGTTGCCCTGTACGCGTTGTTTGACCGCCTGGGCCAGTACATCCCGTTCGTCGGCCTCAACACCCACGGCGGCGTGATCTTTGCCTACATGGGCGGTATCGCCCTGCACGTCTGGACGATTAAAGGCTACTTCGAAACCATCGATGGCTCGCTGGAAGAAGCGGCGGCGCTGGATGGCGCGACCCCATGGCAGGCGTTCCGCCTCGTGCTGCTGCCGCTGTCGGTGCCGATTCTGGCGGTGGTCTTTATTCTGTCGTTCATCGCCGCCATCACCGAAGTGCCGGTCGCCTCGCTGCTGCTGCGCGATGTGAACAGCTATACCCTGGCGGTAGGCATGCAACAGTATCTCAACCCGCAGAACTATCTGTGGGGCGATTTTGCCGCCGCGGCGGTACTCTCCGCCATCCCAATCACGGTAGTGTTCCTGCTGGCGCAGCGCTGGCTGGTGAACGGCCTGACGGCGGGTGGGGTGAAAGGTTAAGTTTTTTTTGTAACACCGGCCCCAAATTTCAGATGGGGGCCGACGGTCTAGCCGCAATACACGACCCCAACCGGGTATTGTCGCCGTCGCCCTCAGCTGAAAAAGTAAGGCCAATGCCACTGCTATCCTCAACTGGACCCTACATAAATTCTATTTGTGACTGTTGGTCAGCGGCCCTGGAGGCCGCTTTTTTTTTATTCGCGTTTCAGGCGATTGGAGTTACACAGCCAGAGCGTAATCACCAGGATCAGGATCGCGGCGGAGTATATGAGCACCGCCATCGGCGATTCATGATCGATGATGATCAAACGCACAATCGCGGTGATGCCGATATAGACGAAATAGCGCAGCGGGAAGTGGAACCCCGACTGAAAATACTTGACGATCAGCGCGATAAATTCGAAGTAGAGAAAGTAGACCACCAGTCCTTCCACCAGCCGGTACTTACTGGTCGGCTCCGGGGTAAAGAGGACATCGGCCAGATGCAGCGTCTCTTTACCGAGGAAGACAATCAGGATAATCCCCAGGCACAGCAGCCCCAGATTCAAAACCGTTTGCATCGCAGTGGCGATGAAATTCACCAGTGGGCGATAAACCGACGACATATTCACACCTCATAATCAGTCCTTGTTGCGTCCGGTATAGCGCAAAAGTGTGATCCAGATCTACAGTTACCCCTCACCGCGTGGGCTTTCCACGTTTGCGCCCTCAGGACAGGATTTCGGCAAAAGAGAAAAATGCTCTCCTTAACGGCGTGTGATCGACATAACTGAATCCCCTTTTTTGTATAAAACTATCCCTGCACAGTCATTGTTAATCAATAACTTAATTTACATACAGACCTGCATGTTTAGATAAGGCTAAAAATAAAATTTTTCTCCAGACATTAATAAATAAAGGGTTATTTGAGAAAGTTTTTTTCTGCCGATTCCCTTAGCATATTTCCTCATCATCTTACGTCCAGGAATCATAATAATGTCTGACCAAGCATCCTCACTTTTTATTCGCTGGCTACAGCGAGAAGTCGCACCAGCATTAGGTTGTACGGAACCTGTTGCTATTTCATTTACCACCGCTTACGCCGCGAAACATTTAGCGACACCCTGCGAAAAAATTAGCGGTTTTATTTCTGCCAATCTGTACAAAAACGCCACGGGCGTCACGATTCCCGGCACGACAGTTAATGGCGTCGCGCTGGCCGCCGCCATCGGCGCCTTTGGTGGCGATGCCGATAAGGGATTACAGACCCTGGCAGGCATTACTTCACAGCATGTGGAACAGGCACAAGCGCTGGTGGATGCCGGCCACGTTACTATTGACGTCCAGGATACGCCTGACTTTATTCATCTCGATCTCACCCTCAGCGCCGGTGACCAGACCTGTCGCGTCGTGGTAAAAGGCACGCATACCAATGTGGTCGAGTTATATATTAATGGCGAACAGCAGCCATTACACGCCGGGGAAAATAGCGCCACAGCGCAGACTGAACTGCCAACTTTCTCTCTCCAGGAAGCGTATGACTTTATTATCTCCACCCCGGTTGAGAATATTACGTTTATTCTGGAAGCCGCCCGCCTCAATAGCGCACTGGCTGCAGAAGGCAAATCGAAAAAGTATGGGTTGAATATTAACGGAACATTCTCTGAAGCCGTTAAAAATGGTTTGTTAAGTAATGACTTAATGAGCGAGGTCATTATCAACACCGTCGCAGCTTCCGATGCGCGTATGGGCGGAGCCCCGGTGGTCGCCATGTCGAACTTCGGCTCTGGCAACCAGGGGATCGCAGCGACCATGCCGGTAGTTACCGTCGCCGAGCATCTGAATGCCGATCAAGAGACGCTCGCTCGCGCGCTGGCGCTCTCGCATCTGACGGCCATTTCCATCCATTCGCGCTATACCCGCCTGTCCGCACTGTGCGCGGCCTCCACCGCCGCCATGGGCGCCGCCGCCGGTATGGCATGGCTGTTTACCCGCAATATCGAAACCATCAACACCGCCATCATCAATATGATTAGCGATGTTACCGGCATGATTTGCGATGGCGCTTCCAACAGCTGCGCGATGAAGGTCTCCTCGGTGGTTTCCAGCGCCTTTAAATCTGTGTTGATGGCGATGCAAAACCGCTGCGCCAGCGCCAACGACGGCATTGTCTGCGCCGACGTCGAACAGTCGATTAATAACCTGTGCCGCCTCGTGATTAAGCCTATGGCGCAAACCGATAAAGAGATCATTCGCATTATGGTCAGCAAATAAGACCAGCCCTTTTGTACCCTACGCAATAATGATTTATTGCCTGCACCAACAGGTATTTTACGATGAATAAAAAAGTCATATTACGCGGCGCCAGCGCCATTATGCCCCTGTGCATCGGGGACTTTCCTTTCTCGTTCATTGTTGGCGCATTAAGCGTCAGCGCCGGCATGAGCGTCTGGCAAAGTACCGCGTGGTCGGCGATTGTGATTGCCGGTTCGGCGCAAATGCTGGCACTGAATATGTTAAAAACCGGGGCCACGCTCGGCGTGATTATTTTCACCACATTAATTATTAATCTTCGCCATGTGCTGTATAGCGCCTCTATTTCCGGCACCGTGCGCGAAGCCTCATTCTTTAAAAAATGCTTTATGTCCTATGCGCTCACCGACGAGGTGTATGCCACTACCGTCAAAGAGATGGAAGGAAATAAAAAGGAAAAATATCTGTTTTATGGTTCGGCGATGGTCACCTTCTGGGCGATTTGGGTGCTGGCCGATTTTCTTGGCGCGCTGGTCGGCGCCTCGTTTCCCCACATTGAGAAATACGGTCTCGATTTCGCCATGGTCGCCGCCTTTATCGCCATCGTGGTGCCGCAAATTAAAAGCCAGGCCTGCACCGTCGCCGCGGTAGTGGCCGCCGTTTCCGGCGTGCTGTTAGTGGTCCTGCCCTACTCGCTGGGTATCGTCGTCGCCTCCGTGCTCGGCGTCCTTGCCGGCCTGTGCGTCGACCTGGCGGAAGAGCGCAAGCAGATGGCAACAACCGAATCCGACATGCCGTTAGTGGAGGCGCTGGAAAATGAGTAATAGCTATTTTATCGCCCTGACGCTGGGCATGGCCGCGGTCACTTTTCTTATTCGTTTCTCGTTTATCGGCCTGGCCGGCAAGATCCAGATGTCTGAGCGGGTGACCAAAACATTGCGCTTCGTGCCGGTCACCGTCCTGCCGGCCATCATCACCATTCAGATCCTGAGCGTGAATTCCAGCATGGAGTTCGACTTAAAAAATCCGAAGGTGATCGCCGCCATTATCTGTACGCTCGCCAGCTTCCGTTTAGGTCTGGTGTGGGTGGTGGTGAGCGGCGTCGGCTCGCTGGTGCTGTTGAATTATTTTCTGTAACTGTTTGAAGGGGTAACCACATGATTATTACTACCGCTGACGCGCCCGCCGCGATTGGTCCGTACGTTCAGGGCGTCAATCTCGGCGCGATGACCCTCACCTCCGGCCAGCTGCCCATTAATCCGCAGGACGGCACCATGCCCGACGACATTGCCGAACAGACGCGCCAGTCGCTGGAGAACGTGAAAGCCATCGTCGAAGCCGCCAGCCTCACCGTTGGTCAGATCGTCAAAACCACGGTGTTTGTGAAAGACCTGGCGGATTTTGCCGCCATTAATGCCGCCTACGAGGCCTTCTTTACCGAACATCAGGCGGCCTTTCCGGCGCGCTCCTGCGTGGAAGTGGCCAGGTTACCGAAAGACGCTGGCGTCGAAATCGAAGCGATCGCTTTCGCCCGTTAATCCCTCCGGCTGGAGGAAGAACCTCCAGCCCCTTCCCCACCGATTTTTGTCGTTCCACGTTGTTCATATTACAGGCACTATAGCCACTGAACGACCCGAGGAACGCAGCATGTTAACTATCCGAAAGGCATTGCCCGAGGACGCGCCACAACTGAGCGCGATGGGTTATGCCAGTTACCAGCACCACTTCGCCCATCTCTGGCGCAATGCCGATGAACTGGCGTTATTTCTTAAGCAAGAATATGCCGAAGATGCGCTACGTCGGAGTCTTACCGATGCCAACCATCATTGGCTCATCGCCGAAGCCGCTTCCCCCGTTGGTTTCGCTAAATATAGCTTTCAGCAGCGAATGGCTGAAGATGGCACGATGGGTACGCTGCTGCATAAGCTCTACCTGATGCCGGGGGAGACTGGCCACCGCTACGGCGAGCAGATTTTTCACGCCGTCGAGACGCGAGCAAAAACGGCCGGCGAACGCTGGCTGTGGCTGGAAGTACTCGCCGCGAATCCCGCCGCGCGCCGTTTTTACGAACGCCAGGGGATGCAGCACATCAGAGACACGACTTTCCATTCCGCCAGCCAGCAAAGCACCTTGCATATTCTGGCCAAACCGCTGTGAGAGGAACTATGCCTGAGCTTCGTGATACCGGCGTACGTAACGTCGTCTGTGGGAAAAATGTCGTTATTTACCAGCCCGCCAACCTGTACGACTGCACGCTGGGTGATAACGTCTTCGTTGGACCGTTCGTTGAGATCCAGGGGAATACCCGCATCGGCGCGGAGAGTAAAATCCAGTCGCATACCTTTATCTGCGAGTACGTCACCATTGGCCGGCGCTGTTTTATCGGTCACGGGGTGATGTTCGCCAACGACCTGTTTCGCGACGGCAAACCAAACGCCGACCGCGCCAGCTGGGGGCGGATTGAGATTGGCGATGACGTGTCGATCGGTAGCGGCGCCACGATTCTGGCCGTCAACATCTGCGACGGCGTGGTGATTGGCGCGGGCAGCGTGGTGACGAAGTCCATCACCGAGAAAGGCGTGTGGGCGGGGAATCCAGCCCGCCTGCTGCGGCGGCTGTAAAAAAAATGCCGACCATAAGGTCGGCATTTCGTCTTAACGGCGCAAGCGTTATGCGCGCCAGGCTTTATAACGGTTAATCAGACCGTTAGTGGAGCTGTCGTGGCTGCTGACTTCGCTGCCGTCTTTCAGCTCCGGCAGGATGCGGTTAGCCAGCTGTTTGCCCAGCTCAACGCCCCACTGGTCGAAAGTGAAGATGTTAAGGATCGCGCCCTGGGTGAAGATTTTGTGCTCGTACAGAGCAATCAGCGCCCCGAGGCTGAACGGGGTGATCTCACGCAGCAGGATAGAGTTAGTCGGGCGGTTGCCTTCGAACACTTTGAACGGCACCACGTGCTCCAGGGTCGCCGGATCTTTACCCTGATCGCGATATTCCTGCTCCACCACTTCACGGGATTTACCGAAGGCCAGGGCCTCGGTCTGGGCGAAGAAGTTGGACAGCAGCTTCGGATGATGATCGGAGAGCGGGTTGTGGGTGATAGCCGGGGCGATGAAATCGCACGGTACCATTTTGGTGCCCTGATGGATCAGCTGGTAGAACGCGTGCTGACCGTTGGTGCCCGGCTCGCCCCAGATGATCGGGCCAGTCTGGTAGTCCACGGCGTGGCCGTTACGGTCGACATACTTACCATTGGACTCCATGTTGCCCTGCTGGAAGTAGGCGGCAAAACGGTGCATGTACTGGTCGTAAGGCAGAATCGCTTCGGTTTCCGCACCGAAGAAGTTGTTGTACCAGATACCGATCAGCGCCAGCAGCACCGGCAGATTTTTCTCCGCCGGGGTGGTGGAGAAGTGCTTATCCATCGCATGCGCGCCAGACAGCAGCTCAACGAAGTTGTCGAAGCCCACGGAGAGAATGATGGACAGGCCAATCGCCGACCACAGGGAGTAACGGCCGCCAACCCAGTCCCAGAATTCGAACATGTTGGCGGTGTCGATGCCGAACTCGCCAACCGCTTTCGCGTTGGTGGAGAGCGCCGCGAAGTGTTTAGCCACATGCTTGTCGTCGCCCGCGGTCGCCAGGAACCAGTCGCGCGCGCTGTGGGCGTTGGTCATGGTCTCCTGAGTGGTGAAGGTTTTGGACGCGACCAGGAACAGGGTGGTTTCCGGGTTGACGTTCTTCAGCACTTCGGCGATGTGGGTGCCATCGACGTTGGAGACAAAGTGCATGTTGAGGTGATTTTTATACGGACGCAGCGCTTCGGTGACCATGAACGGACCGAGGTCGGAGCCACCGATACCAATGTTGACCACGTCGGTGATCGGTTTGCCGGTGTAGCCTTTCCAGCTGCCGGAGATAATCGCTTCAGAGAAGGCTTTCATCTTCTCCAGCACAGCGTTCACTTCCGGCATCACATCTTTGCCATCAACCACAATCGGCGTATTGCTGCGGTTGCGCAGCGCGACGTGGAGTACCGCACGATCTTCGGTGCGGTTGATCTTTTCACCGGAGAACATCGACTTGATGGCGCCTGCGAGATCGGTCTCTTTCGCCAGATCCTGCAGTTTAGCCAGCGTCTCTTCGGTGATGCGGTTTTTGGAGAAGTCCACCAGCATCAGATCGTCGAACGTCGCGGAAAACTTAGAAAAACGGTCGCTATCTTTGGCGAACAGCTCGCTGATAGTGACATCTTTCATTTCGTCGAAGTGTTTCTGTAATGCCTGCCAGGCAGAGGTCTGCGTTGGGTTGATGTTTTTCATTAGCAATACTCTTCTGATTTGAGATTGTGACTTCGGTCGATTGTAGCGCCGGTGACGGAAAATTGTGATGATTTTTGTGACTTGTCCCTGACGCCGGTCAGGAATCAGGTCAAAACGGAGTAAAAAGCCCCATTAGTATAGCTATCATAAGGCTTTTTTCTGTTAGCCGCAGGGGCATGAAAAATCCGCATAACCGCAGCGTTGACATAGCTGGCGTTAAGCCTTTATATATCCGCAGTGCTTACGTATTGTAAGTATCTATTGCTCGCGCATTTCACGCTACAGCGAAAGGGTATTCGCGGGGGATATAATGTCCTTATTCCCCCGGCCAGGTGAAAGACGTCGGTAATTGCCAGAAGAGGTGCGTTGCCCAGGTAACCGTATTGGAGGAACCAGTCCGGCGAAAATACGTGAGGGGGAGCAACGCCGAGGTGAAAGAGCGTCTGGTTACGCTCCTCACCGGCCACAGGGGCTGAATCCCCTGGGTTGTCACCAGAAACGTTCGCAGTCGGGCGTTTCATACCCGAACACTTCAGCGCCCAGAGCGGTGAGTCGGGTCTACAAGGTGG
The DNA here is from genome assembly GCF_048822715.1 of Klebsiella sp. C239. Taxonomy (NCBI): domain Bacteria; kingdom Pseudomonadati; phylum Pseudomonadota; class Gammaproteobacteria; order Enterobacterales; family Enterobacteriaceae; genus Klebsiella; species Klebsiella sp. C239. Next base: position 18,236 of record NZ_JBMEZK010000008.1, on the reverse strand, counting down.
AGCACTTCTGGGTGACATCGTAGTTGTTTATCATTCTGCGCCACCCTGTTTATCGCTCTTCCCTTGTGCCATGGCTGAATAATTTGGCCTGGCTTATTAAGACATTTTGTTGCGATCCGGCGGCATCCAGCCCCTGTCAGGATCGGTGTTCAGGAATCGTTTTAATAAGTCAGGCCCCCTGACACGAGGTTGTTATGACAGATTTAGTCGTCGCCAAATTTGGCGGCACCAGCGTTGCTGATTTTGACGCGATGAACCGCAGCATTGATGTGGCGCTGCTCGATGCCAATACCCGTATTGTTGTGCTCTCCGCCTCTGCCGGCGTGACCAACATTCTGGTGGCCTTAGCGGAAGGGCTGGAACCCACCGAACGTTTTTCCCAGCTGGACGCTCTGCGCCAGATCCAGTTCAATATTCTGGAGCGTTTGCGCTATCCCAACGTGATCCGCGAAGAGATTGAGCGCCTGCTGGAAAATATCACCACGCTGGCGGAAGCCGCCGCGCTCGCCTCCTCTAGCGCGCTGACTGACGAACTGGTCAGCCATGGCGAACTGATGTCCACCCTGCTGTTTGTAGAGATTCTGCGTGAGCGCGGAATTCAGGCGCAGTGGTTTGACGCCCGTAAAGTGCTGCGCACTAACGATCGCTTTGGTCGCGCCGAACCGGATATCGCCGCCGTCGCCGAACTGACTCAGCAGCAGCTGACGCCGCGTCTGGCGGAAGGCCTGGTGGTGACGCAGGGCTTTATCGGCAGCGAAGCGAAAGGCCGCACCACCACCCTCGGCCGCGGCGGCAGCGACTATACCGCCGCTCTGCTCGGCGAAGCGCTGAATGCCACCCGCGTCGATATCTGGACCGATGTGCCCGGGATCTATACGACCGACCCACGCGTCGCGCCTGCGGCGAAACGCATCGACGTCATCGCCTTTGAAGAGGCGGCGGAAATGGCCACCTTTGGCGCCAAAGTGCTGCACCCGGCGACCCTGCTGCCTGCCGTGCGCAGCGATATCCCGGTATTTGTCGGCTCCAGTAAAGAACCTAAAGCGGGCGGTACGCTGGTGTGTAAAACCACCGAGAACCCGCCGCTGTTCCGCGCGCTGGCGCTGCGTCGCCGCCAGACGCTGCTGACGCTGCACAGCCTGAATATGCTGCACTCCCGCGGCTTCCTCGCCGAAGTGTTCGGTATTCTGGCGCGCCATAACATCTCCGTCGATTTGATCACCACCTCCGAAGTGAGCGTGGCCCTGACCATGGACACCACTGGCTCAACCTCTGCGGGCGATACCCTGCTGACCCAGGCGCTGCTGACCGAGCTCTCCTCGCTGTGCCGCGTGGAAGTGGAAGAAGACCTGGCGCTGGTTGCCCTGATCGGCAACGAGCTGTCGAAAGCCTGCGGCGTCGGCAAAGAGGTGTTTGGCGTCCTTGATCCGTTTAACATCCGCATGATCTGCTATGGCGCGTCCAGCCACAACCTCTGCTTCCTTGTGCCTGGCGCCGATGCGGAGAAGGTGGTGCAGACGTTGCATCATAATTTGTTTGAATAAAATTCCTTAGCACGATAAACAATACCTATAGCCGGGCTCGAACCCGGCTTTTTTATAACAACATCAACACAACCAGCTGACCTGCTCGCCGCCCTACCGGGACGGCGCGGCCGGTTTGCGTATCGCAAGGAACACAACATGCTCGCAACTCTGACGCGGCTGTTCCCGTTATGGGCACTGCTGCTCTCCGTTCTGGCCTATTACACCCCCACCACCTTCACCCCGATCGGCCCGTGGGTTACCACCCTGCTGATGCTGATTATGTTCGGTATGGGGGTACATCTGAAGCTGGCGGATTTCAAACGCGTCCTGTCGCGTCCGGCGCCGGTCGCCGCAGGGATATTTCTGCACTATCTGGTGATGCCGCTCGCCGCCTGGCTGCTGGCGCTGCTGTTTCATATGCCGCCGGAGCTCTCCGCCGGGATGGTGCTGGTGGGCAGCGTCGCCAGCGGGACGGCCTCCAACGTGATGATCTTTCTGGCCAAAGGGGATGTGGCCCTGTCGGTGACCATCTCCTCGGTCTCCACCCTGGTCGGCGTCATCGCGACGCCGCTGCTGACCCGTCTGTACGTCGACGCGCACATTCAGGTCGACGTCATGGGGATGTTGCTGAGCATTCTGCAGATTGTGGTCATTCCCATCGCCCTGGGGCTGATTGTCCATCATCTGCTGCCGAAGGTGGTGAAAGCGGTGGAGCCGTTCCTGCCCGCTTTCTCGATGGTGTGCATTTTGGCGATCATCAGCGCGGTGGTGGCGGGTTCCGCGGCCCATATCGCGTCCGTCGGCCTGGTGGTGATTATCGCAGTGATCCTGCATAACACCATCGGCCTGCTCGGCGGCTACTGGGGCGGACGTCTGTTTGGTTTTGATGAATCCACCTGCCGTACGCTGGCGATCGAGGTGGGGATGCAGAACTCCGGCCTGGCGGCCGCGCTGGGTAAAATTTACTTCGGCCCGCTGGCGGCGCTGCCGGGAGCCCTGTTCTCCGTCTGGCATAACCTGTCCGGTTCGCTGCTGGCCGGATACTGGTCAGGGAAGCCCATCGCCAAAAAAACCAGCAAGCGCTGAGCGTGACACGTCCGGGCGCCGGCCCGGACGTGTGCCTGCTTTAGTTGCCATACAGGCTATCAGTAAAATATTCATTGCCGTACACTGGGTGCTCTGGTCTGACTGAGGGCACCACCATGGCACTCCCCCGTATTACACAAAAAGAGATGACCGAGCGCGAACAGCGCGAATTGAAAACGCTGCTTGACCGCGCGCGCATTGCGCACGGCCGCCCGCTGAGCAATGCGGAAACGAACAGCGTAAAAAAGGAATATATCGATAAGCTGATGGCCCAGCGTGAAGCGGAAGCGAAGAAAGCCCGCCAGGTGAAAAAACAGCAGGCTTATAAGACAGATAAGGAAGCGACCTTTTCCTGGTCGGCGAATACGCCGACCCGCGGCAGGCGTTAACGCCCTTTCTTTTTACGTCCCGGCTGGGTGAAACGTTTGCCGTTGCCAGTCGGGCGGCCCTTATCGTTGCTATTTTCCATCTTCACCACCGGGCGCTTGATGCCGGGGGTCGCCGCTTTGGCCTTCGGCTTAGCTTTCGGCTTCGCTTCGGAAGAAGAGTTTTCAATCAGCTTGAACAGATCGATCAGCTCGTCATCGGTCAGATCGCGCCACTCACCCAGCGGGATCCCCGTCAGGCTGACGTTCATAATCCGCGTACGCTCAAGCTTCGTCACTTCATAGCCAAAGTGCTCGCACATGCGACGGATCTGGCGATTCAGCCCCTGCACCAGAGTGATGCGGAAAACGAACGGCGCTTCTTTCTTTACCTTACATTTTTTGGTCACGGTCCCGAGAATCGGTACCCCCGCGCCCATGCCGCGAATGAACTCATCGGTCACCGGCTTATCGACCGTAACCAGATACTCTTTTTCATGGTCGTTGCCGGCGCGCAGGATCTTATTCACCAGGTCGCCGTGATTGGTGAGGAAGATCAGCCCCTGGGAGTCTTTATCCAGACGGCCGATAGGGAAGATACGCTTGCTGTGGTTGACGAAATCGACAATGTTGTCGCGCTCGCCGTCTTCCGTGGTGCTCACAATGCCGACCGGCTTATTCAGCGCAATCAGCACCAGATCATCCGCTTCGCGCGGCTCAATCAACCGTCCGTTAACTTTGACCAGGTCGCCAGGCTTCACCTGATCGCCAATTGTGGCGCGCTTGCCATTGATAAAGACGTTGCCTTGTTCAATAAAGCGGTCCGCTTCGCGACGCGAGCAGATGCCGCTTTCACTGATGTATTTGTTTAATCGGGTTGATGAGTCGGGCAGCATAGATTCTCCTGTAAAAGCGAAATATACCCTACCTTGCGGGCGAGAAAAAACCTGGATTGCGTTATTCATTATTCAACGGCTTCGTCGGGCTCATGAACAGCATTCCGCTTACCCACATCATGCGCCATGTCAGCGCGCCGGTATCAGGGCGATGCTAGAATTTCTGCTTCAATAATAGGTTTAAAACAGGAAGAAAAGATGGAACTGCTGCTACTCAGTAACTCCACGCTGCCGGGGAAAGCCTGGCTGGAACACGCCCTGCCGCTGATTGCCGGTCAGGTCAAAGGCCGCCGGACGGCGGTATTCATCCCCTTCGCTGGCGTGACGCAAACCTGGGATGATTACACGGCCAAAGTGGCTGCGGTTATGGCGCCGATGGCGGTCAGCGTAACCGGTATCCACCGCGTCGCCGACCCTATCGCCGCCATTGAAAGCGCCGAGATGGTGATCGTCGGCGGCGGGAACACCTTCCAGCTGTTGAAAGAGTGCCGCAGCCGCGGGCTGCTGGCGCCGATTGTCGATGTCGTCAAACGCGGGGCGTTGTATATCGGCTGGAGCGCAGGTTCAAACCTCGCCTGCCCGACCATTCGCACCACCAACGATATGCCGATTGTCGATCCCCAGGGATTTGATGCGCTGGGGCTGTTCCCGCTCCAGATTAACCCACACTTCACCAACGCGTTGCCGACCGGGCATCAGGGCGAAACCCGCGAACAGCGTATCCGCGAACTGCTGGTCGTGGCGCCGGAATTAACGGTGATTGGTTTACCGGAAGGAAACTGGATCCAGGTCACCGATGGTCACGCGACCCTTGGCGGCCCGAACCCGACGCTGTTGTTCAAAGCGGGGGAAGCAGCGGTAACCCTGCCTGCAGGTCACCGCTTCTGAGCTGGTATGGCTAACGTTTCCCGGATAGCGGCGCGTTGCGCCTTATCCGGGCTGCCTCAACGGAACGTCCAAACGCATAACCCCGGTTAGCGCAGCGCCGCCGGGGAAGGTCTCAATAGTCATCCCGTTCGTCGTCTTCATCCGGCTGCTCCATCACGCTGTAAGCCACCGAGCAGAACAGGCTGTTCAGACGCTTCATATCCCCCAGCAGCGCCAGGTGCAACGTACTGGTTTCGATACTCTGCACGTTCTGCTGATGCAGACGGTCAACGTGCGCATGCGAGTAGCGGCGGTTAAGAATGCGGAACCGGTGTTTACTGCGCCGCAGGCGACGGGCGCTGGGCACATCGCTGGAGAAGAAGACCGACATCGCCAGCTGCAGGTTGCTGAGCAACAGATCGTACAGGGCGTCCAGCTCCTTTAACCCTTCCACCGAGAAGGCGCGCCGCGCCGCCAGCGATTTATCAGCGATCTCGCTGCCCATCCGCTCGACGATATCGGAGGCCTGCTCGAGGTTTAACGACATCTCAATAATTTCCGCCCAGCGCCGGGATTCCTCTTCCGCCAGCTCATCCTTTGGCATTCGCGCCAGATAGAGCTTAATGGCGGTGTAGAGTACGTTGATATCGTCCGCCATGCGGCGTAGCTCTTTCTCCTGACGCGGTTCGCCATGCATCACCTTATGCAGGCTCTCCAGCATTTGCTCCATCGCGTCACCAATGCGCAGCGTCTCGCGCGCGGCATTGGCCAGCGCCAGCGCCGGGGTGTCCAGCGCCGACGGGTCGAGATGCTTGGGTTTGAGATGGTTATCCAGCTCGGGTTCATCGCGGATCATGCGCTGGCACAGCTTCGCCATCGGTCCGGCAAAAGGCACCATCGCGATGCAGCGCAGCAGGTTGTAAAAAACGTGGAAGTAGATAACCAGCTCGGACTCGGCCAACGGCAGCTTATGCATCGCCGCGGCCAGCGGATGGACGAACGGCAGAATGATCAGGCTCCCCACCAGCTTAAACAGCAGGCTGCCCAGCGCCACCCGGCGCGCCGCCGCGTTCGCCGCGCTGTTGTTGAGCATCGCCAACAGCCCCGATCCCAGGTTGGCGCCAATCACCAGGCACAGCGCCACCGGGAAAGAGATCGCTCCTGCCGCGGTCAGCGTCGCGGTCAGCAGCACCGCCGCCAGGCTGGAGTAGCTGATGATCGCGAATACGGCGCCAATCAAGGCATCCAGCATAATATCCCCGGTCAGCGAGGCAAAAATCACCTGCACGCCGTTGGCCTGGGTAATGGGGTGGACGGCCTGCACAATCAGCTCCAGGGCCAACAGGATCAGCCCAAGGCCAATCCCCACTCGCCCCAGCTGCCCGGCGCGGGTCTGCTTACGGCCGAGGAAGAAAATCACCCCGATAAATATCAACAACGGCGACAGCCACGACAGGTCGAAGGTCAGCACCCTCGCCATCAGCGCCGTCCCGACGTCGGCCCCCAGCACCATCACCAGCGCCGGCGTGAGGCCCACTAAATCCTGGGCGACAAACGAAGTCACCAGCATGGTGGTGGCATTGCTGCTTTGCACCAGCGCAGTCACGCCAAGACCCGCGCAGAAGGCGAGCGGCTTTTTCTCTACGCTGCTACTGAGAACGGTACGCAGGCGAGCGCCATAGACGCGCATCACCCCGGTACGCACGATATGCGTGCCCCACACCAGCAGAGCGACCGCGGACAACAGGTGTAGCAGAGTTAACACGGAATCAGCTTCTCCTTATCGTTATAGGTGTTCCGACGTTCTGGAACCTATCTCAGTATAAGGGGTTAACCTCAATAAAGAGACAAGGCGCTCACAGAGCGCCTTGTTTGTTGTAAGGAAAGATGACGACTAGTCCGCATCATAGCCCAGATTAGGGGCTAACCAGCGCTCGACTTCCGCCGGGGTCATCCCTTTACGCAGCGCGTAGTCTTCGACCTGGTCGCGCTGGATCTGCGCCACGGCGAAGTATTTGCTGTCAGGATGGCTGAAGTACCAGCCGGAAACCGATGCCCCCGGCCACATGGCGAACGATTCGGTGAGCTTCATGCCGGTATGGGCTTCGACGTCCAGCAGCTGCCAGATGGTGCCTTTTTCGGTGTGCTCCGGACAGGCCGGATACCCCGGCGCCGGACGGATCCCCTGGTAATTCTCGCGAATAAGCTCCTCATTGCTGAGGTTCTCATTGGCCGCATACCCCCAGTAGACCTTGCGCACTTTCTCGTGCAGATACTCGGCGAAGGCTTCCGCCAGACGATCGGCGATGGCCTTGATCATGATCTTGTTATAGTCATCATGCTGCGCTTCATAGGCTTCCGCCAGCGCGTCCTCTTCCAGGCCGCCGGTGACGGCGAAGGCGCCGATATAGTCCGCTTTGCCGCTCAGCTTCGGCGCCACAAAGTCGGCGAGGCAGTAGTTGGCGAAGCCGACCTTCTCCGTCTGCTGGCGCAGGTGATGGCTCACCGTCAGCACGTGGGTGCGGGTTTCATCGCGATAGATTTCAATATCGTCGCCCACGCGGTTGGCCGGGAACAGGCCCACCACGCCGCGCGGGTTGAGGGTTTTCTCTGCGCTCAGCTTATCCAGCAGCTCGTTAGCGTCTTTGAACAGGCGCTGCGCCTCTTCCCCAACCACTTCATCTTCCAGAATGCGCGGATATTTGCCCGCCAGCGACCAGGTCATAAAGAACGGCGTCCAGTCGATGTAGTTGCGTAGCGTCTCGATACTGGCTTCCACCTCCTGAATCCCCAGGCGATGGGCCACCGGCGGAGTGTAGCTCTCCCAGTCAAAGGCCAGATCGTTTTCCCGTGCGGCGGCCAGGGTCACCGGCGGGGTGCGCGGTTTTTTACGCCCATGCTGGATACGCACGGTTTCATACTCTTTGCGCGTACGGGCGACAAACTCATCGCGCTGCGTGTCCGAGAGCAGCGCAGCCACCACCCCGACGGTGCGCGAAGCGTTCTGTACGTAAACGGTCGGGCCGCTGTAGTTCTGCTCGATTTTCACCGCCGTATGCGCTTTAGAGGTGGTCGCGCCGCCGATCAGCAGCGGGATGGTAAAGCCCTGGCGCTCCATCTCTTTCGCCACGTTAACCATTTCGTCGAGCGACGGGGTAATCAACCCGGAAAGGCCGATGAGATCCGCGTTCACCTCTTTGGCGGTTTTGAGAATTTTATCCGCCGGGACCATCACGCCAAGATCGATTATTTCGTAGTTATTGCACTGCAGCACCACGCCGACGATGTTTTTGCCGATGTCATGAACGTCGCCTTTTACCGTGGCAATCACCATTTTGCCGTTACTGGAGCCCTGCTCTTTACTGGCTTCAATAAACGGCTCCAGGTAGGCCACCGCCTGTTTCATGACGCGGGCGGATTTCACCACCTGCGGCAGGAACATTTTGCCTTCGCCGAACAGATCGCCGACCACGTTCATGCCGTCCATCAGCGGCCCTTCGATCACCTCAATCGGGCGAGCGGCCTGCTGACGCGCTTCTTCGGTGTCCTGTTCAATAAATTCGGTAATGCCCTTCACCAGCGAATATTCGAGGCGTTTTTTCACCTCCCAGCTGCGCCATTCCGCCTGCTGGGCATTGGCGCCGTCGTCAACTTTACTGCCGCGATATTTTTCCGCCAGCTCGAGCAATCTTTCGGTGCTGTCATCGCGGCGGTTGAGGATCACATCTTCAACCGCGTCACGCAACTCGGCGGGAAGGTCGTCGTAAATCGCCAGCTGGCCGGCGTTGACGATGCCCATATCCATGCCGTTACGGATCGCGTAGTAGAGGAATACCGCGTGGATCGCCTCACGTACCGGGTCATTGCCGCGGAAAGAGAAGGAGACGTTGGAGACGCCGCCGGAGATCAGCGCGTGCGGCAGCTCGCGTTTGATGTCTTCGCAGGCGCCGATAAAGTCCTGGGCATAGTTATTGTGTTCTTCGATACCGGTCGCCACCGCGAAGATATTCGGGTCAAAGATAATATCTTCTGGCGGGAAGCCGACCTCTTCGGTGAGGATTTTGTAGGCGCGACGGCAAATCTCAATTTTACGTTCGCGGGTATCGGCCTGGCCCACTTCGTCAAAGGCCATCACCACCACCGCGGCGCCGTAGCGGCGAACCAGTTTCGCATGGTGGATAAAGGGTTCGACGCCCTCTTTCATCGAAATAGAGTTAACGATGCCTTTGCCCTGAATGCATTTCAGGCCCTTTTCAATGACCTCCCACTTGGAGGAGTCGATCATGATCGGCACGCGGGCAATGTCCGGCTCGCCGGCAATCAGGTTGAGGAAGCGCACCATCGCCGCTTCGGCGTCGAGCATCCCCTCGTCCATGTTGATATCGATGATCTGCGCGCCGCTTTCCACCTGCTGACGCGCCACGTCCAGCGCTTCGCTGTACTTCTCTTCTTTGATTAAGCGTTTAAATTTCGCCGAGCCGGTAACGTTGGTACGTTCGCCGACGTTCACAAACAGGCTGTCATCGCCGATATTCAGCGGCTCCAGGCCGGAAAGACGGCAGGCGACGGGGATCTCCGGCAGCTGGCGCGGCGGCAGGCCGGCCACCGCGCGGCTCATGGCGGCGATATGTTCCGGCGTAGTGCCGCAGCAGCCGCCGACGATATTGAGGAAACCGGCTTCCGCCCATTCGCGGATCTGCGCCGCCATGGTATCGGCATCCAGATCGTATTCGCCGAAGGCATTGGGCAGGCCAGCGTTCGGGTGCGCAGTAACGTAGCACTCAGCGATACGCGACAGCTCCTGGACGTACTGGCGCAGTTCGTCCGGCCCGAGGGCGCAGTTCAGACCAAACGATAAGGCTTCGGCGTGACGCAGCGAGTTATAGAAAGCTTCGGTGGTCTGCCCGGACAGCGTGCGGCCGGAGGCATCGGTAATGGTCCCGGAGATCATCAGCGGCAGGTCAACGCCCAGCGCCTCCAGCTCCTCTTTCACCGCATAGATGGCCGCTTTGGCGTTCAGGGTGTCAAATACCGTTTCAATCAGGATCAGATCCACGCCGCCTTCCACCAGCGCTCGGGTGGATTCGCGATAGGCAGCCACCAGCTGGTCAAAGGTAATATTGCGGAACGCCGGATCGTTCACATCAGGCGAAATAGAGGCGGTGCGGTTGGTTGGGCCAAGCACGCCCGCGACGTAGCGCGGTTTTTCCGGCGTGCGGGCCGTCCAGGCGTCGGCGCTGGCGCGGGCCAGCTTCGCCGCCGCAAAGTTGATCTCTGCCGACAGGGATTCCATCTGGTAATCCGCCATCGCAATGGTCGTCGAGTTAAAGGTGTTGGTCTCAATGATATCCGCGCCGGCCTCGAAGTAGGCGTCGTGGATCTCGCGGATTACCTCGGGCTTGCTGAGCACCAGCAGGTCGTTGTTGCCTTTCAGGTCGCACGGCCAGTCAGCAAAGCGCTCACCGCGAAAGTCCTGCTCACTCAGACGGTAGCCCTGGATCATGGTGCCCATGCCCCCATCCAGAACCAGAATACGTTCTTTTAACTGCTGATGCAGTTGCTCAACTTTGCTGCTCACACTTGCTCCCGACAACGCTCAACACAGGCCAAATAGCCAACAAACCATACTGGCATAAACCACCGGAGCGGAAAAGACAACAACGGGCAATATGAGACATGTTCAGCTTCACTCCTCCGATGAGTCCGGTTGTGATTGCATTATCGCCAAATAAAACGAAAATCATTTCCACGATACAGAAAAAGGAGTCCGCGATGGCCACTACCCCCGTTCCCGCGAAACGCGGCAGAAAACCCGCGGCTGCCACCGCCCAGCAGGCTGGCGGTCAGGTTCAGTCGCTGACCCGCGGCCTGAAATTGCTCGAATGGATTGCCGAGTCCCACAGCAGCGTCGCGCTGACCGAGCTGGCGCAGCAGGCGGGTCTGCCCAACTCAACCACTCACCGCCTGCTGACCACCATGCAGCAGCTGGGTTTCGTTCGCCAGGTCGGCGAGCTGGGCCACTGGGCCGTCGGCGCGCATGCCTTCGTGGTCGGCAGCAGCTTTCTGCAAAGCCGCAATCTGCTGGCGATTGTCCACCCGATCCTGCGCCAGCTGATGGAGGATTCCGGTGAAACGGTGAATCTGGCGGTGCTTGACCAGAGCGACCACCAGGCGATCATTATCGACCAGGTGCAGTGCACCCAGCTGATGCGTATGTCGGCGCCAATCGGCGGAAAACTGCCGATGCACGCCTCCGGCGCCGGGAAGGCGTTCCTCTCGCAGCTAAGCGAAGAGCAGGTGACCAGCCTGCTGCACCGTAAAGGGCTGCATGCCTATACGCATGCCACGCTGGTCTCGCCGCTGCATCTGAAGGAAGATTTAGCGCAGACCCGCAAGCGGGGCTACTCGTTCGATGACGAGGAGCACGCGCTCGGCCTGCGCTGCGTCGCCGCCTGCATTTATGATGAACACCGCGAACCGTTCGCGGCAATCTCCATCTCCGGTCCCATCTCACGCATGACCGATGATCGGGTGACCGAGCTGGGCGCGCTGGTGATCAAAGCGGCGAAGGAAGTGACGCTGGCATACGGCGGGGTTAAATAAAAAAATGCCCCGCAGGGGCATTTTAAGTAAGCCTGATAAGCGTAGCGCCATCAGGCAGATCGGCGCACCTTGCCGGATGGCGGCGTAAACGCCTTATCCGGCCTACTGTCGGCGCCATAGCGCACGCTAAAACGCTGCTTACGCCGGTAAGCATAGACATCTTCCACATGACCGTTTTTAATCCGTGTCTGCAGTTCGCGCCAGTAGTCGGCGCGCAGCAGGTCGGCATGCATCTCCTCAAACAGCGGCCCAATGCGCGGGTCGGCGCACAGCCAGTGGCGGAACTCCTCCGGAAACACATCCCCCGGCGAGACGCTGTACCACGGCTCGCTGGCCAGCTCATCCTCGGGATAGCGCGGCGGCGGGATCTGGCGGAAATTCACCTCCGTCATATAGCAGATTTCATCATAGTCGTAGAACACCACCCGCCCGTGGCGGGTGACGCCGAAGTTTTTAAACAGCATATCGCCGGGAAAGATGTTGGCGGCGGCCAGTTGGCGGATAGCATTCCCATACTCTTCTACCGCATCGCGCAGCGCCTGGCCGTTAACCTGCTCCAGCCACAGGTTGAGCGGCACCATTCGCCGTTCAATATACAGATGACTGATGACAATCCGGTCGCCGAGGTCGGTCAGTTTGTTCCCCGCTTCCGCCTGCAGCAGCGCCAGCAGCGCTGGCGCGATTTGTCGTTTCTCCAGCACGAAATTTTCAAACTCCTGCGTGTCCGCCATCCGCCCGACGCGGTCATGCTCCTTTACCAGCTGATAGCAGGCGCGTACGTGGGCGGCGGTCATCTCCTTCTGCGGCGCGAAGCGATCTTTGATCACCTTGAACACCCGGTCAAACCCCGGCAGGGTAAACACCAGCATCACCATCCCGCGAATGCCCGGCGCCTCGATAAACTGCTCATCGCAGCGAGCGATGTAGTGCAGATATTCGCGATAGCTTTCAGTTTTGGCGTGCTTCTGGCAGCCAATCGCCATATACAGCTCGGCCGTGGTTTTACCCGGCAGGATCTCGCGCAGCCATTCCACCAGAGCGCCGGGCAGGGGCGCATAAACCATAAAATAGGAACGCGCGAAGCCAAAAACGATGCTCGCTTCGGCATGGGTGGTCAGGCAGGTATCGACAAACAGCTCGCCCTCGTCGCTGCGATGGATCGGCAGCAAGAAGGGCAGCGTGGTCATCGGCATCACCAGTTTGCCCACCAGCCAGGCGGCTTTGTTGCGATAGAACAGCTCATTGGCGACCTGTAGATGACAGGTGGCGAGCGGTTCCTCCCCCAGCGCCTCCTGCAGACTGGCAATGATATAGCCGATATCCCGCGCTTTATTTTGCCACGGCAGCCGCAGCGGCAGATCGGACAGCACTTTACCCAGCAGGTGCGACCAGCCGCGCTCTGGATAGAAATCTTTCGCCAGCGGGCGCGGAAGGGTGCGAAAGGGACGCTCGGGCTGCGAGCTGAAAATAAAGAGCCGCTCGGGGGTCAGCGAGCGGTGGTCAAACAGGCGGCAGTAGACCGAATTGAAAAAGCTCTCGGCAATTTCAAAACGAGGGTAATCCGGCAGCAAACGGGTGTAGTGGGCTTTCACCCGCAGCAAAAAGTCGGCATCCGTGCTTTTTCCCTCCGTGATGCAGCGCAGCTGCTCCACCACCAGACCCACATGGTGGTCATAGAGATGGATCCGCTGTTTCATCGCCTGCTGCACCGCATGCCAGTCGGCCTGTTCAAAGCGCTGCTGCGCGCCGGAAGTCACTTCGAGAAAACGCCCATACTGAGCGTCAAATCCCTGCAATATCGTTTGGGCAATCAGTAATTCCAGACCACGCGTCATCGAACTCCCCCATCCGGTACCACGTCAGGCCGGATGGCGCGCTCGCTTATCCGGTCTGGATCCCTTCACAGGCCCGGTGAGCGTCGTGCCACCGGGCATGGCTCAAAACTGATCTTCTTCGGTCGAGCCGGTCAGCGCCGTCACCGACGAGGCGCCGCCCTGGATAATGGTAGTGACCTTGTCGAAGTAGCCGGTGCCCACCTCCTGCTGATGCGAGACGAAGGTATAGCCTTCCGGCCCGGCGGCGAATTCCGGCTGCTGCACTTTTTCAACATAGTGGCGCATCCCCTCACCCTGAGCGTAGGCATGGGCGAGGTCGAACATGTTGAACCACATGCTGTGGATCCCGGCGAGAGTAATAAACTGGTATTTGTACCCCATGTCCGACAGCTGCTGCTGGAAGCTGGCGATGGTTTTATCATCGAGATTTTTCTTCCAGTTAAACGACGGCGAGCAGTTATAGGCCAGCAGTTTGCCCGGGAAACGCGCATGAATGGCTTCGGCAAAGCGACGCGCCTGCTCGAGATCCGGTTTCGACGTTTCACACCACACCAGGTCCGCATACGGCGCGTAAGCCAGCCCGCGGCTGATCGCCTGCTCGATCCCGGCATGGGTGCGGAAGAACCCTTCGCTGGTGCGATCTCCGGTAATAAACTCACGATCGTACGGATCGCAGTCTGAGGTAATTAAATCGGCAGCGTCAGCATCGGTACGGGCGATCACCAGCGTCGGGACCCCCATCACGTCGGCAGCCAGACGCGCCGCCACCAGTTTCTGTATCGCCTCCTGGGTTGGAACCAGCACTTTACCGCCCATATGACCGCACTTCTTCACCGACGCCAGCTGATCTTCGAAGTGAACAGCCGCTGCACCGGCTTCAATCATCGATTTCATCAGCTCAAAGGCGTTCAGGACGCCGCCGAAACCGGCCTCCGCATCCGCCACGATCGGCAGGAAGTAGTCGATAAAGCGCGGATCGTTCGGCTCAATCCCGGCTGACCACTGGATCTGATCGGCGCGGCGGAAGGTATTGTTGATCCGATCCACCACCGCCGGTACCGAGTTGGCCGGGTACAGCGACTGATCCGGGTACATGCTGGACGCCAGGTTAGCATCCGCCGCCACCTGCCAGCCGGAGAGATAAATGGCTTCGATGCCGGCCTTCGCCTGCTGCAAGGCCTGGCCGCCGGTCAGCGCGCCAAGGCTGTTGATGTACCCTTTCTTCGCCTCACCGTGCAGCAGACGCCACATTTTCGCTGCGCCAAGCTGCGCCAGCGTGCACTCCGGGTTCACCGAGCCGCGTAATTTCACCACCTCTTCCGCGCTGTACGGGCGGGTAATCCCTTCCCAGCGCGGGTTCGTCCACTCTTTGTTTAATTCTTCGATTTGTTGGGTACGGGTTTTCATGTGCAGATGCTCCATATTATTTCCTGGCTCCCCAGGCGTCATTGGTGAAGGACTAAATGGCGAACAACACCATCTGGCGATTAGGCCAGCAGGCGGTAGCCCGGTAATGTCAGAAAATCAATCAGTTCGTCGGAGGTGGTGATCTGCTCCATCAGCCGCGCCGCATCGTCAAAGCGGCCATGGCTGAAGCGGTGCTCTCCCAGCTCCTCCTGAATCACCATCAGCTCTTCCGCCAGCCACTGGCGGAACAGCGCTTTCGTGACCGGCGTGCCGTCGTTCAGGGTTTTCTGATGATGGATCCACTGCCAGATAGAGGTGCGCGAGATCTCGGCCGTCGCGGCGTCTTCCATCAGGCCATAAATCGGTACACAGCCGTTGCCGGAGATCCAGGCTTCGATGTACTGCACCGCCACGCGGATGTTGGCGCGCATCCCGGCTTCCGTGCGCTCGCCCTCGCAGGGGGCCAGCAGCTGTTCGGCGGTAATTGGCGCGTCCTCGCTACGGGTCACCGAGAGCTGATTCGGCTTGTCGCCGAGCACGCGGTTAAACACCGCCATGGCGGTATCCGCCAGTCCAGGATGGGCGATCCAGGTGCCATCGTGACCGTTGTTCGCCTCCAGCTCTTTGTCGGCGGTGACTTTATTCAGCACCTGACGGTTACGCTCGGCCTCTTTACTCGGGATAAAGGCCGCCATTCCACCCATCGCAAACGCCCCGCGTTTGTGGCAGGTCTTAATCAACAGCCGTGAGTAGGCGCTGAGGAAGGGTTTATCCATCGTCACCACCTGGCGGTCCGGCAGTACGCGGTCAGGATGGTTTTTCAGCGTCTTGATATAGCTGAAGATATAGTCCCAGCGGCCGCAGTTCAGGCCGACAATATGGTCGCGCAGCGCATGCAGGATCTCATCCATCTGGAACACCGCCGGCAGTGTTTCAATCAACAGCGTGGCCTTGATGGTGCCGCGCGGCAGGTCAAAGCGATCTTCAGTAAAGCTGAAGACATCGTTCCACCATGCCGCCTCCTGCCAGGCCTGGGTTTTTGGCAGATAGAAGTAGGGACCACTTCCTTTCGCCAGCAGCGCCTGGTAGTTATGAAAGAAATAGAGCGCAAAATCGAAAAGACTGCCGGGAATGGCCTCATTACGCCAGGTCACATGCTTTTCCGGCAGGTGCAGGCCGCGCACACGGCATACCAGCACAGCGGGATTGGGCTGCAGTTGGTAGATTTTGCCAGCCTCATTGGTGTAGCTGATGGTCCCGTTCACGGCATCACGTAGGTTGATTTGGCCATCAATGACTTTACGCCAGTCCGGCGCCAGCGAATCCTCAAAGTCCGCCATAAAGACTTTTACGTTAGCATTCAGCGCGTTAATGACCATCTTGCGCTCGACGGGGCCGGTAATTTCAACGCGGCGATCCTGCAAATCCGCCGGGATACCGCGAATGGTCCAGTCGCCATTTCTAATGGAAGCAGTTTCCGAAATAAAATCCGGCAGTTGCCCATCGTCAATGGCCTGCTGCTGCTGCAGACGCGCGGCCAGCAGTTTATTGCGCGCCGGCGTAAAGCGGCTCACCAGTTCCGTCAGGAATTCTACCGCCTCAGGCGTCAAGATCTGCTTCTCCTGCTCGCCATAGGGCTGACTAAAGGCCAGTTCATCGGTGATTGTCGCCTGCTGCGTCATTGTGCTGCTCCTCTTGGTTGATCCGCTGGAAGCGAGCGAAAGATCGTTGTGCAGTTTTCGCTCAGCACAATTAAGACTACTCAATTAATTTTCAAAATCAAAAACAATTTCCATTTTAATTTTAAAATGAGATTAACATATTGATAACAATGAAATTAAAGTTATCATCAGCCATGAGGTGAATTTCGGAAATAAAAAAGGCACCCGAAGGTGCCAGAGGCAAAGTGCTGAAACGCTTTAGGATCGTTTCGTGCGGAGTATTACTCCAGCGTTGGATTCATATGACGCAGATCGTATGGTGTAATCTGGTAGACGTAATAGTTCAGCCAGTTAGCGAACAGCAGATTACCGTGGCTCCGCCAGGTGGCGCGCGGTTTGTTCTGCGGGTCGTTTTGCGGAAAATAGTTGTGGGGAACCTCAGGGTTCAAACCGGCTTCCACATCGCGGAAATATTCACTTGCCAGGGTATTGGCATCGTACTCGGGGTGGCCGGTGACAAAGGCTATACGCTTATCTTTACTGGCGAACAGATACGCATCGCCCTCTTCCGTCTCCGCGAGGATCTCGAGATCGGTATAATCCCGGATAAGCCCTGCAGGAAAGTCAGCATAGCGTGAGTGTGGGGCCAGGAAAGAGTCGTCGAAACCGCGGGTCAGTAAAGCGTGTGGATGAAGAATATGGTGTTCATAAACGCCAGAAATCTTTTCGGCGCGGGTCTGCTTGGGAATGCCGTACAGAATATTCAGCGCGGCCTGAACCGCCCAACAGATGAACAGCGTCGAAGTGACGTGATCCTTGGCCCACTCCAGCACCTGTTTGATCTGCGGCCAGTAAGCGACATCATTAAATTCAACCAGGCCTAAGGGAGCGCCGGTGACGATCAGGCCGTCGAAGTTCTGATCGCAGATCTCATCGAAATTGCAGTAAAAGTTATTCAGATGCTCCGCCGGCGTATTACGTGACTCACGCGCATCGATACGTAATAACTGGATGTCCACCTGCAGCGGAGAGTTCGACAGCAGACGCAGGAACTGATTCTCCGTCTCGATTTTCTTCGGCATCAGGTTGAGGATTAACACCTTCAGGGGGCGGATTTCCTGAGTTGTTGCACGCGTTGTCGTCATCACAAAGACGTTTTCATTGCGCAAGAAATTGACGGCTGGTAGCTCGTCCTGCACCCGAATTGGCATAACTCTATTACCTCATAGCATACGTATAAACGTTTAGACATCCAGATAGCTGAAGATAACCAGGAATCGGGTGAATGTCGAGTCTGCATGTTCACGGTGAGAAAATTTCACGGCGCGCATTGAGTTAGAATATAAGAATGAAGAAAAGGAGAAAATATGGTTATTAGCATCCGCCGTTCCCGGCCTGATGAAGGGGATAAACTGATTGCGATCTGGTGTCGGTCAGTCGACGCCACGCACGATTTTCTGTCAAAAGCGTATCGGAGAGAGCTGGAGGAGCTGGTACGTGCCTTTATACCGGAGGCTCCGCTGTGGGTGGCAGTTAACACGGAGGACCAGCCGATCGCCTTTATGCTGCTGACCGGAGATCATATGGATGCGCTGTTCGTCGATCCGGATGTCCGCGGCTGCGGTGTGGGGAGATTGCTGATCGCGCATGCGCTGTCGTTAACGCCAACACTGACGACCAACGTAAATGAGCAGAATGAACAAGCGGTCGGGTTTTATCGGAGAATGGGTTTCAAAGTGACAGGTCGCTCTGAAACGGACGATCTGGGTCAACCATATCCGTTATTGAATTTGATACATGAGCAGCAGGCTGAAGCAGACTACGATTGACGTCGGTAACTTTGCGGCATTGATGTCCCCTCGGCCAGCAGGTGGCCGAGGATCCGTAGCCCCGGTAAGCGCAGCGCCACCGGGGAAATATACCCCACACAGCAAAAAACCCCGTACCTTTCGGGACGGGGTTCTTTTTAAACGCAAAAACAAAAAGCCCG
>NZ_JBMEZK010000007.1:0-280029 GCF_048822715.1 Klebsiella sp. C239 | reverse complement strand
TAGATTATGGTGGCTGAGTTGTAAGGTCTGCTCCTGGATAAGTCACGTGGATTCACCATGGAGGGATTCTGATGACGGCTTATGCAGCGGACGTTTTCACTTTGGACGAAGTTAACCGACTCAAAATCATTCAGGACGTTGTCGACCGGCGTCTGACCACACTTGATGGCCACACAGCGCCTGAGTATATCTGATCGCCAGTACCGACGCCTTCTGTTGCACTGCCGTGAATCAGGCTCGCCAGATATCGCTAACCGCCGTTGTTGAAATCTCAGCAATAACCAGCAGCCTGATGACCTTGCACAGTACGCGCTCAATAATATCCGCGAGCGCTATACCGACTTTGGGTCTACGCTGGCGTGTGAGAAACTCGCAGAACTGCATGATGTTCATCTGTCCAAAGAGACTGTCCGTTCACTCATGGTTAAAGCCGGTCTCTGGATCCCCCGCAAACAACGTGCGCCGAAAATTCAGCAGTCACGTTATCTTCGGGCCTGCTGCGGCGAACTGATCCAGATTGATGGTTGCGACCACCCCTGGTTCGAGAACCGTGCGCCCGCGTGTACCGCGCTGGTCTATGTCGACGATGCGACGAGCCGCCTGATGCAGTTTCGTTTCGTTAAATCGGAATCGACCTTCACCTATTCATGCCACTTTAAAATGATGGCGTGGAAATCGCTCTGTGGTCCTTACGCCTGATGTCACCTTATATTGATTGAAGCGTCGCAAACGCCGAAAGCAGGATACCGATAACGACCGGATAAAAAACGCAGGAAATCAGGAATTCAGCTACCTTATGACCTTCACTTTGTATATGAATAGTTCTTCCTATACTTATCAGAGAGGCAAAAAAACCGATCGTCGCCACAAAGGCGATGAAAGTCAGAATGCAATACAGCGTTAACCCGCCAGCCTCTCTTTTCTCAAGGCAACCAAACATCGCCAGCGCCTGCAACAGGCTTAATGCGATCGCCCCGGAGCAGCTTTCACAAACCCTTCCATAGATACCAAACACTTCCCAGGCACGTTCGTTAATGCGCTTCACTCAGAATTCCTTCTATAAAATAAAAAAATAACAGGTGCTTAAGTTTTTACCTCTTCACCCTTGCAAATTTAAATAAAAAAACCATTTAAAAAATGGTGTCCTCTTTTTTCAGGTATTCATAAGGGTTCACCCTTCCCTGCCCCTTTAGCGTAAAAACATCGTTATTTTCCGGCACAGGAACCATTCAGGATATTATCAACCATCGTCTGGCGCCATGCCTAAACCCCTTTGTAGTGCTCTTTACTCAGGCCATACTTCTTCATTCTGAGATAGAGTTTTTTACGCGGTATCAGCAGATACTCCGCCACCTCATTGATACGTCCCTGGTGGATATTCAGCGCTTCGGTGATGATCTGCCGCTCGACCTCCTCAACCCGCCGATCCAGCGGCGTCGGTTCGCCGACAAGCATCTGCGGATTCACCGTTTCCGCGAGCGGTAAAACCCCCACCGCAAACAGCTCGGCGGCGTTCGCCAGTTCGCGAACGTTATTTGGCCACACCCGCCGCATCATCCCCTTCAACAGACCGGCATCCACCTCAGGGACGGGATGATTCAGCCGTTGACAGGTTTTTTGCAAATCAGGCGAAAAGGCCGTTTCTCATGACTCTGCAGCTGTACCAGATGATGCTGTTGCCCGTGAGACAGATGCTCCAGGTGGCTTAAGACCAGCGTCCCGCCCTGGGCTTGCGCGATCAGTTCATTCAGCGTGTGGGCGTTAGCCGTGTTGAGTTCGCAGGAGATAAACGGACCTTCGGCGTGACGCCCTAACTGGTGCAGGTAACGCGCGCCGGTCATCCGGCCGGTTCCCGGCTCGCCGTAAAGCCATACCGCAATATCCGTCTCTGCCAGCTGCTGAAGGCGCTGGCGATACCGATCCGTCCATTGGCTGCGGCCAATAAGCTCAACCTGTAATTTTTGCTGACAATACTGGCGACGGGCGATCACCGATTGCCTCTGACGCAGCGCGGCATCCACCAGCGTGAGCAGCTTGCCTGGATCGATCGGCTTTTGCAGGAAATCCCAGGCCCCCTTTTTCACCGCCTCCACCGCCATCGGCACATCGCCGTGACCGGTGATAAGCAGAATCGGCAGCAGATCGTCATCCTGATGAAACAACGTCATTAAATCGATTCCGGAGCAGCCGGGCATGCAGACATCGCTTAAAACAATGCCGGGCCAGTCCTTCGGCACCCGCTCCCGCGCATCAAAAGGATTATTACAGGCACTGACCTGATACCCCGCTTGCTCAAGCAGCTGCGTATAGGCATCCAGCACATCGGCATCATCATCAATCAGCAGAATCGAACAGTGATTACTTAACATCTTTTACATCCGTCAAATTGAATTCCAGCACCACGCAGGCACTGCGCGTAAACGTCGACGCCAGGCGCAACGCCCCTTCCATTTGCGTCATCAGCGAAACACTTATCGAAAGCCCTATTCCCAGCCCCACGGCTTTGCTGGTAGTGAACGGCTTTAACAGCGAAGGAAGTAAGGCCGCAGGCCAGCCGGGGCCGTTATCGGCAATCAACACGCACAGCCTTTCGCCCTGGATGTGCCAGCTCACGGTGATTTGTGCTGCGTGCGGGCAAGCATCAAGGGCATTTGACAGCACGTTCACCAGCACCTGATGAACACGCACTTCGTCTCCCAGGATCCAGACGGCGTCATCCGGTATCAGCAGCGTCCCCTGCTGAGGTTTATGTCGCATCGCCAGCAGTTCCCACGCCACGGTAAAGGTCTGGCGCAAATCGACCGGGTGCAGCGGCGTTTCCAGTTCTGCGCGGCGGGTAAACTGGCGCAGGGAACGGATAATCGCGTCAATGCGGTTGATCAGCCCTTCCGCTTTGCTTAACGTCGTCCGCGCCTGCTCCGTCTGTCCCTGCTCGATTGCCCTTTCTGCGGTAAAAAGATACATCGACAGCGCATTCAACGGCTGATTGATCTCATGCGCCAGGGTGGTCATCGTCTGCCCCACCACCGCCAGTTTAGCAGTCTGGATCAGCTCGTCCTGAGTGGCACGCAGATCGGCCTCAATCGCTTTCCGCTCGCCTATCTCCTGTTCAAGCTGCTGTTTTTGCGCATTAAGCTGACCGAGGGTATGGCGAAGCAAACCGGCAATACGTCCCAGCTCGTCGCGCCCGTAAACCGGAATGGTCGCCTCGGTCTGGCCCAGACCAATCTGCACCACCGCCTGATTCAGCGCGGTAAAGCGTTTCACCAGCCGCGAGCGAATAAAATAATGGTTCAGCCCCCACGCCAGCAGCAGCGCCAGCAGCGTCGCCACCAGGATTAGCCCGCCGCTGACCCGGACAATCTGCCCCATACGCTGATTAAACATCTGCATCTGCTGGTGACTGCTGCCAAGCTGGGCTTCCAGCAGCGTTCTGAAGCGTCCCAGCGTCGCTTCTCTGGCCCGGCTGGCTTCCACGAGCGCTTTTTGCGCGGTAACGTAGTCGCGCATGGTGTCCGGCATCTTATTTTTCACCATGCCAATTTCCAGCAGCTCATCGATCGTTTGTCGCAGGGTAATGGTGCTCGGCCAGTCATCCAGCGCACGAATATTTTCATCCGACGTTTTCTTCAGGTTTTCCAGATAGCGGATATGCGTCTCCACCAGCATGCCGTCATCATTCCCGGATTTCAGTTCATTAAGCCTGTCGCGCAGGTCGTCAACGATCTGATTTTCAATACGCGCCAGCGTATAGACCTGCTGTTGTTCATTCTGCACTTCCCGGGAGCGTTTCAGGTACTGCGCCGCATCCCCCTGTCGGGCTTCAATCTGATCGAGCAGCGTTCCCTGTTGCCAGGTAAAATCCTGCACCAGCGAATTCAGCTCGGTGGTGAAATCATCGTGCAGCCAGTCGATCCGCGCCGAAAGCTCTCCCACCTTTTCGCGAACCAGAAACATGTTGTAGAGCACGCGATCCAGTTCCGCCAGCAGCGCGCGGCTGTCCTGCAAGATCACCGCCAGCTGCTGCCGTTCTGCCGGCGACAACCCCTGGCTCAGCCGCTCTATCTTATCCAGATGCTGGATAATCTGGTTGCGCAGCTGCAGGCGTACCGTGGTATTCGGCGCCAGCAGAAATTCATTGAGTTGATCGACCACCAGGTTGAGATTCCCTTCAATCAGAAAAGCCGAATGGATGCGCGGAAAATACTCATCCAGCGAATAGCGGATCTGCGAACTTTGCTCATGCCATGAATAGAGGCTGACGCTGCTGACAATCAGCGTCAGCAGCGCCCCCATCAGAAAAGCCCCGCGCAGGCTGCTACTGATACTGATTTGCCGCAGACGTTGCAGTATGGACCTGCCCATCATTTCAGTTCTTCCAGTTTATTAATCGCCTGCCGCTGATTGTTGAGAAACCAGAGCTGCCACTCCATCATCTGCTGTTCCGCGAAGCTCTTATTGTCGAACTGAGCCAGCCAGGCTTCATCCTCGCTGCTCGCCGGATCGACCGGCACACGGGTCAGCAACGCGCGAATCTCGGGCAGCGGACGCTTGAGACGGGCCTCCGCGCTATGCAGTGCTCGCCAGGCATCTTTTAGCTGAGCAAGACGAAAGCTGATCGCCGTATCGAACATCCGTTGCACCAGGCGCTGGCGTTTGAGGATCAGCCGATAGTTCAATGGCGGTTGATTCATCAGCACCGCCTGCTGCGCCGCCCGCGGATTGCCCGTCGCCAGGGGCGTTACAGGGTATTTCCCGGTATTGGCATCGGCGAGGATCGTCTGGCCCTCCGGGCTTAACAGATAGCGAATAAACCGCCGCGCCTCGCTGGCGTGCTGGCTGTTTTTAAGCACCGCGACATAGGTCGGCGAAACCGCCGACTGCGGGAAATAGGTAAAAGCCAGGTGCGGATCGTTCATCAGCAGATTGGCGTAGTTATCAATCACCGGACCGGCCACGCCCAGGCCGCTTTTAATCTTATCCGCCACCCCAAAACTGCGGGATGAGATGGTCACGAGATTTCCCGCACTCATCAACAGCGTTGCCCATCCCTTAATCCAGCCTTTTTGTTGCAGCAGCGACTCCACCATCAGATGGTTGGTATCCGAACGCGACGGACTGCTCATCAGCAGCGCCCCCTGATAGCGAGGATCGGTCAGATCATCCCAGTCCGCTGGCGCAGGCAGGTGCCGTGTCATCAGCGCCGGGCGATTAATCAGCAAACCGAACCCGGAAATCGCTACGGCCACGGAGGTGGAGCGAATGGATTCCGGCACCAGTTGTTGGCTGACTGCCGGCGCACCGCTGAACGGTGCCAGCTTTTTATGCTCCTGAAGATGCTGCAGCAGCATCGGCGACGAGGTCAGGATCAGATCGACATTTTCGGCATTTGCCGTGTCTAGCAGCTGTTCCAGCGAGGCGCTGGTGCGGTTGAGCGTCCTGATCGTCACTGACCCCGGCTCTTTCTGCCAGCGATCGATAATCCACACGGTGGCGCTGGGAGAAAATGTCGTCGCCATCACCAGCTCATTGCTTTGCGCCGCACAGGGTCTCAGCCAGGCGGTCAGCAGCAGCATCGCGAGCATTTTGCTCACTATCCCGCCCCGACGAAGAGACATGTTTGTGATCCCGTTCATAAATATTGAAATACCGAAAAAATTACGTTGAGACAAAACTTACCCGTTTATGACAGCTGGCGAATTAATCACCGCGAGCGGAAAAATAGCCAAACGGGCGCCCGGGAATATCGCTAAAGATTACCAGATAATGATTGGGTAATTTGTTAGAGTCCGCACAAGCCGGACATAAAATCAGCGCAACATTAATTCCGCAGGCTCTCGCTCATTCAATATGAGTCAAAATCAACCCATCAATTCATTAGTTTGAGTCAGTTTTGACTCATTTCGACGATTTGTATTTTACGGCCGCTTATTTCACCCTTCAGGCCGAATGCTCCTGATGTTCACATCAATATAAAATACAGGTGACGACATGTTATCATTATTAAAAAAAGGGCCGTCGGCGAATACAGTTCCTGCTGAGAAAATTCAGGCAAAGTATGGTCGATACCGTATGCAGGCGCTGCTAAGCGTATTTCTGGGATATCTGGCGTACTATATCGTGCGCAATAACTTCACCTTATCCACGCCCTATCTGAAAGAACAGTTAGATCTTAGCGCCACGCAGATCGGTTTGCTCAGCAGCTGTATGCTCATCGCGTACGGGATCAGTAAAGGCGTGATGAGCAGCCTCGCGGATAAAGCCAGCCCGAAAGTGTTTATGGCCTGCGGTCTCGTACTGTGCGCCATCGTCAACATCGGGTTAGGATTCAGCACCGCATTCTGGGTTTTTGCTGCGCTGGTTGTCCTGAACGGCCTGTTTCAGGGGATGGGGGTCGGCCCCTCTTTCATTACCATCGCGAACTGGTTTCCGCGCCGGGAGCGTGGCCGCGTAGGAGCTTTCTGGAATATTTCCCATAACGTCGGCGGCGGAATTGTCGCCCCGATCGTCGGCGCCGCGTTTGCGATTCTCGGTACCGAGCACTGGCAGAGCGCCAGCTACATTGTGCCGGCCTGCGTGGCGGTGGTATTCGCCATCAGCGTACTGGTGCTGGGTAAAGGTTCGCCGCGGGAGGAGGGCCTGCCTTCGCTGGAAGAGATGATGCCGGAAGAGAAAGTGGTGCTGAAGACCAAACACGCCCAGAAAGCGCCGGAGAACATGAGCGCATTCCAGATCTTCTGCACCTACGTCCTGCGTAACAAAAACGCCTGGTATGTCTCCCTTGTGGATGTGTTTGTCTATATGGTGCGTTTCGGCATGATCAGCTGGCTGCCAATCTACCTGCTGACGGTGAAACATTTTTCTAAAGAGCAGATGAGCGTCGCCTTCCTGTTTTTTGAATGGGCGGCGATTCCGTCAACCCTGCTGGCCGGCTGGCTTTCCGATAAGCTGTTCAAAGGCCGCCGGATGCCGTTAGCCATGATCTGCATGGCGCTGATTTTCATCTGTTTGATCGGCTACTGGAAAAGCGAATCACTGCTGATGGTCACGGTATTTGCGGCGATTGTGGGCTGCCTGATTTACGTCCCGCAGTTTCTGGCCTCGGTCCAGACCATGGAGATCGTCCCCAGCTTTGCCGTTGGCTCCGCCGTGGGCCTGCGCGGATTTATGAGCTATATCTTTGGCGCCTCGTTAGGCACCAGCCTGTTCGGCGTGATGGTCGATAAAATGGGCTGGCACGGCGGGTTCTATCTGCTGATGGGCGGGATCGTCTGCTGCATCCTGTTCTGCTATCTTTCTCATCGCGGCGCGCTGGAGCTTGAGCAACAGCGTAAAATTACCGAGCAGGAAGAGGCCCGGCTGGCGCTGGCTGACGCTGGCTGACGCACAGTAAGCGCCTGAACCCGGGGAAACAAGAGCCAGCTTGCTGGCTCTTTTGCCGTTGAGAGAGGAATTGATGTCCGCAGCTGCTCCCGACGACGGTATAAAGCAAGTACCCCTGCCATCACTGATGCTACTGCTGAGTGGAATGAACGGCCTACTTCGCCGGGATAATCAGCACTTGACCCGGATAGATTTTATCGGGATGCGTCAGCATCGGTTTATTGGCTTCAAAAATACGTTGATAATCATTGGCAGAGCCATACATCGCTTTGGAGATAGCGCTCAGGGTGTCACCGGATTTGACCGTGTAAAAACGACTTTCCGCCCCGCTTTGCGTCACCTTAACGCCGTCACTGACCTGACCTACGCCAGTGACATTCCCGACCGCTACCAGAATTTTTTCCTTATCCTCCTGCGAAGCAACATCGCCAGTGACCGTGGCGGTGCCATCGTCCGCAACATCAATATTGACCTTTTCGGCGCCAGGCAGATTAAGACCATCGATATGTTTTTTCAGTTTATCGGCCCGCTCTTCTTTACTGTCGCCGGAGACGGCGTCCCATATTTTCTCGCCCGCTTCTTTCACAAAACTTAATAATCCCATATTTCCATACCTCCTCGACTGTTACATGATCACATCATCATCGGACCTGTTGACCCAATGTCAGGGGGCTGGTTTGCTACCCGCCCTCGCGTCAACTGCCTGAAGCAGCACAAGCCACCATCAAAGTATAATCAATAAGCGTCAAAGTGCAGGATATTTGCCCCACTACGGCAGGAAAGTCTGTATTCCGGCAAGGTGACACGAAATGGAAGCGGACATAGCTCCCCTGCCATGCAGAGAAATGATGGCCCCTCGTCGTACAATGGCTGGAGAGGCAATGCCCGGATAAGACGCGGACTACCTGAGCAAGATTTCAGGAGACGCCGCTTCCGGCGCCTCCTGTGAGTCACCTCGCGGCTATTCCTCGTATGCAGCGTGATGGAAATCAATTTCCCACTGCAGTACTTCACCGTAAAGCGCCGACAGCGCCTGCTTTTCCTTTTCACTCAGCGCCATGGCGCAACGGTCGAGTTCGTTCTTTAGCCAGAGCGCCTGCTGGTAGAATTCGTCCTCCGCGTGCATTTCCACCCAGCGTCGTATATCAGCATCGCTCTGTCGATGTTCGCTCGCCCGTCTGCACCAGCGATAGTACATCCATTCCGCACCGAACATCAGGGTCACGATCTGCTCATAGCTGCCCTCGCGGGCGGTCCGCAGCATACCGTCGCGAAAGCGCCGTACACCGGGCAAATCATCCGGGTACTCAGCGGGATCGATTTGTCGCGCTGACAACACCTGCTCAAACCACGCGATCTGCGTATCAACCAGGGAATTCAGCACGCCAATCAGCCAGCGCTGCTGATGAATACCCGGCGCTTTGCTGACCCCGAGGGCAACAATCGCGATGGCCGTCGCGACAAAGTTGCCCTCAAACACCAGATAGCGGTTGAAGACCGCTGTCGGCAGGCGATCCTGTTCAATATCAGTGACAAACGGGTGCTGCTGCATCGCCTGCCACGCCGGTTGATGTTCGCGCAGCAGGCGTTCGCTAAACGCTTCCATTAGGCTTCCTCCAGCGCGGCCTGAGCGACCGACATAAAATGCTTCACCCGGGCCAGCTCAACATCGTTCCACCAGACGCCATCGACCTTCATCGTACTGGCCACAATGACCCCCTGGGTCCGCCCGAGGATCTGCCTCACGTTAGCCGGCGTTACCCCGGAGCCCACCAGGAGCGGTAGCGCCGTCGCCGCGCGGATCTCGTCAATTTCCGCCATTGTGGCGCTATCGCCGGTGCGCTGGCCGGTGGCGATCACCGCGTCGGCCTCGAAGAAATCGACATCGCGCGTCAGCTCCTGAATCGAACGATCGGCGACAATGGCATGGCTACCGTGCTTGACATGGCTATCGGCAAAAACGCGAATATGCTCAGCGCGCAGCATACTGCGGTAGCGCAGCGCCTTTGCGGCCGCCCCTTCGATAAATCCTTCGTTGGCGATATAGGCGTTGGCCCACTGGTTGACGCGGACGAAATCGGCGCCGCCCGCCAGCGCGATGGCCATGGCCGGGATCGCCGCGTTAGCCAGGACGTTAATACCCAGCGGGACCGCAAACCGCTCACGAACTTTCTCGGTAATGACCGCCATCAGCGCGGAGGTTTCATGGCCGATGTCCTCAGGTTTGGAAAACGGAATATCGCCGTGGTTTTCAATAATCAGACCATGAACACCGCCTGAAATATAATTTTCAGCATCGCGAAGCGCACGCTCAACAATATCGGAGACTGATTTTCCTCGATATTTAGGCGCGCCAGGAAAAGGATCGCAATGAATAACGCCAATAACGGCTTTGTTTCGTGAAAAAATAGCTTGTATTGCATTGGTTTTTTCTGCTGAGATAGCAACCATCTTATCCATCCTGTTAAGGGAACACTATGCGTGTTTACGTTACCGGTAATATTGCCGTCGATGAAACCTGGTCTATTCCGGATATACCGAAAAAAGGCACTTCCATTCACGGCGTTAAAGTTTCGCAGGATATCGGCGGTAAAGGCGCGAATCAGGCGATTATATTATCCCGCTGTGGAATAGAGACGCGTTTAATTGCCGCCACGGGAAATGACAGCAACGGCGCCTGGATCCGCCAGCAGATAAAAAATGAACCACTGACCTTACTTCCCGACGACCCTTTCAATCAACATAGCGACACCTCGATTATTTTAAATAGCGCTGATGGCGACAATGCCATCATTACCACGACGGCGGCTGCCGACGCCTTCAGCCTTGAGAATATTATTCCGCATATGGCGGATGCCGCCGCCGGCGATATTCTGCTGCAGCAGGGCAATTTCTCCCTCGATAAAACGCGGGCGCTGTTCCGGTACGCCAAAACTCTCGGCATGACCACGGTGTTCAACCCCTCGCCCGTCAATCCTGACTTTTGCCATCTGTGGCCGCTCGTCGACATCGCGGTAGTCAATGAATCCGAGGCCGAGCTGCTTCAGCCCTATGGGGTGAAAACCTTAGTGATAACCCAGGGCGCCGCTGGCGCCTGGCTGGTTCAGGCGGGACAGCGCCAGTTTTGTCCCGCCGTGCCCGCCGAGGCGCTCGATACGACCGGCGCAGGCGATACGTTCCTCGCCGTCATGCTGGCCTCCGCCCTGCTGCGCGGCGTCGCGCCGGATGACCTGGCGCTGGCGCACGCCAGCCGCGCTGCCGCCATAACCGTTAGCCGCCGGGGAACGCTCAGCGCGTTTCCCGGTAGCCATGAGCTCGCCGCCCTGTTAACCCAGGACGGCGCGCGTTGACCTACTTAAACAGCGGACGGTAAGCATCGACGTTCGCTTTGGTTACCACCGTCGCCGGAACCAGAATGGTTTTCGGCACGGTTTTTCCCGACGTGATGCTGTTCAGCGCATTCAGGGCTTCGGCGCCCATCTTTTCCGGATCCTGCTGCAGGACGGCGGTTACGTAGCCGCCGTCAATACCGGAAATCGCCTTCGCCGTCAGATCCCAGCCAAACACTTTAATATCCTTCTGCCGCCCCTGGTTTTCTACGGCGGCGATAGCGCCGAGCAGCGCGGGTTCGCCAGTGGCATAGATTGCTGTCAGATCCGGGTTGCCGGTGATCAGGTTTTCCGCCGCGGTCATCGCTTTATCCTGCACGTTCTGCCCGTCGACCACGTTAGCGATGGTAATGTTCGGATTGCTTTTCAGCGTCTCTTCGAACCCTTTTTGCCGCTGGTTCTGGATGGCCGAATTCAGCGCGCCGACAATCCCCACCCTCGCCTTGCCACCCATCTCTTTCTGCACGTAGTCCACAAAATATTTACCAATAATTCTGCCGCCTTCAATATTGTCCACGCCGACCTGGGCCGCCTGTGGTCCGGCAGGTAATACGGCATCAATCGCAATCACCGGAATGTTAGCGGCGGCGGCTTCTTTTACCGCTGGCATAATTCCGTTAACGTCGATAGCGGCGACCAGAATGCCTTTAACGCCTTGCTGAATATAGTTTTCTATCGCGTCGTTTTGCGCCACGGGATTATCGTTAGAATTGAAAATAACTAAATCCTTGCCGCTGGCCTTAGCCGCATCCTGCGCGCCTTTATTCATCAAATTAAAGAACAGCGCCTGCTGATTGATTTGCACCAGCGCATAAGTCGGACCGGCAGCGCTGGCGGCAGAAATAAAACTCATCGATGCCAGCATCGTCGTGGCGACAGCAAGTAAACGCAGTTTTCCGGTGTGAAATAACATCATCAGTATCCTCGTCGGGAATAGTTGATAGCCAGCAGAGTTCCGCGCCGCATGCGAACGCAGAAGGATTGTTTTTTTGGCGGGCAAATATCGTCTATATGGCCAGAACAATCATCGATCGTTCGGCGGATACCTGCTTAATGTCATCCCGGCAACCGGTCCGTGTCGGTGCGCGACTGGAATGACTTAAACGGGTTTGGGAATGACTTCCCGGATGATGCGGTAAACTGCCTATACAATTCTCTGCTGATTAAAATTTGTCAAGCATTTATTTTCGGTTATTACGCACAGAGAAATTGCTGTATCCACCGCGCTTAACTATGTTACAGATAGCCGATTCTGGCAGAGATGGCGCAGGAAATGAGTATAAAACGCGTATTGTTATCTGATGTGGCAAAGCTGGCGGGGCTGTCGAAAGCGACCCTGTCGCGCTATATGAACAACAGTATTGTGCTGCCGCAGGACACCATCGACCGTATCGAAACCGCCATTCGCGAACTGGACTATCGCGGCAATAGCCTGGCGCGCCGTCTGAGTAAAGGCGGCAGCGAGACGCTCGGCCTGGTGCTCCCCGACATTACCAACCCCTTCTTTGCCGAGCTGGCCGACGCTGCCGAAGAGGCCGCTTCTGCCAGCGGCTACAGCCTGGTGTTGTGTATCACCCGCAACAACCCGGAAAAAGAGTGCCAGTTCATCCGCTGGCTGGATACCTGCCAGGTAGACGGTCTGCTGTTCACCACCAACCGCCCCGATAACGGCCTGCTGCGCAAGGAGATCCAGCGTCACGAACGCATTGTCCTGCTGGATGAAGATATTCCCGGGAGTCAGGTTCCAAAAGTATTTGCCGATAACGTCCAGGGCGGGCGCATCGCCACCGAAAAACTGATCGCCGCCGGGCATCGTCATATCGCTTTCGTCGGCGGCCCGGACAAACTGATGAGCGTCCGTGAGCGCTATCAGGGTTTTTGCACCGCGATGGAGCAAGCCGGCCTGAGCTGGCCGCCCGAATGGGTGATGTACGGCGACTATCAGCGCGAGTTTGGCCAGCAGGCGCTGCGGCACCTCTTCAGCCAACCGGTTCGCCCTACCGCCGTCTTCGCGGCCAGCGACTATCTGGTGCTCGGTCTGCTTGACGGTCTACGCGCCAGCGGGCTCCAGGCGCCGGAGGCGCTTTCGCTAGTCGGCTTCGATGACGCCAATTATGCCGATTTTACCCAGCCGCGGATCTCCACTATCCGCCAGCCCGCCCGGGAACTGGGGCGCACCGCGGTGCACATCATGATGCGCCTGCTAAACGACGATCCGGATATCCCTGCGGAAACCCGCCTGCCGGTTGAATGGATTGGTCGCGACTCGATCAAGATCTGTTAAGCATGTCCCATAATGACGCAAAAGCGCCCGGTTTTGGCGCAAAAAACGATCAATTAACAATTTATTCACTATAATCAGTAAACCGGTTTACCGGATCGTAATCAATAAAACCTATTGAATACATAAGGTTAAGTTACAGGGCTGCTGTGTTGTTCCTGCCCTGGCACGGATGCTGCAATGTTCTTACTGGCGAACAAATATCTTACATAGCGTTTGTCCTGACTGTACTGGCGAGGGCTCTGTTCCGCAGGTAAACCGGTTTACTAGATTGTAAACCGTGTCGGATAGAGTCTCTCCCGCAGGATGGCGAACATTTTCCCGGCAATAGCGATGGGAGTTATCAGATGCAGCAGCCACAAACTACCCCGCCAAGGGTGGAGATGATCAATATCACCAAGACCTACGGGTCGATACGTTCATTGCGCGGCGTTAACCTCGAATTGGCCCCGGGCGAAGTGCTGGGTTTAGTGGGCGATAACGGCGCGGGGAAATCCACCCTCACCAAAGTGCTCTCTGGCGCGGTGATCCCCTCCAGCGGCACGATTCGTATCGACGGTGAACAGCAGCAGTTTACCAATCCGGCCGATTCGCGCCGCTGCCATATCGAGATGGTCTATCAGGATCTGTCGCTCTGCGACACGGTCGACGTCGCGGGCAATCTGTTTATGGGCCGTGAGCCGATGAAATCGGTCCTCGGTATTCCCTTTCTCGACGAGGCCAAAATGCACGCCGATGCCAGAGAGATGCTTAAAGGGCTGGGGATCTCTATTCCGGATACCCGCCTGCTGGTGCGAAATCTCTCCGGCGGCCAGCGCCAGGCTATTGCCATCGCCCGCGCGGCGGCCTTTGACCCGAAAGTCCTGATTATGGATGAACCCACCGCCGCGCTGGCCGTCGCGGAGGTCGAAGCGGTTCTGGAACTCATTCGCCGCGTTTCCGCTCGCGGGGTGAGCGTGATTCTGATTACCCACCGCCTGCAGGACCTGTTCCTGGTGTGTGACCGGATCATGGTGATGTATGAAGGTACCAATGTCGCTGACAGGCGGGTGTCCGACACCAGCCTGAACGATATCGTTAACCTGATTGTGGGCGAAAAATTCACCGCCCGCTCTGCGGCTGCACATTGAGGTAACAGGATGAGTATCATGAACTTAAGCAGCTCCCGCATGATCCAGCATTCGCTGCCGCGCCGCCTGCTGCATAACCACTCGGGCGTGGTCAGCATCGCGCTCTTTTTCGTCTTCTGCTGCGTGGTGTTTTCGCTGATCACCAGCAACTTTCTCACCGGCACCAACTGGCTGAATATCATCCGTCAGAGCGCCCCGCTGCTGATCGTCGCGACGGCGATGACCCTGGTGATTACCACCGGCGGTATCGATCTGTCGGTGGGCTCTACCCTGGCGCTGGTCGGCGCACTCTCCGCTATCGCCCTGAATAGCTGGGGGCTGCCGTGGCCGGTGGTACTGCTCGGCGGCCTGCTGCTCGGCGGCGTCGTTGGCGCCATCAACGGCTTCTTTATTGCCTATGAAGGGATTCCGGCGTTTATCGTCACCCTCGCCACTCTGGCTGTGGTTCGCGGCATCGCGCTGCTGATCACTCAGGGTTATTCGATTCCGGTTCCGGCTGACAGCCTGTTTACCTTTATCGGACGCGCGTGGGTAGTCGGTATCCCCATGCCCGCGCTGCTCGGCATTCTGATTCTGGTGATCGGGCATATCGTTCTTAATCACATGCGTTTTGGTCGCTACGTGACCGCTATCGGCGCCAACGCCGAAGGCGCGCGACGCAGCGGGATTAACACCAAAGCCGTCACGATGAAGGTCTATATCCTCAGCGGTATGGCCGCCGCGCTGGCGGGAATGATCATTACCGCTCGCCTCGGCAGCGGCTCCTCCAACCAGGGTGAAGGCTTTGAACTGCAGGTTATTGCCGCCGTGGTGCTCGGCAGTACCAGCCTGTTTGGCGGCTTCGGTACCATTATCGGCACGCTGCTGGGCGCGCTGTCGATTGCGGTCATTCAGAACGGGCTGATCCTGTCGCATATTTCGCCGTTTTACACCCAGATAGCTACCGGCACCATTATCCTGCTGGCTATCTGGCTGAACACCCGCATTCTCAACCCCACGCGCTCCGCGGCAAAAGGATAGCTGATGAACGGATCAATTTTTCGTCATCCCTCACCGTTGCCGGTTGGCGTCAGCAGCGGTTACGTGATGACAGTGCTTGGCCCGCTGCCGATTAACGAAATGGGCGTCACCCTGATGCATGAGCATATTCTGCTGGATGCCTCCGGCAAATGGGTGCCGCCCTGCTGCTGTAGCGATCGCCATCTTGCCGAAATGCCGGTGAAAATGGAAAACCTTGGCGAACTGTCACTGAATCCGTTGATGAGCCGCGATAACTGTCAGCTGTTTGATGTCGACGTTGCGATTGAGGAACTCACTAAATATCGCGCCCTTGGCGGCGAAACCGTGGTCGACCCGACCAATATCGGTATTGGCCGCGATCCGAAAGCGCTGGCGCGCATCGCGCGTCTGACCGGTCTGAACATTATTATGGGTACCGGCCTCTATCTGGAGCCTTCTCACCCCGAGTGGGTAAGGACCAGCAGCGTTGAACAGCTGACCGAACGGCTGATTTACGATCTTGGCGGCGCGGAGGAGAAACCGGAGGTACTCGCCGGGCTTATCGGCGAAATCGGTATCTCCAGCCGTTTTACGCCGGATGAGGAGAAATCCCTGCGCGCTGCGGGTCGGGCCAGCGCCGCGACCGGCGTGCCGATCGAGGTCCATCTGCCGGGCTGGGAACGGCTGGGTCATCGGGTGCTGGATATTCTCGAGCTGGAAGGTGCCGATTTACGCCATACCGTGCTGTGCCATATGAACCCCAGCTTTGCCGATAAGCGCTACCAGCGCGAACTGGCCCAGCGCGGAGCATTCCTCGAATACGACATGATTGGCATGAGCTATTACTACGCCGACGAGTCAGCGCAGTCGCCCTCCGACGAGGAGAACGCCCGCGCGATCCGCGAGTTAATTGACGACGGCTATATCCAGCACATTCTGTTGTCGCAGGATGTCTTCCTGAAAACCATGCTCACCCGCTACGGCGGCCACGGTTACGGCTACATACTCAAGCATTTTGTTCCGCGTCTGCGGCGCCACGGCGTCAGCGGCGAACAGCTTGAAACCTTAATGATTGGAAACCCCCAGCGGGTCTTTGGCGGATAAAAGGAAACGTCATCATGCAGAAAAAAATCTTACTGGTCGGTGAGTCCTGGACCAGCACCTCAACGCACGTTAAAGGCTTCGACCAGTTTGCCACCGCCACCTGGCACACCGGCGCAACGGATTTTCTGGCCGCGCTCGCCGACAGTCCCTATGCCATTACCTATATGCCCGCCCACGCGGCGGCGACAGACTTTCCGCTGACGCTGGAAGCGCTGGAACACTGGGATGCGATCATCCTTTCGGATATCGGCGCCAATACGCTGCTGCTGCATCCGGACACCTGGCTGAAGAGCCGCCGCACCGCCAACCGTCTAACGCTCCTGCATGATTACGTGGCCGGCGGGGGGGCGCTGATGATGATCGGCGGCTATTACAGCTTCCAGGGGATCAACGGCGGCGCGCGCTACCGTAATACCGCGGTGGAGAAAGTGCTGCCGGTTCGCTGCCTGGCCTGGGACGATCGCATTGAAACCCCGGAAGGCTGCTTTGCTGAAGTGGCGGGATCTCACCCCCTGTTTAACGATATTCCGGGCGAATGGCCGTGGTTGCTGGGCTATAACGAGGTTAAAATGCATCCGGAAGGTAAACTGCTGGCGACCGTGGCCGGTACCGATCATCCTCTGCTGGCCATTCGCGAATATCAGCGGGGGCGCTCGCTGGTGTGGACCAGCGACATGTCGGCGCACTGGCTGCCGGAAGAGTTTGCCAAATGGCCCGGCTATCGCCAGCTGTGGATTAACTGCCTCGACTGGCTGACGGAACGCCGCTGATGACCGCTACCCTTGAGCTCGCCCGGCAACTGCTGGGCTTTAACACCATCAACCCGCCGGGCAGCGAAGCCGACTGCATGCGGTTCTTCGCCGACTGGCTTGCCGATAGCGGTTTTGAGGTGTCGCTGTCGTCATTCGGCGAGGGACGCTGCAATCTTATCGCCAGGCTGCCCGGGTCGAAGAGCGGTAAACCGCTGGCTTTTACCGGACATCTGGATACCGTCCCGCTGGGAAATGCCCGCTGGCAGTACGATCCTTTCGGTGCGCAGATGGAAGACGGGCGTCTTTATGGACGCGGGTCGAGCGATATGAAAGCGGCGATAGCGGCATTTGCCGTCGCCTGCGTTCATCAGCGGCAAACGATTCGCGCCGGGCGCGGCGCACTATTGCTGATCACCGGCGGAGAAGAGACCGGCTGCGACGGCGCGCGGGCGCTGATCGCCTCCGAGACGTTGCCAGAGGTGGGCGCGCTGATCGTCGGTGAGCCCACCGCCAACTACCCGGTTATCGGTCATAAAGGCGCCCTCTGGCTACGCTGCGAAACGCGGGGAAAAACCGCCCACGGCGCGATGCCGGAGCTGGGGATCAATGCTATCTATCTTGCGGCGGATGCGCTGGGTAAGATCCAGCATTTTTCGCCGGGCGCGCCGCATCCGCTGATGAAGCAACCCACCCTCAACGTCGGACGCATAGAGGGCGGACTCAATATTAATTCCGTACCGGACCGCACGCGTTTTGATGTCGATATCCGCAGCGCGCCCAATTTACAGCACGCCGCTATCCGGGAGCGCTTGACGACGCTGCTGGGCGAAAGCGTTACGGTCACCACGCTGGTCGACCTGCCTGCGGTCCTGAGCCGGGAGGATCATGCATGGATTAAGCAGGTTTACCAACGCTGTCAGCCGCTGCACGCTGAGCCGATTACACCGCGCGTGGTGCCCTACTTTACCGACGCCTCGCTGCTGCTGCCTGCCCTGGGCAACCCGCCCTGTATTATTCTCGGCCCCGGGGAGCCGTCGATGGCTCATCAAACCGACGAGTACTGCCTGCTCAGCCGGCTGGCGGAGGCAGAACGGCTATACGGTGACCTGATTCGCGACTGGATGGCCTAACCGTCCGCGACGAAAGCCAAAGATATGTGACGGTGTCACTTAAAGCGAGCACTATGCATTCAGCGTTTGAATAATCTCGCGGAATAACAGAGGATAACCGCCTCGTACACGAAATGTTTCACCACCAGCAAGGAGGCTTACCATGTCCGCGAAAATTAACGCCGTGCTCGTTTGCACCCTCTCTTTACTCCTTTCCGCCTGTTCGGGTCATGCTTCTGCGCCGGACAGCGCCGAAGACGCTCAAATATCGGCAGAAGTGGATAAGATACTTCGCGATTATCAAACGGGTGCAGATACGTCACCGCAGGCCAAAGCCTCACGCTATCTGGCGCGGATCCAGGCGGCTATCTTCGCTAACATAGACCAGCCGGACTCCTGGCAAGGGCAAAAATGCTCGGTGCGCTTTACCCTGCAGCGTGACGGCACGGTGCAGGATCCGGCGGTCGAGAACGGCGATCGGCCATTCTGCGCGCAGGTGATGTCCGCGCTGAAAGTCGCCAAAATTCCGCCTGCGCCAGATGAAAAAACCTATCAAACATTCAGCCATGTCGTTCTGGACTTGAAGGCCTGAGCTTGCCCGTAGAAAGCGCCCCGGCCATCGCCAGGGCAATGGCTAAAAAGATAAGCTTTAACAGACGCTTTTAGGCGATCGGCGAGGAGTGATTCAATGGTGCTTGAGTCGAGGTGATGAGCGGCAAGAGCGCCGGCTGAACGGGACAGCGCATCCAGGTGCGCTGATGATGGCCTCTTATTCATGACTCAATCTCTGATACATGAAATCAATAAGCGCTCTTGTTTTTGCCGGCAAATAACGCCGATCGGAATACAGGGCGAACAATTGCAAGGGGGCCGCCGATTGTTCAAATTCAATTTCGATTAACCGGCCATCGTCAATATAGGGCTGGCAGGCTTGTTTCGACAGGATGGCATAACCGACGCCTGAGATGGCCGCTCGCCCTGCCATCTCCCCGCTGTTGACCCGATAACGACCGTTCACTTTAATCGTCTCGAATCCGCCCTTTTTATTCACAAACTGCCAGGGAGCGCCTTTAAGCGCATTTACCGTTGTAATACAGGGCAATTCTTCAAATTGCTGTATACGAGAAGGCGTGCCATAACGCTGGATAACGGAGGGGGCCGCAACGATGGTGCAAGGGATGGTCACCAGATGACGGGCTATGTAGTCACTGTCATCCATCTGACCACGACTCACAATGACAGCGAGATCCAGATCATCGCGCAGGGATTCATAACCAGACAAATTGGTGACGCAACTTATCTCCAGGTCCGGATGCTGACAGGCGAAATCGGCAACAATAGCCCCCAGCAATGCAGGACCGATTTCATTAGGAATACAGATACGTAATGGCCCCTTGAATTGCATTTGCCGCAACGTTAATTCGGTTTCAGTTTGCTCAAGCGCTTCCAGTAATGGCTTCGCCCGGGTATAGAGTAGATGCCCCGCCTGAGTGAGTTTCATATGTCGGGTACTGCGTTCAATAAGCTGAAGATTCAGTTTGTCTTCTAGCTGAGCAATGCAACGGCTGACATTTGATGCCGGCATTTCAAGGGCTTTCGATGCCCCCACAAAACTGTCTCTTTCAACTACAGCGATGAAGACTTTCAGCGCATTAAAATCAAGAACTGGCCGCATCAACTATCCCACATATGATAATAATGAGTGCCATTTTTACCATCTAATCGATAAGTTTGATAGCAGTTAAGCTAGGTTATCTTTCATCAACAGGTCGCTTGCTATGCCACGGGTCACCACAACACTTAATCAAAAGGCGCTGATACGGATAGCGCTGGTCATCGCTTTTGTGCAGTTTACTAATGCGCTGGAATATATGATGTTCAGCCCTGTTTTTACATTTATGGCTGCGGATTTCGCTGTTCCCGTCTCCTTCTCAGGCTATGTATCCGGTATGTACACCTCTGGAGCCGTCCTGTCGGGAATTATCGCCTTTTACTGGGTTGACCATTGCAATAAGAAGCGTTTTCTTATCGCTAATATGGTGCTGCTAGCCATGGCGACACTGTTGACAACATTCATAACCCGTTTTCCTCTTCTTCTTACCTTGCGATTCTTCGCAGGGCTGGTTGGAGGGACGACAATGGGGGTGGGGATCGGTATTTTGATAAACCACACGCCGGCTGACTTGCGCGGAAAAATGTTGGCGACGGTGATTGCGTCATTTTCGCTGGTAAGCGTTGTGGGGATGCCCGCTATATTATTTTTGTGTACTCATTACGGTTGGCATGTCGCGTTGTGGTTAATCAGCACGCTCTGTTTGTTGGCATTGCCATTGATCGTCACTGTCATCCCTCAGGACCCCGTCGCTTTCGACACGCCTCACGCGCTGCCCCTCGATGTTGATACTTTACTGTTTGCTTCCGGTAATGCGCTGGTACAGTTTAGTCCAATGCTGATCATTCCTGTTCTGGCGCCATTAATGACGCAGCTGTTGGGGGCTTCTGAAGGCCAGCTGCCCTGGCTGTTCTTCGGCGGGGGACTGGCGGGGTATTTGTCTACAAGAATGACAGGGGCATTAACCTCTCGTTTTTCTGCATTGAGTTTGGCGACCGGGTCAACCCTCGTTTTTATTCTGAGCTTGCTGATACCCCTCCTGGGCTATCCGCATCCGGCGCTGTTTATGACGTTATTTCTCGGGGCAGCTTACAGTCGTCTGGTTTCATCTTCGGCGGTTACGATTCAGTTTCCTGATAACAACCAACGAGCGGGATTCTCTTCATTACAGACGTCCATGATGTATCTGATGACGACTGCCGCATTTTTCCTGTCCGCTTTTCTGTTACCTGACCATCGCATGGCGCTCCAGAATATGGATACGTTGCTGGCGCTATGTGCAATTTCCGCATCAGGATCCCCAATTATTATCATCATTTTGCAAAAGAAACTGGCTAAGCGGACGATCCCGCCCGATCGGTGCACCACTGGCTAGAACATGGCGCGCCCTGCCCTGGGCATTAAAAATTATCATTGACCCTGGTGTGGTCGCTAAATGGAGATGAGGGGCGTTTTTTTGTCTGACGGTGTCTGAATTTAGTACCTGGCGGGAAGCTTATGGATTTTAATGAGTCTTCCCTCTTCCATTTCGATAAAACCACCCGTTTTTAAATCTGCAAGTATGCGCATGACGCCGCTGCGAGAAAGATGGGTTTTCTCGCGGATGTAGAGTTCCGCTGTGACTGCGGCGCGATAACTCTCATCTTCTTCAATTAAATTGAGCAACTGCTGGCGGATCATCTCGTACGCCGTCGGTGCGCCCTGCGGCATCACATTGTTGTAAAGTCGGCCATACACAAACATCAGTTGCTTTGAGAGCAGCCCCCATAACGACTTTTCTTTAATAATGTCATGAACACGAGCGGTGGAGATCTCGCCAATCACGCAGGAGTTGAGAGTTTTAATGTAATCATCGAAGTAAATATCCGTCAGATTGGCAAGACCAAACACGGCGGGACTGCGCGCAGTGGACAGCATCATATTATCGTTTCGGCGATAAACCGCTACGGTTCCCTCAAGGATAAGGTAACACATCCCCTGGCCATTCACCTTGAAATCCAGTTGCTCCCCCCTTTCAGTTTTACGTGGCGTGCAATACGGCTGTAAATGCATTATCAACTCTTGCGCGTAGGGTGAACCTCTGTGAGGTTTT
Organism: Klebsiella sp. C239; assembly: GCF_048822715.1. Classification (NCBI taxonomy): domain Bacteria; kingdom Pseudomonadati; phylum Pseudomonadota; class Gammaproteobacteria; order Enterobacterales; family Enterobacteriaceae; genus Klebsiella; species Klebsiella sp. C239. The sequence continues at coordinate 258,178 of NZ_JBMEZK010000007.1, read as the reverse complement.
GCTGAAGAGGACATAACCGATAACCTTTAGATTGACCTGTCTGATTATAGCCTGGCTTCCTGTTGCGGGTATCCTCATCGTCAGTATTTTCGAGGCAAATGGTTGATATCAAGAAGTATACCCCGTTCCATGGTGATGTAGTTCCCGGTTCGCAGCTCTGCCAGAATTCGCATAATCCCGCTCCGTGAAAGATAGGTTCGGCTCTTAATATAGGCTGCAGCCGTAATTTGTTGCCGTATCGCATCCGGCTCTTGCATCAGTTCAACAAGCTGAAAGCGGATGATGTCATAAGCCGACATCTGCGAGATTTGTGCGCAATGCTCATACACCCGGGAGGCCGTGTAAATCAGGAGTTTCGAAAAATGCTCCCATAGATCCAGTTGCGCCACGATGTGATTAAAACAATCCAGTGACATCCGGGCGATCTCTGACGTCTCCAGCGCTCTCACATAGAGATGCTCTGAGGAAAACTGACTACTGACGCCCAGAATAAAGGGTGATGATTCAGAATTTAAAACAATGCCATCGCCGCGACGGTGCAGCGCGACGCTACCTTGCAATAGTAAAAAACATTGCCGGATATCATCTTTATAATAATGCACGACCTCACCTCTGCCGATCACTACTCTTTCTGCTGCTGGCAACACATGATTTATCAGAGTCTCGATGTGCCGAAATGGTTTTAATTCCAGGGCAATTGATTTGTCCTGGTTTTCCGGGGGGGTTAAGCGCGTGTTCATATGCTGCCTCAATTCCTCTACGGTGATCGCTTTATTGATCGACCCGACGAATTATCTTAAAAATGAAGAAACCGCGAAATATTGGTTTAGGGTCCAAAAGTAGACCGTGCTAAAGATGTACTCTAAGTAATTGATTTTGTGCCTCATGACCTTTGGGTCTAAAAATAGACCGGGCCTTAATAAATACAATAAAAAAAGGAATGTTACTTATTCGTTAAGTGAGAGTCTACTTATAGACCCACAAATCATTTGAGTTTAAGAAAGTGATTAGATAAATTTTAGCCAGCCAGCAGAACAGTTCATGATCTTACCGTAATTAATTATGGCTGCCATGCTGCACAGTAAAAAATAAGGCGCTGGTACAAAAAGAGTGTAACGCTCATCGGCACCCTATTGCCTGGATATAAGTGGCAAACCAAGTTAATAAGGAAACAACGTAATGAAAAAGAGTCTTGTTTTAGTTGCCTTGACCGCAACTGCAGCGCTGTCTATGTCTCACGCTTTTGCTGCCGCTGGCACCGTGAATTTCGTCGGCAATATTCTTGATACTGCCTGTGAAGTCGATGTGGCATCGCAAAACCAGCAGGTCAATCTCGGTAACTTTTATAAAACTGAATTTCCGAACAGTGGCGCAAAAGCGGCTGCAAAGGATTTTAATATCGTGCTTAAAAACTGCCCAACCACAGTGACTTCGACAAAAGTACGCTTTGATGGCACCCCCGATCTGACCAACCCTAACCTGCTGGCTATTGATACCTCAACCTCCAGTGCGGCGTCAGGGGTGGCGATTAACCTGATGACCGCCGATAAAGTCGACCTGCCTTTACACGGTGAGAACAGCTATAACTACACCCTTAGCAGCACCCAGGACAATACGCTGAAATTCTACGCGCAATATATCTCCACCACGGCATCAGTAACGCCGGGTACGGCCAACTCTGTTGCTAACTTCTCCATTGTATATAACTGATTTTCTGTCCAGAAAAGCTGATGGGGTCGATACGGCCCCATGTTTCAGAGGTCTAAAATGAATGTTCTTCGCAGTATCTTGCTTACCACCACGATATTGAGTATTGGCTTATCCGCTGCTCAGGCCGGTGTCGTTATTGGTGGTACGCGGGTCATTTTTGATGGTAATAAAAAAGAAGCCTCAATTGGCATAAATAATCCTGATAAAACCCCCTACCTGATCCAGTCCTGGATCGAAACGCCGGATGGCGGTGCCGAAAAGGCGCCTTTCATCATTACGCCACCGTTATATCGACTGAATAATGGCCAACAAAACGTCGAGCGCATTGTTGCCACCGGAGCATTACCTCAGGATAAAGAGAGCTTATTTTGGCTTAATATAAAAGCCATACCCTCTGCAGCTAAAGTTGACAATACGTTGCAAATTGCCATTAAAACCAGAATCAAGCTCATCTACCGTCCGGCGGCGATGAAAGGCGCATCCCCTGAAGAGCAGGTCGATAAATTACGCTGGCAACGCGTCGGTAATAAGATACAGGTAAACAATCCGACTCGGCATGTCATGAATTTTAACGAAATTTCACTATCAGGTAAAAAATTACCCGATGTCAGTTACGTATTACCCGGTAGCACAGCGACGTTCGATTTACCCTCCGGCGTAACGGGCGGGCCAGTGACATTCAAAATTATCAATGATTATGGCAGTCCCGGGGCAGAACACAAAGCCAGTCTGTAGACCAGCGAAAAGACACTGAGTGGGATTTATGATGATGGCAATGGATTATATAAAAGCACGTTCTCCACGGTTGGCATTATTGATAACCATCGCGCTCTTCAGTAATACGCAAAATAGCTATAGTCGCGATTTTTTTAATCCAGAACTGGTTGAACTGGATAATCCGGGGACAGAAAAAGTCGATCTTTCTGGTTTTGAATCGGGCGCGCAAGCTCCCGGGGATTATCATGTTGATATCGTCCTGGACGATCGGTTAGTTGATACCCGCGATATCAGGTTTGTGTTGCTGAAAGGGCCTGGCGGTGATGACAAATTAGTCCCCTGTTTATCCATTGAGCAATTAGAAAGCTGGGGAGTGAAGACTGGACTTTTTCCCGCGTTAAAAGGCGAAACATCCTGTGCGAACCTGTCCGCGATCCCTCAGGCCAGTACGGATTTCCAGTTTGCCATGCAGCGTCTGGTATTGAGCATTCCGCAAGCGGCACTATCAGCGCAAGCGCGCGGAGCGGTGTCGCCGGATCGCTGGGATCAAGGGATTAACGCCGCCCTGCTCAACTACAGTCTGAGTGGGGCCAATAACTGGGCAAAAAATAGCAACAGCAGCACCAGCGATAATCAGTATGCCAACCTGCGTCCTGGCGTGAATATTGGCCCCTGGCGGTTAAGAAATTACACCACCTGGTCGCGCGATTCACAGGGTCACGATGCCTGGAAGACGGTTTATACCTATGCTCAGCGTACGATAATCCCGTTACAGTCGCAGCTCACGCTGGGTGATAGCTCTGCCCCGGCAGATGTCTTCGACAGCATGCCTTTTCGGGGAGGACAACTTGCCTCCGATGATGACATGCTGCCCGACTCCCTCAAGGGCTATGCCCCAGTGGTGCGTGGTATCGCCCGGACCAATGCCCAGGTGATAATTCGCCAGAATGGCTATCAGATATACCAGAGCTTTGTGGCGCCGGGGGCTTTTGAAATCACGGATATGTATCCTACCGGCGGCGCCGGCGATCTTGATGTCACGATTAAAGAGGCTGATGGCAGTGAGCAGCACTTTAGCGTGCCATTTGCCTCCCTTCCCGTATTACAGCGTGAAGGCCGAATAAAATATGCGTTAACGGGCGGCCAATATCGTTCTTACAACGGCAGCGTGGACAAAACGCCCTTTGCTCAGATGAGCGTTATTCTCGGCTTGCCCTATGGCTTTACGTTTTACGGCGGATTACAGGAGTCGAGTAAGTACCAGTCCCTCGCCGCGGGCGTCGGTAAAAACATGGGTAACTTTGGCGCAATCTCCAGCGATATCACCCAGGGCTGGTCCACGCCGCAAAATATGCCGAAATCCAGGGGGCAATCATGGCGGGCTCGATACAGTAAAAATTTTGCCGCAACGGGCACCAACTTCGCGATTGCCGGCTACCGCTATTCGACCAGCGGCTACTATGGCATGCAAGAGGTCCTGGATTCTCACGGTGACAGTCAGGCGCTTCAGGACCGACGCCGCAACCGTGCTGAGCTGACGTTGAGCCAGGGGTTGGGAGACCATCTGGGATCGTTGATGCTGAACGCCGCGCGTGAAGATTACTGGAATTCGGGTAAGGCGATGGAATCATGGAGCGTTGGGTATAACAACTACTGGCACAGTATCAGTTATGGCCTGACCTGGACGCTGAGTAAGAATGGGAGCGCGGGATCGTACAGCTCAGCCCACAGCGACGATAAAAACCAGATGCTGGCGCTGAATATCAGCATTCCCCTGGAAAAACTGTTGCCGCAGACATGGGCAAACTATGGCATGAATACCAGCAAGAATAACGGTACGACACACAGCGCTGGGTTAAATGGCGTTGCTTTGCCGAATAATGCGCTCAACTGGAATATTCAACAGGGGATCGGCACTCACGACGTGGCCTACACCGGCAATATGAATGGTGATTATCGCGGCACCTATGGCGAAATCACAGCCGGGTACAGCTATGACAAAAATACCGATCGTCTGAATTATGGGATTCAGGGAGGTGTGGTTGCGCATGCCAATGGCGTGACGTTTTCTCAGCCCCTGGGTGAAACCAACGTGCTGATTGCCGCCCCCGGGGCTGCCGGCGTAGGCATCCAGAATATGACCGGAGCGACAACCGATTATCGCGGATATACGGTTGCCTCTAACTTAATGCCTTATCGCAAAAATGATGTGTCATTAATCACTGAAACATTACCGGCTAATGTTGAGTTAGAGCAAACGGTCAAAACCGTGGTTCCTACGCGTGGCGCGATTGTCAGGGCGAACTATCGGGCAAGCGTAGGCGTTCGCATGTTGATGACCTTGAGCCAGCGAAACGGCCAGGTAGTGCCGTTTGGCGCAATGGCCAGCGTTGATGGAACAGATCATAACAGTTTTATCGTGGGTGATAGCGGACAGGTCTATTTGACGGGTCTCGATCCCGAGGTAAACCTGACCGTGAAATGGGGAAATCAATCCGCAAACACCTGCAGGGTTCATTACTCGATAAACATGACGAAGCTGAATAACGATGTGATTATCGATAATGCTGTTTGCCGATAACGTTGAAATGAATTTTTATATCAGGTGCATAGGTATGCGACTTTTCCGATCTGCATTATTAATGCTGGCTGTGTTGTTTCCATTGAGTGGCTTCTGTTGTGATTATACTTACATCGGCTCTCCCTATACCGTGGATTATGGCAATATTATCGTTCAGCGCGATGTTCCCGTTGGCCAGGCGATAAGCAATGAGATATATGGCTCTTTAGCACATGCTTATACCTGCGTCACAACCGGCAATGAAGGGTCTAGCTCAGGAATGAAAAGCGCTATTTTACCCTATGTCGCGACGTACGGCGCGCGGCGCGTTTATCAAACCAATGTGCCTGGGGTGGGTATTTCTTTTGGCTTTTACATGAACTCCAAAGCAGGCGCGTCGACATTTAGCGGCACCGATTATATTGACCGGGGTAACGCTTCAATGTCCAGTTGGTCTTCAAACCCAGGCGAGCTGGTTATTCATGATTATCAGCCGGTTATACAATTCTGGAAGATTGGTGATATTACATCTGGCTCAGTAACGGGGCAACTGGCATCGTTTGTCGCCTTTACGATGCAATATCTCGGCGGAGAACAAGCTCCTGAGATCCCCGTCAATGCGGGGGCCGGATCTATTACCCAGGTGGCATGCGCGGTGACAACGTCGAATATGGTATTTGAACTGGGGGACGTTTTGGTCAGCGAGTTTGGTTCTGCGGTGGGATCAACCCCCGCTAATGCGCAGAAAACGCAGAATCTCATTCTGGACTGTGATGCCGGAGCCAATATTAACGTCATGCTCTCCGGGGCACAAAATCCAGACGTCAGCGATAATACCGTGCTGGCGTTAACCGGTCAGGGAAGCGCAGGCGTCGCACAGGGGGTTGGCGTGCAGCTGGTTTATAACAATACTCCTCTCATCCTTGGCAATAATCTTGTTCTGAAGAGAACCAATGGCGGCCAGGAGATGTTTCCGTTAACCGCACGCTACTATCAGACCAATACAACGGTAACCACCGGCATCGCCAATGCCTCCGCAACGCTGAGTCTTACCTATCAATAAGGACTGTTAAATGAAAATGAATAAACTCGTGTTGCTGATGGCATGCGCAATAGTATTGCCTGCGTTGTCGGCAGACAACGTCGATATCAAAGTCACAGGTCGTATTATCGCAGCGCCCTGCGTCTTTAACGGAGGGAGTGAAAATATGAATGTTGATCTTGGTAATATTCAGGCAACAAACATGTTCACCCCCGGGTCATCTTCCGATCCGGTTACCTTTAATCTCCTGTTTTCCCGCTGTCCGCCGGGTACGCTGAGCGTGACAACCCGTTTTAGCGGAACGCCTGACCCGGAAGCGGGCATGAATTATTACCAAAACAGTGGCACGGCAACCCGTGTGGCCATTGCGATGTCTGATGCTACTACAGGTTTGTTGATGGGCAGCGGATCCAGCATCACGCAAAATATTGCCGCAGACAGAACGGCGACGATTCCGATGAGCGCCATGGTGACCTCAGTGGCGGGAAGGCCGACGCCAGGTTCCATTCATGCCGTTGTCGTTTTGACAATGCAATATAACTGACGGGTTGCTGGCTATAGCGGGTCATAGGCGCGTGAGTCGTCATCCCCTTCAGGAAGTTAACAGGGTAAAAAAGCTGCGTCTATTATTCCCCCAATGCAGCTGCGCTTAATAATTATGTTTCGGTATAGTAAATGGTTAACATTGTAATAAAAGAGTGGGATACCCTCTTTAGGCGTGGACTGACCTTTTTTTTTAATGATTTCTTTTCTCAGCACAACACTAAAGTTAATTTCAGCTTTAACTTTACCTCCGAAAGCGTGAAGGTAGCGGACGTTATTGTGCTGGCATTATGCCCAGGAGAATGTTTTATTTGCCGCCCTGAGCTGCGGAGTCGAAAAAAAAGCATTGTGATTGGTATTGTTGATGATGACATGCGTGTCTCAGCGCTACCCTCTTGCTTTCAGGATATTATCTTTCTCTCCCGCCGACATTCCGTGACGCAGTTACGTACAGCAATGCATACCGCCTGGCACCGGCTGCATCAGACAAATTATCGGCACTCAACCGGGTCATGTTGTGATTGCCAGCTTACCAAACTGTCGCCACAGCAAATCCGCATCATGAGCTATTTAAATGAGGGGATGTCAGTCATGCAAATTGCCGAAGAACTGATGGTGAGTGAGAAAACGGTCTATACGCATAAATATATGGTGATGAGGAAATTTAACTTACATAGCGATTATGAGTTAATGCTCCTGCTCAATAAACTGACAATAAATAGCGACTGGCCCAAGGGCTTTATAAATGTAAATTAGTGATAGCTGGCAAGTCACAGAAACAGACCGCCGGGCGTCTTCCCTGCGCCACTTACCATCGCCCCCGGGTCTCAAAGAAAGACCCGAGGGATCGTGGACAACCAGCGCTCAGGATATACAGGCGAATTAATCAAACTGATTCAGGATAAACGCCACACCCACCGTACCAGGGCGGTATAGTCCCTTTACGAGGGCACAAAAAATCAATTGCGCATCCCTCCCCGCGCTCACTGAACGGCAAAGACATCAGCCCATCAGAATTGATAACTATAGTTTACATTAGCAAACCATAAATATGGGTGGTTGTAGCTACCGCTATAGATAGCAGGCGACTGAACGTGAGACGATTGCATATGCAAGTAGGAGACGGCGACGCCAATGTTGCTCTGCGGTGTAATCTGGTACTGGGCGCCTGTGGCAAAACGCCATTCATCACCCGTCGGTAAGGTCAGCGCTACGTCACTCTGCGAATCGTATACCGTGCTGTCAAAGGCAACACCAGCGTTGAAACGCCATTGTTCGGTAGGACGGTACTGCACGCCTAATGCCGTATGCCAGGAATCCTTCAGACGGCTCTTTTTATCCAGTTCCTGCCCCACCACCGCAATTTGTGGGGCGCCAAACTGGCTCCAGTCCTGCCAACCGAGATCGCCCATCACCGACCATCGTTTATTGATATCATGCACCAGGCTCAGCATAATTTGCTGAGGCGCGCGTACCTGCGCTGAGACAGGAAGCTCGTACTCAACGTTGGCTAAATTCGGCAAGCGCGCCTTACCATCAATATCAAAATCGTATTCTGTCTTACTCGTCCATGCTATACCAAGCCGGGTCTGTTCCGTCAGCTGCATCAGCAAGCCAAGACGATACCCTAACGCCCAGTCGTGATCCTTCTGCGTTTCATCAGTATTATCGACGTTACGTGTTAATGACAGGAAGCCATAGTTGATGTTTACAGAGCCGCCCACAGACACTCTATCGCTTAATTTGTAAGCGATTGAAGGGCTGAGTGTCATCGCCACCATGGTGCTTTTCTTGATTAATCTGTCCCCAGCCCACTGACCAAAGTCAATCCCCAGGCCATAGTTGCCGTAAATGCCGAGGCCAGCATAGAGATCATCATTGATTTTTTGCGCATAGAATGCGCTGGCATTAGGGAAGAAGCGCATAATATCCCCAGGGCTCTTACGTCCGGCGTCATCGTTAAGTGAATAAGATACATCACCGTCCATCGCCTGAACTCCCCCCGTAAACATATGGTCAGGCAAACGAGTCATCCCGGCCGGGTTGGTGACAATCGTTGATGCATCCTGAGCGCGAGCAGCCTGCCCTGCGCCTGCCAGTGCCGTATCTTCTGTGCCAATTTCGTAGAAGTAGAGTGCGCTCGCCTGGGTGGTCTGCGAAATAAGGAGCCCAAAACATACCAGTATCAATTTTTTTTTCATGCGCTATCTGCCAATTTATATTACAAAATGTCCCTCTCTGTCAGGAAGGACGGAAATAAGTTACGCATTCACATTTTTATTGCCATCGGGAGGAACCGCCGGTGATGAATACCAGTTTTCTTTGGCAACAGTGACTGAACCCTCAGGTTGCATAACATAATTCGGAGACATAATCTGTACATTGAATTCGTTAAATACATCCTGAATATGGCTATAAAGTTCATTGCGTGCTGCGGCTAATGATTGCCCTGCTTTCAGTTGTACCTGTAATTCGTAGGCGATATACCAGTCCATCAAACTGAGCTGGCGTACCAGCGGTGGTTGAGCCGGATCGACTGAGCTTGCCCGTTTGGCGGCGAGCTCTAGCATGGCATGAACCTGTCGCCAGGGTGTGTCATAACCAATCGTCACGCTGATGGTCAGGTTGATGCCACCACCGTGAGCATGTGCGCTCAAATTGGTGATTTTTCCACTCACAACCACCGCATTAGGCACCGTGACCACGTAATTTTCTCGGGTAATAATCTTGGTGGCCAACATACCAATTTCACTCACCAGTCCTTCGTTATCGGCCACGCGTATCACATCGCCTTTGCGCAGCGCGCGGGAATAAATCAGTACAAGACCGCTCATGGCGTGGTTCATCACCCCGGCGGAACCTAACGTCAACATCAGACCAAAGAAGACGCTGATCCCTTTAAACGCGAGCGAGTTAGCGCCAGGCAGAAAAGGGTACGCTGCTGACAGCGCAAACAGCCATACCACCACAGCGATCAGTTTACGAGTCGCCCCGACCGTTTCCGGATGAATGCCAGGAAGTTGCAAACGCCCTGCTGCCACCTGATTGAGAACCACTTTAAGCAGTTTCAAAATCACAGCGGTTAGCATAAAAATAATCAGCACAATCATCAGGCCCGGCAAGGCAGATACCACAGCAAGCGCTATGCCCTGAAAAACGCGCACAGACCAATCGCCCAGTGAGGCTCCCCATACGCGTGTCCATGGGAACAGGCTTAATACCCAGCTCAGCCAGACATACAGTGCTATGACGCCCAGCAAGATCATCAATGTGGCATAAAGTCGCGCTTCGATAGCACCGATAAAGCGTCGCCAGCTTTGGGGGATCCAGCTACGATTCTCGATGATACGTCGCCGAAATAGCTGTTTTACCCTGCGCCATGAGCGGTATGCACCGTACCAAAGCGCAGCTAGCCCAAGCAGACCTCCAACGGCTTTTATGGCGGAAAGCACCAGCCAGCTGCGGTTATACTGGTCGCGCAGAGCGGTTCTCTGTGCCTCCATACGCGCCATAACCCGCTGCGCAGCCTGATCGAGCGTGAGATCATCCCCTTCGTCAAGATCACCTTCGGTAAGCAGCATAACTGGCTTACCGTTCATCACGATGAGTTTTCCAGGCTGGTTATAACGGGTAACAGACACCAGTTTGAGAGGTTGGCGAACATCCTCCTCAGTGAAATTCCGCAGAGTATTTCTAATTCGCAATACCCGCTCTTCCGGCGTGGTAAGTCCAAATTTAGCCTGCAGCATGACTATCGGCTGATGAAAGATATATACCGTACGGGCACGCTCTTGCGGCGTCGCCTGCTGTCGTGGCTCTGCGGCATGCGAAATGAAACTTGTTATCGTGAACAAGCTCGCCAGACAAATGAACAGAATTTGCTTCATTTCCACCCTCAACCCACGAAACATTGTTGTTATTGTTCTGAAAAGTTTTGAACTATTTCTCTTTAATAATTGAGCATAGACTAGCCGTTCACTTCTGCAATACGCACCAGAAGATATTGTTCGCCTATCTTATATCTCTCCCCCCGCCGACTAACGGATACAACCGACTATTTCGAAGTTAAAAGTGAGTTCACATCAATATTGCCCAAAGGATAACATTTTTCACCAGTAATGCATAATACGTAGTCTATAAAATAATACGATTATTTAATCGATTCAGCATGAATACACTAAACTTTTGCATGATAATAAGTTAAAGGGATATTCGGATTTTCCTTCCATTTATTTGACGCAACGATGGAAGTGATGCTTCGTAACTGACACGGGATGCCGTAGCGCCGCTAATTTATTAATAAACAACATTTCCTTTTATATAGTCTCGTTTTTGAATTAATCTGGTCTTCCGATCTGTGACAGAGAATTCACTATAACCGCTAGTAATATTTCATTGACGATACGTGATTTTTCGTCAAGCCTATTAATTTTATTACTAAAATTAATATAAGCTTTTTTACCCGTCTCCTTTCGCCTTCTGGTTCATCATACGGCTCCCGTGTGTGAATATGCCTATGACAAGCTGGTTGATGGATTAACGCAGGCAAAAGCGCATGGCTGGACCGTCGTTGATATGAAGCAAGACTGGAAAACGGTGTTTGATCCGGCACAGTGTGTGACCTGGCCGGGATCGTAGAGCGTGTACCTCAAGATAGCTGAGCAAAGCGCAAAAACAGGGGCAAAGGCCCCTGTTTTATTACCGGCGGCTCATCGCCAGCTTCGCCGCAAAAAGCAGAAACAGGCAGCCGGTCGTTCGATCCATCCATTTCACTACCGCCGTTTTTTTCAGAATACCGGCGGCATAACGAGTGGCGGTAATCAGCGTTAACGACCACAGCGTACCAATCAGTACATGGATAGTAACCAGGAGAAAGGTCCATGTGATGGGGGAATGCCCCGCCGGGATAAACTGAGGTAAAAACGAAACGTAGAAGACGCCCATTTTGGGATTAAGCACATTTCCCAGCATCCCACGCAGAAACCAGTTGCTCGTGGCGGTTGCCGCTGCCGGATTGCTGTCAAATTGCTGGCGCGGACGCAGAAGCAGCTGGATGCCCAGCCAACAAAGGTAGCCCGCGCCGCACCATTTCAACAAGGTATATGCCAGCTCAGAAACCGCCAGCAGCGCGCCCAAACCAAAGGCCACCAGCGCGCCCCAGATAAAGCACCCGAGATCGATACCTAACGCGGCATGCAAGGCTTTGCGCCCGCCTTCAGCGGTCGCCGTGCGCAGTATAAGCGCGGTATCCAGACCTGGCGTCAGGGTAAGTAGAATGGCAGCGAGGGTGTAAATCAGTGACGAGCATTTCCTGTCTCCGAAAGAGACAAGGCTACTGAAGCGTTCACATTTTTGCAACAAGAATGATCACCCTGCTCCACCTTCACCTGGGCTTCTGCCAGACGCAAAAAACAGCCCATAACCAGGAAACAGTCGGCTATGGGCGGGTGTGCAGGAATAGCACAATGCGATTGATAAAATAATATAGAGGTAAGTTAGCTCACTTTAATATCATCGAGGTCGATATCCTCTTCTTCGTGATCGTTATTAACAATGACATCGCGCGGTATATCTTTTTTGATGACAGCGTAGACTGTAGCGGTGACCACGATATTCACCAGCAGCGCCATAATGCCGGCCATGGGATGTGACATGGTGGGGATCATCAATACCCCACCAAAAGGCACCGTGGCGTCCGCACCATATACCATGGTCACTGCCCCACCGCACGCGCCGCCGATGGCCGCGGCGGCGATACCGCGGACGATATCGTTCATGACGATCGGGATAGAGCCTTCAACGATATTAACAATCCCCATCGGAACCGCCGATTTTAAGGTTTCCACTTCTTCACTGTTATAGATGTTCTTACGCAGAAGCTTGGCAATGAAAAAAGCCAGGCCGAAACCAATAGGCGTTGCGGTGTTAACTAACTGAAGCGCAGTAATCGGCTCATTTATTCCCTGCGCCTGCAGCGTCAGAACGAAGGCAAAGCATGTCTTATTGAGCGGGCCGCCAAAATCAACGATACACAGCGCGCCTATCACTGCGCCCAACACTAAATTCGATGACGTACCCATACTTCTCAGGAAAGACGTAAGCGCTTCCGTAAAGATACCAATAGGCGTACCGATGATATAGACCATAATCAGGCAGCTGATTATGGAAGCAAAAAAGGGCACGATCAACGTCGGCATCAACCCGCGGGCCCAGTCCGGGACCTTCACCTTTTTAATGATCGCCAGCGCGATATAGCCGGCAATGTAGCCCCCGATCATCCCGCCGATAAAGCCAGCGCTGATGGTGTTTGCCGCCAGCCCGACGACAAATCCCGGTGCGATGCCCGGCTTGCCAGCAATCGAGCCGGAAATCCCCACCGCAATGACCACCGGCAGCAGCCCAAGCGCCTTAGCGCCCAGAGTGGCCATCGCCTGCCATAAATCAAATTGCCCCGGAGTTAACGTGTCCTGCACTGTTCCACCAAGCCCCATGCCGATAGCAATAATAAACCCTGCGCCACAGACAATGGGGATCAGAAACGAGATAGCGGTCAGCAGATGTCCTTTAGGATTTGCTGCTTGCCATATTTGTTTTAGAGACATAAGTTACGCCCTTAAGTATAGAGTCAGCAGGCCGAAATAAAATTATGAATTGACTATTTCGCTGAGTTTTTCAATCAGCTTATTGGGAGATTTCACTGCCGTTTCTGTGGCGACTTTGACCACTTTCTTACCCGCAAATCGCTCTTCTCCCGTCACTTTAACATCAGCGGCAAGCAGCACAATATCTGCCATGGCAATCTCATCAGCGGTTAATTGATTCTCAATGCCTATGGTCCCTTGTGTCTCTATTTTAACGTTATGACCGGCTTTTTTGGCGGCTGTTTCAATTTTCTTTTGAGCAATATAGGTGTGTGCAATTCCCACCGTACAGGCGGTAACTCCGACGATATTCATCTCGATTCTCCGTAATTTATTTAATAAGGTACAAAAGGATGTTAACAACTATGTATTACGCATCGGCGCTTTCAGTTTCAGAATTGAAAAGCGCAATGATTTTATGTGGATCAGATTCAACCAGTAACTTAGCAATAATGTCTTCGTCTGCCAGCGATCCGGATACTTGCGCTAACAGGCGAATATGAGTGGCATTTTGATCCACCAGGCAGACAGCAAATAAAATAATACAGCGGACATCGCTACCATCCATTGTCTCCCAGGGGATTTCATGTTGGGTACGACCGATAGCTAATGCGGTTCGGGCCACACCGGAAGATTTACCATGCGGGATCGCAATATGATTTTCAAAACCGGTTGAGCCTTGCTCTTCACGTAACCAAACATCGCGAATAAAGTCCTCCTTATTGGTCACCGCACCATCCTGTACCAGTAACTCGGTGAGTTCTTCTATCACCTCTTCTTTCGTTCTGGCAGTCATTTTTAGCTTGATGTTCTTTACATTAAGTACTGTAGCAATATCCATAATTCACCCGCATTCATATAGAGTGGTCGTTGAATAACAGAACAGGCATCGCTGGCGTGATGCAGTTTTTTTTAAATTCACTTGAATATACACTGTGGTTCGAAATAAATAATACGCAAAAATGAATCAGGCAGCGACGGTTTCACGCTGGAAAATATCGATCATTCTGTCCCACGCCAGGCTGACATCTTCATGAAGAGAAAACAGACCAGATGTACCAACGATAAATACATCCACCCCAGATTCAGCAATCAGACCAAAGGTTTTTTCATTGCAAGAACCATCAATTTCCGTGAGATAATGATAGCCATTATTTTTGCGCATACTGATGAGCTTTCTTATTTTGTTCAGCGACTCAGGTATAAATTTTTGCCCGGCATAGCCAGGGTCAACTGACATGACCGTCACTTTATCCAGCAGGTGCGCATATTCAGCAATGCTTTCAGCCGGTGTCGCCGGGTTCAGCACCACCCCGCATTGTTTTCCCGCATCCTTGATCTGATTCAGCAGGCGGAATATTTTGTTATTCGCAGTCTCGGGATGGAAGCTAATGATATCGGCTCCTGCGTCGAGACACATTGGGATAATATCTTCCGGGTGGTTCACCATCAGATGGACATCGATGGGGACGGTAGTGATTTTTTTCAGATTCTCAATAAAAAAGGGAGACAGAGTGATATTGCGGACGTAATTACCATCCATTATATCTACGTGATAAAAATCCGCTTTGTTATTCATGGCTGTGATCTGTTCTTTGAACTGTGTCAAATCCATACACATCAGTGAGGGTGAAAATTTTGCGCCCATAAACCAGCTCCGATAATAAATAGTTAGTTAAACATTGCGATGATATGACCTAAAACGATGCCGACAACGCCAAAGTCTGCATCGCCAAAGGTTGTAGAACCCAGGCCCATATCTCCCATCATTGGCAAAAGGATTGCCGGCAGGAACGAAATGAGCAGACCATGGGCAAATGCCCCCACCACTGCCCCACGACGTCCGCCGGTGATGTTGCCGTAAACGCCAGCCGTTGCCCCGCAGAAGAAATGAGGCACCAGTCCCGGGACGATGACGCTCAAACCGAACAGCGGGCAGAGGAACATGCTGAGCAGGCCTGCAACAAAGCTTGCGAGAAACCCGACGATAACGGCATTGGGAGCAAAGGGAAACACCGTCGGGCAGTCCAGCGCCGGTTTCGCGTCTTTCACGAGTTTGTCTGCAATACCTTTAAACGCTGGCACAATCTCGGCAATCACCATCCGCACACCGGCGAGGATGATATAAACCCCCGCAGCAAAAGTGAGGGACTGAATAATGGCGAAGATAATAAAATTCTGACCGGCACTCAGGGTCTCCTCGACAAAGGTTTTGCCTGCGACGACGACCAGCACCAGGAACAGAATCATCATGGTGAGAGAGATGGCCACCGACGAATCACGAAGGAAATTGAGTGACTTAGGCACTTTAATTTCTTCAATCGAGGGGCTACCTTTCCCTACGACTTTTCCCACCAGCGCGGAGAGCAGATAACCAATAGAGCCAAAATGGCCGAGAGCCAGATCGTCGGTATTGGTAATTTTTCGGGTAAACGGCTGCAAGATCGCCGGAGAGATCACCATCATCGCGCCGAGAATCACCGCCCCGATGGTCACCACCCACCCACCCGACAAGCCACCTACTGACAAGATCACCGCCAGCATCGCGGCCATATAGAGCGTATGGTGGCCCGTTAAAAAGATGTACTTTAATGGCGTCAAACGCGCCAGGGCGATATTGATCAACATGCCCAGCACCATGATCGTGGCGGTTTCCGTGCCATAATTCTTCTGCGCCAGCGCGGCCATCGCGTCGGTGTTAGGCACCACCCCCTGAATATGAAATGAATGTTCAAATAGTTGGCTAAAAATGGTTAATGTATAGGCAATGATACCGGCGCCAGCCGTTAAAATAACAAAACCCATGATGGTTTTCAGGGTGCCTGAGATAACGTCTGAAATTCCTTTTTTTTGCAACAGCAGACCGATTAGAGAAAACAATCCAACCAGAATCGCCGGTGTCCCTAACACATCGTAAATAAGGAAATGAAGCATATTAAACTCCACGGTTCAGAAAGCCGTTGCTTAAATGTGTTCTGCTAAAATCTCTTTGATTTTATTGTTGTCGAGTAAATTACTTAATCCAACAACCTTCGCGGAATGACCAGTTAAATGTTCGGCAATATCGTTGGCGCTCAGAATAAGGTCCGCAGTTTCGCTTTTCGCAGACGTCAGGTCGGTATGTGCGACTTCAGCCTCTTTATTCATTTCAGCAAGGATTTTTTTGACATTCATTTCAACGATAAAGCTGCTGCCTAAACCATTGCCACAGACGATGAGTACTTTTTTCATTCTCTTTTCCTTCAGTCAATAACGGCCTGAATTGCCTTAATATCATCGGCTTTTAACAATCGTTCTAGCTTTTGCCGATCGCTAAAGAGTTCTGCCAGTTCACCGATCATCGTGATATGTTCATTCCCGGAACAAGCGCATAGCATAATAACCACGTATACCGGGTCGTTCTCAGTCGAGCCAAATGAGATGCCCTCTTTAATATGAAGGAGTGATAATCCATTCCTCAATGCACCTTGCTCGGGGCGGGCATGAGGCATCGCTAATCCTGGGGCTAATAGATAATAAGGCCCAAATTCTTCATGGCTTTTAAAAATCGCCTCAATATAGTGCTCTGCCATATACCCCTGCGCCAGCAAAGGTTCTGCTGAGAGTCGAATGGCATTTTTCCAGTTATCTATTGCGTTAATGACATTAATTTTATCCGGGGTTAACCAGTCTCTAATCATATGCACTCCCGAGGGATTCCATGTGCTGAACTATAAACAGCTAAATAAAATGCAACTGTGATACATCTCTCAAAGTTAGCGCTAACAAGCAAAAATGTTAAAAACAGAGTTACCGCTAACATGTGTTATAATGTGCTTTCCCCTACGCTGTGGTAAGTTATAATGTGTATCAACGATTTACTTTTGTTACTTATTATTTTTCAAACGGTTGGTGATCCTGGTGAAGAGTCTAGACGCAGACAATAGCCCGAAAGAAAAACGTCGTAAGGGAACTGGGAAGATAACCCTGACCGAAGTGGCTGAGTTTGTCGGCGTGAGCGCCATGACCGTCTCCCGTGCGCTGAGAATGCCTGAAAAAGTCAACCCTGACCTTCGCGATCGTATTGATGCGGCAGTCAGTCAACTCGGCTATGTCCCCAATCTCCAGGCGCGTAATCTGGCGTCGGTCCATTCCGATCTCATTTTGGCCGTCGTCCCCACCTTCTCTTCGCCAGGTTTTTTGCCGGTGTCGGAAGCATTACAAAAAATCCTGACTGAACGCGGCTATACCATGATGTTTATGGAATCTGGTCATGACGGTCAAAACGAACAAAAAACGTTTGAAAAAATGCTCGCCTATAACCCGGCAGCGATTATTCAGTTCAATATCGACACCATTGAGAGCTGCACCCAGCTGCTGGCCAATGTAGATGTGCCTATCCTGGAGATTGGCGCGTTAAATACCCAGCCTGTTGGCATGTGCATCGGCGTGGATTACGGTAAGGCAGTGAAACAGATCGTAACCCACCTTGCGGATGCCTCATTAAAAAACATCGCGTTGTTGTGTACCCCAGCCAACAATACGATGTTTCGCCAGCTTCTGAGCGGCTGGAATACGGCGATGTTGGCCCTGAACCGTTCACCACATCGGGTGGTGACCACGCATTTGCCTTCAACCATCGCCACAGGCGTGAATATTTTCAAGGATATGATGATTACCTGGGGCGATCTGGATGCGCTAATTTGCACATCGGATGAAATGGCGTGCGGATGCATGATGGCCTGCCACAGCGCCGGGATCAAAGTGCCCAATACCGTAGCCATTGCGAGTTTAGGCGGCGGGGTATTATCGACAGTCTGTTCCCCTGCCCTGACAACCGTTGAATTTCCCTGGCATGACATTGGGGTGAAGGCGGGCAAAGCGCTTCTCGAGCTGCTTAACGATAAGCCTTGTGAAAAGTTCATAGAAATTCCGTCAGAACTCAAAGTCCGGGCCAGTACCGCGGTATAACCGCCATCCATGGCTTACTCTAGCGGCCCCCCCTGCTTATCGCTTCAATTCGTCCTGCCACAGCGGGGATGACGCCAGCTGATGGCATACCGTGTCGATAAATACCCGGGTCTTGGCGGGAACCAGCGTGCCGGGCGGCATCAGGGCATAAACGCTGACCTTCGCCGCGCTACGCCAGTCGGGCAGCACGCGGACCAGTTCCCCGCGCTGCACCGCCTTGCAAACCATCCACCCCGGCAGCAGTGCGATCCCGGTTGCCCGAATAACCGCCGTCAGCAGCGCTTCACTGATATTGGTGGTGAGGGATTCCGGATTGTCCTGTCCTCACGCAATAAAAACTATGTGGCGGCGCAGGCCGACCAACTGAGAGCGGCTGGATTAGCCGCGGAAGGTCGCGTGGCGGACGCCAGCGATATCACCAGTATCGTGGAACTCATTCGCGAGGTAGAGGTGGAGACCGGCGGCGTGGATGTGCTGCACTTCAACGCCGCGGCCATGCATGACGGTAATCTGGAGACCCAGTCGGTGGCAGGATTCATCCAGGATCTCACCACCAATGTTGGCGCGGTATATGCCGCCATCAAAGCGGTCACTCCGCTGATGGCCGCGCGTGGAGCAGGCGCGATCCTGCTGACTGGCGGGATGTTTGCCACTCAGCCTCATCCGGAGTATCTGACGCTGAGCGTCGGTAAAGCCGGGCTGCTTAACCTGACGCATGCCCTTTTTCCGCTCTTAAAAGCGCAGAATATTCCTCTTTCCATCGTGACGGTGGGGGCGTACGTCAAGCCGGGTTCCGTCGAAGTCCGGGAGATTGCCGAACTGTTCTGGCAGCAATACCGCCAGCCATCAGCGCAATGGACAGCCGAAGTGTTTTATCCCGCCCTACACAATCAGTAACCTTCCCCGACCGTCGCTCGGCGTCAGGGAGGCATCGCCCGGATGGTGCGGAAGTTCCCTCTGCGGCGCTACCGCAGAGGGTGTTCCGTTTACCTGGCCAGCCACTGACGCCAGCCGCCCCAGGCGGTGATCTCGGTGGCCGCGCCCAACCCCCCGGCTTCGCAGATAAAGCCTGTCACCCAGCGGCCGTCCGCCAGCTCAATCTGTCCCAGCCCCAGCGGCGCGGGGATGGCGGCCAGCAGCGACCCCACCTCAGCGCTGGGGATCTCCCAGACTTCCACCGCTATCGCAGCCCCCTCTGGCTCGTCACGCACCATCGCCGGGCGCTTGCCATCCGGGAGGGCATACAACCGATAGCGCGGCGCGCTGTGGGTCGCCTGCAGCAGCCGGCCGCCCCGCGCCAGCAATTGGCCGTTCAGCGGCTGGCCGGTCAGGTGGGCGCCGCATACCGCCAGGGTCATCCGATCATGGCCCGCGGGGCGCGCAGGCGGCGGGCTCTCCAGCCGCGCGCCGCCTGCCAGCGGCAGCCGCTCCGCGCGCTGGAAGGCGTCGGCCAGGCTCAGCAAATACTGATCGGTAAAAGCCCGGCCGAACAGCGTGACGCCGGAGGGCAGTCCGTCGGGCATAAACCCGCACGGCACGCTCACCGCCGCATAGTCCAGCAGGTTCATAAAGTTGGTGTAG
Organism: Klebsiella sp. C239; assembly: GCF_048822715.1. NCBI lineage: Bacteria > Pseudomonadati > Pseudomonadota > Gammaproteobacteria > Enterobacterales > Enterobacteriaceae > Klebsiella > Klebsiella sp. C239. The sequence continues at coordinate 238,434 of NZ_JBMEZK010000007.1, read as the reverse complement.
TAGCCCAGGTCGGCGTTGCGGGCGATGGGCTCCGCCGCCAGCTCGTCCAGCGTTACCGGCCGCGGAAAGGTTGGCGTGAGCACGCAGTCCAGCGTCCCGAGGATAGCATCGCACTGCGCTTTATACTCCTGCAGCTGATACATCGCCTTAAAGGTCGCCGTCGCGTCGATATCAGGCGCTTTCGCCAGCACGTCGCGAATGACCGGCAGCACGGCGTCAGGCTGCTGCTCAATCAACGGGCCAGCCACCGCATAGCGTTCAGCGACCCATGGCCCGTCATACAGCAAGCGGGCGGCGGCGAGAAAAGGCGCGAAATCGATCGCCACGGCTTCCCCGCCGAGCGCCGTCAGCCGCTGCACGGCCTGGGCGAACAGCGCTTCGCTGGCGCGGCAGCCGAGGAAGTTAAGCTCCCGCGGGACGCCAAAGCGAAACCCGGCGGACGGCCTGCCGAAGGCCTGACGAGTGTTCCACTGGGGATTGCGGCGGCTGTAGCTATCCTGCGGATCGGCCCGGGCAACCAGCGCCAGCAGCTGGCTGGCCTCGTCGGCGGTGGCGCTGAAAAAGGTCACGCAGTCCAGCGTGCGGCAGGCCGGTACCACCCCGGCGGTGGAGATCACCCCTTTCGTCGCTTTCAGGCCCACCAGGTTATTCAGCCCGGCCGGGACGCGACCGCTACCGGCGGTGTCGGTCCCCAGCGCGAAGCTGGCGACGCCCAGGGCTACCGCCAGCGCCGAGCCGGCGCTGGAGCCGCCGGAGGGATAAGCGGGATGGTACGCGTTGCGGCAGCGACCATACGGCGAACGGGTCCCGTTCAGGCCGGTGGCAAACTGATCGAGATTGGTTTTGCCCACCGGCACCGCCCCCAGGGCAATCAGCTGTGCGACAATGGTTGCGCTTTGCGTCGGCCGGTAAGCAAACGCCGGACAGGCGGCAGTGGTGACGATCTCCGCAAGGTCAATATTATCTTTGATGGCGAACGGCACCCCGTACAGCGGGAGCGTGTCTGGCGAATGGCCTTCCAGCGCCGCCAGAAACGGCGCCTGCTCCGCTTCGCTCAGGAGATGGATAAACAGATTAAACTCGGGATCCAGCGTTTGCGCCCGCTGACGGATCCCCGCCAGCAGCGCGCGCGGGGTGGTGTGGCCGTTACGATAGTTCGCCGCCAGAGTCGCCAGGCGTAAATCAAACGTCTGCTGCATCATGCCTTCTCCTCAATAATCACTGCCACCCGCTGCCCGGCACGCACCGCGCTGCCTGGCTGCACATTGACCTGCTGAACCCTGCCATCGCACGGCGCCAGCAGCGGGATCTCCATTTTCATCGACTCAAGCACCACCAGCACATCGCCGGCGCGTACCTGGCTGCCGGCCGCGGTCTGTACCTGCCACAGATTACCGGATACCGGGCTTTCCACGCCCTGCTCCCCCGGCTGCAGCGGCGCATCGCCCGCCTCTTCTGTCGCGCTCTCCTGACTGTCGAAATGGGCCTGGCCGCTGGCGATCCAGCGCTCGCGCTCGTCGTTAAACGCCCGCTGCTGATGGTCGCGAAATGCGCTAATGCTCTGCGCCTCGCGAGAGAGAAACAGCTGGTACTCCGCCAGCCGCAGCGTGCTGTGCTCGATGCGCAGCGGGTAGCGTCCGAGCGGGAAATCGCGGCGAATAGCCAGCAGTTCTTCCGCCGAGACCGGATAGAAACGCAGCTGGTCGAAAAAGCGCAGCAGCCAGGGCTTGCCGGCAAAATCGGCCACCTCGTGATAGCGATTCCACATCTGCAGGGTGCGGCCGACAAACTGATAGCCGCCCGGGCCTTCCATGCCGTAAACGCACAGATACGCTCCGCCGATGCCCACCGAGTTTTCCGCCGTCCAGGTTCGCGCCGGGTTGTATTTGGTGGTGACCAGCCGATGACGCGGATCAAGGGGCGTGGCCACCGGCGCGCCGAGATAGACATCGCCGAGACCCATCACCAGATAGCTGGCGTCAAACACCGTTTGCCACACCGCCTGCTCATCCGGGAGATCGTTTATCCGGCGAATAAACTCGAGGTTGCTTGGGCACCAGGGGGCGTCCGGGCGGACGGTGGTCATATATTTGTCGATCGCCTTGCGGCAGGCCGGATCGTCCCAGGAGAGCGGGAGATGCACCACCCGTGTTGGAACCTGCAGATCGTCGCTCATGCAGACCGTGGCCCACTCCTCGCGGACCCACGCCAGCAGAGTCTCCAGCGCCAGCATTTCCGGCTGGAAATGGAGCTGCAGAGAGCGGATCCCCGGCGTGATATCGATGATCCCGTCCCGGGATTGCCCCTCAAGGGCCTGCATCAGGGCATGGATGCGAAAGCGCAGCACCAGATCCAGCTCCGCCTCACCGGCCTCCAGCAGCAGATGGGTATCGCCGGAGAGGCGCGCCACCAGGCGTTTGTCAGCGTCGCCGCAGGTCATCACCACCGGCGAGGTGAGCGGCACAGGCTGCCAGGCAACGTCCTGCGCCTGCAGGGTCGCCAGCTCTGCGCGACGGCCTGCCGCCAGCCGCCGGGCGGTGGGGACGTCAACCGCCACAAAGCGCACCTTATCCCCCGCCTTAAGCTGGCCCAGCTGCCAGAGATCGGCTTCGATCACCGTGACCGGGCAGACAAAGCCCCCGAGGCTTGGGCCGTCCGGCCCGAGGATCACCGGCATATCGCCGGTAAAATCCACCGCCCCCACCGCGTAGGGGTTGTCGTGAATATTCGACGGATGGAGCCCGGCTTCGCCGCCGCTGTCGCGGGCCCAGACCGGCTTGGGCCCGATCAGGCGCACGCCGGTGCGGCTGGAGTTAAAATGCACTTCCCAGTCGGTGGCAAAAAAGGTCGCCATATACGCCGGGGTAAAGAACTCCGGCGCGCCGTGGGGGCCATAAATCACCCGCAGCGTTCGTACTTCCAAAAGCTCAGGGCGCAACCCTGCGGGAAGCGCCGCGCCTTCCATGGTCTCAGCCGGAGGCGCAAGATGCAGCACGTCGCCGGCGCGCAGCGCCCGTCCGCCGTGGCCGCCAAACTGACCGAGGGTAAAGGTGCTTTTACTGCCCAGGTAGTCCGGCACCTGAATGCCGCCGCGCAGGCAGAGATAGCTTCTGACGCCTGGCCCGCTTATCGCCCCCAGCCTGAGGGTCGCCCCCGCCGGAACAGAGAAGACGCCGTCCATCTCCTGGTCAATGCCGTCGAGCGTTACGGGCAGCGGCGCGCCGCAGACCACCGCCTGCACCGCGGTATTAAATTTCAGCGTGGGTCCGCTAAGGGTGATCTCCAGCGCGGCGTCGCCCTCGGCATTGCCCAGCAGACGATTGCCCAGGCGCAGCGCCCGGTCATCCATCGGGCCTGAGGGCGGTACGCCCACCGCCCAGTACCCCAGACGTCCCGGGTAGTCCTGGACGCTGGTCTGGGTGCCGGCGCTGAGTACCTCCACGGTATCGGCCCGGTAGCGCAGTTGCTCCAGACAGCGGGTCCAGGGTTCCCCGGCGGTGAACGGCGCAAAGCCAAGGATCTGCTGCAGGTACTGGCGGTTGGTTTCGACGCCGTACAGGCGGGTCTCCGCCAGGGCCTGCGCCAGGCCGTCGATCGCCTCATCGCGGCTGGGGCGCCAGACGATAGCTTTCGCCAGCAGCGGGTCAAAAAACGGCGGCACTTCGCAGCCGGCCTCGACCCAGCGGTCGATGCGCAGGGTAGCGCCGTCCGCCGGCGGAAACCAGACGTCGGTTAACAGTCCGGGCGAAGGCTGAAACTGGCGGCCAGGATCTTCGGCGTAAATTCGCGCCTGAATGGCATGCCCCCGGGGCTGTAGCCCGGCGGACAGCTCGCACAGCGGCGGTAAATCCCCTGCAGCCAGGGCGATCATCCAGCGCACCAGGTCCACGCCCCACACCTGCTCCGTGACGCCGTGCTCCACCTGCAGCCGGGTATTGACCTCGAGGAAATAAAAGCGCTGCGCCGCGCTGTCGTAGACAAACTCCACCGTCCCGGCGCTGCGGTAGTTCACCGCTTTACCGAGGGCAATGGCCGCGCTACACAGCGCCTGCGCCATCCCGTCCGGCAGATTTGGCGCCGGCGTCTCTTCAATCACTTTCTGGTTACGCCGCTGCAGCGAGCAGTCGCGCACGCCGAGGGCGATAACCGCCCCCTTCCCGTCGCCGAAGATCTGCACCTCGAGATGGCGGGCGCGTTCAATATATTTTTCGAGAAACACCCCGGCGTCGCTGAAGTTGTTTTGCCCCAGCCGCTGCACCGTGGCAAACGCCTCGCTCAGTTCGCGGGCGTCGCGGCAGACGCGCATGCCAATCCCCCCGCCGCCCGCCGTGCTCTTGAGCATCACCGGGTAGCCCACCGCCTCTGCCGCCCGGCAGGCTTCTTCGCTGTCGGCCAGCAGGTCACTGCCTTCCAGCAGCGGAACGCCCTCCGCTTTGGCCAGCGCGCGGGCGGTATGCTTCAGGCCGAAGGTTCGCAGCTGTTGCGGGGTCGGGCCAACAAACGCCAGTCCCGCCGCCTCACAGGCCTCGGCGAAGGCGGCGTTTTCCGACAGAAAGCCGTAGCCGGGGTGGATGGCGCGGGCGCCGCTCTGCCGCGCGGCGGCAATGATCTTCTCTACGACTAAATAGGTTTGCGCTGCCGGCCCCTCGCCAAGGCTCAGCGCCTCATCCGCTTCGCGGACGTGCAGACTGCTCAGGTCGGCTTCGGCGTAAACGGCGACGCCCTTCACCTGCATGGCGCGCAGGGTGCGCAGAATGCGGCAGGCAATCGCCCCGCGGTTGGCAATCAGTAAGGTATCAAACATAAGCGGAACTCACAGCGAAGCGGGTCGTCCCGCAACAATTCGTCTTCCCCTGAGGTCGTCCCCGGGAGAACCGGCGCTTAAAGGTGGCGCGTCGGCGTGTGGTTCAGGCGGTCGGCGCGAACGGCGAACAGCCGAAAGGCCAGCAAACGCCAGCGCTGCCAGCGGGTCAGTTCCATACCAGCACCTCGGCGGGGGTCGGGTTCCAGCCATTGCAGGGATTGTTGAGCTGCGGGCAGTTGGAGATCAACACCATGGCGTTACACTCCGCGCGCAGTTCCACGTATTTTCCCGCCGCCGAGATGCCATCCGCAAACGTCAGACCGCCCTCCGGCGTCACCGGCACGTTCATAAAGAAGTTAATGTTGGCGCCAATATCGCGCTTATGCAGACGACCATCATGCAGACAGGCGCAGAGGAAATTATCCCGGCAGCTGTGCATGTAGCGCTTGTCGAGGGCGTAGCGGACGGTGTTACTCTCCTGGGCGCAGGCGCCGCCGAGGGTATCGTGCCGCCCGCAGGTATCGGCCACGATGGTCATCAGCGGACGGCCAAGGTTGGAATAGAGCACGCTGCCGGCGGTGAGGTAGGCGTTACCCTGGCGGCGCAGCGTGCGCTGCGCATCGTAGCGCTCGCGCGGGTTGTCGGCGTTGTAAAACAGGGTATCAATCGCCTGGTTGCCTTCGAGATCGAGCAGACGCAGGGTTTGCCCTTGTTTAACCTCGAACAGCCACGGCTCCCCGGCGGGGATCACATGGCGATAGACGGCCTCTTCCGGACGTCGGTGACTGGTGATAAGGGTCATAAACGCCTCCTTACAGGGCAAAAAGTTGGGTATTGCGGAACGCGCGCAGGTTCTCATCGCGGGTCAGGAGCGCCTGAGTGGCCGCGTCTTCATCGTCGGCCTGATACCAGCTCAGCTGTACCGGACGGGGGGCATACTCTGTGGCCGGATCCTGAGGATGCGGTAGCGCGGTGAGGACCAGCAGGACGTCCATCGGGGCATACAGTTCCACATAGTCCCCGGCGCGGCTGTTGCCGGAGACAAAGTGAAAGCGCCCCTCGTCATCGACGGTCACTTTGCTGAAGAAGTTGACCACCATCAGCAGATCTTCCAGACCGAGATCCCATTTCCCCATCTCCACCAGCAGGTTATCGACGCCGTTGCGATAGAAGCCATTGCGTAATTCCTGGTAGCGTCCGGCGCCATATTTGTCGTGCGTCTCTCCGGCGTTGAGGACCCCGCCGAACGGATCGTGCCAGCCGCAGCTGTCGGCGACGATCCCGGCCAGCACCCGGCCCATATCGGAGTAGAAACAATGCCCGGCGGTCAGGCGCGCGGTATGCTGTCCTTTGAGGGTATCCGGCAGGTTGAGCCGCTCACTTTTCTCATGGGGATTGAGCATCATCATGCTGACGTTTGCCCCGCCGTCGAGATCGGTCAGGCGCAGGATCTGCCCTTTGCGCAAAATCAACGAGGTGTGCGCCCCGCCGGGAAGCCGCTCTTCGCGCAGGCTGGGGGTGTAGTGAAACAGTTCAGTCATCAATTTATCTCCTTAATGCGTAAACGTTGGTGTCGCTACCGGCGGCCAGTTGCGCCATCCGCGCTTCATTGAGCGGGATGTCGTAGGTAATACGCGCTCCCCAGGCGTTGGGCGCCTGCGGGTCGATGCGCACTTTGTCGAACACCAGCAGCCTCGTGCCCAGGTTGAAGCCTTCGGCCAGGTCGTGGGTGACCATAAACACCGTCATGCGCGTTTCGCTCCACAGCTGGAGCAGCAGCGCATGCATATCCTTGCGAATGCCGGGATCCAGCGCGCCGAAGGGCTCGTCCAGCAGCAGCACCCGCGGCTGCATCACGAACGCCTGGGCAATGGCCAGCCGCTGCTGCATCCCGCCCGAGAGCTGCGCCGGGTATTTATCCAGGGCGTGTCCCAGGCCCACTTTCTCCAGCATTCGCTGGGCCTGTTGCCGGGCCTCGCGCTTTCTGCCGCCAAACAGGCGCCCCAGCAGCGGGGACGCCGGCAGCTCCAGGCCGATGGCGACGTTATCCAGCACGTTGAGATGCGGAAACACCGAATAGCGCTGGAAAACCACGCCGCGACTGCGGTCCGGCTCCGCCGCCAGCGGCTGGCCGTCGAGCAGGATGGCGCCGCGGGTCGGTTGCTCCTGACCGAGCAGCAGACGCAGAAAGGTCGATTTACCGCAGCCGGACGCGCCGACCATTGAGCAAAACTCGCCCTCTTTCACCTGCAGATTAATGCGCTCCAGCACCACGTGGTCGCCGTACTCCTGCCAGATGTTTTTGATGTCGATAAAACTCATCCCCGGCCTCCTTCCGCCCACGGGAAACAGGCTTTGTGCAGCTGACGCAGCGCCAGATCCATCAGCCATGCCAGCAGCGTGATCCAGATGACATACGGAATAATCACGTCCATCGCCATATAGCGCCGCACCAGGAAGATGCGATACCCCAGCCCGGCGGTGGCGGAGATGGCCTCGGCGGAGATCAGGAACAGCCATGCCGAGCCCAACAGCAGGCGCAGTGAAGCGATCAGCCGCGACAGCAGCTGAGGAAGCACCACCCGCAGCACCACCGTCCAGCTATTGGCCCCCAGGGTCTGCGCCTTTATAAACAGCTCCGCCGGGATTTCCCGCGCCCGCTGCTCCAGGTCGCGCGCCAGCATCGGCGTAATGCCGATGACGATCAGCATCACTTTCGACAGCTCATCCAGGCCAAAGACGATAAACAGCACCGGCAGGATCGCCAGCGGCGGGATCATCGACACCACGGTCATCAGCGGCGACAGCGCCGCGCGGTACATCGGGAAGACGCCGGCGGCGATACCGATGCCGAGACCGATCAGCGACGAGACGGCCAGGCCCGTCAGCAGACGGCTCAGGCTGATCAGCGTGTCGGCCCACAGCAGATACTCGCCGCTGCGTTTGTCCGGGGTGAACGCCATCCGGTCAATGGCCGCCGCCATCTGCGACAGGCCTGGCAGCAACTTGTCCTGCGGATTAGCTTCCAGCCGCACCGCCGATCCCATAAACCAGGCGGCGATCAGCAGCACAAACGGCAGCAGCATCAGCGTCAGGCGCATCCCCTTTTGGGGATATCGGTTAATGTGGCGCATGGCGTGGTCTCCCGGCGGCAATCATTACAGCTGGCCCGCGGCGGCCAGCTTCAGGTAGCTGTCGTCAAAGCGCAGTTTGCGGTTGGCGGCATCGCCGAGCGTGACATTGCCCGGGAAGGTCATGCCGATAAAGTCCGCGCTCTGCGCCCCCTCGCCCAGCAGACCTTTATCGAAGGAGAACTGCGCCACACGCTGCATGGTTTTCGCCAGATCCGGCGAGGCGATAAACGCCAGGGTGTCGGCAGGCGTCCAGAAAAGATGAGTGGTTTTGAGCTGCGCCTGGTAGCCGGCGAGATCGGTACCGGAGTCGGCGGCCATAGCGCTCAGCGCCTGGGTATCGCCGGCCTTCATTTTGGCCATCATTTCAAACCACGCGCCGGTCAGCGCTTTGCCCAGCGCCGGGTTATCTTTCAGGGTCTGGGTATTGACCACCATCATGTCGATGAGCTCGCCCGGCACCTGCGAGGAGCTAAACACTTCGCTGGTTTGCGGGGTCTTTTTGATAACCGACAGCTGTGGATTCCAGGCCACCGCCGCCCGCACGCCGCTGGTGCCAAAGGCCGAGACGATATCGGCATCGGAGGTATTCACCACCTTGACGTCTTTTTCCTGCAGCCCGGCTTTTTCCAGGCCGCGCACCAGCAGATAGTGGGAGACCGACAGCTCCGGGAGATACACCGACATCCCTTTCAGGTCGCTGAGCTTTTTATCCGCCCCTTTCAGAACCACCCCGTCGTTACCATCGGAGTAGCTGCCGGTGATCAGCGCCGTGCTGTCGACGCCGCCGGCCGCCGGAATGGTCAGGGCGTCCATGTTGGTCATCGTGCAGCCGTCAAACTGCCCGGCGGTGTACTGATTGATGGATTCGATGTAATCGTTGAGCTGAACAATATTGATTTTGATGCCGTACTTGCTGGCCCATTTATCGATGATCTTTTCATTGCTGATGGCGCCCCAGGGCATCCAGCCGGCGTAGATGGTCCAGCAGACGTTGAACTCTTTCTTGACGGCGGCAAAGGACGGGACGCTGGTCAATAGCGTCAGTGACAGGACAAGTGAGCGGAGGAGCGGCGATGTTTTCATGGTGGACCTCTGGTTAGCACGAGAAACGGAGCAGCGCGACACCCAATGGTGCTGCTGTCTCCCGGGCTTTTATCCCGCCGTGTAACCTCGCCGAGGTCGCCAGCTCTCGGACCAGACGTTCACCGCGGTGAACCGGAACCCTAGCCAGCTATTGTGTGATCTAAATTGTCTGTTGCGCTGCTTTCTGCTGATGGTATTGCAAGCGCCATGCCAGGAGCCAGACAGCCGTGCTTTCAGTGATTTACCGCCAATCGGCGCATCGCCTCCCAAAAATGGGGAGTAAAAGTGGGGCATTGCATAGCTTTGGTGCAAAAGGAAAGTCCACCGCGTCCTGGCCAACAACCGGCCGTGGGTCATGGGGGATGAATCCTGTAGCTGATTATCATGGCGCGGGGTAAATGTTTGCCATTACGCCGCTTCGACATGGGGGGATGTCGCAGGCGCTTCTTCCCTGTCCCGTCGCCAGGGGCATCAGATTTTTACCGCCTGTTTTACCCGCCTGACGGTAAAGCATTTAAATGTTGAATACATACTAACGCTAAATCGCAGGGTTGTGCGTTTTAACGCACGGTGATAATATTGCGCCACGTTAAGTAGAGGGGTGGAATAAATTCACCATTCGTTAACTCAGAATGCTTGGCCTGTTAAATACAAGTTAAAATCACGCCAATGTTATTTAATACAGAGAGGTTCCATGAAAATATTGCTGATGTTGCCCCCCCTTTTTCTGTTAAGTGGTTGCGTGGATCTGGGGGATGTGGGCATACACCCGGAAGAAGAAACCTATTACGTTAATCAGGGAAAAAATCAGGTGATTGATTGCCTTCATTATGCCGCTTCTAAAGCGAATTTATCGCTGGAATATGATGACACCCTTCCTGAAAACATCGATAAGTACAACCTGATGAATACTGAAAACACGACTGTCGCGTGGGTGGAAATCAGTAACTTCAACGGCAGGCAGACTTCGGTAGAATTTTATTATGCGCCGCATGCCCCGGATATACATCGGTCGGTCACTACCATTGCTGAACGGTGTACATAATGCCCGGATAACCAGAGACAGAGTTAAGCTGACAAGAAACGAATGATGAAAACTTCTATCCTTTTGCTAATAGCAGTGCTGGTGATTTCTGGCGAGTTACACGCTGATACTGTTTTTTATCAGGATAGCCATTTTGTCGGGCACTCTCTTTTTACAGGCACCGTAAGCAAAGCGAAGCACCATAATAAATTAGCGATGAGTTTTGGCATTTGCCAACTGAGAAAAATCATCAGGAGCGTCACGGATAGCGACGCAAAAAAAGACGCGTAAAGATTGTCCAATAACTGGCCAGTGTATCCCCCTCCCGGCAGACGCACCTCCCCCGTAAAATGAAATACGAGTGACCTACTTCAGATGAGCGTGGTGCTTGACACGGTTGATGTCTGCCGCGCATGCCCCCTCATCATCCAGATGTTATGTTCATCTCGTAACACCTGACGAACGCCTGGTGTTACGCTAACGTCATATAAGGCAGATCATCCACGCTCGGGATGGTAGTTATTTTGTTAAGCAGTCTTTACCGAAAGCGAGACGGACAAAAGGTATATTCAGTATTTCAGGATCGGCGCTGCTAAAGAACACGTTACCTGTTCGGCTTTCAATGGGTTTGTATTTTTTCAGCATCTCCATTTCAATACCCGTGCTCATAAATGACTTGCCATTTTTATCATACAAAAAGAAGCACATTTTGTTATCTTTGCCAGGTTCAATGCTTTTATCAGAGAAGTTATCAAGCGTAACTTTATAGGTCACCAGATACTTCGCCTCGCCGGTCACGCTATCCCATTCACTTCCGGCGGCCTCCTTTAGGGCAAAAATCTTGACCCCTGAAAAATAAGGATCAGGATTCTTTTTATCAATAGCCTGCACCGTTCCTGAGGCAGCGATGGCTACAGCCAGCGCAATACCTTTGGCAATATAATTATGCATTTCCCACCTCATTCAATTTACTATTAAGTGAACGCTACCATAGATCATGATATTGGTATTATCAATGATATTCTCCGTTATCACTATTTGATGAAAATCCAGGCTGTCATTATATTTAAACTTATAAATCAGCGCATTGAGAAAATAACCATTAAAATAATTCCAATGTGAATTTAATAAATTGTTAACTGTAACTTATTTTTCACTTATTTCTGCGTCATGTTTAAGCAGGGTTTATCTTCAACTTCATCAGCATGCGATTTAAAGCCGTTCGCACCGACCAGGTTAGCGCCTCCTGTATCTATAGCGTGAATATAATCAGCGATCAGGAAGAGGATAAACAGGTGGGTGCCTGTCCCCCGCCTGAATGCCATGCCTCTTTTTCCATTGGACCTACCATCGGCCTTGAGCCAATCAATAAGTGAAGCGCACAGCGATGACCCATTTGCACCGACTCAGTGCCGCCTGTTCACCATACTGAATCTCATCCCCTCCCACACTTCCATGTTAACTGTCTGTATATAAAGCACTATTTTAACTGGCACGTTTAATGCTCTGCGGTTGTATACAGCGATGTTGACAAGATCTCAGGCCAGGAGGCGACAACCCATAGCCACCTGCGGTCGCGACGCCAACGCCTTCTTCTCTCCGTGAAGCCTCCAGGGCGGATGCGTTTCACGGAAACCTGTTAACTGAAAACGGAGAACAACATGACGACACTCAGCGAACCGTTGGTTACCCCGAAATATGGCAAATGGCGCCAGCTGGTGCTGGGCCTGATCTGTATGGCCGCCATCTCCAGTCCGCAATATGTCTGGACGCTGCTGACGAAACCCCTGGCCGCAAAGCTGGGCGTCGGTCTGCCCGAGCTGCAGGTCACCTTCTCGCTGCTGATCATCCTCCAGACCTTCTTTTCGCCCTTTCAGGGGCGGTTAGTGGAGAAATTTGGCCCACGGCGGCTAATCGCTATCGGCACGGTGATGGCGGGAATGAGCTGGGTGCTTTCCGCACAGGTGAATGGCCTGGCGACGCTGTGGCTGGTTTATGGCTGCATGGGCGGCCTTGGAACCGGGATCGTCTACATCGGCGTTGTCGGCCTGATGGTCAAATGGTTTCCGCGGCAGCGGGGTTTCGCCGCCGGCGCGGTGGCGGCGGGCTACGGGATGGGGGCCATCATAACCACCTTCCCCATCTCCCTGTCGCTGACCACCAACGGCCTTGAACACACGATGACGACCTTCGGGGTCCTCTTCGCGCTCGTCGGCTTCCTCGCCAGTCAGGGACTGAAGCTGCCGCCGCCTGCTGTCTCTTTGCCCGTCAGCCAGACGGTGGCGCAGAGCAGCAGATCGTTTACCTCCCGGGAAATGCTGCGTCAACCGCTGTTCTGGCTGATGTTTGCCATGATGGCGATGATGTCGACTTCCGGGCTGATGGTCACTTCGCAGATGGCGGTGTTCGCCGAGGACTTCGGCATTAGCCAGGCGGTGGTGTTTGGCATGGCGGCCCTGCCGCTGGCGTTAACGATAGACCGCTTCACCAACGGTTTAACCCGGCCGCTGTTTGGTTTTATTTCCGACCGCTTCGGCCGCGAGCAAACCATGTTTATCGCCTTTGCGCTGGAGGGGGTGGCGATGACGCTCTGGCTGGCGTGCCGGGAAGATCCGCTGCTGTTTGTCCTGCTTTCCGGGGTGGTGTTCTTTGGCTGGGGGGAAATCTTCTCCCTCTTCCCGTCGACGCTCACCGATACCTTCGGCAGCGAACATGCCGCCAGCAACTATGGCTGGCTGTATATTTCTCAGGGCATCGGGTCAATCTTCGGCGGCCCGCTGGCGGCGTTGCTCTATCAGTACACCCACGGCTGGCATGTGGTTTTCAGCTGCGCCATTGGCCTGGATTTTGTCACCGCCGCCCTCGCGCTGTGGGTGCTAAAACCGTGGCGCGCGCGCTTTATCCGCCAGCATAGCTAACGACAACCCTGGCAGAAGTGACGGCCAGGCCGTCACTTCACTGATATTCGCTGCGCAGCAGCGCATACAGATACTCATCGCCCCACTGGCCTTTAAAAAAGATATTCTGCCGGTAATGCGCCTCGCGACGAAAGCCCAGCCCTTCCAGAAGTTTGATCGCGGCGGTATTGCGGGTGTCTACCACCGCGATCAGCCGGTGATGGGCCAACGGTTCAAAGAGTAAGGCTATCACCGCCTGTATGGCTTCCCGGGCATACCCCTGATGCTGATACGCCGGGGAAAAGGTCATCCCCAGCTCGGCCTGTCTGCCCTGATCGAAAAAGTGGATCCCCACATCTCCCGCCAGCGCACCGTTGGCCTGGATCTCTACGGCAAGCTGGAACCAACTCTCATCCTCAGCAAAGGCCAGGGAACGCTGTTGTTCATAGAAGGCAGTCGCCTCTGCCATACCGTAATGGCTCCAGCTCTGAAAGCGGGCCACTTCCGGCAGGTTGCGATAGCGGCTGAAAGACGGCAGATCTTCCGTTCTTAACCGGCGCAGCAGCAGCCGGGGCGTGGTCAGGGGTAGCAACATCTCTTCTTCCTGGTGAGTGGGGCAATAGCGCGCCATCTTAACCTGCGCAGCCTGACGCCGCTAGCTGCATGGCGGTGCCTCCTCCCAGCGATAGATTTGAGTGGTGGCCAGCGCCAGCATGGCGAAATCTTCCGGCGTATCGCCGTAAGCGAAGATCGCTTCGTAATCGGTCAGGGCGTAGTTCGCCAGGATACGCGCCTTTTTGGCCAGGCCGCTGCAGTCTCCACCCTGATACTTTCCGGTCGCTGCCCCGTTTTGAAATTCCACTTCGCTGCACAGCAGCTCAAGATTATGCTGCTGGCACCACGGTCGAAGGTAGACATCCAGCGAGGCTGAGACCACCACCACGGTGTCCCCTCGCGCCTGATGCCAGGCTATACGCTGCATCGCGTTCTCCCGCAGCGTGCGGGGAATAAACGCCTGGCTATGATCGTTCCCACGCTGCAGGATCTCAGGTTGCGATTTCCCGGCAAAAGCATAATGAAACACTTTTTGCCGGATGGCAGAGGCTGAAAGCCAGCCCATTTTCCAGGCGAGAATATAGGGCAACAGCCGCAGTTTGCCCCGACGAATGGCTTTCGCATCGAGGGACTGATAAATGAAAGGGGTAAACGTATCTTCGTGGGTTATCGTGCCATCGAAGTCAAAAAAGGCAATGTTCTTCTTCATCCTTGTCACCTTATACACCAATACCGGCGCCGCGCGTGGCGCGGCTGATTTACTTTTTGCCCGCCTGGCGGCAAGATCCGGCATAATGCACCGCTGTCGCAGGACGACCGGGTCACCGGCAGTCATGACAGCGAACCATTCGACAGGAAAACGCATGAAGCCAAAACAAGCGGACATTCTCCGCCACGCCAGCGCGCTGTTTAATCGCGAAGGATATCAGTCGCCCAGCATCGAGCGGATTGCTGAGCATGCCGGCATCTCCAAAATGACCTTCTACCGCTACTATGCCGATAAAGAGGCGCTCATTCTGGCTATCCTCCGGCAGAAAGAGAGCGAGTTTATGCAGGATCTGACGCAGATCACCGCGGATAAAGCCACCGCGCGGGAGAAGCTGTTCGCCGTGTTCGACTACTATCAGTGCTGGTTGACCTGCGAAACGTTCCACGGCTGCATGTTTACCCGCGCGCTGTTTGAATATGGCGCGTCATCGCCGGCGATCCGGGAGCAGTGCTCCCGGTTCAAATCGGGCCTGTGGCAGTTCTTCCGCGATATTCTGACTCGGGTATTAAAACCAGAGCCTGCCGAACGGGTCGCCATGATGATGGTGATGCTCATCGATGGCGCCATCGCCGCCCAGCAGGCCGAGTCCGCCGAATGCCGGGAGATCCCGCCGGGGACGACCGCCTGGAGCGCGGCCAAAGCGCTGATCTACTCAGAAGGCGGTACGCTGTGAGCGCATGCTGCCGTCCAGCGACTGCAGCGCCGCCAGCAGACCGTCATAGTAATCGTTGCAGGTTTGCAGGCGCAGCGCGGCGCCAAAGTAGACCTCCTCCATCGCCGCCGGATGTTTTTTGCCAATCGGCACAATCACATTGTTCAGCCAACCGTCCGCATGGCCGATATCGACCGTGATGTGTTCGGCATAGTAATGCACGTCGCGATCGCTAAGCCCAATCCGCCGACAGCCCGCCACCAGTTTTTCATACTGCGGCGGGTCGAGCAGTTCGGTCATCGCCATCACCCCGAGCGATTTGTAGTAATGCTGACGATTTATGCCGCCAAGCATAAAGGCGTTATACCCGGCCAGCCCCTGCCACTCATAAAGATGGGCAAAATGATTGTCCGGTAAAGCGATATTCCGCCGCTTCAGTAAATCCTTATACAGATTGACGTGGGTGATCTCAGTGCTGCCCTGGCCTATCTCATCCCACAGATTTTGCGCAATCTCGGCGCGGGTTTCCGGCAACGAGCCCACCAGCCCCATCGCCACCAGATCGAAGAAAAGCAGATTCAGCGCGCTGTCGCTTTTGAAGAAATAGTCGATTTGCGCCGCGGAGGCCTCGCTGGCAAGGAAATCGAAAAGCGGATGATGAGACGCCGGGTGCTGCTGGCATAAGGCGCGCAGTTCGTCGACGATATTGCCGGCATTGAGCACCGGCCGCTGGCGGTGGAAACGTTTGCTTTCCGCCCGCAGCCACTCAGACTCAATGTAATTTCGGATCCCGGAGAGCAGCGGATGAAACTGATTGGCAGCCGCCGGCGAGAGCGGGTCGGCAAGCCAGGACTGATAAAGGATGAACAGCGCATGGTGCGCGCGCTTTTTGGCCTGCGGATCGTCAGCGGAGAAGGCGCGGATGCAGGTATTCTCCGTCAGATGCCAGGCTCTGTCGGCGACCAGCGGATTGGCCGTCAGCTTCAGCGACAGCGCGTTGCTGTGCAGAAGCTGGTCAATTAACTCATCCAGCGCCAGCCTGGCTATCACCGCGGTTTGGTCACTACCAATGACCCCATTGTCGGTATTACGCATGAATTTATCCCTGTGAAATGCATGGCGACTATACGGTATAGTACCGCTCACAATGCGGCAACGTAAATTTCAACCACATTGTTAATGCTCTGTTTATTAACAATTTTAAATAAACAGAACAAAAGCCACTAAAATAGTGTTGATATTATAAAAATAATAACGTTACCATTCAGTACAGTGACAAATGACACAAGGAATCACGATGCCCTATCTGTTACTGACGCTGGCCGCCCTGTTCTGGGGTGGGAATTACGTTGTCGGTCACGTGCTGGTTCAGGGCGTGGATCCGATCCTGATGACCGAAGCGCGGTGGGCGTTAACGGCGCTGCTGCTGGGCCTGCTCTACCGCCGGCAGATTGCCGGCAGTCGTCACCTGCTGCGGGAAAACGCCCCGGCGGTGCTGGTGCTCACCCTCTGCGGTCAGGTCAGTTTCCCGCTCACGCTCTATATCGGTCTGCAAACCACCTCCGCCCTCAACGCCGCCATCTATATGTCCGCCACGCCGAGCATGGTGCTGCTGATTAACCGGCTGATTTTTCGCGACCCGGTATCGGCCCGCAACTGGCTGGGGGTGGTCTTCAGCACCCTCGGCGTGATGATCCTCTTATTCCAGGGCAACCCGCTGCATGCCGCCTCGCTGCATACCTTTTCCGTCGGCGATCTGTGGGCGATGGGGTCGGCGCTGAGCTGGGCGCTCTATTGTTCGCTGTTACGTCTGAAGGACCGCCGGATCCCGGCGAATGGCTTTGTCGCCGTCAGCTCGCTGCTCGGCGCCCTGCTCCTGCTGCCGATCGTCGCCTTCTGGCTGATGCGCCACCCGGCGCAGGACTGGGATGCCTGGCGCGAGCCGTTTTTCCTCAGCGGGCTGGCTTATCTGGTGATTTTTCCGTCATGGCTGGCCTATCTGTTCTGGAATAAAGGGATCGCCACCATCGGCGCCACGCGGGGGGAGATTTACACCCACATCATCCCCCTCTCGGGTGGCGTGTTAAGCATCCTCTTCCTGCATACCCAGCCCCATGCCTGGCACCTGTTCAGCGCGCTGTTCATTATGCTGGGGATTGGCATCTGCTCGCTGGAAAAACGCCAGGCGGCGACGGTTCGCCTGCGCGGTTAGCGTGTCTGCCGGGCGCCTGATTACGCCCGGCGTCAGCCCTTAACGGCTGGTGGAGAGCGGCTGGTGACGCGCCGCTCCGGCAGGTTGCGCCACCCGGCCCTCGCGGCCAAAGAAGGTGAGAATGGTAATGACGATCGCCACCGTCCCGGCCACCAGGGCCATCGCCAGGCCGTAGTTATGCCCGTGGTGCTGCGCAATGGAGGCCTGCAGGGTGGCATTCACCGAGGCCAGCAGATTCCCCAGCTGATAGACGAAACCGGGCAGCACCGCCCGGGTGTTGGCCGGGACCAGTTCGTTGAGCCAGGTCGGGATCACCCCCCAGGCGCCCTGCACCATAAACTGCATCAGAAACGCCCCGGCCCCCAGCGCCAGCGAGCCGCTGGCGAAAGCCCACAGCGGGATCACCGGCAGCGCCAGCAGAGCGGCGATCATAATCGCTTTGCGCCGGCCAATCTTCTCCGACAGTGAGCCGAAGAACACCCCGCCGATGATTGAGGCGATGTTGTAGCACACCGCGATAATGCTGACCGTTTCCGGCGCAAACCCGTGCTGGACTTTCAAAAATACCGGGTAGAGATCCTGCGTCCCATGGGAGAAGAAGTTAAAGGCCGCCATCAGCACCACCAGGTACAGGCACAGCTTCCAGTGGCTACGCAGCACCGGCAGCAGAGCCGTGCTCGCTTTACTCTGCCGGGCCGCCAGCCAGACCGGGGACTCCTCGACGCAGAAATAGATAAACGGCAACAGCAGCACCGGGGCGGCGCCAATGACAAACATCCCGCGCCAGCCGAGCTGTGCAAACAGCAGCCCGTAGGCCACGGCCGCCAGCAGATAGCCGAAGGGATACCCCGCCTGGAACAGACCGGACATCAGGCCGCGCGAGCGGTCGGGGATCGTCTCCATCGCCAGCGACGAAGCCACGCCCCAGATCCCGCCCATCGCCACGCCGTACAGCACCCGCAGCAGAAAAAACAGCATCAACGACGGCGCCGCGGCGGAGAGCAGCTCAAAGGCGGAGAAGAAAACGATATTGAGCATCAGGATCGGTTTGCGGCCAAACTTTTCCGCCGCCCTGCCGAAGATCAATGCGCCGACGGGCCGCACGGCCAGGGTCAGCAGAATCGCCAGGGTGACCTCTTCGAGGTCGACGTGAAAGGAGTGGGCGATATCGCTCAGTAAAAAAACCAACAGGAAAAAGTCGAAAGCATCGAGCGTCCAGCTTAAAAAACTGGCGATCGCCGCATTGCGCTGTCGTGAAGTCCAGCCGTGCATCTTGTCATCCCTATCCCGACGGCGTTGCCGGGAGCTTGCGCGGCGTCCGGCAGAGCAGGCAGGTGCCACCGCTTGTGTAAATTGTTTGTATATAAAGTTGCTCTTTTGTTAATTACACCCCTTTTCCGGCCGTCGGCAAGTTTATTAGCACGCTAATTTGTTTCAAATTGCGTTCGACGGCCCACCGGTTCGCTAATTTTCGACCAGAATTAAGGACAGGCTGGTTTCAGTGCACTGCCCCGATGCCGTATCCACCCACAGGAAGGGAGAGAATCATGAAGAGAATCGCCATCGTCGGCGCCGGGCCGACGGGGATTTACACCTTGTATGAACTGGTGAAGCGCGGTGAGCCGCTATCGATCGCGCTGTTTGAAAAAGAGGCGCAGGCCGGGGTCGGTATGCCCTACAGCGACGATAATACCGCGGCGCAGATGCTGGCCAACATCGCCAGTATTGAGATCCCCCCTATCGACCTGACCTATCTGCAATGGCTGCAGCAGCAGAGCGATGACTGGCTGGCGGCGCGCGGTCTTGAACGGCACGCGCTGCATGAGCGCCAGTTTCTGCCGCGGGTGATCCTCGGCGAGTACTACCGCGACCGCTTTCTGTATCTTGTCCAACGGGCCAGAGACGCCGGCTTCGTGGTGAACGTTTGCGAGTCCTGTGAGGTCACGGATATTGCGGTGCAGCCCGTCGGGATCGCCATCCACACCGACAGCGCGGCGCAGCCGGATATCGTCGATCTGGTGGTGGTAGCCACCGGCCATTTGTGGCCTGAAGAAGAACGCGCCAGCCGGCAATACTTCCCCAGTCCGTGGACCGGCCTGATGGAGGCCCGCATCGCCCCCTGTCGGGTCGGGATCCTCGGGACCTCCTTAAGCGCGATTGATGCCGCCGTGGCGGTTGTGGCCCGCCACGGCGTTTTCCATACTGAACACGACAAAACGACCTATTTTTCCCTGCATCCCGGCAGCGAAGCGCTGGAGATCACGCTGATGTCACGCAACGGCGTGCTGCCGGAGGCCGATTTCTACTGCCCGATCCCGTGGGAGCCGCTGGAGATCGCCACCTCTGCCGCCCTTGAGGCGGCCGTCGCTCAGGGTAGCGACGGCCTGCTGGAGCGGGTGTTTCAGCTGATCGTCCAGGAGCTGGAATATGCCGCCCCGGCCTGGTGCCAGGCGATGGGGCTGCGCCAGCTGACGCCTGACAGCATCGCCGACGCCTGGTTTGCCGACCGTCTTACCCATGACCCCTTCCAGTGGGCGCAGCGCAATCTGCAGGAGGTGGAGCGCAATAAGCGCGAGCGCCACACGGTGCCCTGGCGCTATGCCATTCTCCGCCTGCACGAGGCGATTGAAACCGTGGTGCCGCAGCTCAACGACGAGGACAGCCGTCGCTTCCGCCAGGGGCTCGCCCGCGTGTTTATCGATAACTACGCCGCGATCCCGCCGGAGTCCATTCGCCGCCTGCTGGCCCTGCACCGGGCGGGCATTCTGCGCATTGTGGCGCTGGGTGAGGATTACGATCTGCAGCGCGAGTCTGACCGGACGCTGATTGTCCATCATCAGCAGCGCTGTGAATTCGATGTCTTTATCGATGCCCGCGGACAGAAAGCGCTCAAAACCCGGGATCTGCCCTTTCCTTCACTGCGCCAGCAGCTGCTGGCCTGCGGCGACGCTATTCCGGACGTTGGTGATGACTACACGCTGCAGGCGCCGGAGGCAGTGCGCGGCCGGGTCGCCTTCGGCGCCCTTCCCTGGCTGATGCACGATCGCCCCTTTGTCCAGGGGCTGACGGCCAGCGCCGAGATTGGCAGCGCAATGGCCCGCGCGGTGTCACAGCAGGCAACCGGCCGGCGGCGCCGTCTCTGGTTTATCGACTAGCGGGACGTTTAAACGCAATATCCGAATAAAGGGGGGCTGGCAGGCGTGCTATAAACAGTGGCTGTTCGCCCCCGAGCAAGACCACGTCTAACATTTACGAGGTACTCATGAGTCATCTTTTTAGCGCGACGCGTATTGGTCAGTTGACGCTGGATAACCGTATCGTTATCGCCCCCATGTGTCAGTACTCTGCTGACGAGGGGAAGGCGACGTCCTGGCACCGGATCCATCTCGGGCAGCTGGCGTTCTCCGGCGCCGGCCTGTTAATTCTGGAAGCCACGGCGGTAGAGCCGGCGGGACGTATCTCGCCGGGGGATCTGGGGCTGTGGGATGATGAAACCGAAAACGCCCTGCGCGCCGTGGTGGAGGATATCCGGGCCTGGTCACCGATCCCTCTGGGGATCCAGCTGGGGCATGCCGGGCGCAAGGCCTCCTGCGCGGCCCCCTGGCAAGGTGGCCATCAGCTGGCGCTCAACCAGGGCGGCTGGCAGACCGTCGCCCCCTCCGCGGTGGCGTTTCACGACGGCGATCGCGCCCCGGCCGAGCTGAGCCATGCCGATCTGGCGCGCATCAAAGCGGCCTTTGTCGCCAGCGCATTGCGCGCCCAACGCCTGGGCTTTGAGCTGATTGAGCTGCACGCCGCCCACGGCTATCTGCTGCACCAGTTTCTCTCGCCGCTCAGCAATCAGCGCCGGGACGAGTATGGCGGTTCGCTGGAAAACCGCATGCGCTATCCGCTGGAAGTGTTTAAGGCAATCCGCGAGGCGGTGGGCAACGCCATGGCGGTGGGCGTCAGGTTGTCGGCTACCGACTGGGTCGAAGGCGGCTGGGACGGCGAGCAATCCATTCAGTTCAGTCAGCAGCTGGAAGCGCTGGGCAGCGACTATATCCATGTTTCCAGCGGCGGATTGTCGCCGCAGCAGGCAATCACCGTCGGGCCGGGGTATCAGTTGCCTTTCGCCCGCGACATTCGCGAGCAGGTAGCCATCCCGGTGATTGGCGTGGGGCTGATCACCGACCCGCAGCAGGCGGAAGCGGCGCTGGAGAATGGCGATGCCGACCTGATCGCCCTCGCCCGCGCGGTGCTCTACGATCCGCACTGGCCATGGCACGCCGCGGCCAGCCTTGGCGCCCAGGTTCGCGTACCTTCGCAATATCTGCGCTCCGAGCCGCACGGCCTGAAAGGCACCCTGCTTCCAAACCGCTGAACCCGGAACGGGCATCAAAAAGGGGTATCGTAAGATACCCCTGAGCAGGATGTTAATGCCGTCCTATGTGCCGGGCGGCAACGCCTTGCCCGGCCTACAATACCCGATCATTGCGCAGCCAACTCGCACCCTTGCAGGCCCGCGCAAGCGCAGCGCCGTCGGGCGCGATATCAGGCTCCACGCTCTGTTTTTACGGACGGCGGCTGGCCAGGCAAACACCGCGAGTTACTGCTGGGCGGCCGGTGGCGTAGCGTTCTGTTTATCCTTCGCGATACTGTCCTGAATGGCTTTGGTTTTGCTCGCCGCTTCCGCCGAAAGCTGATTGGCGTCGCCGATGGCGTTGTCTTTGATCTGACCCGCCTCTTTGACGATGCGGTCACTTTCCTGCTTTGCGTTCTGCTTCACCGCATCGGCCTGGGCTTTCGCCTGCTCGGCGATGGCATCCGCTTTCTTGTCCGCCTCCGCCTTGATGGCGCTGGCCTGATCCTTCAGGCGATCGGCCTCGGCGTCGGCCTGGCTTTTCAGCGTATCAATTTGCTTATCCGCATCCTTCTTAATCGCCTGGGCTTTGTCCGCCGCGGCATCCTTCATCTGCTCCGCATTATCTTTCGCCTTATCCACTTTGTTATCTACTTTCGACGCATCGTCGCAGCCAAACAGGGTCAGGCACAGTGCGGAAGCGAGCAGTGTTTTATTCCAGAGTTTCATCAGCATTCCCTTACAGGTTGAGTCATTATCCAGCCTTGTGATTTATTGCCTTAACAGCATTCACATTTTATATATAAACGCTCAGCCCGCAGAGTCAAGCCGGCGGCGTCCGCGCCAGGGTCGCCACCAGCCCCTGCAGCCAGTCGGCAAAGACCCGCACCTTGTGCGAAAGATGCCGGTGCGGATAGAGCAGCGACAGCGGGCGACGCGGCGCCGGAAAGTCCGGCAGAATTTCCACCAGCTGGCCGCTGTCGATGTAGGGCTGTAAAAAGAAGCGCATTCCCTGCAGCATCCCCAGCCCCGCCAGTCCGGCGGCGGTAAAGACTTCCGAGTTGTCCAGCACCAGCTTGCCGGGAATGGCGACCTGCCGGACGCCCTCCAGGGTCTGGAATCGCCAGGGCATAATCTGTCGGCTGCTGCTGTTCACCCAGTTCACCGCCAGGTGCGACTGCAGGTCCTCCAGCGTGGCGGGCGCCCCATAGCGCGCCAGATATTCCGGACTGGCGCAGGTGGTTAACGCCACCTCCCCCAGCGAGCGCGCCACATAGTCGCCATCCTCCAGTTCCCCCACCCGCAGCAGGCAATCCAGGCCATCGCGCAGCATATCCCGGCGCACATCGGAGCTGCTGAGGACAATTTCCACCTCCGGATGGGCCTGATAAAAATCCGCCAGATGCGGGATCACCAGCAGCCGTGCAAAAGCGATCGGCATATCGACGCGTAGCTGGCCGCGTATCGGCCGGTCCGGCGCGAACGACTCCAGCAGATCGTCGGCCTGCGAGAGCAGCGGTTTACTGCGGCGATAAAACTCTTCTCCCTCCGGCGTGAGATACAGGCGCCGGGTGGTACGCTGCAGCAGCCTGACCCCGCTCTCCCGCTCCAGCTGCTGCAGCGCTTTGGTCACCGCCGGCCGGTGGATCTGCAAATTTTCCGCCGCCTGGGAAAAGCTGCCGGCGTCGACGATTTCAATAAAGATTTTAATATTTTCAAACAGATTCATCTGCATAACGGCCCGTCCCCTATCTCATCGCCTGCCGTAATTATTACTAAATTAATAATAGTGCTGAAAGTTTTCGCTCATTTTTTAAAACAATAAAGGCGCCTACACTGCTCTCATTGCCGCATCGTTGCGGCGAAAAAAAAGATAACTTGTTAACATAAAAGGGAAAATATCATGCAATCTAACCGCGTTGCCCGCATTCTGGGTATTGAAAAACCGGTGGTCCAGGGGCCGCTTTCCTGGCTGACCGATGCGCGTCTGGTGGCGGCCGTCGGCAACGCCGGTGGTCTCGGGGTACTGGGTCCGAACGCCGGGCTGACGGCGGCAACCGCCGTCTCCACGCCGGAAGCGACGGCTGAGAAAATGCGCGAAGAGATCCGCAAAACCAAACAGCTGACCGAGAAACCCTTTGCCGTCAATCTGATCCCGACGGCGGAAAACGACATCTGGACGCCGGCGATCCTGCCGGTGATCAAAGCGGAAGGCGTTAAGGTGGTGGTCTACACCGGCTACGGCGACGGTTCGTTAAAACCGGCGCTCTTTGACGAACTGAAAGCCGCCGGGATCACCATTATCTATCGCGATATTAACCCGACGCCTGAGAACAGCCGCCGCGCGGAGCAGGCCGGAGCGGACATTATCGTCGCCACCGGCTTTGACGAAGGCGGCACGCTGCCGGGCACCGCGCTGGGGACCTTCACCATCGTCCCGCTGATTGTTGACGCGGTACAGCGGGTTCCGGTAATGGCCGCGGGGGGGATAACCGATGCTCGAGGGGCGCGTGCCGCTCACGCCCTCGGCGCGGAAGGCGTCTTCGCCGGTTCGGTATTCATCAGCACCGTCGAAAGCCGGGTTCCCGACTCGGTGAAAGCGAAAATTGTCGCCGCCAACGGCCTCGATCTGCGGCTGTTCCGTACCCTGCCGGACTACTACCGCGCTCTGCCCGGCAAACTGAGCGACACACTGGTGGCCATGGACCGGGCCGGCGCCTCAAAGGCCGAGCTGGCCCAGGCGATGGGCGGTCTGCGAGGAATGCGGCTGGGCATGCTGGAGGGGAATACTGATGAGGGGTATATCTCGGTGGGGGCGGGGATCGGCAATATCCATGCCATCACCTCCGTCGCCGAGGTGGTCAACCGGCTGGCGGTGTAACGCCGCCAGCCGGGGTACGGCAACCGGCGCGATCAGGCGTCGGCCACCTGCTCTACCGCCCGGGAGAACGCGTCGATGGCCAGCCCGACGTCAGCGGTGGTGACCGATTCCGCCGGGTGATGGCTGACGCCCCCCAGGCAGCGCACAAACAGCATGGCCGATGGCCAGCGCTCGGCGATGGCGATGGCGTCATGCCCTGCGCCGCTCGGCAGCGTCAGCGACCGCCCCTGCACTGCCACCACCGCCTCGCTCAGCACCGCCTGCAGCTGGCTGTCGCAGGCGGTGGCGGCGATGCGATAATACTCCTCGGCGCTGAAGCTCAGCTGGCGGCGCCCGGCAATGGCCTGCGCCTCCGCCAGCAGCTCCTCCAGCAGCGCCGCCAGCGGCGCATCCTGCGGGCCGCGAATATCCAGCGTCAGCTGCACCTCGCCCGGTATCACGTTCACCGCGCCCGGCGCACAGCGCAGGGTGCCGACCGTCGCCACCAGATTGCCGCCGCGCTGCCGGGTCAGGCTTTCCACCTGCACCATCCATTCCGCCGCCGCGGCGAGCGCGTCCTTACGATGGAGCATCGGCACCGTGCCGGCATGGCCGGCTTCGCCGGTAAAGCGGCAGTTCAGGCGGCGGGCGCCGTTAATCGCCTCCACTACGCCGAGCGCCAGACCCGCCTGCTCCAGGCACGGCCCCTGCTCGATATGCAGTTCCAGATAGGCGGCGATATCCTGCGGGCGGCGGGCGGAATGGGCGATCCGCGCCGGATCGAGCCCGGCATTCACCAGCGCCTGGGCGACGCTCACCCCGTCGGCATCGCGCTGCGACAGCCAGCTTTCAGGCCAGGTGCCGGTGACGCCGCGGCTGCCAAGCAGGGTGATACCGAAGCGGGTGCCCTCTTCATCGCCAAAACCGACGATCTCGATAGCCTTTGCCAGCCGTCGCCCCTGCTGGTGCAGACGCTGCACCACCTCAATCGCCGTCAGCACGCCGAGCATGCCGTCGTAGCGCCCGGCGTTGCGTACGGTGTCAAGATGAGAGCCCAGCAGCACCGCCGGCGCGCCCTCCTGCACGCCTTCATAGCGACCGCAGATGTTGCCGACGCTGTCCTGCCACACCATCATACCGGCGGCCTGCATCCACTGACCCACCAGCTGGTTGGCCTGCAGATGCTCCGGCGACAGATAGACCCGGGTCAGGGCGTCGGCGGTTTCGCTGAGGGCGGCCAACTGGTCGGCGCGTGCCATTACCCGGCTGGCGGCCGCCTCTCTCTCCGCCTGCTGGCGGACGGTATCACTCATAGGTTGCCCTCGGTGCGGTAGTGATCCCAGGCCGCCTGCATCGCCGCGCCCTGGGTGGTGGTGAACTTGAGGTAGTTCAGCACCGCCTCCAGCGCACTGAGGGTCTGCATCACGCAGTCTTTACGCGCGTTATAGCCCATGGTGCCAATGCGCCAGACTTTACCGTGCAGCGGGCCGAACGAGGTGCCAATCTCAATGCCGAAATCTTCCAGCATCAGCTTACGCACCTGGTCGCCGTTGACCCCGTTGGGGATCACCACCCCCAGCACGTTATTCATTTTGTGCCGCAGGTCGCCAAAGGTCTCGAGACCCATCGCCTGGATCCCTTTCAGCAGCGCATCGCCGTGCAGCTTGTGGCGGTCGATGCCGTTGTCGAGTCCCTCCTGAAGGATCAGGCGCGCGCACTCCCGGGCGGCGAACAGCGCCGAGGTCGCTTCGGTGTGGTGGTTAAGGCGCTCCGGCCCCCAGTAATCCATCACCATGCCGAGATCGAAATAGTTGGAGTAGATCATCTCGTCGACGCCATCGTGGTGGGCGTCGGTGCGGATCCCCTGCTCAATGCAGCGGCGGCGGCGGATCGCCTCTTCCATCCGCGGGCTGAGGGTAATGGGCGAGGTGCCGGAGGGGCCGCCCAGGCACTTCTGCATCCCGGCGGACACCGCGTCCAGCTGCCAGGCGTCGGTTTCCAGCGGGTTGCCGCCGAGCGACGCGGTGGCGTCAGTATAGAACAGCACGTCGTGGCGACGACAAATCTCCCCCAGCTCCGCCAGCGGCTGCAGCATGGTGGTCGAGGTATCGCCCTGCACGGTAAGCAGCAGGCGCGGGCGCACGCGCTTGATCGCGTCCTCAACCTGGTCCGGGCTAAAGACTTCCCCCCACGGCACCTCGATGGTGTGTACCTCTGCCCGGCAACGGCGCGCAATCTCGCACAGCAGGTGGCCAAACCGGCCGAACACTGGCACCAGCACCTTGTCGCCCGGACGGATCGCCGACACCAGGATCGCTTCGATACCGGCGCGGGAGGTACCGTCCACCAGCATCGTCCAGCGGTTTTCGGTGCGAAACACGCCGCGGTAGAGCGCCATCACTTCATTCATATAGTGGGTCATCGCCGGATCGTACTGCCCCACCAGCTGGCTCGCCATGGCGCGCAGCACGCGCGGGTCGGCGTTGATCGGCCCCGGACCCATCAGCAGGCGCTGCGGCGGGTTAATTTGCGAAAACTGAGTGATATCCATCTGCCATTCCTTACGTTAGTTAAGACCGCGCACCGAGGAGATAAACTGTTTCAGTTCGGTTGTCTGCGGACTGGCGAACAGCGTTTTGCTGTCACCCTGCTCCCAGACGCGCCCCTGATGCATAAACACCACGCGGTCGCCCACTTCGCGGGCAAAATTCATTTCATGGGTGACGAGGATCAGCGTCATGCCTTCCGCCGCCAGCTGCTCCAGCACCTTCAGTACTTCGCCCACCAGTTCCGGGTCGAGCGCCGAGGTGATTTCGTCACAAAGTAAAACCTTTGGCGACATGGCCAGCGCCCGGGCGATGGCCACGCGCTGCTGCTGGCCGCCGGAGAGGTTGGCCGGGTAGTAATCCAGACGGTCGCCGAGCCCGACCTTCTCCAGCATCCGCTGCGCCAGCTCGCGGCATTCGGCCTGGGACTTCTTCAGCACCCGCCGCGGAGCCAGCATGACGTTCTCCAGCGCCGTCATGTGCGGAAAGAGATTGAAGTTCTGGAATACCATGCCGATGGAGCGGCTGATCTCCCGGGCCTGGGAATCGCGGTCGGTGATGGTCATGCCCCCGAGCTTGATGCTCCCCTCCTGGTACCCCTCCAGGCCATTGATGCAGCGCAGCAGAGTGCTTTTGCCCGAGCCGCTGCGGCCGATGATCGAGATCACTTCCCCCATGTCGATATCCAGATCGACGCCCTTCAGCACATGGTTGTCGCCGTAGTACTTCTGCATCTGATTAATGGTGATGAGAGGCATTGAATTTGTTCTCCAGATAACGGCTGTAGCGGGACAGCGGATAGCACAGAATGAAATAGCCCAGCGCCACCAGGGCAAACACTTTAAACGGCTGGTAAGTGACGTTGGTCAGCATGGTTCCCGCCTTGGTCAGCTCCACAAAGCCAATAATCGAGGCCAGCGCCGTGCCTTTGATCACCTGTACGGCGAACCCCACCGTCGGCGCGATGGCGATCCGCAGCGCCTGCGGCGCCACCACCCGGTACAGGGTCTGGCCGAAGCTCAGCCCGAGACAGCGCGAGGCTTCCCACTGGCCTTTCGGCAGCGCGCGAATGCTGCCGAACCAGATATCCAGCAGAAAGGCGCTGGTGTAGAGCGTCAGGGCCACCGACGCCGCGGTCCATGCCGAGACGTCGATGCCGAACAGCGCCACGCCGAAAAATGCCAGAAACAGCTGCATCAGCAGCGGCGTCCCCTGAAACAGTTCGACGTAGCCGCGGATCAGTCGTTTTACCTGCCGTCCGCCGGTCAGGCGCAGCAGCAGCAACGGTAAGGTCACCAGCGCCCCGCCGGTAAACGCGACCAGAGACAGCAGCACCGTCCAGCGACCGGCCAGCAGCAGGTTGCGGATAATGTCCCAGTCGGTAAAGGTGGTCATCATGCCTGCACTCCCAGCCATTTACGCCCCGCCGCCATCAGCAGCTGACGCATCGCTATCGATAACGCTAAGTAGATCCCGGTGGTCACCAGATAGACCTCAAAGCTCAAAAATGTTCGCGACTGGATCAGGTTGGCGGCGAAGGTCAGCTCCTCATAGGAGACCTGCGACACCACCGACGAGCCGAGCATCACGATGATGCACTGGCTGACCAGCGCCGGATAAATCCGCTGCAGCGCCGGGGGCAGCACGACGCGAACGAAGGTTTGCGTCCGGCTGAGTCCGAGCACGCGTCCGGCCTCCCACTGGCCTTTCGGCGTCACCTGAATGCCGGCGCGCACGATCTCGGTGCTGTAGGCCCCAAGGTTAACCACCATCGCCAGCAGCGCCGCTTCGCCGGCGGTCATCTTCAGTCCCAGGTTCGGTAAACCAAAGACGATAAAAAAGAGCTGCACCACGAACGGCGTGTTACGAATGATTTCCACATATCCGCCCCAGACCCGGCTGAGGGCGCCCGGGCGGCCGCTGCGGATCGCCGCCCCGAGGATGCCGATCGCCAGTCCGCCGATCGTCGCCAGCACCGTCAGCTGCACCGTCACCCACAGGCCGGCCAGCAGCTCCGGCCAGTGCGGCCAGAGCTCAGAAAAATGAAGTTGCTCCGTCATCCACAGACCTTACGCGCCGAGGCTGGCAGGCAGCGGCGCTTTCAGCCACTTCTCAGACAGACCGTTGAGGGTGCCGTCCTTAATGCCCTGCTCAATGAGGGTATCCACTTTCGCCTTCAGCGCTGGTTCGTTCTTTTTCAGCCCGATAAAGCACGGCGAATCCTTCAGCATAAAGCTCGGCACCGGCGCTTTGTCGGCGTTCTGCCGGGCGATGGCCGCCACCACCAGGTTCCCGGTGGCGACATACTGCACCTGGCCTGACAGATAGGCCGACAGAGTGGTGTTATTGTCCTCGTAGCGCTTAATCTGCGCCGCCTGCGGCGCCACGCTGGTCAGCACCATGTCTTCCACCGCCCCGCGGGTCACGCCGACGCTTTTACCGCTCAGCGCGGCCGCGTCCTTCAGCTCCGCCCCTTTCGGGCCAAACACCCCGAGGAAGAACGGCGCGTAGGCGCGGCTGAAGTCGATCACTTTCTCACGCTCAGCGTTTTTGCCGAGGCTGGAGATCACCAGGTCCACCTTATCCGTCTGCAGATACGGCACGCGGTTGGCGCTGGTTACCGGGACCAGCTGCAGCTTGACCTTCATCGACTTCGCCAGATAGCGCGCCATGTCGATGTCATACCCCTGCGGCTGCAGGTCGGTCCCCACCGAGCCGAATGGCGGAAAATCCTGAGGTACGGCAATGCGGATGACGCCGCGTTTTTCAATATCCTGGAGCTGGTCAGCCTGAGCGGCGGAAACAGACGAAAGGAGACAAGCGGCCCCGGCCAGTGCGATCAACAGTTTCTTCATGATGTTTACCCGTTACGTTAGCATGAAACAAAAGATTCTTTGAATCTGTTTTTGCAACTAATGTGCCAGATACGATCGATACGCGGGTTGGCGAGGAATAAAGGCAAAAAGTGAGAACGGACAGGGAGTAAGGAGCAGAAGAGTAAAAATCGACGGCGCCAGAACGCGGAACCAAATGCACCATATTGATGCACAGCACCACGCTGGCGCCCCATCAGCGTTGTTCCAGCTCGTCCAGCTGCTGATAAAGCGTAGCGATATCGTGGATCCGCGGACGACCGCTGTCGAGCGTTTCATGCAGAAAGGCATTGGCCAGCAGATTGATCAGACTGTTGACCGAGGCATAGCTGTCGTAAGCCGAGACGCTGTCCAGCGGCGCGCAGAGCTGCCAGCGAGAGAGCGGGAACAGGCTGTGGGCCTGCGGCTCGCACATTAACAGAACCGGCACCCCGTCGCGCTGCAGCTGCTGCAGCAGCGGGCGTACGATCCGCGGCCGCCGGCGAAACGCCATCATCACCACCAGGTCATCGGCGGTCAGGTCGACCAGCTCTTCGCTGAGGCTCTGCCCCGGCTGGGGCAGCACCAGCACCTGACCGCGAGCCTGCAGCAGCTGCTGGCGCAGGTGTAGCGCCGCCGGATAGGCATTGCGCATGCCAATCACCACAATGCGGCGCGCGGCCACCATCGCCGTCAGCGCCTCGGCGAACTGGTGAGCGTCAAGGGCATTGACCCATTGGGTGAGGTTTGCCATCTCCTGCTTATAATGACGCGCCAGCAGCGTGTTACCCTGCACCGCGTCGCGCTGGTCGGTCAGCGGCATTCCGCTCTGGCGCAGGGTGCGCAGTTCATCGCGCATGTCCTTATATTTGTCATAGCCCAGGCGCTTGAACAGCCGGCTGACGGTGGCTTTCGACACGCCGCTCAGCTGCGCCAGCTCGGCGCTGTTGTAGCTTATCAGGTCATCAAAGTGGTCAAAGATGAAATCCGCCACCCGCTGCTCCTGCGGCGACAGCGAGGCATATTGCCCTTTCAGTCGTTCATCGAGTTGTTGCATAGCGCCCCTGTAACTTTCGTTTCATCATCCATCCCTCATCATACTGTATCTGCTATGCCTTACACATAGCGTGCCAGCGGGAAAATTCCGGTCATTGTTTTTATCAATGAAACGAAACGTTCAGAGATGGAACAGCTTTTGCAGTGTTCTGCGGGTGATTCGTTCAGAAAGGATAATTTATGCACAGTAGCAACGTTTCGACCCACGGCATGGCGGTCGCTCCTCACCACCTCGCCAGCCAGAGCGCGCTGGCCATCCTGCGCGAGGGCGGCAGCGCCATTGAAGCGATGGTGGCTGCCGCCGCGGCCATCGCCGTCGTCTATCCGCACATGAACGGCCTGGGCGGGGATGGTTTCTGGTTGATCGTGCCTCCCGGGGGGGATCCCATCGCCATTGACGCCAGCGGGGCGGCCGGCTCGCTGGCCACCCTCGAGGCCTATGCCGGTCAGCGGCATATCCCCCACCGGGGGCCGCAGGCTGCGCTGACCGTCGCCGGCACCGTCAGCGGCTGGGACGAGGCGCTGCGAATTTCACGGGACTTAACCGGCCGCGCGCTGCCGGTGGTGCGCCTGCTGGCCGATGCTATCGGTTATGCCGAAGACGGCATTCCGGTCACCGCCTCCCAGGCCCACGCCACCGCCAGCAAACTGGAAGAGCTGCGCCATCAGCCGGGCTTCAGCGAAACCTGGCTGGCGGCGGGCGAGCCCCCCCGGGCTGGCAGCCGCTTTCGCCAGCCCGCCCTCGCCGGTACCCTGCGCATGCTGGCCAGCGACGGTCTCGACAGCTTTTATCGCGGGCCGCTGGCCGAGCGTCTGGCGCAGGGTATGGCCGCGCTGGGGATGCCTGTCACCCTCGGCGACCTGCAGGCCCACCGCGCCCGGCGTCCGGCGCCGCTGACGCTCCAGCACCAGCAGGGAACGCTGTGGAATCTTGCCCCGCCGACGCAGGGGCTGGTGTCGCTGGCGATCCTTGGCATCACTGACCGTCTGAACATGGCCGACGCCGACGAGGCGCAAACGGTGCATCGCATCGTCGAAGCCACCAAGCGGGCGTTTGCCCTGCGCGATGCGCATATCACCGATCCGCGCCATCTGGATGTCGACGTTCAGCAACTGCTGACTCCGGAGGCGCTGCAGCCGCTGGCCGACAGCATCGACGACGCCAGCGCTTCGCCCTGGGGCGGCGGCAAAGGCCCGGGCGATACCGTCTGGATGGGCGTCGTGGATAACAGCGGCCTGGCGGTGTCATTCATTCAGAGTATCTATCACGAGTTTGGCAGCGGCGTGGTGATCCCGGACACCGGGATCGTCTGGCAAAACCGCGGGGCGGCCTTCAGCCTCGATCCGCAGCATCTTCTGGCGCTGGCGCCAGGCAAACAGCCGTTCCATACCCTCAACCCCGCCGCGGCGCGCCTGAACGATGGCCGGGTGATGGTCTATGGCTCGATGGGCGGCGACGGTCAGCCGCAGACCCAGGCGGCGCTGTTTACCCGCTATATCCTGCAGGGGGCGCCGCTGCAGGAGAGCATCTCCCGGCCGCGCTGGCTGCTGGGCCGCACCTGGGGCCAGTCCTCGGATTCACTGAAGCTGGAGGGACGCTTTGCCCCCGCCTGCATCGCTCGCCTGCGCGAGCTGGGGCACGAGGTGGAAGTGCTGGCCGATTTCAGCGAGGCGATGGGCCACGCCGGGGCCATTGTCCGCCATCCCAACGGCCTGCTTGAAGGGGCTACCGATCCACGCAGCAACGGCGCCGCCGCCGGATACTAAGGAGCAGACCATGACCACACAGCCAGACTGGAGCGAGTATCTGACGCAGATGACCCACCTGTTGCGCCTGGAGCTGGATGCGCCGCGCCGTGAGGAGCTGGAGCGCCAGTTTGCCCGCATCGCCGCCATGGCGCAGCCGCTGATGGACTATCCCCTCGGGCCGCGCGACGACATTGCGGGGGTGTATAAAGCATGACACTTCACCATTTCACCATCGCCGAGATCCAGCGTGCGCTGCACGAGGGCGAACTGAGCGCCCGGGAGATCGCCCGCCAGACGCTGGACGATATCGCCCGCGTGAATCCGCAGATCAACGCCTGGACCGAGGTCACCGCCCAGCGCATGCTGGCGGAGGCCGACAGCATCGACGCCCTGCGCCGGGAAAAGCGCCCCCTGCCGCCTCTGGCGGGCATTCCCTACGCGGTGAAAAATCTGTTTGATGTCGCCGGGCACACCACCCTCGCCGGCGCGGAACTGCTGAGCGACCGGCCGCCGGCAGCCAGCGACAGCTGGGCGGTGCGCCAGCTGCATAGCGCCGGCGCCCTGCTCAGCGGGATGCTCAATATGGACGCCTACGCCTACGGCTTCACCACCGAAAACAGCCACTATGGCGCGACGCATAACCCGCACGATCTGTCGCGGATCGCCGGCGGATCTTCCGGCGGTTCGGCCGCGGCGGTGGCGGCCGGGCTGGTCCATTTCAGCCTCGGCAGCGATACCAACGGCTCGATCCGCGTCCCCGCGTCGCTGTGCGGGATCTTTGGCCTGAAACCCACTTTCGGCCGCCTTTCCCGCTCCGGCAGCCATCCGTTTGTCGCCAGTCTGGATCATATTGGTCCCTTTGCCCGCCGGGTGGCCGACCTTGCCGCGGTGTATGACGCCCTGCAGGGGCGCGACCCGGCCGATGACTTTCAGGCCGATAAAGCCAGCGAGCGCACCGGCAACCTGCTGGAGCGCGGGCTGGAGGGTCTGCGTTGCGCGCGGCTGGGGGGCTATTTCACCACCTGGTGCGATGACGACGCCCGGGCGGCCGTGGATCGGGTCGCCCACGCGCTGGGCGCCGACAGCGAGCTGCAGTTCGCGGATGCCGCCCTGGCCCGCTCGGCGGCCTTTATCATCAGCGCCAGCGAAGGCGGCAATCAGTATCTGCCGGATCTTCGCCACTCGCCCGAGCGCTTTGAGCCTCACTCCCGCGAGCGGCTGCTGGCCGGGGCGATGATCCCCTCCGCATGGTATCTGCAGGCCCAGCGCTTCCGCCGCCATGCCCGTCAGGCGATGAAATCCCTGTTCAGTCAGGCCGATGTGCTGATCGCCCCGGCCACCCCATGCAGCGCCACGCCGATTGGCGCCGAGGAGATGGTGATTAACGGCCAGCCGCTGCCGGTGCGCGCCAGCATGGGAATGCTGACGCAGCCGATCTCCTTCCTCGGGCTGCCGGTGGCGACCGTGCCCCTGCGTACCGCCAGCGGCAAGCCGATTGGCCTGCAGCTGATTGCCGCGCCGTTTAACGAACAAGCCTGTCTTCGCGCCGCGCGGGCGCTGGAAGCGATGGGCATTACCGATGCCCGAGTGGCGGAGAGTGCAGCATGATCAATCTGGATAATGTAGACCGCCCGGCGATCCTCGCCGAGGTGACGGCGGCGTTTTATCAGTATGAAGAGGCGCTGGTCAGCAATAACATCGAGGCGCTGGATGCGCTGTTCTGGCACGACCCGCGCACCGTACGGCTGGGGGCCGGCGAAAATCTGTATGGCATCGAGGCGATCCGCGCCTTTCGCGCCGCCCGCCCCGCCGCCGGTCTGGCCCGCGATCTGCGCCATACCATCATCACCACCTTTGGCGCGGACATGGCGGTGTGCAGCACCGAGTTCACCCGCGAAGGCAGCGCCCGCCCTGGACGCCAGCAGCAGACGTGGGTGCGCTTTCCCTATGGCTGGCGGATTGTCGCCGCCCAGGTCAGTCTGATGGACTGAGGGGAACAATACCGATTATGGCCAGGTGGATACCGTCTCCACTGGCCATTCCCGAACCGGTAAAAATGGAGTTATTGACGATGGTCAGGATGATTGAGGGCTGCTGAATCAGCAGATAGTCTTGCGCTGAAAGGGTCATTTCTGCCGCAGGGCTATCAGGCAGCACCAGTCATTACACTTTGCCAAGCAGGATATTTAACATACGGCGCAAGGGTTCCGCCGCGCCCCATAACAGCTGATCGCCCACCGTCAATACCGAGTAGATCGGCTCATTATTTAGCGACATTTTCTTGTAGCGGCCAATACCCACCTGCAGCGAACCGCTAATAGCAGCCGGGGTCAGTTTACTGACACTCTCTGGCTTATTATTGGGGATATAGTTTACCCACGGATGGGAATGGGTCACTAACTCTGCGAATTCCGTTTCGCTGACCTCACGTTTAAGTTTAAGGGTAATGGCAGCGCTGTGGCAGCGGATCACGCCGACCCGAATACATAAACCATTAACCGGGATGGTGCCGGGCGCAAGGCCAAGTATTTTATTGGTTTCCGCCTCCCCCTTCCATTCTTCGCGGCTATTTCCATCGCCTAAATCGCTGTCGATCCATGGAATAATGCTGCCCATCAGCGGGACGCCAAAATTCTCCACCGGCATGCCGGCGCTATTAATCAGCTCACTCACTTTATTGACTAAAGGCAGCACGGAACCTGATGCCGCCAGTTCATCAGCGGACAAATGCTGGCTGATATACGCGCTTTGCGCGATCAATTCCCGCACCTGCTTAGCGCCCGCCCCGGAGGCAGACTGATAGGTCATGACGCTCATCCATTCGATCAGATCAGCCTTGATCAGCCCGGCCAGCCCCATCAGGCTCAGCGTAATGGAGCAGTTGCCGCCGACAAACAGTTTCACTCCCGCTTTCACCGCACGATCGATATTATCGCGATTGACCGGGTCGAGAATAATGCAGGCGTTCTCATCCATTCGCAGCGCCGAAGCGGCGTCGATCCAGTACCCTTGCCAGCCCGAGTGAATTAACGCCGGATAGATGGCTTTGGTATAATCCCCGCCCTGACAGGTAATAATAATATCCATTTCGGCGAGGGCGCTCAGGGAATTCGCATCTTTCAGTCTGTCGCTTTTACCATTAATAACCGGGCCCGCGGCACCCGCACTGGAGGTACTAAAAAAATGCGCTGAAATATCGTCGAAATCATTCTCTTCGATCATTCGCTGCAACAATACTGAGCCAACCATGCCCCGCCAGCCAACGATACCCACCTGCTTCATTTATTTAACCTTAAAAAGTTATGAGAATATTAATTTGTGTTCGCCAGACCTTATATCGTATCCCCCAATAAAGGTCATTACCCACCACATCGATTTCTATGATTATTAAAATGTTTCATCTGCCATCAGCGGTTTTTATCTCTTATTACGGTAAAGCAGAAATAAGCAGGCGGCGGAGACTGTCCCGCTTTCAGCAGTCAAAGGAAGAAATGACGTAGCGGAACGCGAGCGGCTGCTCCCCTGACGGTTATCAAGAGTAACTTGCATTTTGATAGTGACTATGTCAATTTGCTGGCAACAGCCACCTGCTCCCTGGACCGCCCATGAAAAATGAACCGCTTTGCCACGCTCCCTGCCCCATCGCCCGTAGCCTGGGCCGCATCGGCGACAGCTGGAGCATCATGATCCTGCGCGACGCCTTTGCGGGCTTTACCCGCTTCGACGAATTTCAGAAAAGCAGCAACGTCGCGCCCAATATTCTGTCGCGCCGCCTGAAGGCGCTGGTCGACGACGGGCTGCTGGAGAAGGTCTGCTATAGCAGCACGCCGCCGCGCTACGAATACCACCTCACCCCGCGCGGCCGCGATTTCCGCATGGTGCTGCTGGCGCTGGCGGAATGGGGTAATCGCCACTTCGCTCCCGAAGGCCGTCAGATGCAGCTGGTGGAAACCGCCACCCAGCGCCGCGTGGAGCCAGTCATGGTGGATAAAGCGACCGGGGAAGAGATTATTCCGGGTAAATACGCCATGGTGCCGGGCCCCGCCGCCTCGCCGCTGATGCAATATCGTCATGAATATCTGCTGCGCAAACGCGAAGGCGATAGCGGGCAAAAATTCCAGCCTGAACCCTACAGAGATGCCAGCAATGAATCCGACCAGTAAGAAAAATACTCTTGTCCTGGCGGCACTGGGCGCTGCCGCCTTGGCGGCAGCGAGCTACGGCGCTTACTGGTGGCATACCGGGCGCTTTATGCAGACCACCGATGATGCCTATGTCGGCGGCGACATTAGCGCCATATCCAGCAAAGTCTCCGGCTATATCCAGCAGCTGGCGGTGCAGGACAATATGGCGGTGAAAAAAGGTGACCTGTTGATCCGCATTGACGACCGCGATTATCGCGCCGCCCTCGCGAAAGCCGCCGGAGAAGTGGCGGCGCAGCAGGCCGCGCTGGCCGATATCCAGGCTACCCGCCAGCTACAGCAGGCGACCATTGCCGGCTCTACGGCCTCGTTACTGGCCGCCACGGCGGCAACCGAAAAACTGGCTAACGATAACCGACGCTATAACGCCCTGGCCGCGTCGAGCGCGATTTCCGCACAGATCCGCGATAACGCCTCCGCCGATTATCGCCGGGCGTATGCCGAGCAGGAGAAAGCCAAAGCGGATAAAACCGTGGCCGAACTTCAGCTGGCGGTGCTGGATGCTCGCCAGCAGCAAACCCTGGCTGCCCTGGCGCAGGCCCAGGCTAACCTCGAGATGGCCAGGCTGAACCTCAGCTATACCGACATTCGCGCGCCGTTCGATGGGGTGATTGGCAACCGCCGCGCGTGGTCCGGCTCCTTCGTCAGCAGCGGCACGCAGCTGCTCTCCCTGGTGCCCGCGCACGGCCTGTGGATTGACGCCAACTTCAAGGAAAACCAGCTGGCGCATATGCGTGCCGGCCAGCCGGTGACCATCGTCGCCGATGTGCTGCCGAACCATACCTTTAAGGGGCAGGTCGCCAGCCTGGCGCCGGCGACCGGTTCACGCTTCAGCATTCTGCCGGCGGAGAACGCGACCGGGAATTTCACTAAAATCGTGCAGCGGGTGCCGGTCCGCATTGCGCTGGAAGGTGACGGGGCAAAGCTTGACGTCCTGCGCCCGGGACTGTCGGTGATCGTCACCGTGAACGAAAAGAACCCTCAATGAGCACCGTTCAGGCGCTGTCCGCCCCGCAGGGTCTGTCGATGCCGACGGCGAAGAAGATCTTCGCCTTCGCCAGCATGTGCGTGGGGATGTTTATTGCCCTTATCGACATCCAGATCGTCTCCGCCTCGCTGCGGGATATTGGCGGCGGCCTGTCGGCGGGCGACGATGAAACCGTCTGGGTACAAACCAGCTACCTGATCGCCGAGATCATTATTATCCCGCTTTCCGGCTGGCTGGCCCGGGTCATGTCGACCCGATGGCTGTTTGCCGCTTCCGCGGCGGGATTCACGCTGATGAGCCTGCTGTGCGGCTGGGCGTGGAACATCCAGAGTATGATCGCCTTCCGCGCCCTGCAGGGACTGGCAGGCGGGTCGATGATCCCCCTGGTGTTCACCACCGCTTTCGCCTTTTTCCAGGGCAAACAGCGGGTTATTGCCGCGGCGACGATCGGCGGCCTGGCCTCACTCGCCCCGACGCTGGGTCCAACGGTGGGCGGCTGGATCACCGAAAACTACAACTGGCACTGGCTGTTCTTTATCAACGTTGTTCCGGGGATTTACATCGCGGTGGCAGTGCCGCTGCTGGTGAAAGTAGACAGCGCCGACCCCACTCTGCTGCGCGGCGCCGACTATCTCAGTATTCTGCTGCTGGCCTTGTCACTCGGCTGCCTGGAATATACCCTCGAAGAAGGTCCGCGCTGGGGCTGGTTTGATGACGCGACCCTGACTACCACCGCCTGGGTCGCCCTGCTCTGCGGCGTGGCCTTTGTTATCCGCACCCTGCGCCATCCGCAGCCGGTGATGGATCTCCGCGCCCTGCAGGATCGATCCTTCAGCCTCGGCTGCTATTTCTCGTTTATGGCCGGCGTCGGCATCTTCGCCACCATCTATTTAACCCCGCTGTATCTGGGTAGCGTGCGCGGTTTCAGTGCGCTGGAGATCGGCCTGACGGTATTTTCCACCGGTCTGTTCCAGGTCATGTCCATTCCGTTTTATTCGTGGCTCGCCAACCGCGTCGATCTGCGCTGGCTGTTGATGGCCGGGCTGATCGGCTTTGCGGTGTCGATGTACAGCTTTGTTCCGATCACCCACGACTGGGGGGCGGATCAGCTGCTGCTCCCGCAGGCCTTTCGTGGACTGGCGCAGCAGTTTGCCGTCGCGCCAACGGTGACCCTGACGCTGGGCAGCCTGCCGCCCGCGCGCCTGAAGCTGGCCTCCGGGCTGTTTAATCTGATGCGCAACCTCGGGGGCGCCATCGGTATCGCCCTGTGCGGCACGGTGCTTAACGACAGAACCAATCTGCACTACAGCCGCCTGGCAGACCATCTGAATAACGCCAACCTGGCAATGAGCGATTTTGTTCAGCGCAGCGCGGCAAACTTCACCGTCCAGGGGATCTCGCCGGATGCCGCGCAGACGGCGGCGCTGAAAAATCTTTCCGCGCTGGCGCTGCGGGAGGCGCGGACCCAGGCATTTTCCGATGCTTTCTACCTCATCATGATGGGTTTTTTACTTGCCGCGCTGCTGGTTCCCTTGATGAAAAAGCCGCCGGCACACTGATACTACAGGAGAGTTAACTATGGGCGTTTCCGTTAAACGCATTGTCGTCACCGGGATGGGGATTGTCAGCCCGCTGGGCTGCGGCGTACAGCACGTCTGGCAGTCGCTGCTGGCAGGTAAATCAGGGATCACCCGACTCAGCGAGCAACTGGTCGCGGATATTCCCTGCAAAGTGGCCGGCCAGGTGCCGTCCATTGACAGCGATCCGCTGCACGGCTTCGACCCGCTGGCGACCATCCCGGCGAAAGAGCGCAAAAAGATGGATCGTTTTATCGAGTTTGCGCTGGTCGCCGCGCGTGAAGCGCTGACTCAGGCCGGTTGGTCGCCGGCATCTGCGGCCGAACAGGAACGCACCGCCACGGTGATCGCCACCGGGATCGGCGGGTTCAGCGAGATCGCCAATGCGGTACATACCACCGATGAGCGCGGGCCGCGTCGCCTCTCCCCGTTCACCATTCCCTCTTTTCTGGCCAACCTGGCCGCCGGGCATGTGTCTATCGCCCACGGTTTCCGGGGCCCCATCGGCGCGCCGGTCACCGCCTGCGCGGCGGGCGCCCAGGCCATTGGCGATGCGGCGCGGATGATCCGCAGCGGCGAGGCGGATATCGCTCTCTGCGGCGGCGCGGAAGCGGCAATACATCGCGTTAGCCTTGCCGGGTTCGCCGCGGCAAGGGCGCTCTCCAGCGCCTCCAGC
Source organism: Klebsiella sp. C239 (assembly GCF_048822715.1). Classification (NCBI taxonomy): domain Bacteria; kingdom Pseudomonadati; phylum Pseudomonadota; class Gammaproteobacteria; order Enterobacterales; family Enterobacteriaceae; genus Klebsiella; species Klebsiella sp. C239. The sequence continues at coordinate 198,456 of NZ_JBMEZK010000007.1, read as the reverse complement.
GACCAGCCGGAAGCCGCTTCCCGCCCCTTTGACCGCGACCGCGATGGATTTGTGATGGGAGAAGGCGCCGGGCTTATCGTGATTGAGTCGCTGGAGCACGCGCTGGCGCGCGGCGCCACGCCGCTGGCCGAGCTGGTGGGCTACGGTACCAGCGCAGATGCTTATCACCTGACCGCGGGCCCGGAAGACGGTAACGGCGCGCGTCGGGCCATGGAAACCGCCCTTCGCCAGGCCGGAGTGACCGCTGAAGAGGTTGACCATATTAACGCCCACGCCACCTCGACCCAGGTCGGTGATAAAGGCGAGCTGGCGGCGATTAAAACGCTGTTTGGCGCCCATCCCGTCGCCATTACCTCGACGAAATCCGCCACCGGCCATCTGTTAGGCGCGGCAGGCGGGATTGAGGCCATCTTCACCATTCAGGCGCTGCGTGACCAGGTAGTGCCACCGACGCTGAACCTGCATCACCCCGATGAAGAGGCGGCAGGTCTTAACCTGGTGGCGCTGGAGGCCCGCCCGCAGAAGATGCGCTATGCGCTGTCGAACGGTTTTGGCTTTGGCGGGGTTAACGCCAGCCTGTTGCTGAAACGCTGGGAATAATCGTCAGCTCCCCCCCGGCGATGGCTGGCGAGGGATTTTCGCCGTGGCAGCTTTTGCCCTGCTGCTGGAGTAAATGAAGAACAGCGCGATACCCAGGCAGACAATGGCGCCGATTCGGCTCATCGAGAATGGAATCGCCGCATTGCCCAGCCAGCCGAAGTTATCGATCAGCATGCTCATGGTTAACTGGCCAAAAATGACGGCGACCGTAGCCACTGCAGCGCCAATACGCTGGACGGCCAGCACCATAATGACGATATACGGCACGCCAAACATTGCGCCCAGCAGTTGCCATTTAGGCACATCCATCAGCGTCAGGGTGTGTTTGGGTTCGAAGAAGAAGATCAGCAATCCCGTCACCAGCGCGCCGACAGAAAATGTCAGGAACGCGCTTTTGAATACGCCGACCTTGCTGCCCAGCTGGCCATTGATAGCCGCCTGGATACTCAGCATGGCGCCACCGGCGACGGCGAGCAGAATCATGATAATAGTCATAATGTTACTTTACCCCTGTGCAACCATAACCAGCGCTGCAATGATGAAAATCAGCGCAATGATACGTTTACTGTCAATTTTCCTGCGCGACGTACCGAGCAGGCCGAAGTGATCAATCATCAGGCTCTTGAACACCTGGCCTGCCAGAATGCCGATCATCGTCATGGCGATGCCGATTGCCGGCGTTACCACGGTGAGGATGATGACGTAGATCGGCCCAAGCACGCCGCCAAGCAGCTGCCACGCTGGTTGCGCAAAGAATGACGGGCTGTTGCGCGGGCTGAAAAAAAGCATCAGCAGAAAGGTCAGCGCCGCACCGACGCCGAATATGCTAAAGGTAGCCCAGAGGTCACCGACCTCCCCACCCAGTGGCCCGAGCAATCCTGCCTCTATGGACAGTCCCATGCCTCCGGCAATGACGATAAAAATCAATATGAGTTGCATAGCAATCAGTCTCCCGTAGTTCAGGCGGAGAAGATTACGACTTAACATGGATGAGAAAAATGCCATAATGAGATAAACACTTGTGCAGGATATGCATTAATGAATGAGCTCGGGAACATCAGTATTCGCGCCCTGCTGATTTTTATAGACGTTTATGAGACGCAGAATTTCTCTGTGGTAGCTCGGCGGGAAGGGATATCTGCCTCTCAGGTTTCGCGCGTCATCCATCAGATGGAGGATGTGCTCGGGCAGCAGCTTTTTTACCGCAATACCCGGGCGATAATTCCGACGGAAAGCGGCCATCTTTTTATCCGCTATGCGCGAGCCATGACTGGCAGCATGGAGGAGGCACGGCGGGAACTCAACGAGAGAACCCTTGAGCCTTCCGGAATGGTGCGCATAAACGCACCGGTATTCTTTGGACAGCGCCATGTCGCCCCCGCGTTACCCGGTCTGACGGCGCGATATCCGAAGCTCAGCATTGAGCTTACCCTGACTGATGATTACATCGATCCGCACCGCGAGCCGGCTGACGTAATTTTCCGCATTGGCGTGCTGACGGATTCCGCATTTCATGCGCGCGTGTTTGGCCAGCAGTTCTATCATCTTGCCGCGTCACCGGATTACATCCGCCGGCACGGCATGTTGGGATCACCCGAAGAGCTGGCGCGGCATAAATGCCTGGTCTATCGCGGTTCGTCAGGACCAAACCAATGGCTGCTGCGCAGGCACGGAGAGGAATGGGTGCACTACCCCGTCTCGCCCCTGATGTCATCGAATAATGCTGAAACCCTGCTGATTGCCGCGCTCGGGGGGATGGGGATTGTGCTGTTTCCTGACTGGCTGATTGGAGACCGGCTGAAGCGCGGCGAGCTTGTCGAACTGCTGCCGGAGCTGGATACGTCCATAAAAACGGAGCCACAGCATATCGCAGCAATCTATCCGAATGCCCGCCACCCTCCTCTGAACGTTCGGGCGATTATCGATTACTACCTTGACGCGTTTGGTTCACCGCTTTACTGGCAGTCTGAATAAGACAGGCGATGTTATTGCACGTCCTGAAGTTAATTTCCGTTTCTGGCACAGAGCCAACGAGTTAAATGCCCTTGAGGTCCGTTTTGAGCGAAGACCGGACCACACTATCTAAAGAAAGATATCGCTGATAATGTTGGGACCGCTCAGGTTAAAAAAGGTATAACTTTCTTTTCATTGACGATAACGAAGGAATTTTCATGGTTGAAGTTGAGAAAATAAAAAGGAAATATCCAGGCGCAGGGGCCTGGCAAATGGGTGACAGTCCGGAACTGGCAAGCGAGCTTGCGGAGCTGATTAAAAAAGGGATCAAAACGGCTTCTTGCGGATCTTTTGCCTCTTATCAGCAGGAAGAGTCTGCCCCGAGGATTGGGGATTATAACATTATTCTTGATGGCCAGAATGTTCCAGTTTGCGTGATCAGACTGGTTTCGATGCAGCTGGTGCGTTTTTGTGATGTGACTGAAGCGTTCGCCCGCAAAGAGGGTGAAGGCGATTTAAGCCTTGAATACTGGCAGAAAGAGCATCAGCGTTTTTTCATTCGTGAAGGTCATTTTTCTGAGGATATGGAGTTGATCGCAGAAGAGTTTGAAGTGGTTGAGGTGCTGTGAGACAAGGTTAACGGGCTGACGTTTTATCAATCGCCACTGATAACACTGTTCGCTTCTGGCGCGGAGCGGACAAGCTATCGAACTAAAGGTTCGCATTGAGCAAGGAGCGGACGTGCCAGCTATAATTGGTAATAAAATGAGAGGAGAGCTATTCTGATTTGTTTATAAAGAACATTTTTACATCCAAGGGCGAAATATTTTTTATGCTATCTTACATGCTATCTCAATATGCCAGGCTACCTGTGCCTGAATTTACCCTACGTTCATGGCTAAAACAATGGTTGTCAGAGCAGGAGTCGAGGTGTACAGACAGAAGTTTCTCGGCGCGATTTCCCTGGAGAGAAACTGGATTATGTCAGGAATATTTTTTACAACGAAAACTCAAAATTGATGGAAAGCAATTTCTTACTGGCCCCCGTTATCAGGGCGGAAATATTAACAAACCTTTTATTGATATTGTAGGTATGGATTCTGACCTAAATCATACTGCATTAGAACTCATTAGTAAGGAATGGTCACAACTCAGAGCTCAGTATGTCCGCATTCTTGTACCCGGCCAGTCCTTCCCACAGGGTATTCCCGACCAGTATATATACGCCACCTCTTTTTCTGAACCCCCTGAATTTAATGATAAATCTCTTACTTTGCAAGTGGCGACATACGAAGATTTTGACTGGTGTTGTCAGGCTCTGGGCGATGCCTATAAGCATACATGGCAGACAGTTCGCGAACTGTCTGCAAACAATTTGGTAGCAGTTGATGACGAAGAGTTGTGTGACCATATTTCTGAGAGAGAAGTATATATTATCTATGAAAACGACGTTCGCGCCGGGTTGCTAATATGCCAGAAAGGAAACATCGCTTTTCTGAGAGGATATCGTATTACTGACAAAGTAATACTTCCTGCTTTTCGTGGTCGATCATTGTCAGCCCGAGCGCAACGCCTGCTGTACCGATTATTAACTCATTCCGATTCTGAACTATCTTTGTATATGGGCACAATTATTCCGGAGAATATCCCCTCGATGAAAACTGCAGAAAGAGCGGGACGAACTTGCATCCTAAGTTATCAATTTCTACCCATCTGCAGAACCCACGGCTAACAGCAATGCTAATTTATCTTCAGCCTACTTCCGCTTTTGGCACACACGGGACGTCAAGGGCCCGGGTGTACTCCCCTGGACGCATTAATGGGCGGTATGTGATTGTTGTGCAGGCTATCATATGGCCTGAGGTACAGCAGAATCAGGCTTCGTAGAAATGAGTCGGCTCACAGCGTCCGGAATCCACCCGGTGCCGTAAATCACCGCAAGGTCTGTCATAAGGTAATTTCATAACGTATCGCGACACCTTTTTTCTTCACGCAGGCCTTCTCTTTCACGGTTTGTCAGAACTGTGGACCGCAGTAATCTCCACTCCGTGCTTTAATCAATGAGAGTGTGTCGGGTGCAAATTAAACTACCTTTCTCAACAGCAAAGGCGGGATACGCCTACCCTCGCAGGGTTTCTGCGTCTGGTAATATGCCCATGACAGTCTCAAAGACTGCTTTGAGGGTTTCCCGGTTTAAGGCACAAAATCGCGCGGCGTTGAATCAAGAATGGAACGAAAAGCAGCGGTAAATGCCGCCGGGCATGAGAAACCAAGCTGGTAAGCGACCTGTTTGATTGGAACGCCATTCGCGAGAAGATCCAACGAAGCGCAAATTCTGGCTCTCTGCTTCCATGTTCGAAAACTAAAGCCTGTATCCTTCATAAACAATCGGGAAAAGGTCCGTTCCGACATGGCCGACATAAAAGCCAGCTCGCTCAGCGATGCTTCCCAGCGCTGATTGACCAGTAGCGATCTGGCCGCGCTAAATAATCGCTCATCATTCGGCATGGGTAGCGCCATCGTTAAAGGTGGCGCCTCGCTGAGAATTTCCAGAAGCAACAACGCTATCTTCCGTTGAATCGGTCTGGCGTAGTCCTCACTGAACAGCCCTGCGATAAGTTCTTTGACTAACGGCGTAGCCGTGATCACATGCACCTGTTGACTCTTTGTAAAGCTCGTACATTCTGCGATAAGGCTACTGCTGAAATAGATCGCCCTGAGATCGGTTTGTGAAAGCAGATGGTAACTATGGATATGCAGAGGCGGTAGCCATAATGCCCGCTGAGGAGGGATCACCCAACGGTCACTCTCTGTTTGCACCAGCATCACCCCTCTGGTGGCGAAGAGTAGCTGCCCCTCAACATGATGATGGGGAGGATCTACCTCACCGCGTTGATAGCTTATCGCAGTACTGGACCAGCCTGTGGCTTCATCATGTCTTGGCGCTTTATCTATACTACCTGGCATTTCAGATTTAGCCCCTGCATTTATCATATCGAAACTGGAACCACCCGGAGTAGAGCCTTAGGCAATGGGTGCGTGACTTATCATTCTGATCGTCAAAGATATTACAGGAGCTTAACCTCATGCATGTACACTTTATCGTACATGAAAGTTTTGAAGCCCCGGGCGCATATGAAACCTGGGCAATAAACCAAGGTCATGAAGTAACTTACTCACACGTCTATGCAGGCGATCGGCTACCTGATGACGCCGAAGGCATCGATTTTCTTATCGTGATGGGCGGTCCGCAAGATCCGGACACAACGCTTGAAGCGTGCCCGCACTTTAATGCTAAAGCGGAACAGGCGCTGATTGCTTCCGCGGTTAAAACCGGTAAGGCGGTGATCGGTATCTGCCTGGGTTCACAGCTCATTGGTGAAGCGCTGGGCGCGCCGTTCTCTCATAGCCCGGAAAAAGAGATTGGTAAATTCCCGATCACATTGACCGAAGACGGCAGAAAGGATGAGATGTTCTCTCACTTTGGGAAAACACTGGAAGTGGGTCACTGGCATAACGATATGCCAGGCTTGACGCCGGAGGCCAAAATTATCGCTTACAGCGAAGGCTGTCCCCGGCAGATCGTTGCCTATTCAGACCGCGTCTTTGGTTTCCAGTGCCATATGGAGCTCACATTGGACGTTGTAGAACGGCTGATCGCCCATTCTGAGCAAGAGCTGAGCCGTGCAGCAGACTACCGTTTCGTTGACACGCCTGCAGCGCTCCGGGCCCACGATTACAGTGAAATGAATCAAGTGCTTTTTGGCTTTCTGGATAAGCTGGAAGCGCGTTACAACGCCGCTCAAGCATAATGTCATGCCCGGTGAGCTTGCCATCGGGTTGAGATTGTCATGTCCGCTCCTGGTACAGAGCGGACGAACTAACTGATTTGAAGGTCCGCTATGAGCGAGGAGCGGACATTGGCTTTATATCAAAATAGACATTTTGTGATTGAACCTCGCCACTACCGAATTTTTCCGAATACCGCAGCTGGGAAAACTGCGGGTTTTACCCTGAAAATCACCGCCGATCACTATATCTGACATGCCGTCAAGTTGAGATAGGCATGAGATTTAGTATTGACCGCCGCAGTGGGGTCCATTCTCCAAAGTTACATTTCAGTCTGAACGAGAAACGGACAGCGGGTTTACCGGTTGTGTATACCTTAACGGGGGGATGTCGATACTATGCCGGCCCCGCTAAATATCATGCGGATGACAACGCCTGTACACCGCTCCTGCCATTTGATAACGCCCGGGTGTTAAGGACCGTTTCCAAACGTCCCTGATGCCATCGCGACTGAACCCAGGGAAACCATTCCAGCCCGCTTTTTTGATACTCCCCAGAACAAGCAATTGCAACCAGACCGGACCCGCGACGGGAACGACAAACTGAGGAAGAACAGCAAATATGAAAAGCAGGAATTTGGGGTAAGTCAGACTGTTCCATCCAGGTGACGTAAATGTGTCGCGATCCCCCATCTAAGGGCGGTACACCTTCCATTAATCAGCTCGAAAACGGAGTAACTCGCGTTGGGTTGCGCATACCTGTGAAAATCATCCACAGCTCCGCTTGTTAGCATCGCAAGCACGCCCTGAATGACCTGCCCGTGAGACACAAGACATATTGTTCGATGATGTTTTTTTTCCAGATTGGATAAAAAATGCATAATTCGCTGCGAAGCATGTGAGAGAGACTCCCCCCCTGGCGGACAATACTCTGCATCAAGGTTGAATAACGCTTCTGCGGCGCCTGGATTATTCTGCAGGAGCTCTACGCTTGTCATGCCCTCAAACTGACCAAAAGCCTGTTCTTTCAGAGCTGGTTCAGCTATCAGTGAACAATAAAAACTCTCCGCCAGGCGCTGTCCCATTTGCCAGGCCCGGCCAAGCGGAGAAGCGTAAACACATTCTACCCGGTAATTACTCGCTGCAAACGCCGCCAGTAAGGCTGATGTTTGACGCTCCCCACGAAGCGTCAAGGCGCTATCACTGTGTCCCTGAATAATACCTTTTACATTCCACTCTGTTTCCGCGTGTCGAACCAGTATTACTTGCATCATTGAAGGGTCACATATGCTGTTGTTGGAAATGTTACAAACTAAAAACACCCCGTTTATATGCAGGCAAGTTCTTAGCTCTCGGCGAAAAACAGGAACACGTGTCGCTGACAAGGGTTATGTTCAGCCGCCCCTGCCGGCGGCCGCTATCTCAGTAAAACCTGAATAAGCTGCACGACGATATACACTCCCGCTACCACCTGTATGATCCGAAACCCCCTCCTCAGATAGCGCCATTGATGGCGTTCTCTGGCATCAGCGGCTTCAATGGCGGGATCAAAACGTTTTCTTTTCCTGGTTCTGAATGTATCGAATCCCCACAGGACGAGAAGAAAGATGATGATGACTTTTTCAAAGATTAAATGGTTCACAAAGAGAGACTCCGGTCTTCTCACGGTTACAGGCAGAATAGATAAACCGCCTGGTTGTAGCCACCACTAAATGTAGGGGTACCTGAAGACGCAAGCCAGGTGTCTTTCTTATCACTGAGTTAACGCATAGCAACGCCATAAAAGCGACATTCATTGCCGACACATGTTGCCGGGAGTCCCCTTCCCCAACGCATCAGGCTGGGTGATAAAACGACGGCGGCTGCCCGGTCACGCGGCGGAACATGGTGGCGAAAGAGGACGCATTGTCGTATCCAAGAGATAATGCCACTTCGTTCACCGGTTTGCCTGCTATCAACCATGCCAGGGCGCTCACCACACAGGCTCGCTGTCGCCAGGCGGAAAACGACAGGCCCAGCTGCTTCAGAAAATGACGGCGAAAGGTACTGGGACTCATAAACAGTGCCCCGGCCCAGCGCGCCGCAGGATCATGGATAGTGGGATTAAGCAAAAAAGCCTGACAAAGCGCCAGCAGCGCCGGATGCTGCGGCAACGGAATGTCAAATTCGCGGACCGGCATGGTGGCCAGTTCCAGCAACATCAAATGTATCAGCGTGAGATCGCGTGGGCTGTCGTACAACGGTGGCAAATCCACAGCCTCAAGCAGTAGCTGGCGCAACAGCGGCGAGACGCTGATCACTTCGCAACGACGGTGTTTAATGAAAGCGGCCACATAATCTGGCTCAATATATAAGCTACGCGTGGTCACCCCCACAAATCTGACGGCGTGCACAGTTTCAGGAGGGATCCAGACAGCATGTTGCGGAGGAACCACCCATTCTCCGTCCTGAGTGGTGACATACATCAGTCCGGTCGCGCCATACAGCAGCTGTGCGCGACGATGCTGGTGCGGTGGCAGGATAAACCCTTGCGCATAGTCATTACCTAACGCCACCACTTCGCGATCGAGCCGATCGACTTCGTCAATTTTTACGTTGCGCACACCTGCCTCCCTTTGACCGATTTACAAAGGTAATTGAGCGCTACGCAAATGGGAAGTCGTACGCGACCGGTATAAGCTGCTCGCTCATTTTCAGGTCGGGGATACTCTCTTGAATGAGATCGTTATTATTGCGCTGGCTGGCTTTACGACCGGCATTACCACAGTCCTGTTCGGCTTCGGGGGCGGCTTTGTGGTGGTGCCATTTGTCTATCAACTGATGCTTCGGCAGCCGGAACTCACGGGAAACGCCATGCATGTCGCGGTGGCTACCTCAACGGCTGTGATGATATTTAACGCCGGCTGGGTCAGCTATCGAAACTGGCGGGCTGGCAAGCTTGCCGCGCAGACGCTGTTCCCGTTGTTATGGTTTATTGCCATTGGGGCGGTGGTCGGCTCATGTCTGGCAGGGATATTGAGCGAGAAGATCGTTCGCGCGCTGTTTATTCTCTATATGCTGGCAACCATCAGCGATTGTTTGTTGCGCAAAGGTTTTTTCACGGGCAGCGCTCGGCGTCGCCTGTCCCTGCCAGTGGTCACTGGCGGCGGTATGGTTATCGGCATGATTGCCGCATTGCTGGGCGTGGGTGGCAGCGTCATGACGGTGCCCCTGCTACGGCGACACGGGTATGCGATGCAGGAGTGCGTTAGCGCATCCAACCCGCTTTCTTTGCCCGTGGCGCTATGCGGGGCTGTGACCTATGCCGTCATTGGCTGGCACAGCATTCCGCTGAACGGATTTCTTGGGTTTATCAGCCTGAAAATTTTGGTCCTGCTCGTCCTGACCGGCTGGGCCGGGATAATGTTTAGCCGCCGGGCTATCCCTGCAGTACCAGATGTATGGTATGCACGCATCTATGTGCTGCTGTTGTGCCTGGTACTCCTCGCCATGCTTATTCAATAATCAAAATACATCCTGGTGAACCGGTTCAACAGACGCGTTCGGGCGATGCCCTCTCCCTGGGGAGAGGGCCTGGAGAGTGGCAGCAAGCTACCCGCGATACGGATGCACCTCGCGCCAGTGGTCGGCGATCTGCTGCCGGGTGCAGACCCATACCTTGTCGTGCTGCTGGATATAGTCAAGGAAACGCTGCAGCGCGCGAAAACGGCCCGGACGCCCCAGCAGCCGGCAGTGCATCCCCACGGACATCATCTTTGGCGCGGTTTCCCCCTCGGCGTACAGCACGTCAAAGCAGTCTTTCAGGTAGGTATAAAACTGCTCCGCGGTGTTGAACCCCTGGGCGGTGGCAAAGCGCATGTCGTTGGCGTCGAGGGTGTAAGGCACGATCAGGTGCGGTCGGCGGCTGCCGTCGCTGCAGGCCACTTCGCTCCAGAAAGGTAAATCATCGCCGTAATAATCGCTGTCGTAGTCAAAGCCGCCGTGCTCCACCACCAGCTGGCGGGTGTTGGGGCTATCGCGGCCGGTATACCAGCCGGTGGGCGGCTTGCCGAACAGATCGGTCAGCACCTGCACAGCTTTGTGCAGATGCTCGCGCTCCTCGGCGATATCCATGTGCTGATAGTGGATCCAGCGCCAGCCGTGGCTGACCACATCGTAATCCGCGGCCTTGATTGCCGCCACAATCTCCGGATGCCGCGCCAGCGCCATCGCCACGCCGAAGACCGTCAGCGGCAGCCCGCGCTGGCTAAACTCGCGATGGATGCGCCAGAACCCGGCCCGACTGCCGTATTCATAGAGCGAGTCCATCGACATATGGCGCGCCGGGTAGCTGGCGGCGCCGATAATATCGGACAGGAACTGTTCCGAACCCGCATCGCCATGCAGGACGTGGTTCTCAGCGCCTTCCTCATAGTTAAGGACGTACTGCACCGCGATCCGCGCCCCGCCCGGCCAGCGCGCGTGCGGCGGCTGCCCTGCATAACCTCGCAGATCGCGAGGATAGTTTTCCTGGTTCTCAACCATCACCTGCCCCTTTTAAAATGGATTTAACGACTGAAACTGTCCGCTTAACGCTTTTTTCTCCGGGAACGCTAAGTCCCCGTGCTTGCTGGTCGCCAGGCCCAGCGCGACCAGCGACTCGACCATCTTCACCGCCGCGCTGACGCCGTCGATCACCGGCACCCGCAGCTCGTGGGTCAGCTCCTGCGCCAGCGTCGCCATCCCGCCGCAGCCAAGGACAATCGCCCCGCTGCCATCCTCTTTCAGCGCGCGGATGCAACGCTCACGCACTTTCTCCTGCGCCAGGCCGCTGCCGTCTTCCAGCGCCAGCACCGGTAAATCAATGGCGTGCAGCGCCGCGCAGTGTTGATGAAAGCCGTACTGGTGCAGCAAATGGCGGGCGATGATCAGCGTGCGCGGCAGCGTGGTCACAATGGAGAACCGGGTGGCGACCATCGTCGCCATATGCATTGCCGCTTCCGCAATGCCGATCACCGGCCCCTGAGCCAGCTCGCGCGCCGCCAGCAGCCCCGGGTCGCCAAAGCAGGCGATCACATGCCCATCCACTCCCTGCTCGCGTCCGGCCCTGATCTGCTCCAGCACGCCGACCGCCGCGATGGCTTCGTCAAAGTGGCCCTCTATTGACGGCACGCCGGCGCGGGGACAGACCGCAAGGATCTCGGTGCCCGGCGCGGCGACCGCACGCGCGGCGGCGCCTATCGTTTCGGTCATCGCCAGGCTGGTGTTGGGGTTGATCACTTGTATACAAACGGAAGACATCACGACTCCTTGTGGCCGGCGAACAGCCGGGAAAAATCGGGCAGACTGACGCCATCGCGCTCGAAGCACAGGCTGGCGACAATATGATCAAAATGGTGCATCAGCGCCTCACTAAGCGGCTGCAGGGCTTTATCCCGCAGCAAACCGACCAGCTGCTGGTGATCGTCGCAACGGCAGCCCTGACGCCAGGGTGCGCCCCAGGCGGCAATCACTAACGAGGAGCGCTGGCTGAGGCGGGTCACCATCTCGGTGAGTACCGGGTTGCCGGAGATAGCCTGCAGCTGAATATGAAAGTCAGCGGAGTGGCGGATCGCCGCCGGGCCGTCGTGCGCCTCATGGGCCTGCTGTTCACGCTGGATAATGTTCTCCAGCGCCGCCAGATGCGGCGGCTGACAGCGCGCGATCACATCGGGCAGATTAGCGACCTCAAGCAGCGCCCGGGTGCGAAAGATCGCCTGGGACTCTTCCACGCTCGGGCTGGTGACGTGTGCACCACGTTTGGGCGTTAACGTGACCAGTTGCACAGCGGCGAGTCGTTGCAGCACCTTTCTGATGCCGGTGCGGCTCACGGCGAACACTTCCGCCAGCGCCTCTTCCGGCAGTTTACTGCCCGGCGGCAGCTGATGTTCGACGATAGCCGTCATCAGCGCCTGGTAAATGCTTTCGTCCTTATCCTGCAGCGCTGGCGCGGCCTGGAGACGATGTTCATTATTCATTAACCCACTCCGGTTTCACTTATCGATAGGAGATCGTATACATAAAATTTATTTTTTGTATACAAGATTCATCATTCTGGCCTGGATCCTGCAATAGCCTCAGCAATCCATATCAAAGGGTTTTCATTCAGAGGAGCAGGTTTCATGCCACATTCATCCCACACGCAGCAGACGAAGACTCACGAGGCGGCCGCCGGCTACAGTCCGCGGCTATGTAATGACGATCTGGCGCCCACCCGCGACCAGAACTGGAGCTGGTACAATATCTTTTCATTCTGGATGTCGGACGTGCACAGCATGGGCGGCTACGTGGTGGCGGCAAGCTTCTTTACGCTTGGGCTGGCCAGCTGGCAGGTTCTGCTCTGCCTGCTGGTGGGCATCTGTATTGTGCAGCTGTGCGCTAACCTGGTGGCGAAGCCCAGCCAGATGGCCGGGGTGCCTTACGCGGTGATCTGTCGCCAGGCGTTCGGTGTCTTCGGCGCCAATATCCCGGCGGTGATCCGCGGGCTGATCGCCTTCGCCTGGTACGGTATTCAGACCTATCTGGCGGCAAACGCCCTGATGCTGGTCCTGCTCAAGTTCTGGCCCTCCCTTGCCTCGCTGACCGGCAGCAGTTTCCTCGGGCTGTCGACGCTCGGCTGGCTGTGCTTCGCCACCATGTGGCTGCTGCAGGCGATGGTTTTCTGGCACGGCATGAACGCCATCAAGCGTTTTATCGACATCGCCGGTCCGGCGGTCTATGTGGTAATGCTGGCCCTGGCGGGCTGGATTGTATACAAGACCGGTCTCGACGGGATCTCCTTTACCCTCGCCAGCAAATCCCTGAGCGCCGGAGAGCAGACCTGGCAGATGATCACCGCCACGGCCCTGGTCGTCTCCTACTTCTCCGGGCCGCTGCTTAACTTCGGCGACTTTTCCCGCTACGGCAAAAGCATGGGCGAGATCCGCCGCGGCAACCGCTGGGGACTGCCGTTTAACTTCCTGCTGTTCTCGGTGGTCACCGTGGTGATTGTCTCCGGCACTCAGTCGCTGTTCGGCAAAATGATCACCGACCCGATTGAAACCGTCAGCCGCGTGGGCAACGATCTGGCGGTGGCCATCGGCCTGCTGACCATGATCACCGCCACCATCGGCATCAATATCGTGGCCAACTTTGTCTCGCCGGCCTTCGATTTTTCCAACTGCGCGCCGCAGAAAATCAGCTTCCGCGCCGGCGGGATGATCGCCGCGGTGGGGTCGATACTTCTGACGCCGTGGAACCTGTTTAACTCACCGGAACTGATCCACTATACCCTCGACGTGCTGGGCGCCTTTATTGGCCCGCTGTTTGGCATCCTGATCGCCGACTTCTATCTGATCAAACGCGGCCGGGTGTCGGTGGACGACCTGTTTGACGATACGCCGAAGGGTAAATACTGGTACCGCAACGGCTTTAACCCGAAAGCCATTGCCGCCCTGCTGCCGTCGGTGGGCCTGGGGCTGATTATCAGCTTTATTCCGGCCCTGCACGAAGTGGCGAACTTCAGCTGGTTTATCGGCGTCTTCCTCGGCGCGACCACCTACCGCTGGCTGGCTCGCGACGAGCGTGAAGTGGCGGCGAAAGCCGCCTTCCGCTCCGGCGCGCTGGCGCAAAAAGAGTAACCTTCCCCTTCTGCCGCGGCGGCTGGCCGCGGCAGGCTGCAAACTGGCACCAATCTTGCTGTTTATCACTATTCCCTGAGCGTTAAGAGAAGGCAGGTTCGATGATGGATTACCAGACCGCGGTGCGCGGTGCATTTTTTGATATCGCCGGCGTGGCGGAGACGCCGGATGAGGTGGCCGCCCAGGCCCGCTATCTCAATGATGGCCTGTTGTTCTTGCAGGACGGGAAAATCGTCGCGCTGCTGCCATGGCAGGAGGGTGAAGCCTTTCTGCATCCGCTGAAGGGCTATGTTGACCTGCGGGGTAAGCTGCTGTTGCCGGGGTTCGTCGATGCCCATGTCCACTATCCGCAGACCGAGATGATCGGCGCCTTTGGCGAACAGCTGCTGGAGTGGCTCACCACTTACACCTTCCCGGTGGAGAGCCAGTTTGCCGATGCGGAGTATGCCCAGGAGATAGCGCAGTTTTTTGTCAATCAGCTGATAAGCCATGGCACCACCACCGCGCTGGTGTTTTGTACCCTGCATCCGGCCTCGGTGGAGGCGTTGTTCAGCGAAGCGCTGCGCCTCAATATGCGCCTGATCGCCGGAAAGGTGATGATGGATCGCCATGTGCCCGACTATCTGTGCGAAACCGCCGGGGAAAGCTACGAGCAGACCCGGGCGCTGATCCGCCGCTGGCATCAGCGCGGCAGGCTGGGGTATGCCATCACCCCGCGCTTTGCCCCCACCTCGACGCCGGCGTTGCTGGAGGCGGTGCAGCGTCTGCGGGCCGAGTTTCCCGATACCTGGCTGCAGACGCATCTCAGTGAAAACCGGGAGGAGATCGCCTGGGTTAAACAGCTGTGGCCGGAGCATGCACGCTATCTGGATGTCTATCATCATTACCAGCTCACCGGCGAACGCAGCGTATTTGCTCACGGGATCCATCTTGATGATGCCGAGTGGCAGTGCCTGCATGACACCGGGTCCGCCGTTGCCTTCTGTCCGACCTCTAATCTGTTCCTCGGCAGCGGACTGTTCCGCCTGCCCGCCTGCTGGCAGCACCGGGTGCGGATGGGCATCGGCAGCGACGTCGGGGCCGGGACCACCTTCAGCATGCTGCGAACGCTGGGTGAGGCCTACAAGGTAGGACAACTACAGAGCTATCGCCTGCGCGCCAGCGAGGCTTTCTATCACGCCACTCTCGGCGGGGCGCGCGCCCTGCGGCTGGAAGAGAAGATTGGCAATTTTCAGCCGGGCAAAGAGGCCGACTTTGTGGTCATTGACCCGGCGGTCACTCCGCTGCAGCGTCTGCGGATGGGCCGCTGCCATGATATTTATGAGCAGCTGTTCGTACTGATGACCCTGGGCGATGAGCGCAATATCAGCGAGACGTGGGTGAACGGCGAGCGGGTGTGGTGTCAGGATTGATCCTCGCCCTGGCCCTCTTCAAAAGGGAGAAGGCGCTGGCTGGGTTAGCGGCATTCAAAAACTCATCGCCAGGCCGAGGGCATAGCCCGTGGTGTTATTGCCGAACATATAGCGCGCCACCAGCCGGGTGCGGGTGATAAAGACCGGGTATTTACTGCTGTCCAGTTCGAGACCAACCCCCAGGGAGGTCAAACCGGTAAAACCCAGCGCCCCTCGCTGGTCGCCGATAAATTCAGTATGCGCGCCCTCCAGCACGTAGCGCAACGGGTTGCCCAGCAGCGTCCAGTCAGCGATCGGCGCGCGGCGGCGCAGATACAGGCCGAGGTTCTCCGCGCTGGCTTCGCCCTGCACCACCTCGGCGCTGCTGCCGAAACTTTGCAGATGCATATAGGAGTAACGCAGTTCGGCATCAATATCCTGGGTGGCGGAGAAGCGTTCATAATCCAGCATCAGCGCCCCGCCCAGCCCCCAGGCGTTGAAGCGTCCGCCGTCAAGAAACTGCAGATCGGCGTTGGTTTTTCGCTCTATGACCCAGCGGCCAAGGCGTACATCGCTGGCCAGGGTGCCGAGCATCACATTGACGATCGGCCGCAGCACCAGGTTACCTCCGAGGCTGTCCCGGTGCAGCGAAAAATCCCAGCCGACGCCGCCGGTGGTGGTCAGACTGTTCCATTTGGTCGGCACATTCCGCGTCTGTTGGCCATTGCTGACGACGAATCGCGGGTCGTAACGGCTGTAGCCCATTGTGCCTTCGAGGTAAAGAGGAAACGACTCGCTCAGGGTCGCTCCGCCGCCAAACTGGGTGATGGTCAGGTTGTGTTTATCGTTGCTCCCGGAACCGATGTTGAGATCGCTGGCGGTCACGTCGGGAACCACGGTATAGCTCATCAAGGTCAATACCGCATCGGCACGTTGTTTAATCGCGTGCCCGTCCGCCGCCAGCGTCGTCGGCGCAGAAAGAGAGACTACCGACAGCAGAACGAGAAGACGCACCATACGTTGTTTGCCACCTCAAACACAGGCTAATCTTATTACCACCCGTTACAGCAGGCTGGCTCATCCTCAGTATAGTCGGCGAGCGCGAATCAGGCTGCGCCACCGCTATTGCGCAACAGTTCCGCACTGTCAAAAGGCATGCGCGTTACCCGGTTGCGCCCGTCATTTTTCGCCGCATACAGCGCTTTATCGACGCGGTAAAACAGCTGATCAATCGCTTCGCCATCATGATGCTCGGCGACGCCAATGCTGACGGTGACCGACAGCGTCTGATATTCGCTGACCGCCTGGCGCATCGCCTCCGCCACCATCAGCGCCCGGGCAATCGGCGAATGGGGCAAAAAGAGCAGAAACTCCTCGCCTCCCCAGCGATATATCTTATCTTCACGGTCCACCGAGGTTTCCAGAATGCGGGAGATCACCAGCAGAACTTCATCGCCTTTTTGATGACCGTGAATATCATTAATACTCTTGAAATGATCGATATCGATTAACAACAGACAAAAACCATGGGCGATAAACGACGGCGCGTCGACGAGCCGGTAAAATTCGCGACGATTTAACAGTCCGGTTAAGGGATCGTGGGCGGCGGAAAATTCCAGCTCTTTTTTCAGATGCACTTCTTCGGTGATATCGTGAATGATGCATAACATCAGCCGGATATTATACAGCACCACCGGCCCGGCATAGGTTTGAACATGGCGCAGCGAGCCGTCAGCCAGAATATGAGTAAAATTAAGCGGCTTATGCCCGCCGGGCATATTGGCAATATTATTCATAATGGGGATCACATCCCGGCCCAGGGTATTAATTTGCCAGGTATGTTTGGTGCGCATTTCCTCATCGGAATAATGATAAAAGCGCAGCGCGGCAATATTGGCATCGACAATCCGGCCCTCTTTCTGAGGATCGATCAACAGCATCGGCGCGGTATTGGTCATAAAAAAGCGGGCAAAAAAGCCATTGTTCCGCCGCTGGTAGCGGCGAGAGCCGGTATGAATCGACTGATTTTGCGCGAGCAGCTTCACCGCTTCGAATAACAGTAAGGTGCCGCTGTCCTCGGTCTCCACCAGGGTGGTTTTACAATATACCGACTGCAACCCTTTGGCGGTCTGCAGCGTCCAGACTTCAAATATCTCAGTCATGGCGTCGAGATAGCGCAAATAATGCTGCAGCTGCGTTTCCGGGCAGGTGGAATAGATACCGTTGCGCATCTCATTCAGCGACATATCGCCGCTCAGCGTCCGGGAAGCCTGATTGGCATAGACCACACACTCTGTAAAAGGATGGACTACCCAGATCGGGGTGCTTAATACATCAAAAACAGCCAGTTCTTTTAATAACATACAGGCCCCAAACCGACCCACTCCCGGCGCGGAACGGCACATCATTCAGTGCAGCCCTGACGCTGGCATAAAGTGATAGCAAAAATAATCGAGTAACCGTCATAACGCGCGTGCGCGGCAAGTATAGTCGGTTCCTGGCCCAGCGACGCCCACCTGGAGCGACTTTGCGCACGGTTTAACCGACAGAGGAGACACTGCCTTTATTATTAATTTTATTTCAATAGCATAGCAGCAATGCCAGAACGGGTAGTCGCTTTTGATCACAGACTGTGTATACCCGTCACACTTTACGCTGCAGGGGCGCAGGCTTGTGCCGTGGCACGCAGATGGCCGTTGTTCTGCTCAGCGTTACCATGATAGTTTCTATCATAACGCTCATTTTCAATGGTCATCACAGTGAAAAAATCCGCCAGCAAAATCACGCTTGCCGACATTGCGCGCGAAGCCAACGTCGGCGTGGCCACCGTCGACCGGGTACTCAACAAACGCGCGGCGGTGAAAGAATCTACCGCGTACCGCGTGCTGGAGGCCGCCCGGCGGCTGGGGTTTACGCTCGAACAGCCGCACTATCGCCTGGCCGCCGGCAAAGCGCCGGTTACCGTCAGGATGGGCTTTATTCTGCTGCAGGAGACCCACTCCTTCTACCTGCCGCTGGCGAGGGCGCTCGCAAGAGAGGCCGCGCCGTGGCTGCCGGCGGGCGAGACGCCGGCGATCCTGCATTTTGCCATTGATGCGGTGGAAGCGATGGCCCAGGCCATTCACCGGCTCAGCGATGAGGTAGAGGTGCTCGGCCTGGTGGCGCTGGATCACCCGCTGATTCGCCATGCGGTGGGCCGGGCCGCCGCCCGCGGCGTTCGCGTATTCACCCTGCTTTCGGATCTGTCGGTTCCCCAGCGCAGCGGCTATATCGGCCTCGATAACCAAAAAGCCGGGCGCACCGCCGCCTGGTTTATCGACCGTTTATGCCGTGGCGAAGGCGAAATAGCCATTATCATTGGCGATAATCGTTTTACCTGTCAGGAAAGCTGTGAGATCAGCTTCCGCTCCTGTCTGCGCGAGCAGGGTAAAGGGCAGCAGATCCTTGAGCCGGTTCGCAGCCATGAACGGGCGGATGTCGCCAGAAGCGTAACGGAACAGCTGCTCAGCCAGTACCCGGCCCTGCAGGCGATCTATGCTCCCTGCGGCGGCATTGAAGGGATTGTCGGGGCGCTGCGCGACAGCGGCCGCCAGCAGGCCGTCACCCTGGTCTGCCATGGCCCGCTAAGCGACAGTGAACTGGCGCTGATCGATGGCACCATCGATGTCATTCTCAACCACCGGCTGGATGACTTTGCCGCCGCCACCCTGCGCGCCATGACGGAAGCCGTTTCGCGGCCGCCCAGCGAAGTGATTTCGCACCCACAGCCTTTCGATATCATCACCAAAGAAAATATGTAAACGCCCGCCCCGTCGCCGATGGGGCGGCCTCACGCCTGGACCACGCCCGGACTCATTTTGATAAACAACTATCAAAAACAACCTCAATACAAATCATGACAGCCATCATAAAATTATCATTCCAACATTGTTGGCTATGAAATTTTCATTCAATACTCAGCGGCATCCCCAGTGATAAAAGGAAGCCGACATGACCTATCCTATCGCCAACGCCCCCTGTAGTTGGGGCGTGGATGACCCGAAAAACCCTGACCTTCCCGCCTGGACTACCGTGCTGAAGGAGGCGGCGCAGGCCGGCTATCGCAGCATCGAGCTCGGCCCGTGGGGCTACCTGCCCACCGACCCGAGCAGCCTGCGCGCGGCGCTGGAGCAGCATCAGCTGTCGCTGGTCGCCGGGACGATCTTTGACGATCTGGTGAGCGAAGACCATTATCCCACTCTGGAGGCGCTGACCCATCAAATCTGCCGCAATCTGTCGCAGGTTCCGGCCGCCGACCCCATCCCGGGGCACCCTTTCCAGCCGCCCTATCTGGTGATTATCGACTTCGGCAACCCCGCGCGGGCGCGCTTTGCCGGACGCAGCGCGCTGGCTCCGCGCCTCAATGACGCAGACTGGCAGCGGATGATCGCGCACATTACCGCCCTCAGCACCCTCGCCTGGCGGGAGTACGGCGTGCGGGCGGTTATCCATCCCCACGCCGGGGGCTGCATCGAATTTGCCGATGAAATCGAGCGGCTGGCCAACGCTATCCCGCACGACGTGGCAGGGTTGTGTCTGGATACCGGGCATCTCTACTACGCCGGAATGGATCCGCTCACCTGGCTGGATCGCTATTACGCGCGGCTCGACTACCTGCACTTCAAGGATGTGGATCCGCAGGTTTACCAGCGCGCCATCGCCGAAGGCATCGACTTTTTCACCGCCTGCGCCGAAGGGGTGATGTGCCCGCTCGGCAGCGGCGCCATTGACTACCCGGCCATTAACGATTTTCTTGCCCGCCGCGGCTATCAGGGCTGGATAACCATTGAACAAGAGCGTGATCCGCGCCATGCCGCAGGCAGCCTGCAGGCGGTCACGGAGAGCCTGCGCTATCTGCGCGGCGTCGGATTCTGACAGGAGAACCCTATGATTAACGGTTTAAGACCGCTCGACCGCACCCTGCGCTGGGGCATGGTCGGCGGCGGCGGCAGCAGCCAGATCGGCTATATTCACCGCTCTGCCGCCCTGCGCGATAACACCTTTGCGCTGCTGGCCGGCGCCTTTGATATTGATGCCGATCGCGGGCGCCAGTTCGGCCAACAGCTGGGGGTGGATCCCGCACGCTGTTACGCCGATTATCAGGGTCTGTTTCGCGGCGAGGCTGCCCGCCCGGACGGTATTCAGGCCGTGTCGATTGCCACGCCGAATAACACCCACTATACCATCTGTCGGGCGGCGCTGGAGGCCGGGTTGCACGTGGTGTGTGAAAAGCCGCTGTGCTTCAGCAGCGAAGAGGCGGACGAACTGGTGGCCCTCAGCCAGCGGCAGCGTAAGATCATCGGCGTGACCTACGGCTATGCCGGCCATCAGATGATCCTGCAGGCCCGGCAGATGATCGCCGACGGACTGCTGGGCGACATCCGTATCGTCAATATGCAGTTTGCTCATGGCTTCCACGCCCAGCCGGTGGAGCAGGAAAACGCCAGTACCCGCTGGCGGGTCGATCCCCGCTTCGTCGGCCCCAGCTATGTGCTGGGGGATCTTGCCACTCACCCGCTGTTTCTGGTCGAAACCATGGCCCCGCAGTTGAAGATCGCCCGGCTGATATGCGCCAGACAAAGCTTCGTCAAAAGCCGCGCCCCGCTGGAAGATAACGCGCATGTGCTGATGGAGTATGACAACGGCGCCGTCGGCTCGCTGTGGAGCTCCGCCGTTAACTGCGGCTCCATGCACGGGCAAAAGGTGCGCATCGTGGGGGAAAAAGCCAGTCTTGAATGGTGGGATGAACAGCCAAACCAGCTGCGCTACGAGGTGCAGGGCGAACCGGCGCGCGTTCTGGAGCGCGGCATGGGCTATCTTGATCCGCTGGCGCGCCAGGACGATCGCATCGGCGGTGGCCACCCGGAGGGGCTGTTCGACGCCTGGTCGAATCTCTATCGCCGCTTCGCCATCGCCATGGACGCCGCTGACCGGCGTGACGAGGCGCTGTTGGCCGACTTCTGGTATCCGGACGCCCGCGCCGGGGCGTTCGGCGTCCGCTGGGTGGAAAACTGCGTACGCTCTGCCGACAACGGCGCCTGTTGGGTCAACTTCCGCTAATTCGCCGGCTCAGGGCCAGGCCCTGAGCCTTTCACGCTACTTCTCAATGCGCGCCAGCTGGGTTTTATCGGCCTCGCGGGCGCGATCGGCCAGCCCCTGAAACGCGCCAGAGCCATAGTATTGCTCAGGAACCGGCAGCGCCTGCATATCGTGCCCCGGATAGATCTGCAGCTCGCCGAGGTCGCGCAAGCGGAATCCCCCCACCTGCGCGGGCATGGTCAGGCGATATGGCGGCATGGTTTCGAAAGGGACCGGCGTCGGCAGCCGATTTTCCTGCAGATCGTAATTACGCTTCAGCACCAGAAACTTATCCGGCACCCGGCGGCGACTGTTCCACCAGTCGCCATCGATCCGCTGGAACATCGCTTCCGTCTCCCCTCGCGTGGCCACCATCAGCCGGGTCAGCGCCTTTTTCAGCGCCTTCTCCATGGCCCGGTTATACGCTTCCACTGACCCGCCGTGGCCGCTAAGGATGACGTTAATCGCCAGCCTGGCGCCCAGTAAGTTGGAGTAGAGATCCTCCGGCGAAAACGCGGAGATCTCCTCTGAAAACCCGGGCACTGACTGGAAGCCATACCACTGGGCGATCTCATGCCACTGGGCGATTTCGAAGGCCAGATGCCCGGCGAGCCAGGCCGCCAGCTGATAGCGCTGCCTGACCCCCGCCGGCGGCGTAAAGGCATTGAGCTGAACGCGGCGCACGCCAAGTTCTTCGCTGTAGAATATGCGCCCCGCCTGGCCCAGCGTCGGCGAAATGCGATTGAACAGATAAAAGGTGTAATCCGCCGTGTCGCGCACATGGGCAATATCGATAAACCCGCCGCGACGGGTATAGATAAGCCCGTTCCGCTCCTCGCTCAGCCCCAGCAGATTTTTCACCGCGCCGAGCGCGCTGTCGTTGTAATGGTGCTTGCCCAGGGTATCCAGGGTCAGCACGTTACCAATCTGATACACCGGGATCGGAATGCCCACCGCCCGCACGTGCAGGTCGTAGCCAAAGGCGCAGCATGGCCGCAGCGATTCCGGCGGCGACAGCTCGCCCAGGGTGGGCGCAGGATGGATCGCCGTCACGGCGGGCAACACCGGGTCCTGCGCCAGCGCCGGCAGCGCCAGCGCGAATAACAGCCATAAGGCTTTACGCATCAACAGCCTCTCCACAGCAACAAAAGAGCGCGCATCTTACCGGCAGACGGCGCCTGCAGTTTTAGTTAAAAACGGTATTCACCGGAGACAAAGAAGCTGTTGCGGTCGTTAAAACCGAATTCAGTCAGCACGTTAAAGTTTTTGGTGACCTCATACTGGGCGCCAATCAGCATATTCCACGGCGAGGTCAGCTTCTGCTTAACGTCGAATTTGCCCTCGCCGTCTTTATTGACCGCGGCAATAAGGGGCTGCAGCTCTGGCGGCATGTGCAGGTCGGCGAGATCGCCCTTAAACTCCTGCTGCACGTCCTGATACATGCTGCCGACCCACAGGCTGAGATGGGACGGCCCGTCGATCCCCTGAAAACTGAAACGGTAGCCGACGCGCGGCGAGACGGTGACCGCCGAAATGCTGCCGTCGAGGATATCGAAGTCGGTGCGGGTATAGTTAGTATCCACTAACCTAAACCAGTTGCCGTAGCCGCCGGCGAGCGTAAAGCCGGCCCCCCAGGTGGTCCCTTTAAAATCAAGCTTAAAATCAATATCCTGCAACTTCCCGCTCTGATAAAGCTGGTGAACCGCGCCGGCGATGGCCCGATCCAGGCCGCGAAACTGCGACGGGTCTGAATCCACTGATACCTGGGAGACGGACGACCCGCGGGTATGCCCCACCAGTCCGTATACGTTGAGGAACGGAAAGACCCACATATCCAGGCGCAGGTTTTCGGTTTTGCTCTTCTCGCGGGTATGTCCGGCATCGATGGCGAACATATCGCTGGGAATGGGATGATTGCCGAGCTTAAGCCCGGAAAAGGTAATACTGTCGACCATGATATCCTGGCGGATATTCATATAGCTCAGGTTGACGCCGTAGGGTAACGGAATGGAATATCCTCTGGCGCGAGCCTCATCGCCCCAGATCGGAAAATAGCTGTCGCTGTCGTCCGGCTCCGCAGCCGACGTGCCCCAGGCTGCTAACAGCAGCGTTAACACCGCGCCGGATGTTCTCATTTTTGTTCTCATGTGTAGTTATAAACCCGAACCGACATTGAAATAGACCGCCTGCTCATGCTCGCTGAACGCCACGTCAATCCCGGTACGCAAACCGTACTGTCGCGCGATCAGGTAACGAAAACCGGCTCCCCATGCCACCTCTGACTGTTCCCATAGCGTCTCCGCCGCGTCAGCGGCGCTCCCGGCGCCAACGAATCCCTGCAGGATCCAGCGCGGAGTGACCGCCCAGGCCAGCTGGGTTTGCGCCGTGGCCACGTAGTCGCCCTGATAGCGGTAGCGCGAAATCCCACGCAGCGCGATGTAAGGACGCGCCATCGGCATCAGGTGCTTATCATGGTGGGTTAAGGACTGATAATTGCCCGCGATCGCCAGGGTCAGCGTCTGGCTGAGCGGAATAAACACCTTCCCGTCCAGCGAAAACGTGTTGTAGTGATAATCGCCCCCGAGCAGCGAACGGAAAAACCGATATTCGCCCTTCAGCGCTAACCCACTCTGAGGATAGAAAATATTATCGGTAGTGTCATATTCCGCCACCACCCCCAGCGCCGAAGAGGTGCTGTTTTGCCCGAGCACCTGCTGCCAGACCCGGTTGACCCGCGGATTATCGAAAGCGACATCCGCCCGGGCATACACCTGGGAGGCCCCGAGGAACACCGGCGTATCGCCCACGCGAAACAGCAGCTTTTGCAGCGCGGCGACGCCTTTGGTCTGCGTCTGCACCGGTTTAGCATGGCTGAAGCCGCCGATGTCGCCGGAATAGATATCCAGATTGACGTTAGCGTAGCCGGCTCCCGCCAGGTAACGAATGCGATCATGCCGCCAGGTGTGACGATGGCCGCCGCCAATAAACCAGGTGCCATTCTGCGTGGCGGCCCCGCCGAAAGCGGTGAGCGGCGGAGGAATAAACTGCCCGCCCTCCCGGCTGCCTTTACCGTGTAAAAACAGGCCAAACAGTCCGCCGCCATAGCCGATCGCCGGCTCGGTTATCGCCAGCGGCACCGGCAGAAAACCGTAACGGTTTTCCGCCAGATACTGACTCATGTCGAGCATGCTATCTTCCGCATCGAAGAGATCGGCGGCATCGCCAGGCGGGCACAACAGGAACAGAAGCGCCAGCGCGGACAGCGGGAATTTCATGCTCACTCCAGGGCGTTGGGGCGCGCACGACACGCGTGGCGAACAGGATTATTACAACGGAATAATGAAAATATAACGTAACCGGAGAACCCTCACCAACGCGCAGCGGCCTGTTTTTCGGGTATTTTTGTACAAAAAAGAGCTGGCCGTCACAGAAAAACGTCATCGCGCCGTCGGACGGCGCGATGATTGTATTCATAAGGTGAATGTCGTATAACATAGCGCTACCGAGGGGTGTCCCGTGAGGGCTGAGATGGCGCAAGCCGAACCCTTTGAACCTGATCTGGGTCATGCCAGCGAAGGGACGGGTCGGCAATTTTGCCAGCATTACCGCCATTGCCTGTTCACACCCCTGCACGCCCGGATCTCCCCTGCATAAATGGAGGTCCTGTGATTGTTCCCGCGTTTAGCCAAGGTCTTTATGGCCGTTTACGCCAGCTGGCCGCCGCTGACTGGCAGCACTATGTGGCGCACCCTTTCGTCCAGCAGCTTGCCGAAGGCACCCTGGCGAAAAGCGCGTTCCGTCGCTATCTGACCCAGGATTATCTGTTTCTGATCCATTTCGCCCGCAGCTACGCGCTGCTGGTGAGTAAACTGCGCACGCTGCCGGAGATGCGCGCCGCGGCCGCCTCCATGAACGCCATCCTTAACGAAGTGCCGCTGCACGTCGGCTACTGCGCCCAGTGGGGCATTAGCGAACCGGAGATGGCCGCCCAGCCTGAAGCGCCAGAAACCATCAATTATACCCGCTACGTGCTGGATATCGGTCATTCAGGCGACGCGCTGGATCTGCTGGTCGCCCTGATGCCCTGCGTGGCGGGTTACGCCGAAATCGGTCTGGGCCTGCTGCATCACCCCGCCACCCGACTGGAGGATAATCCTTACGCCTCGTGGATCCGAAACTATGGCGATGAAGGCTATCTGCAGGGCGTTAGCGCCGCGCTGGCGCTGCTGGAGACCGTGTGGCAACAGCGCGGAAGCGAGGCCCGCCTCGCCGGGCTGAGCGACATCTTCACCACCGCCACCCGCCTGGAGGCGCAGTTCTGGCAGATGGGGCTCAACGCCGCGGCGGAGTCCCGGGCGTGACGGCGCCAGGTATCGAGGTCCGCAAGCTGAGCCTCCATTTCGGCGACCGCCGCCTGTTCGACAACCTGTCGCTGACGGTCCCCGGCGGCCAGTGGGTGTCGCTGCTCGGCGCCAGCGGGGCCGGTAAAACCAGCCTGCTGCGGGTCATGGCCGGCCTGGCCCCCGCCACCCGCGGGGAAGTGGTCGCCAGCGACGGAAAGCCGATACCCGGCCGCCTGGCGTGGATGGGGCAGAAAGACCTGCTTTACCCCTGGCTGAGCGTTCGGGAGAACGTCGCCCTCGGCGCGCGGCTGCGCGGTGAGAAAGTGGATCACGCCCGGGTCGCCACCCTGCTTGAACAGGTGGGGCTCGCCTCCAGCGCCGACGCCCGGCCGGCGACGCTCTCCGGCGGGATGCGTCAGCGCGCCGCGCTGGCCCGCACCCTGTATGAGGACCGGCCCATCGTGCTGATGGATGAGCCCTTCTCGGCGCTGGACACCCTCACCCGCACGCGCATTCAGACCCTCGCGGCCACTCTGCTGGCGGGGCGCACGGTGGTGCTGATCACCCACGATCCGCTGGAAGCCTGCCGGCTGAGCCACCGTCTGCTGGTCCTCTCGGCCGCCGACGGGGAGATCGACGACAGCCATCACCTCACCGGCGCGCCTCCGCGCGCGCCGGATGCGCCCGAGCTGTTGAACGCCCAGGCGGCGCTGCTGCAGCAGCTGATGAGGGCCCACTCATGACTGGACGTCTCTGGCGCGGCGGCATGGTGTTCTGCGGACTGATGCTTCTCTGGGGTCTGGCCAGCCGCAGCGGCATTCCGCACTTTCTTTTACCCTCCCCGGCGGCGGTCGCCGAGGCGCTGTGGGTCAATCGCGCCTATCTCGGCTGGCACACGCTGATTACCCTTAGCGAGATCCTCAGCGGCCTGGCGCTGGGGGTGGCGCTCGGCGTCACGCTGGCGCTGGGCATGATCCTCTCCCCGCGCCTGCAGCGCTGGCTGATGCCGCTGGTGCTCACCAGTCAGGCGATCCCGGTCTTTGCCCTCGCCCCGCTGCTGGTGCTGTGGTTGGGGTTTGGCATGAGCGCCAAAGTGGCGATGGCGGTGCTGGTGATTTTCTTTCCCGTCACGTCCGCCTTCTTTGACGGCTTGCGACGGGTCAACCACGAGTATCTCGATCTGGCGCGCAGCATGAACGCCTCCTTCGGCGCTCAGCTGCGGCATGTCCGCCTGATGGCCGCCCTGCCGGCGCTGGGCTCGGGCCTGCGCATGGCGGCGGCGGTGGCTCCCATCGGCGCCATTATTGGCGAATGGGTCGGCTCCGCCGAGGGGCTGGGCTACGTCATGCTTAATGCCAACGCGCGGCTGCAAACCGATATCTGCTTCGCCGCGCTGTTTATTTTAGTACTGCTGACCCTCCTCCTGTGGCTGGCGGTAGACACCCTGCTGCACCGGCTGATCGACTGGTCGCCGGAATAATCATGAAGTAATAAAGGAAAACAGATGAAAACGTCGCTTTTCGCCGGAGCAACCCTGACGGCGCTGCTCAGCGGTCACGCGCTGGCCAATGAACCGCTCACCCTGGTGCTGGACTGGTATATTAACCCCGACCATGCGCCGATAATGGTGGCCGAGCAGATCGGCGCCTTTAAGGCCCAGGGTCTGGACGTCAAGATTGTCCCCCCGTCCGATCCAGCGCTGCCGCCCCGCATGGTGGCCGCCCGTCAGGCGGACCTGGCCATCACCTACCAGCCGCAGGTGCACTTCTTCGCTGACGAAGGGTTACCGCTGGTGCGCGTGGGCACCCTGATCGGCTCGCCGCTGAACACGGTGATCGCCCTGGATAAGCAGATCAAAACCCCGGCGGATCTGCAAGGCAAGAAGGTGGGTTACTCGGTCAGCGGCATTGAGCAGGCCACCCTGTCGACCATGGCGCAGCATGCGGGGATCGATCCGGCCAGTATCAAGCTGGTCAACGTCAATTTCCAGCTGACCAGCGCTCTGCTGGCGGGCCAGGTGGATGCGGTCATCGGCGGCTATCGTAATATAGAAGCGCAGGAGCTGAAGCTGCAGGGCAAAGCCCCGGTGGTGATGAACGTTGAGGATTATGGCGTACCGGCCTATGACGAGCTGGTGATTGTCGCCCACCGCGACGCGATTCATGAGGCGAAAATCCGTAAATTCCTCACCGCCCTGCAGGCCGGGGTCAGCTACCTGCGCGCGCATCCGCAGGAGAGCTGGGAGGCGTTCGCCGCCGCGCATCCGGAGCTGAAGACCGAGCTTAACCATCAGGCGTGGCTGCAAACCGTGCCGCTGTTCGCCGCCGATCCGGCGGCGCTGGATAAAGCGCGCTACGACACTTACGAACAGTTTTTATATAACAATAAGTTGGTGAAAAAAGTTACACCTTTAACAAATTATGCGGTTGAGCTGCATTGACTCTTGCCATCGCTGACGGAAGGCTTTCCGTCAGCGCTTTAACGCAGCGGCAATAAAAATATAGAGACTTTCTCACTAATAATTACACTTTAAAGGGTTATCGTTACTCTGGGTTGTTTTATTATAATTCAGCAGGTTACGTTAATTTTTACCCCGGTAAGAATAACGTCAAAATAACGCAATCAATAAAACGTTGAATGCGGATTTAAAAAGCCATATATTGTGCGCGCTTTATGAATGCCAATTCAATTCCTTACACCAATTATTCAACCAGCGTTCAACCGCAATGCTGGTTGTGGGAGTGATATGATGACGGATAAAGTCCGTATTGATACTTTACGTGCCGATTTATTAGACGCAAACAACGAAACCTTTTTGGCCCGTCAGGCCGAATTCGAATCGAATGTCAGGAGTTACCCGCGTAAGTTACCGCTGGCTATCACTAAAGCTGAAGGCGTGTGGCTGACGGATGCGGATAACAAACAGTACCTGGACTGCCTCGCCGGCGCCGGTACTCTCGCTCTGGGCCACAACCACCCTGATGTATTGCAGAGCATCCAAAGTGTCATTACCAGCGGCTTGCCGTTACATACTCTCGATCTGACTACCCCGTTAAAAGATCGTTTCTCCGAATACCTGCTCTCTTGCCTGCCGGGCGAAGGGAAAGAGTATTGCCTGCAGTTCACCGGTCCTTCCGGCGCTGACGCCGTGGAAGCGGCGCTGAAGCTGGCGAAAAAATACACCGGTCGTACGTCGGTGATCAGCTTCTCCGGCGGCTATCACGGGATGACCCACGGCGCGCTGTCGGTCACCGGCAACCTGTCGCCGAAAGCGGCGGTCAACGGCATGATGCCGGAAGTGCAGTTTATGCCTTACCCGCACCTGTACCGCTGCCCGCTGGGCATCGGCGGCGAAGCCGGCGTCAAAGCGCTGACCTACTACTTCGAAAACCTGATCAACGACGTGGAGAGCGGCGTCCGTAAACCGGCGGCCGTGATCCTCGAAGCCGTTCAGGGCGAAGGCGGCGTGAACCCGGCGCCGGTCGAGTGGCTGCAGCGCATCCGCAAAGTGACCGAAGAGCACGGCATTCTGCTGATCGTCGATGAAGTGCAGGCCGGCTTTGCCCGTACCGGTAAATTCTTCGCCTTCGAACACGCCGGTATTCAGCCGGACATCATCGTGATGTCGAAAGCGGTTGGCGGCGGTCTGCCGCTGGCGGTGCTGGGCATTAAAAAGCAGTTCGACGCCTGGGAACCGGGTCACCACACCGGCACCTTCCGCGGCAACCAGCTGGCGATGGCTACCGGCCTGACCACCCTGCGTCACCTGCGCGACAACAACATTGCCGACAAAGTCGCCGCCCAGGGCGAGTGGCTGAAAGGCAAACTGGCGGAGCTGCAGAAACGCTACCCGGTCATTGGCCACGTTCGCGGTCTCGGTCTGATGATCGGTATCGAAATCGTCAAGCCGAACGACGCGCAGGATCACATGGGCTGCTACCCGGCTGACGGCGAACTCTCTGCCCTGCTGCAGAAGAAATGCTTCGAAGCGGGCCTGATTCTGGAGCGCGGTGGCCGTCACGGCTGCGTGCTGCGCCTGCTGCCGTCCCTGCTGATCAGCGACGCGGAACTGAATGTGTTCCTCGACAAATTTGAACAGGCCCTGCTGGCCGCCGGTGTGAAACCGGTCTGAGTGGAGTCAGTGACCACCATGTCCACATTGAATCCGATTCTTGCTGGTTCGGCGCAGAGCGTTGAGGCTTATCAGCAGGTTATCGAGCAGACCAGTCAGGCCGTTGTGCAGTGGCTGAAGCAACCTGAGATGTATCAGGGGAAAAGCGTTGACGAACTGCGTGAGCGTATCTCCCTTGAATTTAACGAACAGGGGTTGGGTAACCAGGCGGCGATTGATCGTGCGATCGAGTACTTCCTGAAAGACAGCCTGTCGGTGCATCACCCACAGTGCGTGGCGCACCTGCACTGCCCGAGCCTGGTGATTAGCCAGGCGGCGGAAGTGCTGATCAACGCCACCAACCAGAGCATGGACTCCTGGGATCAGAGCCCGTCGGCGACCATCATTGAGATGAAGCTGATCGAGTGGCTGCGCGCCCGGGTCGGCTATCCGGCAGGCGACGCCGGCGTCTTCACCAGCGGCGGCACCCAGAGCAACCTGATGGGCCTGATGTTGGCGCGCGACGCCTTCTTCGCCCGTCAGGGACACTCCATCCAGCAGGATGGGCTGCCGGGGGATATCCGCCAGTACAAAGTGCTGTGTTCGGAAAACGCCCACTTCTCGGTGCAGAAGAACATGGCGCTGATGGGTCTCGGCTACCGCTCGGTTACGCTGGTGAAAACCGACGAATTCGCGCGGATGGACGTGGCCGACCTGAAGGCGAAGATTGCGCAGGCGCAGGCTAACGGCGAACAGATCATGGCGATCGTCGCCACCGCCGGGACCACCGACGCGGGGGCTATCGACCCGCTGCGCGACATCGCCGGTATCGCCGCGGAGCATCAGATCTGGCTGCACGTTGACGCGGCCTGGGGCGGCGCGCTGCTGCTGTCTGAGCAGTATAGCGACTACCTTGACGGTCTGGAGCTGGTGGATTCCGTTACCCTGGACTTCCACAAGCAGTTTTTCCAGACCATCAGCTGCGGTGCCTTCCTGCTGAAGGATGCCCGCCATTACGAGCTGATGCGTTATCAGGCGGCCTATCTGAACTCCGAGTTCGATGAAGAACACGGCGTGCCGAACCTGGTCTCTAAATCGCTGCAGACCACCCGCCGCTTCGATGCCCTGAAGCTGTGGATGGGCCTCGAAGCGCTGGGGCAGAAACAGTATGCGGCGATCATCGATCACGGCGTCACCATGGCGAAAAACGTCGCGGAGTACGTGAAGTCGCAGCCGACGCTGGAGCTGGTGATGCAGCCGCAGCTGGCGAGCGTGCTGTTCCGTTCTCGTCCGGCGCAGATGGCGCAGAGCGACGCGGCGGCTATCGCCCTGCTCAACCAGCGCGTCGGCGACGCCCTGCTGGCTTCCGGCCGCGCCAACGTTGGCGTGACCGAGCACAACGGCGTTACCTGCCTGAAGCTGACCCTGCTGAATCCGGTGGTGACGCTGGATGATGTGAAGGTCCTGCTGAGCCTGGTGGAGCGCACCGCTCAGGAGCTGCTGGCGCAATAATCTGCCTGAGCGAGGCGGCGCCTGTCGCCCCGCTCAGCGGCCAGCCCTGCCTGCACTAAGCCGATAAGTTCCCTTATCGGCTTTTTTTATGCCTGCCTGCGCGACTTCTACGCTTCTCGCCGCAGGGTCCGTTGACGCCTGCCCGCCACGATGCCACAGTAAGGTCCCGATAATGGCAATCGCCAGAATCCAACGTCCCGGTAATAAGGATGATAATGGAGAAACGCTTAACCGGCCTCGATCTTGACGCCCTGCGCAGCTTTGTGACCGGCATGGAGTGCGGCAGCTTCGCCCTGGCGGCGCAGCGTCTGGCGCGCTCCACCTCCGCCGTCAGCGCCCAGCTCAAAAAGCTGGAGAGTCAGTGCGGCGCCGCGCTGGTGGTTAAACAGGGGCGGCACCTGGCGCTGACCGCGGAGGGCGAAAAGCTAATGAGCTACGCCAGACGGCTGCTGGCGCTCAATGATGAAACCCTGCGCGCGCTGCAGGGCGAAAGGCTCACTGGCGAAATTCACCTTGGCATGCAGGAAGATTTTGGCGAATCGCTGATGCCGGGGATCCTTGGGCAGTTTACCCGCCACCATCCGCAGGTGCGGATCGTCGCCAGGGTGGATCGCAATGGCCCGCTGCGCCAGGCGCTGGCGGAGCAGACGCTGGATCTGGCGCTGCTGTGGCAAACCGAAGATCAGGGCCCCGGGCTGGGCCGCTGCCCGCTGGCGTGGATTGCGCATCCTGACTTTGTCGTTCGCGCGCGGCTGGCGTCCGGCGAGCCGCTGCCGCTGGTGATGTTCGACAGCCCGTGCCTGATGCGTTCCCGCGCTATTGCCTGTCTCGATGCCGCAGGGATCCCCTGGCAGGTGGTGTTCGTCAGCCACAGCCTGAGCGGCATCTGGGCGGCGGTGCAGGCCGGCCTGGGGCTGACGGTACGCAGCCGCATCGGCATGCCAGGCAATCTGCGCCCCGCCGGCGGATCACTGCCATCCCCCGGCAACCTGGCCGTCAGTCTGCAACAAACCCCGCGTCAGGAACCCCATTCCGCCGCGGTCACGCTGCTCGGCGAACTGATGTCCGAGGCCCTGCAGGAGTGGGTTGTTCGGTGACAGTGTCACGCCAGTTTCCCTCACCCTAACCCTCTCCCGGAGGGAGAGGGAACCGTTCAGCAACGTCTGTTACCCCGGCAAACATTTTGTCTCCACCAGCTACGTAACCCGCCTTACCGGGCAAGCGCAGCGCCGCCCGGCAATGGGCATCCAGCACCCTTCCCGTTTCAACGCCCGGTGGCGGCTGCGCCTTACCTGGCCTACATTCTCCCTGCGCTCTCCTGTAGGCCGGGCAAGCGCAGCGCCGCCCGGCAATGGGCATCCAGCACCCTTCCCGTTTCAATGCCCGGTGGCGGCTGCGCCTTACCGGGCCTACATTCTCCCTGCGCGCTCCTGTAGGCCGGGCAGGCGTAGCGCCGCCCGGCAACAGGCATCCAGCCCCCTTCCCGTTTCAACGCCCGGTGGCGGCTGCGCCTTACCGGGCCTACATTCTCCCTGCGCGCTCCTGTAGGCCGGGCAAGCGTAGCGCCGCCCGGCAATGAGCATTCTGCGCCGTTCCCACTTCGATGCCCGGTGGCGGCTGCGCCTTACCGGGCCTACACGCGGCTCCGTAACCCCGTATGCCGGGCAAGCGTAGCGCCGCCCGGCAATGAGCATCGAGCACCCTTCCCGTTTCAACGCCCGGTGGCGGCTGCGCCTTACCGGGCCTACATTCTCCCTGCGCACTCCTGTAGGCCGGGCAGGCGTAGCGCCGCCCGGCAATGAGCATCCAGCACCCTTCCCGTTTCAATGCCGGTGGTGTCTGCGCCTTACCGGGCCTACATTCTCCCTGCGCTCTCTTGTAGGCCGGGCAAGCGTAGCGCCGCCCGGCAATGAGCATTCTGCGCCGTTCCCGCTTCGATGCCCGGTGGCGGCTGCGCCTTACCGGGCCTACATTCTCCCTGCGCACTCCTGTAGGCCGGGCAAGCGTAACGCCGCCCGGCAATGAGCATTCAGCACCCTTCTCGTTTCAACGCCCGGTGGCGGCTGCGCCTTACCGGGCCTACATTCTCCCTGCGCGCTCCTGTAGGCCGGGCAAGCGTAGCGCCGCCCGGCAACAGGCATCCAGCCCACTTCCCGTTTCAACGCCCGGTGGCGGCTGCGCCTTACCGGGCCTACATTCTCCCTGCGCTCTCCTGTAGGCCGGGCAAGCGTAGCGCCGCCCGGCAATGAGCATCGAGCACCCTTCCCGTTTCAACGCCCGGTGGCGGCTGCGCCTTACCGGGCCTACATTCTCCCTGCGCGCTCCTGTAGGCCGGGCAAGCGCAGCGCCGCCCGGCAATGGGCATAAGGGATAAAGGGAACCGTCCGGCAGTCACCGACGTCCGCGGGTCAGGCTTTGCTCTCCTGCAGCAGCTGCTGGATCACCTGCTCCTGGCGGGCATAATCCCCTTCGCCGAAGGCGGTATAGCGCAGTTGCCCACGTGCGTCGAAAATGTAATGCGCCGGCCAGTACTGATTGCCGAAGGCGTTCCAGATGGCGTACTCATTATCCGCCACCACAGGGTAGGTTATCCGCCACGCCTTCACCGCCTCGCGCAGCAGCGGTAGCGAACGCTCCCAGGGATATTCCGGGGTATGGACGCCAATCACCACCAGCCCGGCCGCGCGGTATTTGTTCGCCCAGTCGCGCACGTAAGGCAGGGTATGCTGACAGTTGATGCACTCCCGGGTCCAGAAGTCCACCAGCACCACTTTGCCTTTCAGACTCTCCGGGGTTAACGCCGGGCTATTGAGCCATGCGCTGCCCCCCGCGAGCGAAGGCATCGCGCTGCTGGGCTCGGGCGTCGCAATCGGTTGCAGAACCGTTTTTTGCGTTGGCTGCGGCAGACGGGCGGCCAGCCGCTGCTCCAGCGCCTGACTCCATTCTCCCGCGCTTTGCAAATAGCGGTCGCCGCCGCTGGCGATCAGCGCCACCGAGGCCAGCATCGCCACCCCCGCCAGCCGGCGCAGCCGTTCGCCGAACGCCAGCCCGCGACGCAGACGGGCAATCAACGCCGCGCCGCACCACCCGAGCAGGAATAACATCAGCGCCCCGCCGCCGCCGTAGGCTAACAGCAACCCGCCGGTGGTCGCCTGGCCCGGATGCACAAAACCCAGGCTCAGTATCGCCCCCAGTACCGGCCCGGCGCACGGCGCCCACAGCAGACCCACCGCCAGCCCGGCCAGCAGCGAACCGATCCAGCCGCGCTGGCGTGAGCTGGCGTCGTTAAGCTGATTCCCCAGCGCCACCAGGGGTGACGTCAGCCGCTGCGCGACGCGCGGCGAAAGCAGGCTCAGCCCGACAAGAGCGAAGAACGCCAGCGCCAGGCCGCGCCCAGCCAGCGTCAGATTCACGACCCAACCGCTGGCGACCGTCACCAGCCACGAGACAGCGCCGAACATCATCGCCATGCCCGCCAGCATGATCGCCAGTTGCCCCCGGCGGCCCCGGACGCTGGCGAACAGCAGCGGGATCACCGGCAGCGTGCAGGGGCTTAGCAGGGTTAACATCCCGCCCAAAAATGCAATCAATATCGACATCGCCTTCTCCTCATTATGCCATCGCTGCCGAAGGTGGCAGCCACGACATTACAGCAAGGGGATGTAGAGCGGATGTGTCGGGAAAGCGGGAGAATTGTCGGCTTAGTTTTCTATCTGCGCCGGTGATACAGCAGGATACAATCCCTGCGCGGCGAGACGCACGCTGGCATCCAGACCGCCCTGCGGGCGATTGGCCAGGCGCAGCGTGCCGTTCATCTGGCTGACCAGCTGCGCGGCGATCGCCAGCCCCAGGCCGGTGCCGCCGGTATCGCGATTGCGCGAGTCCTCCAGGCGAAAAAAGGGCTGCAGCACCGCCTGCAGCGACGCCTCAGGGATCCCCGGCCCCTCATCCAGCACATGAATGAAGATATCCCCGGCGGCGTCGCGGTTCAGGGCGACCGTTACCGTGGCGCCGAATTTCAGCCCGTTATCGATAAGGTTGGTCATCACCCGGCGCAGGGCCTGCGGTGGGATCCACACCACTCCGGCGCGTGCCTCGGGGCAAAACCGCACCGGCCGGCCGACATCGGCATAATCGCAGGCGATGCTGTCGAGAAAGGCGTCAAGGTTCAGCCGCTGGCGCGCCTCCTCCAGCGGCTGCGAGGTGCGGGCGAAGGCGATACCTTCGCGCACCAGGCGGGTCATATTGTCGAGATCCTGCAGCAGTTTGTCGCGCAGTTCAGGCTGGTCGGCCATCTCCACCCGCAGCTTCATCCGGGTGATCGGGGTTTGCAGATCGTGGGAGATGGCGGCGAGGATCCGCGCCCGCTCCTGCAGATGATCGTGGATGCGGGTCTGCATCGCGTTAAACGCGCGGGCGGCACGGCGCACCTCCTCCGGCCCCTGCTCGGCCATGGTTCCCGCCGTGTCGCTGGCCGGCTCAAGCGCATTCACCGCATGGGTAAAGCGAGTGATGGGCTGCAGTACCTGGCGAACCGCGTACCAGGCGCAGGCCAGCAGGAGGACAAACTGAGCGATCAGCACCACCGGCAGCCAGCGGGCGATGGGCGGTAGTTTCGGCCACAGGTCGAGGGTTAAGGGGGCGCCATCGTGGAGGGTAATATGGGCCTGGATATGCTGCCGCGGACCGGGGATCGCCACAATACTCACCGGATACTGCGCGCTCAACGCCTCCTGCAGGGAGCGCGCCGCGTCGCGGGCGCGCCAGCTGTCCGGGTAGTCGCCGCGCTCGCCGGCGTCCAGCTGATAGCGGTAGTTGCCGCGCGCCAGCTTCGGCAGCCACTGCGGGCGTTCAGCGGGCGGCAGACGGTCGAGGATCGCCACGCTGGTGGCGACATCAGAGGCCAGATTGCCCAGCATCACGCTGCGGGCGCTGCTCATACGCTCATAAAACAGCAGCGACAGGGTTAAGGTATTCGCCAGCAGCAGCGCCAGAAACAGCAGCGCCATCAGCCTCGACTGCAGCGAGGCGGGCCAGAACCTCATTCATGCCTCTCGCGGATGGAGACCGGGACCGACAGCACATAGCCTTCGCTGCGCACCGTCTTAATGTAGGCCGGCTCGCGGGCATCCTCCCGCAGGCGCTGTCGCAGCCGGCTCACCAGCAGGTCAATTGACCGCTCAAACAGTTCGGCGTCGCGTCCCTGGGTCAGATTCAGCAGCTGATCGCGGTTCAGCACCCGCTGGGGATGGTCGAGAAACACCCGCAGCAGTCGATACTCCGCCCCGCTGAGGGCGACAATCGCCCCGCTGTCGTCCAGCAGATGGCGGGCGGCGGTATCGAGCAGCCAGT
Organism: Klebsiella sp. C239; assembly: GCF_048822715.1. Taxonomy (NCBI): domain Bacteria; kingdom Pseudomonadati; phylum Pseudomonadota; class Gammaproteobacteria; order Enterobacterales; family Enterobacteriaceae; genus Klebsiella; species Klebsiella sp. C239. The sequence goes on along the minus strand of NZ_JBMEZK010000007.1, from coordinate 161,652 downwards.
CGCCAAACGCGATCAGCCTGCCCGCCTCGGTGATCTGCAGGTTGGGCGGCAGCGCCCGGGTGCGGCGTAAAATGGCTTTGATGCGCGCCAGCAGTTCGCGGGCCACAAAGGGCTTCACCAGATAGTCGTCAGCCCCCATCTCAAGGCCGAGGATCCGGTCGCTGTCGTCGGTGCGGGCGGTGAGCATCAGCACCGGGATATCCTGTTGCGGGTTTGCGCGCAGCTGGCGACAGAGCGTTAAACCATCCTCCCCCGGCATCATGATATCCAGCACAATCAGGTCGATTTGATGGTTTTTGAGCACCGACCACATGGCTTTGCCGTTCGCCGCGCCGCTAGCGCGGTATCCCGATTTTTCCAGATAGTCGACAATCAGTTCCCGGATGTCGCGGTCGTCATCGACGACCATGATGTGGTCAATACGCTCCAAAGGCTGCTCCTGCGGCAAAATAGACTCTTCACAAGCATAAGCCGTGTTGCCGGAAGCGCAACGTCGCGCCGCCGGCAAGGCGCGGGTTACAAACGATCGGCATCCACCACCGCCTGCACAAACGCCGTCGGGTCCTCCTGCGGCGGGTTATGGCCCACCGGCCCCTGCAGATCCCGGTGCTCATATTTACCGATAAATTTGGCCCGGTAGCTGGCGGGAGCCGGATGCGGCGCGCCGTTATTCGCCCCTTCCAGAGTGATGGTGGGCACCGTAATCGGCGGCAGCGCCGCCAGCCGTTGTTCATAGCTGGCATACTTCGCTTCTCCCTTCTCCAGCCCCAGGCGCCAGCGGTAGTTGCTGATGGTGATCGCCACGTGGTCCGGGTTATCCAGCGCCCGGGCGGTTTTGGCAAAGGTTGCGTCGCTGAATGGCCACTGCGGCGACGCCTGATGCCAGATAAATTTCGCAAAGTCATGGGTGTTCTGCCGGTAACCGGCTTCCCCGCGCGGAGTGGCAAAATAGAACTGATACCACCACGACAGCTCCGCCTGCGGCGGCAGCGGTTTTTCGCCAATCTGCTGACTGCTGATCAGATACCCGCTCACCGAGACCAGGGATTTCACCCGCTGCGGCCACAGCGCGGCGACGATATCCGCCGTGCGCGCCCCCCAGTCAAAGCCGGCCAGATCCGCCTGCCTGATGTTCAGGGCATCCATCAGATGGACAATATCGGCCGCCATCGCCGACGGCTGACCGTTACGCGGCGTGCTGGCGGAGAGGAAACGGGTGGTGCCGTAGCCGCGCAGATACGGCACAATCACCCGGTAGCCCTTCTGCGCTAAAGCTGGCGCCACCTGGGCATAGCTCTGAATATCGTAGGGCCAGCCGTGCAGCAGAATCACCGGCTGGCCGTCGCGCGGGCCGATATCCACGTAGCCAATATTCAGATCGCCGGCGTGGATCTGGTGGATCTTGTCGAACGCCCCCGCATCTTCAGCGGCGCAAACGGCGGCGGACCACAGGGTGGATAACCCCAGCGCCGCGGCGCTGGTATACCGGATCAGGGATAATCTGTTCATCGCTATGTCACCTTTTATCGTCATCAAGAGAGTACGTAACCAGTTAAGCGGAAATTTGTATCCGCCGTGTGCCCGACCGGGGCCGTTTTTATCTCTTCATGTCAGCGATCCGCCGCGGGATACAGTGTGATACATAATCAATGTTGGCAATTGTTGCTGGCTTGTGAATTTCTGCTTGCCCCCGGGCATAAATCCGCTACCGTGACAGCCATTTTTACCACCTGATAACCCAGGAGCCCGCTGTGGCGATTTTTGATGGTCACAATGACCTGCTGCTGAATCTCTGGCTTCACCATCGCGAGGATCCGGTGAACGCCTTCTTTGCCGGGATAGAGAACGGCCACCTCGATTATCCGCGTATTCGCCAGGGCGGTCTGGCCGGCGGCCTGTTCGCCCTCTTTGTACCGCCGCAGGAGTATATCGCCCGCGTGGCGCCCCAGTACGCCAGTCAGGCGTGGGACCCATTAACGATCCTCTGGCAGCAGCTGGCTATCCTCAAAGCGATTTGCGCCCATGACGCCAGCCGCGCGCGGCTGTGCCTGAGCGCGGCGGATATCGAACGCTGCCGTCAGGATAAGGCGCTGGCGATGGTGGCGCACATCGAAGGCGCCGGCGGGTTCGACGCCCAGGGCGAAGATCTGCAGGACTTTTATCGCGCCGGGGTGCGCAGCATAGGTCCGTTCTGGAACATCGCCAATCGCTTCGGCTGCGGGGTCACCGGCGCCTTTCCCGGCAGTCCGGACAGCGGGCCGGGTCTTACCGGCGAGGGCATTGCGCTCATTGCCCAGGCCAACGCCCTGAAGATGCAGATCGATGTTTCGCACATGAATGAACAGGCCTTTTGGGATACCGCCCGTCACTCCACCGCCCCGCTGGTGGCCACCCACTCCAATGCCCACGCCCTGTGCCCACAGCCGCGCAACCTGACCGATCGGCAACTGCGAGCGATCCGCGACAGCGGCGGCGTGGTGGGCGTTAATTTCGGCAACGCCTTCCTGCGCGCCGACGGACGGCGCGATAGCGACACGCCCTTCGCCACCATCATCCGGCATATCGACTATCTTATTAACATAATGGGTGAGGATCATGTGGCCCTTGGATCGGATTTTGACGGCGTCACCCTGCCGGACGCGCTGGGAGATGTGGCCGGCTTACCGCGGCTTATCAATGCCTTGCGTGACAGCGGCTATGATCAATTGGTGCTGGATAAGCTGCTGTGGCGTAACTGGCTGCGGGTATTAAAAAATGTTTGGCAACAATAGGTTATATTGTAAACATAAAGTTAAATCCTTACAGATTCCGGGTTGATCTCTCTCCCGGTGAAGCGCAATATGCGGCGGCCGTCACAGATCCTGCATTATCCGTGAGGCCTGTCGTCATTTTTAAGAGGAACAAAACATGTGGAAGAAACCTGCTTTTATCGATTTACGTCTCGGTCTGGAAGTGACGCTGTACATTTCTAACCGCTAATCGCCCCGCCCGCCGTTCGCGCGGGCCTCTTTTTTCATTACCCGGTCCGTCTTCATGTTCATTAAAGTCCTCGGTTCCGCCGCCGGCGGCGGTTTCCCGCAATGGAACTGCAACTGCGCCAACTGTCAGGGTCTGCGCGACGGCACGATCCAGGCCAGCGCCCGCACCCAGTCGTCGATCATCGTCAGCGATAACGGTCAAGAGTGGGTGCTGTGCAACGCCTCGCCGGATATCAGCCAGCAGATTGCCCACACGCCCGAGTTAAATAAAGCCAGCGTGCTGCGCGGAACGCATATCGGCGGCATTATTCTCACCGACAGCCAGATCGACCACACTACCGGGTTACTCAGCCTGCGCGAAGGCTGCCCGCACCAGGTGTGGTGCACCCCGGAGGTCCATGAGGATCTCTCCACCGGCTTCCCTGTGTTTACCATGCTGCGCCACTGGAACGGCGGCCTGGTGCATCACCCCATCGCGCCGCAGCAGCCTTTTACCGTTGACGCCTGTCCTGATTTGCGGTTTACCGCGGTGCCTATCGCCAGCAACGCGCCGCCCTATTCGCCGTATCGCGACCGGCCGCTGCCGGGCCATAACGTGGCGCTGTTTATCGAAAACCGCCGCAACGGGCAGACGCTGTTCTACGCTCCGGGGCTCGGTGAGCCGGATGAGACCATTCTGCCCTGGCTGCAAAAAGCGGACTGTCTGCTGATCGATGGCACCGTCTGGCAGGATGACGAACTGCAGGCCGCCGGCGTCGGGCGCAATACCGGCCGCGATATGGGCCACCTGGCGCTCGGCGATGAGCACGGGATGATGGCCCTGCTGGCCTCCCTGCCGGCAAAACGCAAAATTCTTATTCATATCAATAACACCAACCCGATCCTTAACGAGCGCTCTCCCCAGCGTCAGGCGCTGACGCAGCAGGGGATTGAAGTGAGCTGGGACGGGATGGCTATCACCCTTCAGGATATCGCATGCTGATCATCGACACGCTGTCGCCGCAGGCCTTTGAAGCGGCCCTGCGGGCCAAAGGCGCCTTCTACCATATTCACCACCCTTACCACATCGCCATGCATAACGGCGACGCGACCCGCGAGCAAATTCAGGGCTGGGTGGCGAACCGGTTTTATTACCAGACCACTATCCCGCTGAAAGACGCGGCGATCATGGCCAACTGCCCGGACGCGCAGACCCGGCGCAAATGGGTGCAGCGGATCCTCGACCACGATGGCAGCCACGGCGAGGACGGCGGGATTGAAGCCTGGCTGCGGCTGGGGGAAGCGGTCGGTCTGAGCCGCGACGATCTGCTCAGCGAGCGCCACGTGCTGCCCGGCGTGCGCTTCGCGGTGGATGCCTATCTTAACTTCGCCCGTCGCGCCTGCTGGCAGGAGGCGGCCTGCAGCTCCCTGACCGAGCTGTTCGCTCCGCAGATCCATCAGTCGCGCCTCGACAGCTGGCCGCAGCACTATCCGTGGATCAAAGAGGAAGGCTATTTTTACTTCCGCAGCCGTCTGAGCCAGGCTAACCGCGACGTGGAGCATGGCCTGGCGCTGGCGAAGGCCTACTGCGACAGCGCTGAAAAACAGAACCGGATGCTGGAGATCCTGCAGTTTAAGCTCGACATTTTATGGTCGATGCTCGACGCCATGACCATGGCCTATGCCCTGCAGCGCCCGCCCTATCATACGGTCACCGACAAGGCGGCCTGGCACACGACCCGACTGGTGTAATCATGCAAAAAACCTCCATCGTCGCCTTTCGTCGCGGCTACCGCCTGCAGTGGGAAGCCGCCCAGGAGGGCCATGTGATCCTCTATCCGGAGGGAATGGCCAAACTCAATGAGACCGCCGCGGCGATCCTCGAGCTGGTGGATGGCCGGCGCGACGTCGCGGCGATTATCGCCATGCTCAACGACCGTTTCCCGGAAGCCGGGGGCGTTGATGACGACGTCATCGAGTTCCTGCAGATAGCCTGTCAACAGAAGTGGATCACCTGCCGTGAGCCAGCGTAAACCCGCCGTCAATCCGCCGCTGTGGCTGCTGGCGGAGCTAACCTATCGCTGCCCGCTGCAGTGCCCCTACTGTTCGAATCCGCTGGACTTCGCCCAACAGGAAAAAGAGCTGACCACCGAACAATGGATCGAGGTCTTTCGCCAGGCGCGGGCGATGGGCAGCGTTCAGCTGGGCTTTTCCGGCGGCGAGCCGCTGACCCGTAAAGATCTGCCGGAGCTGATCCGCGCCGCGCGCGACCTCGGGTTTTATACCAACCTGATCACCTCCGGGATAGGGCTGACGGAGAGCAAACTCGACGCCTTCAGCGAGGCCGGGCTGGACCATATCCAGATTAGCTTCCAGGCCAGCGATGAAGTGCTCAACGCCGCGCTGGCCGGCAACAAAAAAGCCTTCCAGCAGAAGCTGGCGATGGCCAGAGCGGTGAAAGCGCGCGACTATCCGATGGTGCTCAACTTCGTTCTGCACCGGCACAACATCGATCAGCTGGATAAAATTATCGCGCTGTGCATTGAGCTGGAAGCGGATGACGTTGAGCTGGCCACCTGCCAGTTTTACGGTTGGGCGTTCCTCAATCGCGAGGGGCTGCTGCCGACCCGGGAGCAGATCGCCCGCGCCGAGCAGGTGGTCGCCGACTACCGGCAGAAAATGGCCGCCAGCGGCAACCTCACCAACCTGCTGTTTGTCACCCCGGACTATTACGAAGAGCGGCCGAAAGGCTGCATGGGCGGCTGGGGATCGATTTTCCTCAGCGTCACCCCGGAAGGCACCGCCCTGCCGTGCCACAGCGCGCGCCAGCTGCCGGTGGCGTTTCCGTCGGTGCTGGAGCAGAGTCTGGAGTCGATCTGGTATGACTCGTTCGGCTTCAATCGTTACCGCGGGTATGACTGGATGCCGGAGCCGTGCCGCTCCTGTGATGAAAAAGAGAAAGACTTCGGCGGCTGCCGCTGCCAGGCCTTTATGCTGACCGGCAGCGCCGATAACGCCGACCCGGTGTGCAGCAAATCCCCGCATCATCACAAAATCCTCGACGCCCGGCGCGAAGCGGCCTGCAGCGAGATAAAAGTCAGCCAGCTGCAGTTCCGCAACCGGGCCAGCTCGCAGCTGATCTACAAAACCCGGGACCTGTAATGACGCTGGCGACCCGCACCGTCACGCTGCCGGGCGGCCTGCAGGCCACCCTGGTCCATCAGCCGCAGGCCGAACGCGCGGCGGCCCTGGCGCGGGTCGCCGCCGGCAGCCACCACGAACCCTCGCGCTTCCCCGGGCTGGCGCACCTGCTGGAACACCTGTTGTTTTACGGCGGTGAGCGCTACCGGGATGATGACCGGCTGATGGGCTGGGTGCAGCGCCAGGGCGGAAGCGTGAATGCCACCACCCTGGCCCGCCATAGCGCGTTCTTTTTCGAGGTCGCCGCCGATGGTCTGGCTGACGGTGTCGCGCGTCTACAGGAGATGCTGCAGGCGCCGCGGCTGCTCAGGGAAGATATTCAGCGCGAAGTGGCGGTGATTGACGCCGAGTACCGCCTTATCCAGCAGCATGAGCCGTCGCGCCGGGAAGCCGCCGTGCGTCACGCCGCCAGCGCGCCCGCGGCGTTTCGCCGCTTTCAGGTAGGCAGCGCCGACGCGCTGGCGGGCGATCTCCCTGCACTGCAGGCGGCCTTACGCGATTTTCACCACACCCATTACGTCGCCCGGCGGATGCAGCTCTGGCTGCAGGGGCCGCAGTCGCTGGAGGCGCTCGGCGAGCTGGCGGTCCGTTTCGCCGCCGGGCTTGCCGCAGGCGAGGCTCCGCCGCCGGCGCCGCCGCTGCGCCTGGGCGAGACCACTGAGCTGCAGCTGGCGGTCGACGCCCGGCCCGCCCTGTGGCGCTGTCCGCTGATCGCCTTAAGTGACAACGTCACCTTACTGCGCGAGTTTTTGCTCGATGAAGCCCCCGGCAGCCTGATGGCCGGGCTGCGCCAGCGTGGTCAGGCACAAGAGGTAGCGCTGAACTGGCTGTATCAGGATCGGCACCTCGGCTGGCTGGCGCTGGTCTTCGCCAGCGACCAGCCGGAACAGGTCGACCGGCAGATAACCCACTGGCTGCAGGCGCTACAGCGGACGACGCCAGACCAGCAGCAACACTACTATCAGCTCTCCCGGCGCCGTTTTCAGGCGCTGTCGCCCCTCGATCAGCTGCGCCAGCGGGCATTCGGCTTTGCCCCCGGCGCGCCGCCCGCCGGGTTCGCCGATTTTTGCGCCGCCCTGCAGGCCGCCCCTACGGTCAGCCTGGCCTGCCAGATCCTTTCCCCAGGGGAGCCTGTTGCCACCCAGGGCTTTAGCCTGCCGCTCAGCCGCTGGCGCCGCCGCCCGGTCACTGCCCCGGCGCTGAAATTCGCTTTTTATCCGCAAGCCGCTGGCGGCCTCGTGGCCGAAAGCCCGGCGCAAGCCGCGCCGCTGCTCCACCTCCCGTCACCGGGAGAGCCGCCGAGGCTCCTGCTCCGACCGCCCTTCTCCTGCTCGCCCACTCAGGCCGAGGGGCTGGCGCGCGGGGAACAGCTGCGCCCGCTGCTCGCCGCGCTGCGCCACGCCGGGGGCCACGGCGAGTGGCATCGCGTCGACGGCAGCTGGCAGCTGCTCCTGCAGTTGCCAGCTGCCGGCCGGCGGCCGGAGGCTATTCTGCAGGCCATCGTGCGGCAGCTCGCGCTCCCGGCCGACCCGCTGACCCCGCCGCCGGAGAGTATTGCTATCCGTCATCTCATGGCCCAGCTCCCCGAACGGTTGGTCACATCAGAGCATCAGGCAGGTTGGCTGGCGGCCCTGGCCGGCGGTAGCGCGGAGGATGCGCGGTGGGTCGCGCGCCAGCTGAGCCTGCTTACCGTCCCGGTCAACCCGCCGGGCAGCCTCCCCGACCCCTGCCGTCGCGGCGTCGAACGGCTGGCTTTCCCCGGGGGCGATACGGCGCTGCTGGTCTTTATTCCGCTGCCGGATGGCGCCTCGCTGGCGGCTCTGCGGGTGCTGGCGCAGCGCTGCGAACCGCTCTTCTTCCAGCGCCTGCGGGTAGAGCAGCAGATTGGCTATGTGGTGAGCTGCCGCTATCAGCGCGTCGCCGATCGCGACGGGCTGCTGATGGCGCTCCAGTCCCCGGACCGCCGCGCCGCGGAACTGCTGCGCTGTTGCAAAACCTTTCTGCGCCAGCTGCCGCCGCTGGATGAGGCGGCCTTCAGGCCGCTACAGCAGCGCCTGGCCGCACAGGTCCGCGCCCGGACGCCGCCCGAGGCGCAGGCGCTGGTCGCCCTGCGTCAGAAGTATGCTTTACCGGAGCTGACGGCGCAGGCGGCTGACGCGCTGCGCGTCGAAGCGGTCGTTGACCTGGCCCACGAGATGTCCCGCCGACGTCGCCGCTGGCGGGTGCTGTTCACTGCAGGGGATTAATGGCCGGGTGCATCAGGGGGCAGAAAGGCGCTGACGAAGCGCGTGAGGATTGCCGCGGCCTGCGGGCTCTCCTGCACCTCATTGTATAACCGCTGCGGGTCGATGCCCTCTGCCTGCAGCACCGCCTCCCGGTAGCGGATCAGCGCGCGGGCAATCGGCGCGGTGAACTCCGGGTGAAACTGCGTGGAGACCGCATGCGGCCCGTAGCGCACGATCTGGTGGGGGTCGTGAGCGGACGCGGCCAGCACCGTGGCCCCCTCCGGCAGGCGGGTAATGGTTTGCATATGGCTCAGATGCGCGGGAAAGGCGGCCGGCAGGTCCCGGAGCAGCGGGTCGTCGACACCCCACGGCGATAGCGAAACGGTTTGGCTGCCGCTTTCCCGTCCGGCTGGATGATACGCCACCTCGCCACCCAGGGCATGAGCCATCAGCTGATGGCCATAGCAAACGCCGAACAGCGGCATGCCGATAGCCACCGCCTGACGGATCCAGTCGGCGGTCCGTTCGCTCCACGCCAGGCGGTCGGAAACCATCGCCCAGGAGCCGGTCAGCACCGCCACCGTCTGGCGATCCGGCGCCGGCAGCGGCTCGTCCTCAAACACCCGTACCGCGGTGAGCTGCGCCTGCCATGGCGCCAGCAGCGTGCGGAACCAGCGCGGCAGATCGCCATGCTCCTCGCGGATGGCTGCCGGGGGCGTCCCGGTCTGAACCAGCAATAATCGCTTACGTGTCACCCTTCCTCCTCACTCGTCATGTTCCTTAAAAATACTATGCCGCCGGGAAGATAAGGGGACAAATAACCAATTTCTATGAACGATGCGCCTGCGGAATAAGTCCTGCCGCTTACTGGGCGTCCGCGCTCTCCCGCTGCGGCACGTCGGCGGCCGCCGCCGGCGCCTGCTGCGGGACAAAAATATGGTCCAGGATGGCGCGCGCCGTCGGTCCGGCCACCACCCCGTCCCCGCCGCCGTTCTCCAGGATCAGCGCCATCGCCACCTTCGGATGCTGATAAGGGGCAAAGAGGGTATAGAAAATGTGGTCGCGCAGACGCACCGGGATCATTTTGGCGTTATAGGTCTGGTTTTGCTTCAGACTGAACACCTGCGAGGTCCCGGACTTTGCCGCGATCTGATACGGCGCGGTATGGAACAGTTTATAGCCGGTGCCGTTGGGCAGATTCGCCATCCCATACATGCCGTTGCGCACAATGCCCCAGTAGGGGGATTTCGGATCGCCGACCTGCGGCAGGTTCGCCGGCTGCTGATAACGTTCCACATGATTGCCCTGCTTCATCGAATAGAGCAGATGCGGATCCTGCACCTTACCATTGTTCAGCAGCGTGGTGAGCGCTTTCACCATCTGGATGGGAGTGGCGATCCAGTATCCCTGGCCGATGCCGACGGAGATGGTATCCCCCTGATACCAGGGCTTTTTATGCACCCGCTGCTTCCACGCCCGGCTCGGCAGCACCCCGGCATACTCCTCATTGAGATCGATGCCGGTAGACTGGCCGTAGCCGAACTTGCTCAGCCACTCATGGATCCGGTCGATACCCATCTCGAAGGCAACCTGGTAGAAAAAGGTGTCCGCGGACTCTTCAATGGCTTTGGTGACGTTGAGCATGCCGTGGCCGGTTTTCAGCCAGTCGCGATAGCGGCGTTGCGTGCCCGGCAGCGTCCACGTCGGCGCCCCGAAGAAGGTGGTATTCGGCGTGATCACGCCCGCGGAGAGCGCCGAGAGCGCCATATAGGGCTTCACCGTCGAGGCCGGGGGATACAGCCCCTGGGTGACACGGTTGATTAACGGTCGGTCGGGGTTATCCAGCAGCGATTTATAGGCCTGATAGCCGATGCCTTTGACGAACGGGTTAGGATCGTAGCTGGGGCTGGAGACCATCGCCAGTACCCCGCCATCACGAGGATCGACCACCACCACCGCCGCGCGCTGCCCCTTCAGCACCGACTCGATATACTGCTGCAGGTGCAGGTCAAGGGTCAGGTAGAGGTTTTTCCCGGCCACCGGCGGTACCTCTTTCAGCAGACGTACCACCCGGCCGTGGTTATCCACCTCCACCTCCTGGTAGCCGGTGGTGCCGTGGAGCGCTTTTTCGTAATAGCCTTCGATCCCCTGCTTGCCGATATTGTGGTCGGCAGCATAGTTCTCCTCTTCACCGTCTTTCGCCAGCCGCTGCAGGTCGCTGTCGTTGATTTTCGACACATAGCCCACCACGTGCGCCAGCTCTGCGCCGTAGGGGTATTCACGCTGCTGGTAGCTCTCCACTGTCACCCCGGGGAAACGGAATTCGTTGACCGCGAAGCGGGCCACCTCTACGTCGCTGAGGTCGGACTTGAGGGTAACCGCTTTATAGCGGCTGCTGTGGTGCATATCGTCGCGGAAACTGGCGATGTCGTCCGGCGTCAGGTCGACAATCGGCGTCAGGCTTTGCAGCAGCGCGGCCATATCGGGAATTTTGCTCGGGATCACCTGCAGGCGATACAGGGTAATATTCTGCACCAGCGGAATGCCGTTGCGATCGAATATCAGCCCGCGGCTGGGGGCGATGGGCAGCATTTTGATATCGTTTTGGTTGGAGCGGGTCTGGTAGAAATCGTGCTGCTCCACCTGCAGATGGTAGAGGTTGAAAATCAGCACGCCAAAGCAGACCACCACCAGCAGAAAGGCGATTGCGGCCCGGCGGATAAACAGCATCTCTTCCGCGGAGTGGTCGCGAATTTCATCTCTCAAAAGGGGCATTAGCGGTACATCACCTGGATCACGGGAAAAACCAACGGCGTAACGGCCGGGAAGCATAGCCTTATCGCGGCGTTAGCCCTACTGAAAGGTTGCTAATGATCTGGCAGAAATGTTTCAGCATGTTAGAGCGTGGAGAGCCTTGCGCAGTGAGAGCAAGGCATCAGGGCGCGAGGTTGGCCAGCGACAGGTCTCGCTGGCTAACCTTTCCCCGGTAAACCCGGTTATTTTCTGGCCTCAAAAGCGATCTTAACCGCCATCCCGGCCAGTACCGTCGCCATCAGCCAGCGTTGAAATTGTTGCCAGCCCGGCCGCCGACCAAGAAAAAGCGCCACCTGCCCGGCCAGCAAGATAATCAGGCCGTTCACCGCCACGCTGATTAATACCTGGGTACAGCCTAATATCAACGACTGGCTGAGCACGCTGCCGAGTCCGGGGGTGATAAATTGCGGCAGCAGGGACAAATACAGGATGGCAACTTTGGGGTTCGCCAGGCTGGTGATAAATCCCATCAGAAACAGCTTACGTCCACTGTCGGCGGGTAAGTCGCGCACCGCGAATATCGGCCGCCCTCCCGGTTTAATCGCCTGCCACGCCAGATAGAGCAAATAAGCGACCCCGCACAAACGCAATGCATCGTAGGCGTAAGGGACCGCGAAAACCAACGCGGTAATGCCGAAAGCGGCACACAACATATAGAAGAAAAAACCCACGGCCACCCCGGCAAGGGAGATAAAGCCAGCGCGTTTTCCCTGGCAAATCGAACGCGAAGTGAGATACATCATATTGGGGCCAGGGGTTAACACTAACCCCAGCGCCACCGCGGCAAAGGCCATTAAAGAAGCTAATTCAGGCATAACTTATCTCCAGATAGCGGTAATGCCCAGGCGCGCGGCGACGTTGACCATGCTCCCCAACAGTATTCTGTCTTTAGCGCCAGTCACATGGTGTCTAAGTATTAGCTTATTCTGCGTTTGCCAACAACCCCTGCGTCGGGCATTCGTTACGCTCGCGCAGCGGAAAACCCTCATCCTTTTCTCATAGTAAAATTGTCATATCTCAAACAATTAGCATTCCTTCTGCCCGTTTGATACAGATCGTTTCCTTTGCCGTCTCGTTACGACTATGGTTAATGATGAGGTGTATTTTTTACCCCTGGATCCGCCAGGGCATATAAAAGGGTGTTTCGCCCTTCGTTGAACGGAATTAGCTATTAAATCCGTAGACTCATTCAAATATCGCTTATTGGTAGCAGTGTATATCGTAACGGCATTAACAAAAGCAAACGGAGCCTGATATGAGCACGTCTAACGACCCATCCAACAACGCATCCGCCGGAAAGTGCCCTTTCCACGCCGAGACGCCCAAGCAGAGCGCCGGCAGCGGCACCGGCAACCGCGACTGGTGGCCTAACCAGCTGCGTGTCGATCTGTTGAACCAGCACTCCAGTCGTTCCAACCCGTTGGGTGAGGATTTTAACTACAGGGAAGAGTTTAAAAAGCTCGATTACTCCGCGCTGAAGGCTGACCTCAGAGCGCTGCTGACCGATTCGCAAGAGTGGTGGCCGGCAGACTGGGGCAGCTATATCGGTCTGTTTATTCGTATGGCCTGGCACGGCGCCGGCACCTACCGCACCGTTGACGGTCGCGGCGGCGCGGGTCGTGGACAGCAGCGCTTTGCGCCGCTGAACTCCTGGCCTGATAACGTCAGCCTCGATAAGGCCCGCCGTCTGCTGTGGCCGGTGAAACAGAAATATGGCCAGAAAATCTCCTGGGCCGACCTTTACATGCTGGCGGGTAACGTGGCGCTGGAAAACGCCGGCTTCCGCACCTTTGGCTTCGGCGCCGGCCGTGAAGATGTCTGGGAACCGGATCTGGACGTCGACTGGGGCGATGAGAAAGAGTGGCTGGCCCACCGTCACCCGGAAAGCCTGGCGAAACAGGCCATCGGCGCCACTGAAATGGGGCTGATCTACGTTAACCCGGAAGGCCCTAACGCCAGCGGCGAGCCGCTGTCCGCCGCGGCGGCCATTCGCGCCACCTTCGGCAATATGGCGATGGACGATGAAGAGATTGTCGCGCTGATCGCCGGCGGCCACACCCTGGGTAAAACCCACGGCGCAGCCGAGACCAGCCACGTCGGCGCCGAGCCGGAAGCCGCCCCGCTGGAAGCTCAGGGTCTGGGCTGGCACTCCAGCTACGGCAGCGGCGCAGGCGCGGATGCCATCACCTCCGGTCTGGAAGTGGTCTGGACGCAGACGCCCACCCAGTGGAGCAACTACTTTTTCGAGAACCTGTTCAAATACGAATGGGTGCAAACCCGCAGCCCGGCGGGCGCTATCCAGTTCGAAGCCAAAGACGCGCCGGAAATTATCCCGGATCCGTTTAACCCGGGTAAAAAGCGCAAACCGACCATGCTGGTCACCGACCTGACCCTGCGCTTCGACCCGGAGTTTGAGAAGATCTCCCGTCGCTTCCTCAACGATCCGCAGGCCTTTAACGAGGCGTTCGCCCGGGCGTGGTTCAAGCTGACCCACCGCGATATGGGGCCGAAATCCCGTTACCTCGGGCCGGAAGTGCCGAAAGAAGATCTCATTTGGCAGGATCCGCTGCCGGCGGCGACCCATCAGCCGAGCGCGGACGACATCGCCAGCCTGAAAACCGCCATCGCCGGCGCCGGCCTGTCGGTGAGTGAGCTGGTGTCGGTCGCCTGGGCCTCCGCCTCCACCTTCCGCGGCGGTGATAAGCGCGGCGGCGCCAACGGCGCGCGTCTGGCGCTGGCCCCGCAGAAAGACTGGCCGGTCAATGCTATCGCCAGTCGGGTGCTGCCGACCCTGCAGGCGATCCAGCGCGCCTCCGGCAAAGCGTCACTGGCCGATATCATCGTGCTGGCTGGCGTGGTCGGCGTGGAGCAGGCGGCGGCGGCGGCCGGCGTCAGCGTCAACGTGCCGTTTACTCCAGGCCGCGTCGACGCCCTGCCTGAGCAGACCGACGTCGAGTCGTTTGACCTGCTGCAGCCGCTGGCGGATGGCTTCCGCAACTACCGTCGCATCGAGGGCGGTGTGTCGACGGAAACGCTGCTGATCGATAAAGCGCAGCAGCTGACCTTAACCGCTCCGGAGATGACGGTTCTGGTGGGTGGACTGCGCGTGCTGGGCGCCAACTACGACGGCAGCAAACACGGGGTGTTTACCGACCGCGTTGGCGTGCTCAGCAATGACTTCTTCGTCAACCTGCTGGATATGGCCACCGTCTGGAAAGCGGCCGATGATCGGGCGGAGCTGTTTACCGGCAGCGACCGTAAAACCGGCGAAGCGAAGTACAGCGCCACCCGCGTGGATCTGGTGTTTGGCTCCAACTCGGTCCTGCGCGCGCTGGCGGAAGTCTACGCCTGCGCCGACGGGCAGCAGAAGCTGGTGCATGACTTTGTCGCCGCCTGGACCAAGGTCATGAACCTCGACCGTTTCGACCTGTGATCCCCTCGCCCCGGCACCCGCCGGGGCGTTTTTTTTATACCGCCCGCGGCAGCTGTTGCAGGCGGCTCCGCGTTCGCTGAATATCCTCCAGTTCCACCCCGGCCACCAGCGTCTCCAGGTCGCAGCGGGTCACCAGCAGCAGGCGGATCTGCTTTTCATACAGCACATCAATCACGTTGATAAAGCGCTGCTGGGCCGCCGGCCCTACCGTGGCCAGCGGCGGCACCTCGTCCAGCAACCAGACGGCATAACGTTCGCTGAGCGCCAGATAGTCCATCACCGCCGTGGCGGCCTGGCAGAGTTGGGCAAAAGAGAAATGGAGCAAGTCGGGTGACGCCGCGGCCGCCTGCAGCGTGCGATAGCCTACCGCCAGCGGAACCGGTTCGGCAGGCAGCGAGGGCAGATCGTACAGCTGACGCTGTTGTTCGCTCGGGTTAACCCATAGCCGCCCGCTGCAGAAGGCGTTATCCTGGCTCAGGTGCCGTTCGCGATAATCTTCCTCGCCGTTAAGCGCGACGACCGCCAGGTGGGCGCGGATCAGCGCGATCGACGGTAAAAAGCGATCGTGATACAGCGGATTAGGCAGCAGCATCTCCGGCGGGTAGTTAGAGGTTGCCAGCAGCACGATGCCCCGTTGAAAAAGGTGTTCCAGCAGCGCCTTTATCAGCATGGCGTCGCCGGGGTCGTGAAGATGAAATTCGTCAAAGCACAGCAGGCGGCAGCCGGAGGTCATCTGCATCATCACCGCCTGCAGGCCGGGCGCGCCGGGGGCATTCAGCCGCTGATGCAGTTCGCGGAAGAAGTGATGAAAATGGACCCGACGCCTGGCGGCGAGCGGCAGGCTGGCAAAAAAGTGGTCGAGAATAAAGCTTTTCCCTCGCCCGGTGCGTCCCCAAACGTACAGTCCCTGCGGCGTGCCGGGCGCGGACAACAGCTGCTGGCCCAGGGCGTCGAGGCGGGCGATGAGCGACAGCTGATCGTCGTCCAGCGTCAGACGGGCACGCGCCGCCTGCTCGGCCATCACGCGGGTAAAGCGACAATCAGCCGTCGTCATAGTCTGGCCTGTTTCCGACGGCACACATCCATTATTTAACATTCTTATAACCTCCGGCAGGAGGCCATTCTAGCCGCTTTCCCGCGGGTTGGCGAATCGCGCGGCGAGCGGCCATGTCTGTCTCTACGCTTCTCCGACGCGCCAGTGTACCGAGGTGACATTCTGCTGGCCGGCCACCTGCGCCATAATCTGCGCCAGCGTTTTGTGATGCTGCTTATGGCTAATCAGCTCCGCGCAAATCTCCAGCTGATCCGCCGTATCTGCCGCCGCCGACTGCAGCCCCTGCAGGGTGAACCTCTGCTGCTGAGCAATATTCAGCAGCAGCTGACGCACGGCTTTTTCATGCTCGCGTAAACAGGTGACGCGCAAGATATAGCGTTTCTCTTCGTCTCCGGCGCCCGGCAAGGCATGAATGCGCTGCGCCGCTTCGCGGAGCAGGATATTAGCGCACAGAATAATCAGCGTCGCCGCCGTCGCGTTCCAGAACTGTCCCAGGCCGCAGAGGACACCGATACCGGCCGAGCACCACAGGGTGGCGGCGGTATTGAGGCCGCGAACGTTCATGCCATCGCGCATAATCACTCCCGCCCCAAGGAAGCCGATACCGGAGACGATCTGCGCCGCAATGCGCCCGGGGCTGTCCGGCGACGCCGACATCGCGCTAAGAATAAACACCGCCGCGCCGGTGGCCACCAGCGCATTGGTCCGCAAGCCGGCCATACGTTGCCGCCACTGTCTTTCCGCGCCGATCAGCGCTCCCAGCAGCATCGCCGCAAGTAAATGTGTCATATAAGGAAATACCATCGCGCCTTCCTCCAGATAACAGAAAGCCAAAAATTATTGATGTCGCGCTCAGCCGCGCCGGGCAATTAGCGGGCGGGTGATGGTGGAGGAAATAAGCTGGTGGGAAACAGAAACATAACGGTGCCTCTCGCGTACGGTCGCGAATCACTACATTAAGGGAGGCAATCCGATAATCAAAGATTGCTGCCCGCCGGTTCGGCAAGCAGCGAAAACAGTCGCGTTAGCTTGCCGGAGAAAAACAATAAGGATGACTGTCCAACGCATGACTCCTGTATGAAAGTGGGCACATTATAGCCCGGCGTAATAGCGGGTAAAGCGGGAAAACGCCGCCGGTGAGGATTCGTTTACTCTGTCTGGCCCGGGCCCTGGGCAGCGCGATAACGCCAGGCGGGGAACATTGCCGCCCACGGTGATTTACTTCAATTCTTCCCCTGGCGTGCGGCGAAAAGCAGCATAAATCTCAACTTTCCTCCTGTACGGCGCGATCTTGCGCTAAAGATTGCCGTTAACGCTGAAGATTAAAAATTTAAAACTATTAACAATCACTTAACATTAGCAGGCAAACCATTCTTCCTGAGGAACACAACACCATGTCTACCACCCAGGTTCTCGGCGAAACGCCCTATGCTTCGCCAGGACAACCGCACGCCAGCTTAACCGGACGCATTGACGCGCTGCCCGCCTCCTTCGGGTTATGGTCGTTTATCACCCTGCTCTCTCTCGGCGGCTTCTTCGAGCTCTACGACTTGTTCCAGACCGGGTACATCAGCGCGGGCCTGCTGGCGGAGGGTATTTTCCACACCGGCGCGGCGGGGATCTTTGGCATCGCCGATCAGGCGGCCTTTGCCTCCGCCACCTTTATGGGGCTGTTTATCGGCGCGAGCCTGCTGGCGCCGCTGGCGGACAAGCTGGGACGCCGGCTGACCTTTATGGTGGCGCTCGCCTGGTACGGCTTTTTCTCGCTGCTGATGGCGACCCAGAGCAGCGCGGAAGGGGTGATCTTCTTCCGCTTTCTGGTAGGGATCGGCCTCGGCATTGAGCTGGTGACCATTGACACTTACCTCAGCGAATGGGTCCCTACCCACCTGCGCAATAAAGCCTTCGCCTTTGCCTTCTTTATTCAATTTCTGTCGGTTCCGGCGGTGGCGCTGATGTCCTGGATATTGGTGCCAACCACCCTCTTCGGCCTCAGCGGCTGGCGCTGGGTGATCATCTTCGGCGCGCTGTTCTCGCTGGCGATCTGGTTTATCCGCAAAAAATTGCCGGAGTCAGCCCGCTGGCTGGAAACCAAAGGGCGGCATGATGAGGCGCATGCGGTGATGTGCACGATGGAATCCCGCTGCGGCCTGACGCCGTCGCCGAAGCATGCGCAGGCGGCGGAGAGCGTCGTCAAACGCGGCACCTTCCGCGAAATCTGGGCGCCGCAGTATCGGCAGCGCACCCTGATGCTGATGGTGATGAATTTCTTCCAGGCGATCGGTTTCTTCGGCTTTGGCAACTGGCTGCCGGCATTGCTCTCCGGTCAGGGCGCCAGCATTACCCACAGTCTGCTGTACGCCTTCTTTATCACCCTCGCCTATCCGCTGGGCTGCCTGTTCTGCACCCGCTTCGTGCATCGCTTTGAGAACAAGTGGCAGATCGTCCTCTCCGCGCTGATGACCGTCATCTTCGGCACCCTGTTTGCCCTGCAGAACAGTCCGGTTCTGCTGGTGATCTGCGGGTTTATGATCACCTGGTCCAACGCCTGGCTGACCATCAGCTACCACGCCTACCAGGCCGAGGTCTTCCCGACCCATATTCGCGCCCGCGCCGTCGGCTTCTGCTACTCGTTCAGCCGGCTCTCGACCGCGGTGACCAGCATCCTGATCGGCATTATTCTGCAATATGCCGGCACGCCGGGGGTGATTAGCTTTATCGTCGTCAGTATGCTGATGGTGATGCTGTCGGTGGGGATCTTCGGCCCGAGAACCCGGGGCATTCGACTGGAGAATATCTGAGGCTGGCCTCAGCCAAAAATCCCCTGCGCCTCGGCGAAGCATTTTTCCGCCAGCGTCGAGACCGGCTCCTGCTGGCGCATAATCAGCGCCAGCTGCGAATCGACCTGGCTTTCGGCGATGGGCAGGATGTCAAGATTGTCGCTGAGGGCTTCCAGGCCGTTGTTGAGCGGCATGATGGCGCAGCAGATCCCCGCCTGCACCGCCTGGATTATCTGAAACGTCGAATCGCTTTCAAAGACAGACTTCGGCGTTAGCCCTTTGGCCTTAAAGCTGATTTCAATGGATTCCCGGTAGTACATTCCCTTGGTCAGAAAGCCAAGGGGCAGCGTCGCCAGCGTATCCCACCCCGGCGTCCCGTCGCTGAAGTCGAAATGGCGTTTATCGTGCAACAGTCCCATCCGAGTTTGCGGCAGCCGGGCGATCTTAAACAGACGTTCATCCAGATGCTGCAGGTAACAGATCCCCAGGTCCAGCTGGTTGCGGCTGACGCCATCGATAATCTGCTCCGAGGTCATTGACAGCAGGCTGAACTGCAGCGCCGGGTATTTCTCCGCGAGAGGTTTAATCAGCTGCATCGGATTGAGGCTCGCCAGCGGCACCATGCCAACCCTCAGCTGACCGACCATCTGTCCGCGACAAATGGCCGCCTCCGCCGCCAGACCGTCATGGGCGGCCAGCACCGCCCGCGCCCAGGCCAGGATCCGCTCCCCCTCCGGGGTAAAACCCTCGAAGCGCTGGCCGCGCTGGATAAGGGTCAGGTTCAGCTCCTCTTCCAGATTACGAATGCGCATGGAGAGGGTCGGCTGGGTAATATGGCAGGCTGCCGCCGCCTGGCCAAAATGGCGCGTCTGATCGAGCGCGATCAAATATTTGAGTTGCTTAATGTCCATTCTTTTTCCCGTTTGAACCCCGCCGTTCACCCCCGGGGCCGCGCACAGGTTACCAGAATGTTAGTTTCATAACCGATAAATTCAAGCGAGGAGACGAGGGGGCGACGGGCGCAGGACGGCGCGACTCCGCCCAACGCCCTCCTTCTTTAACGCACACCGGACAGCGGGCGGATCTCTTTCGAGCGCAGCGTCAGGCGGACGGGGACCGACTTATAGGAGGGCGTCCCGCTCTCTTCATCCAGATAGTTCAGCGGCACCAGCACGTTGGCTTCCGGATAATAGGCGCCGACGGTGCCGGGCGCGATGCCGTAGGCCACCACCGTGATATCTCTGAGCGTCAGCGAGCTGCCCGGCAGCGCAGTGTGGATATCGACCCGATCGCCATGCTCCAGACCCTGGGCGGCCATATCCTGCTCGTTCATAAACAGCACGTCGCGGCGGCCGAAGACGCCGCGGTAGCGGTCATCCATGGCGTAGATGGTGGTGTTGTACTGGTCGTGGCTGCGCAAGGTCACTAAGCGCATCACCTCCTCGCCCTCCACCACCACGTTCTCATGCACGCCTTTGAAAACCGAGAACATGGCTTTGCCGGTGGCGGTAGGCCAGATGCGCTCGGTCGGCGGCAGCGGCATGCGAAAGCCCCCGGGGTGGCGAATGCGCTGGTTATAATTTTCGAACCCCGGAATGGTCTGTTCGATCAGCTCCCGAATACGGTCGTAATCTTCCACCAGATACAGCCAGTCCACTTTGCTGGCCGGCAGAGTGGCCTTCGCCAGACCGGCGACAATCGCCGGCTCCGAGCGCAGCGTCGGCGAGGCGGGCTTTAGCTTGCCTGACGAGGCATGCACCATCGACATCGAATCCTCGACGGTGATCGACTGTCGGCCGCTGGCCTGCAGGTCAAGCTCGGTGCGGCCAAGGCACGGCAGAATAAAGGTCTCTTTCGCCGTCAGCAGGTGCGAGCGGTTGAGCTTGGTGCCGACGTGCACGCTGAGCTCAAGGCCGCGCATCGCCGGGAAGGCGCGTTCGTGATCCGGCATCGCCACGGCGAAGTTGCCCCCGAGGCAGATCAGGGCTTTGGCGTCGCCGGCGATCATGGCTTCCAGCGCCTTCACCGCATCGTGACCGTGATGCCGCGGCGGCGTGATCCCCATCACCCGCTGCAGGCTGTCGAGGAAGGCCGCGGAAGGTTTTTCGCTGATCCCAACGGTGCGGTTTCCCTGCACGTTAGAGTGGCCGCGCAGCGGACAGATGCCGGCCCCCGGCTTGCCGATATTGCCGCGCATCAGCAGCAGGTCGGCAATCAGCCGGACGTTGGAAGTGCCTTTATTATGCTGAGTGATCCCCATGCCGTAGGTGACGATGGTGGCCCTGGATTTGGCGTAGGCCACGGCGACCTGGGTCAGCGACTCGCGCGTCAAGCCGGACTCCTGCTCAATGTCCTGCCAGCGGGTGGCGTGCAGATCCTCGGCGAAGGCGGCGAACCCCTGGGTATGTTGCGCAATAAACGCGTGGTCGAGCACCTGGCCCTGCTCCTCCTCCAGCTGCAGCAGCGCTTTGGCGATCCCTTTCAGCGCCGCCGCGTCGCCGCCGGCCCGCACCTGGTAGTAGGTCGAAGCGATCGGCGTCGAGCGATACGTCGCCATCTCCATCACGTTTTGCGGGTCGGCAAAACGCTCCAGCGCCCGCTCACGCAGCGGATTAAAAACGATAATCGGCACGCCGCGGCGGGAAAGCTCATGCAGGGTGCCCATCATCCGCGGGTGGTTGGTGCCCGGATTATGGCCGATAGAGATCACCAGCTCGGTCTGGTCAAAATCATCGAGGGAAACGGTGCCTTTGCCAATGCCGATCGACTGCGGCAGGCCCACGCTGGTGGATTCATGGCACATGTTAGAGCAGTCGGGAAAGTTATTGGTGCCATACTCGCGGGCAAACAGCTGAAACAGCCACGCCGCTTCATTGGAGGCCCGTCCGGAGGTGTAGAATTCAACCTCATCCGGCTGCAGGCCGCGAAGGATCTCGCCGATACGGGCGAAAGCCTCTTCCCACGCCACCGGGCGCAGCGTGTCGCTGGCGCGGTCGTAAACCAAAGGATGGGTTAAGCGGCCATAGCCCTCCAGTTCAAAATCGCTTTTCGCCAGCAGGGAGGTCACGGTGTTAGCCGCGAGGAACGCTGGCGTCACCCGTTTGGTGGTCGCCTCCCAGGTCACAGCTTTGGCGCCGTTTTCGCAAAACTGAAAAGTGGATTTATGCTCTTTATCCGGCCAGGCGCAGCCCGGGCAATCGAAGCCGTCAGGTTGGTTGGTTCGCAGCAGCGTGGCGGGCGCTTCAAAGGCATCCATCTGGGTACGCACGGCGATGGCCGTCGCCTTCAACGCGCCCCACCCGCCTGCCGGACCGTCATAAGGGTGAACACCGGGAACCGCGCGTCTTTTATTGGTCATCTTTTTACTCCTGCTGCTCTGTTCTGGCCGCCGCCGGCTGAAAAAAAGCGTGCGACGACCCCGGCGACGAGGCGTGGTGTGCGCGGCGTCACCTGATAAGAATGCTGTTTCTCAAGGATAGTACGATGGGAAAGCGTAGGTACTGCGTTTGTTAACCGAATAATAACATACACCACAAATCTGTATAATTGATGTTATCTATCGGGTGTTAAATTTAACTTATTTGCAAATTTTGCTTTTATCGCCCCCTCCGCGCGGCGGGTCGCATGGGCGCGGGAAAGTGATGACCGGGCAGCGGAAACTGCCCGGTGCGCAGGGGCTCAGGTCAGGTTGAAGTACCGGTCCGGACGCAGCGTCTCCGGCAGCGGATGTTGACCGGTCATGTCGAGCAGATTGCGCTCAATGGTATTGCACATCGCGTTCAGCGGCAGGTCGTTGG
Organism: Klebsiella sp. C239; assembly: GCF_048822715.1. Taxonomy (NCBI): domain Bacteria; kingdom Pseudomonadati; phylum Pseudomonadota; class Gammaproteobacteria; order Enterobacterales; family Enterobacteriaceae; genus Klebsiella; species Klebsiella sp. C239. The sequence continues at coordinate 139,391 of NZ_JBMEZK010000007.1, read as the reverse complement.
CGGCGGTGCCGAAGGGATCTTCCAGCTCTTCCGCCAGTGAATCCCACGACAAAAAGGTGTAGGAGATAAAGACCGAGACAAACGGCGTCATGTAGTGCAGATCCCCGACCAGGGCGAACGGCAGCAGCGTGCAGAACAGATACACGGTGCGCTGGAGGATCAGGGTATAGGCGAACGGCACCGGGGTGGTGGCCAGCCTTTCGCAGCCACCCAGCACGTGCGCCAGCTCATCGAGTTTGTTGTCCATCAGCCCATAGGTGATGTCGCTAAGCTTGCCCGCCTCGCGCAGCTGGCCGATTTCGTTGCCGACCAGCAGCAGGATCCGGTTGGTGGGCATTGAGCTGGCGAGGATCTCCGCCACCTGGTCCGCCGGCAGCAACCGCCGCAGGTCAGCCGTCGGATCGGTTTTGCGCAGCTGGTGCTTCAGGCTCCAGCTAAAAGCCACCAGGTAGCTGACGATGCGGCGATGGGCATCGTGTTCGGCCGGCAGGATATTGCGCAACTGGCGCACCAGCGTACGTTCGGCGATAAGCACCGTCCCCCACAGATTGCGCGCCTCGACGAAGCGGCTGTAGCTGGCGCTGTTGCGAAAGCCGAGGAAAATCGCTATCGCGATCCCCAGCAGGCTGAACGGCGCCACCGTTAAGTGGATCCCCAACTGCGCGTACCATTGATAGCTGATAATGGCGATGATGGACATCAGCACATTAAGCAGCAGACGAAAGATGATTTTCGACAGCACGGAGCCGTGCCAGTCAAATAGGCGAAGAAACCAGTGTTGTTCTGGCCGAATGATCATTGTCTGACTTCCTGAATTACCGCTCTGGTTATTATCTCTAAATAAAAAATAGAGAGTATCGATGAACCGATTGGTTTATTTTATCGTTAACTGCAACGGGCAGATCTGCGCCATTATTTAGCGATGGTCATGGCCGGCTCAGTATGAGCCTTATTTATCGTTCGGGCAATCAAAGTGCGAGCGGGTGGCCGAGGAATAATGGCTCAGGGATAAAATAGCCGCTGAGCCAGTCTGTTTTCCGCTTATGACGTCAGGCAGTTTGCCTTCCCCGGCGAACCGGCAACCGCCGCGCTGGGATCGAGATGCACCATCACATTGAGCACCGGATGGTGCGCTATGACCCGCGCCCGCGCCTGCCGGGCAATCTGATGCCCTTCGGCTACCGACAGCTCTGCCGCCACCTCGAGATGGACATCCACCAGCACCAGATCCCCCGCCTTACGGGTTTTCAAATCGTGCAGACCCGCCACGCCCGGCGTGGCCCGCAGCGTGCCGGCGATCGCCCGCTGCGTCTCTTCATCGACGGCGCGGTCCATTAAATCGTGCAGCGCGGTGGCGGCGAAACGATAGCCCATCCGCGTAATCACCAGCCCCACCGCCAGCGCGGCGAGCGGATCGAACCAGGCAAACCCGGCCAGATTACCGATAATCCCCAGCGCCACCACCAGGGATGACGCGGCGTCCGAGCGGGCATGCCAGGCGTTGGCGATGAGCAGCGAGGAGTTCAGCCGCCTGGCGGCCGCCAGCATATAGCGAAACAGCCCCTCTTTGACCACCAGCGCCGTCAGCGCCATCCACAGCGCCACGCTGTGCACCGGCGCAATCGTCTGCGGTTGCGCGAGATGACCCGCTGCAGACCACAGCATACCGACTCCGACCAGCGCCAGGATCGCGCCGAGGACCAGAGAGGCGCCGTTCTCATAGCGCCAGTGGCCATAATGGTGATCGTGGTCAGAGGGCCGGCGACTCTTTTTATTCGCCACCAGCACAACGCCATCGGCGAGCAGATCGGAAAAAGAGTGCATTCCATCGGCAATTAACCCCTGGGAACCCGAGAATATTCCCACCGCAATCTGCAACGCGGAGAGAAAAATATTGACCACCACGCTAACCAGGGTACTCTTTCGCGCCTGCTCCGAACGCTGATGATATTTATTATCATTGTCAAAATTATGTTGTGTCATTATTTCTCTCCCTCAGTGAGCGGGAAGAATAAACTGACAAGCTGAGTTTATGCTTAACAATATAAAAGCCATTGCCTTGCGGTTTAACGAATTCGCTGCGGTCGTTAATGAATAGATTCTGAAAGTGTGGCCGGAGAGGTACAACCGCGCGCGGATGGACTATCTTATCACTGGCGCCGACAGGTCGGGCCGCCTTCTCTTAGCCACCACAGGAGTCAGCGATGTCAGATATCACACCCTCCCGGCTGCGTTTTGCCATTAATCTGGGCAATGCGGTACTGGCCCATCCTGGCGAAAGGGGCGTGCCGACAGGCATTACCCCCGAGCTCAGCCATCGACTGGCGAAGCGCTGGGGCGTCGCCGCCGAGTTCGTCACCTATCCTGCCGCCGGTAAAGTGGTGGCCGACGCCGGCGGCGAACGCTGGGATATTGCCTTTCTGGCCATCGATCCGGCACGGGAGGCGACCCTGCGCTTTACCTCTCCCTATATCACCATCCAGGGAACCGCGCTGGTGAGAGCCGGTTCGCCCTGCCAGAGCGTGGTCGATATGGATCGCCCGGCAACCACGATTAACGTCGGGCAAAACGCCGCCTACGATCTGTGGCTAACCCGCCATCTGCAGCACGCCAGCCTGAATCGTCTCCCCTCCTCGCAGGAGGCCATCGACGCCTTCCTCGCCGGTAAAGGGGATATGGTCGCCGGCATCCGTCAGCCGCTGGAGGCGACAGCGCGCCGCCATCCGGAGGTGCGGGTCCTGGCGGATAATTTTACCGAGATCCACCAGGCCATCTGCGTCGCCCGGGAAGACGTGGCCCGCTTTAGCGCAGTGAACGACGCGTTGAACGAATGGCGAGCGGACGGTAGCCTGGAGGCGCTGATTGCCCGGCACCTGAGCGAGGCGGGCTGAATCACGCCTCTGCCATCCGGCGCATGGCGCAATGCCAGGCGCCGTTGCGTACCGAGGCGCGCAGCACGCGGGCGATAGCCTGCACCATCAGACGCGTCGTGCGCCGCTGCAGCGGCGTCAGCGACAGTCCCAGCATCTCCTGCGCCCATGGCGGCAGAAGATCGATCCCGGCCCGCATCATCACCTGGCCAACCGGCTGACTCAGGCGACCCGGCAGACGGGTGGTGAGCAGCACCTCGGCCACCTCCCGGGTACGTTCGTCACAGCGCAGCTGCGGGCGCATCGCCTCAAGATAGTCCGCGACCTCATTCGGCGTCCGGGGAATATCCTCGGCCCCCAGCCGGCGAGCGATCTCCGCCGACTCGCGAAAATAGTCCTCCTGGCGCTGGACGCTGACCACCGTGCGCTTATAGCGCAGGTGGGAGGCCATAAAGCGGCTGCACTCGGCGACATGCACCCAGGTCAACAGCGCCGGGTCGCTTGCCTGATACGGCGTGCCGTCCTTATCCACCCCGGCGATCCGCTGATGGATCCCCTGCACTTTGGCGATCAGCCGCTCCGCGTCAGGGGTGGCGGCAAAGGTGGTGGCGGAGATAAACTGACTGGTGCGGCGCAGGCGGCCAAAGATATCCTCGCGAAAACGGGAGTGGTCCCAGACGCCGGCCAGCGCCAGGGGATGCAGCATCTGCAGCAGCAGCGCGCTAATGCCGCCGCACAACATAGAGGTAAAATCGCCATGCACCTGCCAGATGGCTGATTGCGGACCAAACAGCCCCGGCTCCCCTTTGGGCTGTTCAAAATCAATCTCTTTTAGCGCCATACCGGTCAGGCCGAGCACCTGCGCCTCGATCATCCCGCGAATGCCGATCATGATGGAGTCCTTTACGTTTGCGAAAGGACCCAAGATACCACTATTGCGCAGCGGAGGCAGTGGCGGGGAGAGAGATCGCGGGAACGGTGCCCGCAGAGTGCGGGCACGACAGCTTACGGATTCAGCTGGTAGTCGAGGGTGATATTGGCTTTCAGCACCTGCGATACCGGGCAGCCGGCCTTCGCTTTCTGGATGATCTCATCGAACGCCGCCGGCGCGACGCCCGGCAGGACAATCTGGCTTTGCAGCGCGATGTCGGTTATCGCAAACCCGCCGTCGGTTTTATTGAGGGTGACCACCGCGGTGGTGTCGATGGACGTCGCGGTATAGCCCTCTTCGCTGAGCATCAGCGACAGAGCCATCGAGAAGCAGGCGGCATGCGCGGCGCCGATCAGCTCCTCGGGGTTGGTGCCTTTCACCCCTTCAAAGCGGGTGTTAAAGCCGTAGGGCTGCTGGCTCAGCGCCCCGCTCTCCGTCGACACGGTGCCTTTGCCATGCTTGAGATCGCCTTCCCAGTGCGCCAGCCCTTTCTTATGAATCGCCATATGACTCCTCCTGTGATGATGTCGAACAAAAAGTATAGTGCCTGATGCCGAACCTGCGTCTATTCTGCAGCCCGCCACCCCGGCGTTCCCGAAAAGTACCCGTTGCGGGTGACGCTAACGGCCATCGTGAGGATGATAAGGATCGGTTTTGTCATCCTCGCTGTCGTCCCGTTTACGCGGCACTTCGCCCTGTTCGCCCGGCGCCTCGCGCGCAGGGTGCTTCCCGCGCTCCTCGCCGTGCGGGTGAGATGTTGTGCTCATACCGGCAAGCTCCCCTTATTTAGGCGACTGTTTGAGCAGGCGATCGATACGCACTACCGGTGGCGTCATTTTGCGATCAAGGCTACCGTTAATACTGACCAGATCGTCAGGCTCTACATGCTGTTCATTAAACGCGGCAACCGGAATAATGGCGGTGATGGTGCCGCTTTTATCACGAAACTGATAACGGTCATCTCCCTGCCGGGTCAGCAGATTGCCGCGCAGCGAAATCGTGGCGCCGTCGTGCATGGTTTTCGCCTGCTCAACGGTCATGATCCGCCCCTCCTCGACGCCGCGATAGCCGTCATCCAGTTTGTGCGGCGGCGGCGGCGCGGCATCCTGGCTAAAACCGCCCTTATCGTCCGCTTGCGCGACAGCGGCGGCAAACAAACAGGCCATGGCCAAGGCTAATTTTTTCATCATGCCTCCTTGTTTTTGCTGATGAACAGAATAAAGCCTGGCTGAGGCTGGCCATTTTTACAAAGTCAATTGTTCTGATATCGTCTAATATAAGAATGTCCTTATCGTTGCGCTGATGCCGAAACGAAACGCGGGAAAAATAATAATGATTGAGAATCAACAGCCTTGTCCCATCGTCGACGAAAATGAACGAGCCCTCCGCTTTGAATATCGCTTCAGGCGCTATGGGATAATTGCACTCAGCCTCATTATCCTTACCGCGTTAAGCGGCCTGTGGTCCTCTGGTTATTTCAGTGAGGCGCACCGGGAAAGCGCCGGAGGTGAATTAATCGTCGATTACCAGCGTTATGCCAGACTGATGAGTGAAACCGAACTCAATATTCAGATCAAACCCACCAAGGAAAATGACACCACGATCAGCTTCGCCGCCACGTTATTAACTCGCTACCAGCTTGGCGATATCCGCCCGCAGCCGGATAAAATGTACAGTGCCGACGGGAAATTATATCTGGTGTATCAGCGGACGACCAGCCGCTCGCCGCTCTCGGTGTGGTTAGCGATTACCCCCAAAACCATAGGCACGCTCTCCCTGCAGGCGGCCGTCAACGATCGCCCTGCCGTCAGCTGGCAGCAGTTTGTCTATCCGTAGGAGTCGCGATGGAAATGGTCCTTAGAGCCGCAGCAATCTATCTGATATTGCTGATTATTTTCAAGATTGCCGGCAGACGAACCCTGATGCAGTTAACGAATTTTGACCTGATATTGCTGCTGATTATCAGCGAAGCCACCCAGCAGGCGATGCTCAGCACAGACTATTCCGTCACCGGTTCGATGCTGACTATCGTCACCCTGGTCAGTATTGATATTTTATTTGGTTATATTAAGAAAAAATTTGCCCAGGCGGAAAATTTCCTTGATGGCACGCCGGTTATCGTGGTGGAAAATGGTGCTGTCATCGATGAGAAAATCAAGCTCGTCAATATTTCTGTCGATGATATCCTGCTGGCGGCCAGGCAGCACCATGGGATTTATGAACTGAAAGCGATCAAATTCGCTATTCTCGAACGTAACGGCCAGATATCCATTATTCCGCAACAGGAATAACAGCGGAATAGCTATTTATCGCGCTCCGGTTGTTTATCCCCCGATTCCGGGGCGCGGGTGGCGTCATCCTCTTCTTTTTCAACGCTACGCGTGTTTAATGTCAACATTTTTCCTCCTCGCGGGTTGTCAGGGACCTTACAGATTATAGAACCTCAATGTCTGCTTATGCAGAAACAGGCCAGAGTCATCACGATATGTCGCCTGATTCACACTGCGCTTATTCCAGGATATTTCCCACCTCACCGTTGTTATTTGTGCTTAATAATTATTCGATCCGTGCAGCTTAAATTTGCGATAGCGAAAAAATGAATGAGGTCACTATGTCCGTGATGGTTATTACCGGCGGAACCGCCGGGGCAGGAAAAGCCACCGCGCTGCGTTTCGCCCGCGCAGGGTATCACGTGGCGCTGATCGCCCGCGATGAAACGGGTCTGCAGGAGACGCAGCAGGCCTGCGAACGGTTTGGCGTCAAAACGCTGGCGATTAGCGCCGATGTTGCCGATGCCGGGGCTGTGCAGCGCGCCGCCGCCGAGGTGGAAGCCACCCTCGGTGCCATAGACGTCTGGATCAACAACGCCATGACCACCGTGCTGGCGCCCTTTCGTCAGATGAGCGACGACGAATTTCGCCGGGTGACGGAGGTGACCTATCTCGGCTATGTCAACGGTACCCGCGCGGCGCTGGAGGTGATGACGCCCCGGGATCGGGGGGTGATTATTCAGGCTGGATCGGCGCTGGCCTGGCGCTCGATCCCCCTGCAGTCGGCCTATTGCGGAGCCAAAGCGGCCATTCGCGGCTTCACCGATGCCGTGCGCACCGAGCTGATGCATGAGAAAAGCCACCTCCAGTTGACCATGGTCCAGCTGCCGGGGATGAACACCGCTCAGTTTGGCTGGGCACGCAACAAAATGGATCAGGCCATGCAGCCGGTACCGCCGGTCTATCAGCCGGAGGTCGCCGCCGAGGCTATCTACAGCGTGATCCAGCGGCCGGTGAACGAACTGTGGGTGGGGAAAAGCACCATCCAGTCGATCCTCGGCCAGGTCTTCTTCCCTCGTCTGCTCGATCGGCTGATGGTGAAGAAAGCGTGGGAGGGACAGTTTACCGGCCAGCCGAAGCCGGCAGAGCACCAGGACGACCTGTTCACGCCGGTGCGCGGCAATCATCCCGGACACGGCCCCTTTAACGATGGCGCACGGCGTAAAGCAGTGACCATCAGCGCCGATCTCCCGGGCAAAGTGGCTGCTGGCGTCGGCGTGGCGGTGGCGACGATGGCCCTGCGCGCGTTGTTCCGCCGACCGGGGAGACGGCGCTAAGCCAGGCTGCGGCTGAACCAGCGGTAGCCATACCCTGAGAGCGCCAGCCGCGCCTCTTTCCCGCCGTGCAGCCCGTCCTGGTAGAACTTATCTTCCAGAATCGGGCTCCAGTAGCCCTCGGCCAGCGGCGGGAGCTGGACCTCTACCGCCTGCTGGCTGCAGTTCGCCAGCATCAGCACCTCCCGCGATTCGCTGCGATAGCACAAGCCCAGCACCGCGGCAGGCTTCACCGTAAGGAGGGTAAAAGGGATGGAGCCCGGTTCAGTATATTCCGTGCGCGCCAGCACCATATTGCGCACCCGATGCAGTAGCGAGCGGGGGTGGCGCAGCGCCGCTTCGACATTGATCCGCTGGTAGCGAAACCGTCCGCTGGCCACCGGTTTTACCGGTAAATCCTCCCGCGCCGCCCGGGAGAAGCCGCCGTTGGGCGCCGCCGACCACTGCATCGGCGTTCGGACCGCGTAGCGCTCCGGTAAGCGCAGATCGTCGCCCATACCAATCTCGTCGCCATAGCGCATCACCGGCACGCCAGGCAGCGCCAGCAGGATAGCATGGGCCAGCGCGATGCGTCGGGTATCGCCACCCAGCATCGGCGCCAGCCGCCGGCGCACGCCGCGCTGGTAAACCGACATCGATTTATCCGGGGCAAAGGTACGGATAACCTGGCGCTTGTTGCGTTCGCCAATCCCCTCCAGGTCCAGTTCATCATGGTTACGCAGCCAGTTGACGAAGCAGCATCCGTCCGGCGGGGCCACCATCGCCTGCAGCGCCTTCACCACCGGGGTGGCGCGCTGCTGCGCCAGGCTGACATAGAGGTATTTATTAAGCCAGAAATTGAGCACCATCTGCAGCCGATCGCCGCGGCCGAAATAATGGCGATACGCTTCCACCTCCACGTCCACTTCACCCAGCAGTATCGCGTCGGGGTTGAGGCGCTGCACGACCTGGCGAAGATGCGTCAGCAGCGGGTAGCCCCGCGCCTCTTCACCCTTCCCGGCCTGCTTCACCAGATGTGACGCCGCATCGAGGCGAAATCCTGACACCCCGGCCTGCAGCCAGAAGGTGATGATGTTTTCTATTTCGGCGATCACCGGCGGATGAGCGAGATTCAGGTCGGGCTCATGCCGATAAAACATGTGACGATAGTATTGTCCGGCCTGGTCGTCCCAGCTCCAGACGCTCTCCTCGACGCCGGGAAACATGGGCGGATCGTCGTTCTCCGGCGGCCGATCGGCCCAAAGATAGTATGGCCGCAAAGGCGAGCGGGGATCGCGTCGCGCCGCCTGAAACCACGGGTGCCGGGCGGAGGTGTGCTGGATAACCAGCTCAACGATCACCCGCAGTCCCAGCTCCCGGGCGCGGGCAAGCAGCTCAATCACGTCGGCGATGGTTCCGAAGCGGGGATCGGGCTGCAGATGGTCGCTGATATCATAGCCATCATCCTGCAGTGGGGTGAGATAGAAAGGGGTCAGCCAGAGCACCGTCGCCCCCAGACTACGAATGTAGTGTAGCTTTTGGCGTATGCCGGCAAGATCGCCAAACCCATCGCCGTTGGCATCGTAAAACAGAGAACTGTCCACCTGATAGATGACCGCTCTGTGAAACCACTCTTCCTGTTGCATCACTATCACCTTGCGTTCTGCCCGCCACTGTCAGCTTCCTCAGCGCGCCCTCCTGTTCCTGACGTCTGCTTTGCCGACAGGCGATACGGGATCGGGCTCTGCAGGAGGGGCCCTGTTCGCCACCGCGTCCACCAGCGCCTGCTGCCTGGCGGTTAATTTCAGCGGAACCGCTTTCTCCGTGGCGAGCAGCGCGATGGTGTGGCGCTTAACCATATTTGACTCCGGCGGCTTATTGTCCGGCCTCAACGCCGGGCAGATTGTTATGCATCAGATATTGCCCGGTCAGCGCCGGTAGATGATGCAGCAGCCAGTCAGCCATCCCTCTCTCTTCGGCAAGGATCCCTTCCAGAGTAGGCATCGCGCTATGGTCTCCCACTCGCTTCGCCGCCGTTAATAAAGCGGTATAGCAGGCGACCTCAAAATGGGCAAAAACGTAGGCGGTGATAATCAGTTTAATGAGCTCATCGCCGGGCAGCATGATGCCAATAGTCTGGCCCAGGGCTGCGACCCGGCTCATCGCATCCTTCAGCGCCGAGCGGGAAATGTGGTTGCGGGCGATAAGGTCCTGCAGGGCCGACAGTTGCCGACGGGTTTCATAGAGATGTTGTTCAAGGCGGGTCCGTAATTGCGGTTCATTATCGAGGCGTCTGATGGTGGCCATAAGCAGTGACTCGGCCTGTTTTTCCATGGCATGGGCATCGCGAAGCCAGTTATGGTAATTTTCACTATCCGTCATATACACCTCTGATCATTAATTTTTTATTTTGAAGGGGACTCTTCATTCTCTTCCGCCGCCTGGTCAGCTCGCGCTGCGCTATATCCGGATAAATGCCCAACAATATTAGCGTAAATACTGATGAGAATGACCCACAGGACGCTGTCTTTCCACCAGATTAACGAGGGTATCGCCAGACCCACCCACATAACGGCGGCCACAAGATGACAACGCTTAATAAATACCGGCGTCAGTTTCATTTTATTACCTTAGATCTGAACAATATTTAGCAAGCGGATGTGTTGCTACCCACCCCTGGTATCCGGCGGTTAATACCTGGCTGACAATATCTTCCCTTTCCACAGCCATAAAAATAGTGCCGCCATTTACTCGCCCTTACCGCTTCCCCGGCACATTGCCGTTGCGGTAAACAGCGCTTAATAATTAAGGTTGCTATAATTTAATTATCCTGCTCCTTTTCTTCCGTCGCGGACAATAGACGATGGGTAAGTGAAAGCGTTCGCAAATAAACAGAAACCTGCGGACCGCCAGGCCCACAGGTTTCTGTCCCGACGCCGTCGAAACGGCGTCACGGGTCATCAGCCGCTAGCTGTCGCCGGATTTACGGCCGCCGCCATGACTGTTCTTACCACCCTTTTTACCGGCTTCGGATGCACGCTCAGGATCATTTTTAAAGTTCCCGCCGCTGTGCTGTCCACCTTTACGCCCGGCTTCGGATGCTTTTTCACGATCTTCTGCAAAATTACCTGAACCGCCTCTATGCTCTGCCATAATGTTCACCTTTGGTTTGATCAATATCGGTTGGTAAATGGAAAATGACCCTGTTACAAATCATCGCCCTCGATATCTAACACTAGAGGAATACCCGCAGGAGTCAAATTAATTCCGGCCATTAATCAGCGTTACCAATAAATAAATTAACCACAGCGAAGCGGCACTAAAAATTAATCTTTCTGCAACTCCTTCTTCGCTTTGGATTATATGCCCATTATGGTCTGTTCTGCGGACAGCACTCCTCGTTTGTAAACAAATGAAAATAATCTGATGAATAAATATTTCTTCCACTCCCGGACAGCCACCCTTACAAAAAATACCACCTAAGAGGTATGGCGTTATTAGCCATGCGTAGCGGGTTAACTTAATATTCCCTTTTTCACAACGCGTCTTCCTCTCCGTCTTTAAAAAAATTTTCCCGGGGAGAAAAATAGCCCAGCCACGTTAAATATTGATGGAATAATCCTAATTTAACCCCAGCGATATTAACGCAGCGCTATTCACTTAAATACGCCGGGGATCAGTCGGTTAAGGAATAACAGTACCTCTTTTCCCGGGCATTCACTGGCCCTGGGCGAGTCACCCGGGGTCTGGCGATGGGGGAACCTGACCTATCCTTACAGCTGGCCCGTTCTGTCTGAAGGAGATGACTATGCAAGATGAAAAACCGCCAATGAAGAAATTACCCACCTCCATGTTGCCAGAAGAGACGGCTCCACGTCCGGAGTTCCCGGAGCAAGAACAAAACCCGCCGGGTCTGGATGCTGAAATGGAGCCGTCACCGGACCATGGGGAAACCAGCTACACCGGCACCGGGCGGCTGGCCGGTAAGAAAGCGCTCATTACCGGCGGTGACTCCGGCATTGGCCGCGCGGTGGCGATCGCCTTTGCCCGTGAAGGGGCCGATGTCGCCATAAGCTATCTGCCGGAAGAGCAAGAGGATGCCGATGAAGTCATCGCCCTGATTAAAGCCGAAGGCCGCACCGCGGTGGCCCTGCCGGGGGATATTCGCTCCGAGTCCTTTTGTCAGTCGCTGGTGGCCGATGCGGTGGAACAGCTGGGTGGCCTGAGCATCCTGGTCAATAACGCCGGGCGTCAGCAATATTGTGAGACTCTCGAGGAGCTCACCACCGAAGACTTTGACGCCACCTTTAAAACCAATGTCTACGCGCCGTTCTGGATCACCCGCGCCGCGCTGCCCCATCTCCAGGCCGGGAGCGCGATCATCAACACCACCTCGGTGCAGGCCTATAAACCCAGTCCGATCCTGCTCGATTACGCCCAGACCAAAGCCTGCCTGGCGATCTTCACTAAATCGCTGGCCAAACAGGTGGCAAAACGCGGCATTCGCGTTAACGCCGTGGCGCCAGGCCCTTACTGGACGGTACTGCAGTCCAGCGGCGGTCAGCCGGACGAGAAAGTGAAACAGTTCGGGAAAGACACGCCGATGGGGCGTCCGGGACAGCCGGTCGAGATCGCCCCGCTGTACGTCACCCTGGCATCCGATGCCTGCTCTTATACCTCCGGCCAGGTTTGGTGCTCTGACGGTGGGGACGGGGTAGTCTAAGCCTCCCGGCAGACCGGCGTGCGACATCGCGCGCCGGTTTTACCCTCCGCCCCCGGGGATCGGTATCTGCCCTCTCGCCTCGCCGGCGCGGCGATTTTTCCTCTCCTGCAGCCTACCGGCTGCATGCTATGATACTCGCCCGCCGCTTTGCGCTAACCCCGGCCCTGACGCCAATCCTGAGGACGACAGATGAGTAATGACATCCCCCTGAAATTTTATGACATCGTGGACGAATACGAGACCGAAGCGGCTGCCCCGGTTAAGGATGAGGAACGCGATGCGCTGGCGCGCTATTTTCAGCTGCTGATTGCGCGGTTAACCCATAACGAAGAGATCGACGAAGAAGCGCAGCAGGAGATGGCCCGCGAGGCGGCCATTGACGAGCGCCGTATTGACGATATCGCTAACTTCCTCAATCAGTGGGGCAACGAGTAAGTCTTATCGTCAGCTCACCGGCAGGGCCGCCGCCCGCCGGTGTTGCCGCTGAAGGCGACGCCGCTGCTCAGGCATCGGCGAGCGTCTCCCCCAGACGTCGCTGCAGCGCATCCAGAAACAGCGGCAGCCCATCGGGCTGATAGTCGCGGGAAAGATAGATGCCGTAAACGCTCAGCGCCTTCGGCGTCCAGTCAGGCAGCACCACCTCCAGCGCGCCGCTGGCAATCGCGCCCCGCGCCTCCAGTTCGGGGAGCATCGCGATGCCGCACCCGGCGACCGCCGCCTCCAGCAGCAAGGAAGAGATCCCCGCGCTCAGATTACCGTTCACCGACACCGACGCCTCCTGCCCCTGCGCATCGCTGAACTGCCAGCGCTGGCCGGCAAAATGGCTGTATAACAGGCAGTTATGCTGTTGCAGATCGTCAAGCGTCGTCAGCGGACCATGCTGGCGGAGCCAGCGCGGCGCAGCGCAAAGTAGCGACCGGCACACGCCGAGACGGCGAGCGATAGCCCCGGCCTCCGGATTATCGGTAATGCGAATGGCCACGTCGATGCGCTCGCCGATCAGGCTGACCGGATGGTTATTGATATCCAGCTCCAGGCGCAACAGCGGATAGCGAGCGAGAAAGTCCGGCAGCAGCGGGGAGATCAGCTGCATCGCGGTAAAATGCGCGCACGCCACCCGCAGCGTGCCGCTGGGGTCGGCCCGCTGGCGCTCGCCGGCGATTTCATCGGCGATCCGCGTCAACCCGCGGGTCTTGAGCAACACCTTCTCCCCCGCCGGGGTCAGCGTCAGCCGCCGGGTTGAGCGATGGATCAGCCGGGCGCCGGCCCAGCTCTCCATCTGTTCCAGATAGCGGCTGACCATCGGGCGCGACATCCCCAGCGCGCGCGCCGCGGCGCTGAGGCTTCCCAGTTCGCAAATCCGCAGATATACCTGCGCCGCAATCACCCTGTCCATCACGCCCCCTTCATCTGCACGATTTATGAAACTCAGCATCTCTTATTTCAGGAATTCTATCAAATAGCGAAATCCGTACAATGCTACGCATTCCCCTGTGACTGAGAATAAATGATGAAATTATCTGCCCTTGCTATTGCCACCGCCCTGTTCAGCGGCGCGGTCTTCGCGGCGCCGCTGACGCTGCAGACTTACAACCCTCAGGAGAAAGGTATTTTTGCCGTCAACTCCACCCTCGTTTCCGGCCCGCATGAAGCGGTGCTGTTTGACGCCCAGTTCAGCGTCAAAGACGGCGAAAAGCTGGTGGACATGATCAAGAAAAACGGCAAACCGCTGTCGCGGATTGTGATCACCTCCGGCGATCCTGACTTCTACTTTGGCCTTGAGCCGCTGGTGAAAGCCTTCCCGCAGGCGGAAGTGGTCGCCACGCCGGAAGTGGTTAAACATATTGAAGCCACCAAAGCGGCAAAGCTGGCGTACTGGGGCCCGCAGATGAAAGACGGCGCGCCGACGCAGGTGTACGTCCCGCAGGCGCTGAAAGCCAACAGCTTTACCATCGATGGCGAAACAGTGACGATTATGCAGCCGCATGACTACGCGGCGTTCGTTTGGATCCGGGCGAACAAAACGATCCTCGGCGGCACCGGCGTGGCGTGGGGCATGCATCTCTGGACCGCCGACACCCAGACGCCGGCCAGTCGCCAGCAGTGGCGCACTACGCTGGACCAGATGATTGCCCTGCGCCCGCAGCAGGTGATCCCGGGGCATTACCTCGGCACGCCGCCGGAGGGTGACCGCGCGGTGCGCTTTACAAAAATCTACCTCCAGCAGTTTGAGCAGGCGCTGAAGACACATAAGGATTCCGCCGGGGTGATCAAGGCCATGGAGACGCAGTGGCCGGGGCTGGCGGAAACCAGCTCGCTGGAGCTTAGCGCCAAAGTTAACACCGGCGAGATGAAGTGGTAATGCCGGAGCTGCGCGAGGGAGACTGTTCTTAATCTGGCGCGCTAAGGTTGCTATTGCCCTGAAAATGGACCACCCTACCTGAGGCCGCATAAAAAACGTGCGGCCAACTTTGGGTTACATTTCATCCGGTCACCACCGGGTTTGCCCTTGAAACCAGAACAGGATAAAGGAGTCAGAATGAAATCGAACCATCAGGCACGTCATCTTCTCGGTCTGAACTACAAGCTTTCCCAGCAGAAAAAAGTGGTGCTGGAAGGCGATGAAGAAACCACCCTAAACCATATCCATGCTACCGGCCGCAAACGCCGCGGTGGTTAATTTTCAGCCTGAGTGATGATAAACAACACCGTCCTGTTGCCAGGATGGTGTTTTTTTATGGCAATTGACGGCTTGTTTACCCGCTTGAAGACCTTCTGCTCTATACTCTGCCCGCTGCTTTTCCACCCGCCCTTCGCTTATCGCCGCGCCGGGACTGTGGACACGATCAAGGAGTTAGTGCGATGCAATTTACCCATAAGAAAAACCGTTCCCTGTACATCCCCTACGCGGGCCCCGTTCTGCTTGAATTCCCTCTGCTCAACAAGGGCAGCGCCTTCAGTATGGAAGAGCGCAGCAGTTTCAACCTGCTTGGCCTGCTGCCGGAAGTGGTTGAAACCATCGAAGAGCAAGCGGAACGCGCCTGGATCCAGTATCAGGGATTCAAAACAGAAATCGACAAACACATTTATCTGCGTAATATCCAGGACACCAACGAGACCCTTTTCTATCGCCTGATTGGCAACCATCTCGAAGAGATGATGCCGGTTATCTATACCCCGACGGTGGGCGCCGCCTGCGAACGTTTCTCCGAGATTTACCGTCGCGCCCGCGGCGTCTTTATCTCCTACCAGAATCGCCATAACCTTGACGACATTCTGCAAAACGTCCCGAACCATAATGTCAAAGTGATTGTGGTGACCGATGGCGAGCGTATCCTCGGCCTCGGCGACCAGGGGATCGGCGGGATGGGGATCCCGATCGGTAAACTGTCGCTGTACACCACCTGCGGCGGCATCAGCCCGGCTTACACCCTGCCCATCGTGCTGGACGTCGGGACAAACAACCAGCAGCTGCTGGACGATCCGCTGTATATGGGCTGGCGTCATCCGCGTATTACCGACGACGAGTACTATCAGTTCGTTGACGACGTGATCCAGGCGATTAAAGCCCGCTGGCCGGACGTACTGCTGCAGTTTGAAGACTTTGCGCAGAAGAACGCCATGCCGCTGCTCAACCGCTACCGCAATGAGATCTGCTCCTTTAACGACGATATTCAGGGCACCGCGGCGGTCACCGTCGGGACGCTGATCGCCGCCAGCCGCGGCGCCGGCAGCCAGCTGAGCGAACAGAAAATCGTCTTCCTCGGGGCGGGCTCCGCCGGCTGCGGCATCGCCGAGCAAATTATCGCCCAGATCGTCCGCGAAGGACTCAGTGAAGAAGAGGCCCGCCAGCGCGTATTTATGGTTGACCGCTTCGGCCTGTTAACCGACGGCATGCCTAATCTGCTGCCGTTCCAGAACAAGCTGGTGCAGAAGCGTGAACATCTGCAGGGCTGGGATACCACTAACGATGTCCTGTCCCTGCTGGACGTGGTGCGCAACGTGAAACCGAACATCCTGATCGGCGTTTCGGGTCAGCCGGGGCTGTTCACGGAAGAGATTATCCGCGAGATGCATAAGCATTGCCCGCGGCCGATCGTGATGCCGCTCTCCAACCCAACGTCACGGGTGGAAGCCACGCCGCAGAATATCCTGAGCTGGACCGACGGCGAGGCGCTGGTCGCCACCGGCAGCCCGTTTGCCCCGGTCACCGTGAAAGGCAAACAGTATCCCATCGCCCAGTGCAACAACTCCTATATCTTCCCGGGCATTGGTCTGGGGGTGATCGCCTCCGGCGCGTCGCGGGTCACCGACGAGATGCTGATGGCCGCCAGCGAAACCCTGGCGAAACACTCGCCGCTGGTGAACAACGGCGAAGGTCCGGTTCTGCCGGAGTTGAAGGATATCCAGACCGTCTCGCGGGCGATTGCCTTCGCGGTCGGTAAGGTGGCTCAGGAGCAGGGCGTGGCGGTGAAAACGTCCGCGGAAGCGCTGCTGCAGTCCATCAGCGATAATTTCTGGTTGCCGGAATATCGTAATTACCGCCGCACCTCAATTTAATCGCGCTCACCGGGCCGCACGATCGGCCCGGTTATTAATAGCGTCCGGATAATATTTCCCGCCACTGAAACGCCTTTTTCGCCCATATTCATTTATCGTAAAAATAGAAACCAGATAGCATTTGCCGCGCGCCTTGTGCCACGCAAAATCATGGCCTCTGCCCCCTCGCAGACGATCCGCAGGCAGAAACTACAGCCGCGCTGGGCGGGACAATCGATATCCGACGCTTCTCCACACCCTGCCAGTTTTGTCACTGGCGCGCTTTTCCTTTCCCCACTACACTGCCATCACCCATTCACTTACTGAATATAAAAGGAGGCCCCCCATGCTGTATTGTGAAATGTTTATTGTTTCACATGCCTTAGGCAATGGCGCCAGCTCAAGCGTTATCGGTATCGTGCTGCGATAACTTTGGCTTGAGCGAAGACCCTTCACAGAATCCCTTCTCTCCGGCTTACCGGGTTATCGTCAGCGAGTTTTGACGAGGCATTCGCATGCCTGTAACTCTTGAGTAAGTTGACTATGAGTACATTACTAACTGCCCATGCGCTCCACGTGGAGACTGCCTTTGGGCCGCTGTTTAATACCCTCTCCTTCACCCTGAAGAAAGGCGACCGTATCGGTCTCATCGGCCATAACGGTTGCGGCAAAAGCACCCTGCTGCAGGTGCTGGACGGCACCCTCGCGCCCACCTCGGGCAGCGTCTCACTCGCCGGTCAGTGTCTGATGGCCCGCGTTGAACAGCATCTGCCGGAGGCGCTGCGTTCGCAGTCGCTGCTGCAGGCGGTGCTGGACCTGTTACCCGCCGACGCGCGGGAAGCACAGCGCTGGCTGGCCGAACGCCTGCTGGCGCAGATGGACTTCACGCCGGCGGTGATGGAGCAGCAAACCAGCACCCTGAGCGGCGGACAGCATACGCGCCTGCTGCTGGCCCGGGCGCTGATCCGCCAACCTGACCTGCTGCTGCTGGATGAGCCCGGCAACCATCTCGATCTGCCCACCCTGCTGTGGCTGGAAAGCTTCTTGCAGACCTGGCAGGGGAGCTTCGTGCTGGTGTCACACGACAACGC
Organism: Klebsiella sp. C239; assembly: GCF_048822715.1. Classification (NCBI taxonomy): domain Bacteria; kingdom Pseudomonadati; phylum Pseudomonadota; class Gammaproteobacteria; order Enterobacterales; family Enterobacteriaceae; genus Klebsiella; species Klebsiella sp. C239. Next base: position 121,654 of record NZ_JBMEZK010000007.1, on the reverse strand, counting down.
TTTACTGGATGCTGTAACTAATGCCAGTTGGATCCTCCGCGACCAGACGCTGCACAGCTTCGCCTTGCCCAGCAGCGCTGCCCGTCAGGCACTGCAGGAGCAGGATGAAAGCGCCGCGTTACGTCATAAGGCGGAGCAAAAAGAGATCGACCGGGTCAGCGCCAGCGCCCGGCGGCTGGCCACCTGGGGGCGGGTGTATGACAACGAAGATCTCGCCCGCAAAGCCAAACAGATGGAGAAGCAGGTCGCCCGCCTGAAAGACGAGCAGACCGAGCTCAGCATCGGCCCGCCGTGGCGCCTGGTGTTGCAGGGGGACGCCCTGCCGGCGGATCGCCTGCTGGAGATGGACAGGCTGCCGGTGGCTCCCGCGCCGGGACTACCGGCCCTGTTCACCACCGGCGTGGCGCGACTGCGCAGCGGCGATCGCGTGGCCATCATGGGCCGCAACGGCGGCGGTAAATCGTCCTTGCTGCGCCTGCTGTGGCAGCAGATGAACGACGCATCGCCGCTTCCGGGGCTGCGTCTGCACCCCCGGCTTCACCCTGGGTACTACGACCAGACCCTGGCGCAGTTGCCGGACGAGGCCAGCCTGCTCGACGCCCTGACGCCGTTCGCCCCGTCGGCGGACACCCGTAAACGGGCGCTGATCGCCGCCGGGTTTGGCTGGGCGAGGCATGGACAGAAGGTCTGCACCCTCAGCGGCGGCGAGCGGTCGCGGCTGCTGTTCGTCGGCCTGTCGCTGGCGCGCTACAGCCTGCTGCTGCTGGATGAACCCACCAACCATCTGGATATGGAGGGCAAAGCGGCGCTGGCGCAGACGCTCCGCGACTATCCCGGCGGCGTGCTGCTGGTCAGTCATGACCGCCAGCTTATTAGCGAAAGCTGTAACCGCTTCTGGCTGATCGACAGCGCCGGGTTAACGGAGTGGCACAGTCTGGAGGAGGTCTATGCCCGTCTGCAGGCGCAGACCCCCACCCTGACGGCGGCCTCCTCATCCCAGGAGCCGTCACTCGCGGCTGATGATGAAGAGGCGCTGCTGACGCGCCTGATAGCCCTGGAGCAATGGTTGGCGGACGATATGGCCCGTAAGCCGAAACATCAAAAGCCCTCGCTGCAGGCCCAGTGGCGAGAGGAGATCGCCCGGCTGCTTAACCAGCTGGCGTAATCTTCGCGCTCCCCGCCGGCTAAGGCACCACGCCCTTAGCCGGCGTTTCCTGGCCGGGTAAACTGCTGCTCGGTCATCATCTTTCCCCACTGGTCTCCCTGCCATTCGCGGGTTAACGTGAAGCCAAAGGACTCATACAGTTTGCGGGCCGCGTCCAGACCTTTAAACGTCCACAGCTGAACGGCGCTGAACTGACGACTGTCGCAGAAAGCCATCGCCTCACTGAGCAGCCGCCTGCCAATGCCGGTTCCCCGGCAGCTGTCATCGAGAATGAACCAGCGCAGATGCGCCTGCTGCTGGCCGAGATCCTCGCCATCGATCGCCACCGAACCGACAATCTTCCCCTCGCGCATCGCCAGCCAGATCTGGTTGACCGGCGAGGAGAGCCGGGTGGCGAATTCCGCGACGCCGCTGGCAACCTTGCCTTCAAAAAAAGCGCCGAAATCATGGTGCCGGGCGTAATACTCCCCGTGCATCTGGGCTATCCGGCCGATCGCCCCCGGCTGATAGCCGGTCACCAGCGAAATTTGCGGCGTCGTTTCCGCAAGCGCAGCATCCCGACACTGCGCCAGCGCCTGAGCATAGGCCGCCAGTCCGCTGGCGACGGTCCGCTGCTGCGTCTCATCGAGATGCGCTAACGCCTCCACCACCCGGCGGGTACCGTAGGCGTTAATCGTTGCCACCGTGTCGTGCCCTTTCGCAGTCAGCGCCAGCGATTTAGATCGCGCGTCCTCCGCGCAGGGGCGCTCCTCCAGCTCTCCGGCGGCCAGCAGACGGGCGACCATCCGGCTGACGCTCGATTTTTCCAGCCCGAGCAATGTGACCAGCTGCGCGGCGGTTATCGTCCCCCTGACCGACACCTCCAGCAGGGTATGCACCGCCGAGGGTGAATAGTGGGTGGCGGCCAGCGTGGTGTTCATAAAACCCAGCTCGCGCACCATTAACCGCGAGGCCGTTCGAATTTGTTGGATTAAAGGCGTGTCAGACATAGTGAGGCGTCCAGTGAAGTAGATAGTTGTATAATACAACCATCATCTGCATCGTTCGTCAAGGCTCACTGACCCGGGGAAATCTTTGCAGCTACCGTGTTAAGTTCCCTGGTGTCGCTGGAATAACTGAAAAACATTCCTCCTGATTGTCAGCGGCAAGCTGCCGGCGCTAAGGCCCCTGAAACCTCTGGCGTCTGAACCCTCTTTGACAGTTACCGATATGTCACCGCGTGTTTACTCTGATTTTTAAATAATGCAAATTTACGGATGCTCACCCGTGCAGATTATGGCGGGAACTCATAACAAGGTCTGCAGGCATCTCATCGTTTTTTTACATTGCCCGGCTCTGCTTTATTGGCAATGTTTCCATAAAGAAGGCAACGTGAAGCATTATATATTAATTCAGTGAATGCGCAGCCACTCATGATTTATATGACATATTATTTTCCCTATGAAATTAATGCAAAGTATTTATGAAGTGATCTAATTCACATTCTTCACAGCTAACTATATATATTGTGATTTACAGCATTCAATTACCAAAAGGAGATTTAATATGGAAAGCAATGAAATTATGTGTAATGTAGAACGCTGGTTGGATAATCAGGCTGTTAATTCAATTGGTATATGCTTAGATGGTCTAAACACCACCGGCAACACGCATATTTCGGGTGGTTCTTCCGTGCTTACTGGTTCTGCCGCAACGCAGGAGCGTGAAATTGGTAAGGAATTAAGCCTTATTACTGATATTGATGAACTTGCGGAAAAACTGGTTTCCAGCCCTGCAAATTTTGTCACCACAGTCATGGGGATAGCGCAAAGTCGCTCCGGGTGGAAACCGCTTGAACCTGAAAGTGCAGACAATGCTGAGAATTTCAAAAAATATATTGATCAGATAATGAAATTCCCTTTAATGATTGTAACCAAAACTGACACGACCACAGTGACCTATTCCGAAGGAAATTATGATTCTTTAATTGATAATATAGCCGACATTTACTCCGGCATGAGCGATGGAGATAAAAACTCCGTTAAGGCAGGGCTTACATCACTGGCGAAAAGTTGTATGAGTCGGGTAAATGAAAAGCAAAAGAAAGTGTTATTTACTCAAAGCACAATGTGTGTAAATGATGAAGTGACTACATCCTTTTATTCATCTAATGTTGCAATGGAGAAGAAACACAGTAGCGGCAAGAATGCTCCGGCAGATGAATTTAGTTCAGAAGTACAGGTCAGCAGAGTAGAGGTTAAATTTAACCGTATGGCGCTGAATAAGAATATTGCTAAAAAACTATGTTCACTTCTGTTCAAGTCAATTGATGACTGGCTCGAAGAGACAAATACTAAGCAAACCGATAAGAAAATCGAATTTTGTTTTGGTGACTAACATTGGTGTCTGGTAGCACCTCATCTTCCCCGGTACTCACCGGGGATGTTTATATAATGAAATGATATTAGCGCAACTCTTTGGTACCTTGACATTGACATCCTCCCTGCAGACTAACCTCCCCCAATTTTAGTCATGTTGCGATCGGTGGTGTGAACCGTTCCAGTTTCGGCTTTTCGCTCATCGTGGACTGCGCTCATTTACTGCTATGAGCGCTTTATTGAGTTCAGTGCCCGCCTGGTACAATCAGGTTGATAGTTCTTGTTACAGGCCTTCGTCATTAAAAACGGTTCCTCTCATCATGACGCCATAATACCCGTGCGCCCGTTTCCGCAGGACTTCGCCAGACAGGGGATGATAAGCAGGATCGCCGCGGGCGCCGGACTGCGCCCGCGATAAGTATTATTGCGGGTTCTTCGCCTTCCAGGCCTCCCAGGCCGATTTGATCTCCTGCTTCGCGGCGGCGGCATCATTAAAACCGGCCAGCTCGACCTTTTTCCGCCCCTCTGGTAGTTCTTTATAGACCCGGAAGAAGGCCTCCAGCCGCTGCTGCTCGATTTTCGGCAGATCGGTGATGGTCAGAATGTCGTCATAGGTCGGATCAATTTTACTGGCCGGGACGGCGATGATTTTGTCGTCTTTCTCACCGCCGTCTATCATCTTAAGGACGCCGATCGGCCGCAGCTTAATCAGCGTGCCCGGGGCCATCGGCGCGCGGGTGTAAAACACTACGTCCAGCGGGTCGCCATCCCCGGCCAGCGACTGGGTTAATGAACCGTAGTTCGCCGGGTAAGCCACCGGCATCGACTGAAAGCGGTCGGCGACGATAAACCCCGTTTTAGCGTCGGTTTCATACTTAATGATCCCGCCTGCCGGGATCTCGGTGACCGCGTAAAACTCTTCCGGATTGTTTTCCGGCTGCGGGAATTCCAGCACATTGTGAGCCTGCGCGGCGGCGGAAAAAAGCAGACCGGCGGTGAGGAGCGTTTTGACCAGATGCATTGTTGTATCACTCTGTTGTTATAAGAAATTGATGCGCAAAACAATAGAGTTGGGTGATGAAGAAAACATGACTATTCCGTGACGCTATTATTACCTACCAAAATTAGAGGTATTGTCTGAATTTTGTGCTACCGCTGTAGCAAAAAACCACATCCTGTACTAAAGCGCCTTGTTTTTTTCTCCATAGCGTCTAATCCTTATTGGGTAATATTGCATTAATAAAATTAATCAATCCCCTCTCAAGGAGACAGGCATGAAGGCAGCTGTTGTTACTCACGACCATCAGGTTAACGTTACGGAAAAAACGCTGCGCCCGCTGGAATACGGCGAAGCGCTGTTGAAAATGGAATGCTGCGGCGTGTGTCATACTGATCTGCACGTGAAAAACGGCGATTTTGGCGATAAAACCGGCGTTATTCTCGGTCATGAAGGGATCGGGGTAGTACAAAAAGTCGGCCCTGGCGTCACCTCCCTGAAGCCGGGCGATCGCGCCAGCGTGGCGTGGTTCTTCGAAGGCTGCGGCCACTGCGATTACTGTAACAGCGGCAACGAGACGCTGTGCCGCTCGGTGAAAAACGCTGGCTATACCGTCGACGGCGGCATGGCGGAAGAGTGCATCGTCACCGCCAACTACGCGGTTAAAGTCCCGGACGGCCTCGACTCCGCCGCCGCCAGCAGCATTACCTGCGCTGGGGTCACCACCTACAAAGCCGTTAAGGTTTCCCACATCAAGCCGGGCCAGTGGATCGCTATCTACGGCCTCGGCGGGCTGGGCAACCTGGCGCTGCAGTATGCCAAGAATGTCTTTAACGCCAAAGTGATCGCTATCGACGTCAACGACGGCCAGCTGGAGCTGGCGGCGTCGATGGGCGCTGACCTGACCATCAACTCGCGCAATGAAGATGCGGCGAAAGTGATTCAGGAAAAAACCGGCGGCGCCCACGCTGCGGTGGTGACCGCGGTGGCCAAAGCGGCCTTTAACTCGGCGGTGGATGCCGTTCGCGCCGGCTGCCGCGTGGTGGCGGTAGGCCTGCCGCCAGAGGCGATGAGCCTCGATATTCCACGTCTGGTACTCGACGGTATCGAGGTGGTCGGCTCGCTGGTCGGCACTCGTCAGGATCTGGTGGAAGCGTTCCAGTTCGCCGCCGAAGGCAAAGTGGTGCCGAAAGTCACCCTGCGTCCGCTGGAAGATATCAATGCCATCTTCAAAGAGATGGAACAAGGTCAGATCCGCGGCCGTATGGTTATCGATCTGCGTAGCTAATCGCCAGCGCCTCTCCCGCCCGGGCGAGGCGCTTCTCCTTTCGCGCTTCCCCTCGCTTCCCGCCGCGTAAAGTAAATGCAATTTCCGCAAATGCTTAGCGCAATTCCTTGGTTCCTTTGTTTTTAGCCGCGCCCGATGATGGCAACACAATAGATAACAAAGGAATTCACCATGCATCGTCATTTTCGCCTGCCCGCGCTGGCCGCGCTGTTTCTCTCCGGCGCCTTTTCCGTCTGGGCCGCCGACACGCCGGTTAAAGGCGGTACCTTGATTTATCTGGAGCAGCAACCGCACACCAATCTCTATCCACCCGCCGGCGGCTTTTATCCCAATGGCGGCATACTCAATCAGATCACCGACAAGCTGACCTGGCAGAACCCGAAAACGCTGGAGATTGAGCCGTGGATCGCCGAAAGCTGGACCAGCAATGCCGATAAAACCGAGTACACTTTTCACCTGCGAAAAGGGGTCACCTTCTCGGATGGCACGCCGCTGGACGCCGCCGCGGTCGCCAAAAACTTCGACACCTATGGGCTGGGGGATAAAGCCCATCGCCTGCCCGTCTCGGAGGTGATCAATAACTACCAGCGCAGCGAAGTGATCGACCCGCTGACGGTGAAATTCTACTTCAACAAGCCGTCGCCGGGCTTCCTGCAGGGGACCGCCACCATCGGCTCCGGCCTGGTCTCCCTCAGCACCCTGCAGCGCAATTTCGAGGAGCTGGGCGATGCCCGGCACATCATCGGCTCCGGTCCCTTCGTGGTGCAGGATGAAAAACCGGGCCGCGAGCTGACGCTGGTGGCGCGCAAGGATTATCAGTGGGGGCCGAAAAACATCGCCCAGCAGGGCCCCGCTAACCTCGACGGCATCACCTATATCGTCACCCCGGAAGACAGCGTGCGCATCGGCGCGCTGCTGGCGGGCCAGGCGGGCTTTATTCGCCAGGTGCAGGCCTACGATGAAAAGCAGGCGACCGATCAGGGATTTACGGTCTACGCCGCGCCTACCCGCGGGGTCAACGACAGCCTCAGCTTCCGCCCGGATAACCCACTGGTCGCCGACCTGCGGGTGCGCCAGGCCCTGCTCCATGCCACCAACGCCCGGCAGGTGGTGGAGACGCTGTTCTCCGCTAACTACCCGCAAGCCACCTCCGTGCTGGCCAGCTCCGCCGCCGGCTATGTCAATCTGAGCGATAAGCTCACCTTCGACCAGGCCAAAGCCCGGCAGTTGCTGGATGAGGCCGGCTGGAAACCCGCCGCCGACGGCATTCGCAGCAAAGACGGGCAGCGGCTGGCGCTGACGGTCTATGAGTCGCTCCCCCAGCCGCAGAATAAAGAAGTGCTGCAGCTGATCGCCCAGCAATGGCGCCAGGTGGGGGTAGCGTTAACGGTCAAAGCCGGGGACGCCGGCAGCCGGACGCTCGACAACCTCGACCCGCAGAAAACCCCGCTCACCGTCTCGGAAGTGGGCCGCGCCGACCCGGATGTAGTAAAAAGCATGTTCTTTCCCAACAACCGTGACGCGCTGCTGCAGAAAGGCGGCTCCAGCGATAAAGTGCAGCACTTTCGCGATGATAAGCTGAACGACCTGCTGACCGGCATCTCCGCGGCGGTGGAGCCGCAGCAGCGCCTGCAGTTAACCGGCGATGCCCAGCGCTATCTGATCGATAACGCCTATGTGATCCCCATTTTCGAAGAGCCGCAGGTGTTCGCCGGCGCGCCGTGGGTGAAAGGCGTCAGCTTCGAAGCCGTCGGGCGTCCGTCGTTCTACGGCGCCTGGCTGGATAAACACTAAGAGGCCGGATATGAGCGCTTATCTTCTGCGACGGTTCGGCCAGGGGCTGCTGGTCCTGTGGGCGGCGTTTACCCTCACCTTTTTCCTGCTGCAGGTGCTGCCGGGGGATGCGGTGCTGATCAAGTTTCAGAACCCGGACCTCGGTCTGAGCCCGGCGCAAATCGCCGACATGCGGCTGGCCTACGGCGCCGACAGCCCGCTGTGGCGCCAGTACCTGCACACGCTGCTGGCGATGCTGCACGGCGACTTTGGCTATTCCCTGCAGGCGGGTCTGGCGGTCAGTAGCCTGATTGCCAGCAACCTGCCGGATACCTTAAGCCTCGCCCTGCCGGCGTTCCTGCTGGCCGTGATCCTGGCGTTTGCCCTCGCTTTCGCCTCACGTCTGCCGGGGTTGCGCTGGCTCAGTAACCTCCTGCAGTCGCTGCCGGTGCTGTTTATCTCGTTGCCCACCTTCTGGCTGGGTATCGCCCTGATCCAGCTCTTTTCGTTTCAGCTGCGCTGGATCCCGGTGATCAACCCCGGTCCGCTGGAGGGGCTGATTTTACCGGTTATCGCCGTCGCGCTGCCCATCTCCGCCCCGCTGGCGCAGATCCTGATGCGCAGCATGGATCAGGTGGCGGTTCAGCCCTTCGTCGCGGTCGCCCGCGCCAAGGGAATGAGCGAGACCGGCGTCCTCTGGCGCCATGTGATGGGTAACGCCCTGCTGCCGGCGCTGAATATAGCCGGGCTGCTGCTGGGCGAGCTGATTGCCGGGGCGCTGATCACCGAGACCGTCTTCGGCCGCAGCGGCCTCGGCCAGCTGACCCAGCAGGCGGTGAATAACCAGGATATCGCCGTACTGCAGGCGGTGGTGATGATCTCAGCTCTCGGTTTCGTCCTGATCAACCTGCTGGTCGACCTGGTCATGCCGCGGCTGGATCCCCGACTCCAATTACAGACCGGAGGTGCGAAATGAGCCTGGTCGACTATGCCATCGCGGTTCGCCGCCGCCCGGAGTGGCGCAAAGTGCGTCTCCAGCCAGGCCTGTGGCTGGCGTGGGCGGTGATGATCACCGCCCTGTTAATGGCCCTTGCCCCACAGTGGTTTACCTCCGCTAACCCGCTGGAAGGGATCCCCGGCGCTCAGCGCCTGGCGCCGCAGGCGCACTACTGGCTGGGTACCGACCAGCTGGGCCGCGACCTGTGGACGCGGGTGGTTTACGGCGCGGTACATTCTCTGTCGGCGGCGCTGATCGCCGTCGCCATCGGTCTGGTGGTAGGCACCGCCCTTGGCACCCTCGCCGGGGCGCTGGCCGGCCGCGTGGAATCAACCATCATGCGCCTGGTGGATGTCCTGCTGGCTATCCCATCCCTGCTGCTGCAGCTGACGGTGATCATTCTGCTGGGTTTTGGCACGGTGAATGCGGCGGTGGCGGTCGGCGTGGCGGCCATCGCCAGCTTCGCGCGCCTGGCGCGGGCGGAGGTGGTGCGCGTGCGCCACAGTGATTACGTCGAGGCGGCCCGGGGCAGCGGCGGCACCTTTCTCGCCATCTTCTGGCGTCATATCCTGCCCAACTCGCTCACCGCGGTACTCGCCTTCGCCACGCTGCAGTTTGGTCAGGCGATGCTGGCGCTGGCCACCCTCAGCTTCCTTGGCTACGGCACCCCGCCACCGGTCCCGGAGTGGGGATTACTGATCGCCGAAGGTCGTAATTACCTGTCGACCGCCTGGTGGCTGACCACCTTCCCCGGCCTCGCCGTGGTCGCGGTGGTCCTGGCCGCCAATCGTCTTAGCCGCCAGTGGAGTGGAGTACGCCCATGAACGTTCTCTCTGTTGAAGATCTGCGCATCAGCTACCGGTCGCGGGGCGAATGGCGCGAAGTGGTGCATAACGTCAGCTTTTCCATTCAGCGCGGCGAAATGCTGGCCTTCGTCGGTGAATCCGGCTCGGGGAAAACCACGACCGCGCAGGCCATTATCGGCCTGCTGGCGGATAACGCCCGCCGCGACGCCGGGCGGATTATCCTCAATGGCGAAGTGATCAGCGACTGGTCGGCAAAACGCCTGAACCGCCTGCGCGGGGTGAGCATCAGCCTGGTGCCGCAGGACCCCGGCAATTCGCTTAATCCGGTAAAAACCATTGGTCAGCAAGTGGAAGAGATCCTGCGGCTGCATCAGTCCCTTTCCGCCGCCGAACGCCGGCAGCAGGTTCTCAACCTGCTCGCTAAAGTCGGACTCAGCCACCCGGAACAGCGTTTTGACCAGTACCCGCATCAGCTGTCGGGCGGGATGAAACAGCGGGTGCTGATCGCCATCGCCATCGCCCTGCAGCCGGATCTGATTATTGCCGACGAGCCCACCAGCGCCCTCGACGTTACGGTGCAAAAGCGCATCCTCGATCTGCTCGACATCCTGCGGCGCGAGTCGGGAACCGCCGTGCTGTTTGTCACTCACGATCTGGCGCTGGCCGCCGAACGCGCCGACCGGATCATGGTGTTTCGCCAGGGCGAGATTCAGGAACAGGGCGCCACCGAGGCGATTGTCCGGCGTCCCCAGCACCCTTACACCCGCCAGTTGCTCCACGATCTGCAGGACGCGCCGCTGAGGCTGACGGCGGATCGTCACCGTCCGCTGGCCACGCCGGCCATTCGCGTCGAAGAGATCAGCAAACGCTTCTCGCTGGGCAAACAGGCCCTGCAGGCGCTCGACAGCGTCAGCTTTGAGGTCAGACGCGGCAGCACCCATGCGCTGGTGGGCGAATCCGGCTCCGGGAAAACCACCCTGGCGCGGATCCTGCTGGGCTTCGAGCGCGCCGACGCCGGACAGGTGACCATCGACGGTATTGACGCCGGGCATCTCAGCCGCGAGGCGCAGCGTCAGCTGCGGCGCAAAATCCAGTTCGTCTACCAGAACCCCTTCGCTTCGCTCGACCCGCGCCAGACGCTGTTTGCGATTATCGAAGAGCCGTTAAAAAACTTTGAGCGCCTCAGCGCGGCGACGCGTCGCCAGCGTGTGGAGAGCGTCGCCGCCCGGGTAGCCCTGGCCCCGGAGCTACTGTCGCGGACGCCGCGGGAGCTTTCCGGCGGCCAGCGGCAGCGGGTGGCGATTGCCCGGGCGCTGATCCTCGAGCCGGCGATACTGGTTCTTGACGAAGCGACTTCGGCGCTCGATGTCACCGTTCAGGCGCAGATCCTCGCCCTGCTGCAGCAGCTACAGCAGCAGCTTGGTCTGAGCTACCTGTTCATTACCCACGATCTGGCGACGGTGAGGCGGATTGCCGACAGCGTCACGGTGCTGCGCGCCGGCCAGGTGGTGGAGCATGGCGACGTTGGGCGCCTGTTCGCCGCTCCGCAGCAGGCCTACACCCGCGAACTGATCGCCGCCATTCCCCAGGTATCCCCACGCCTGGCTCAGGCCCACATGGAGAACGCATAATGCCTAAACGCCTCGGCTTTTTTACCCGTCTGCTCGATCAGGGCTCCGCACAAACGCGCTACCGGCTGGCGGCCGAACAGATCCGCCACGCGGAGCGCGTCGGCTTCGACAGCGCATGGATTGCCCAGCACCATTTTCATGAACAGGAAGGCGGCCTGCCTTCCCCGCTGGTGTTCCTCGCCCACGTGGCGGCGCAGACTGACCGCATTCGCCTCGGCACAGCGATTATCACGTTGCCCATGGAGAATCCGCTGCGCGTCGCCGAAGACGCGGCGGTGCTGGATTTACTCACCGACGGGCGTCTGGAGGTGGGATTTGGTTCCGGCGGCACGCCAACGTCGTTTCTGCCCTTCGGCCTGACCAGCGAGCAGCGCGGGGCGGTGTTTGCCGACCATCTGCACCTGATCCACAGCGCCTGGCGCGGCGACACCCTCAGCCACCCGGACAACCGTCTCTATCCGCCCGCGCCGCAGCTGGCGGCGCGCATCTGGATCGCCACCTTCTCGGTGGAAGGCGCCATCCGCGCCGGTCAGGCGGGGCACGGGCTGATGCTGTCGCGCACGCAGCCCCGGCCGCCCGGTGAGCCGCGCCTGCCGCTGGACGCCATTCAGAACCCGATCGTCGACGCCTATCTGGCGGCGCTGCCGGACGGCGTTGCGCCGCGGATCCTCGCTTCGCGCACCGCCTTCGTCGCCGACAGTCACGCCCACGCCCTGCAGATCGCCGAACCCGGCCTGCGTAAGCAGGCGGCACAGCACCGGGCTGCGGGTCATCTGATAGAAGGTGACAGTGTCACTGACTATCTGCAACAGCTGGATGCCCACGTGGGCGATCCTGAACATGTTGTTGCCTCCCTGGCGCAGGACAGCGTGCTGGCCCGCGCCACCGATGTTTCGTTCCAGGTGCACTCGGTGGAGCCTTCGCACCGGGATACGCTGCGTTCCATTGAGCTGATCGCTCAGCATATTGCCCCCCACATCAGATAAGGAGTCACCATGACGCTGAGTCAGGATATTCTGGGCGAACTGGCGGAGATCGCCGCCGGTTCCCCGCTCGACCAGGCGCGCGCAGTCCGCGATGCCGCTACCCGACATGCGCAGGGAAGTTATGAAGTGCTGTTCAGCCAGCAGGACGCCGATTTTCCCCTCGATGAACGCTTCGCGGTGGCGGCAAAGGTGGCGAAGCTCCATCAGGCGGACGCGCTGGCGGCGCACTATGCCGGCTTCGGCCTGGCCGATCCGACCACGGATCGTCTGGTTCCGGCGCTGGCCTTTGCCCGCCTGCTGACCTTCACCCCCGTCGAAGCGACACCCGGCGCGCTGCAGGTTCTGACAAACGCAGGCTGGAGCCTGCGGGGCATCGTCACCCTGGCGCAGCTGGTGGCCTTTGTCAGCTTCCAGAGCCGCCTGCTGCTGGGTCTGCGGGCGCTCAACCACCAGCCCATCGTTAGCGCCGATACGCCGGTGGTGGCCGGGTACTGGCACACCACCCCGCACGCGCAGAGCGGTAAAGCGGCCCCGGTGCGCTTCACCCGCGAGGAGCTGCACTGGGAACCCTGGCTGGCGGATAAACCGCTGGCGGAATTTAGCGCTGAAGAACAGGCGATTCTGGCCAAATATGGCCATAGCGATTCGCCCTACTTCCGCCTGCTGGCGCGCAACCAGCCGGTGCTGGAGCAGCGGACGCTGACCGATAAAGGCATTTTCTATACCCCGGGGGGATTGCCGCGCGCCGAACGTGAACTGGCCGCCACGGTGGCCAGTAAAATCAACGGCTGTATTTACTGCGCCTCGGTGCATGCCCGCAAAGCGGCGCAGCTGGCGAAGGACGAGACCGCCGTCGACACGCTGCTGGCGGTGACGCCGGGAGAGGATCTGCGCGGCGGGCAGTCGCCGCGCTGGCAGGCGGAAATTGACGCCGCCGCCGCGCTATCGGTGACGCCGCCCGCGCTGAATGCCAGCCATCTGGCAGCGCTTGATGAACAGGGCTTAGATACTCTGGCCCAGCTGGATCTGCTGCAGTCAGCGGCCTTTTTCGCCTGGGCCAACCGGCTGATGCTGACGCTCGGCGAGCCCTGGCGTGAGTAAGCGTCGTTAGCAAGCCTGTCGGCGCTGATGGCGGCCGTAGATGAGCAAGGCGCTCATCGCCAGAAACGACAGCGTGGCGGCGGGGAGCGCCACGCTGTTCCAGCCGAAGCCCTGGGCAATCATCATTCCGCCGCAGAAGGCGCCGATGGCGCTCCCGAGGTTAAAGGCGATCTGCCCCCCAGCCGCCCCCAGCATCTCGCCGCCTTTGGCGTTCTGCAGCAACAGGATCTGCAGCGGCGCCGACAGGGCGAACAGCCCGGCACAGCAGAAAAACGCCAGCGTCAGCGAAGCGATTTTATGCTCCCCGAAGGCAAAGATCAGCAGCAGCGTCACAGCGATCGCCCCGTCGGTGATGGCTGCGATGCGCAGCGGACTGTAGCGCCCGGAAATTTTGCCGCTGAACAGGTTGCCGACCACCATCCCCAGCCCCGCCAGCATCATAATCAGCATCATCCGGCTTTCGGCAAAGCCGGAAACGTTGAGCATAAAAGGCTTGATATAGCTGAACCACGCGAACACCCCGGCGTTGCCGAACATGGTGGCGGCAAAAATCAGCCACGGCGCCGGGGAAGCGAGGAAACGGAACTGCTCGCGCAGCCGGGTGGTGGCCCGATCATACAGCGTAGGGACCCAGCAGAAGATGGCCATAAACACCGCGACGTTAAACACCGCGATAAGCGCGAAGGTATAGCGCCAGCTAAAATGATGCCCAAGCCAGGTGCCCCCGGGAACGCCCACCAGGTTAGCCACCGTCATGCCGCCGATCATCCCCGCCACCGCGGCGGTCACCCTCCCCGGCGGCGCGATTTTCGACAGGATAATCGCCCCCACGCCGAAGAAAGCCCCGTGGGGAAACCCGGAAACCAGCCGGCCAAGCGCCAGCATGGCGTAGCTGCTCGAGAAGGTAAACAGGGTATTGCCGAGAATGCACAGGGCGGCGAGAAACAGCATCACCGATTTCAACGAAAACCGACTGGAGAGCAACGCCATGATCGGCGCGCCGATCACCACGCCGAAGGCATACCAGGCAATCATATTGCCGGCGGCGGGGATTGAAATCCCGACATCGCGCGCCATGTCCGGCAGCACGCCCATAATGCCAAATTCCGCCATGCCGAGTCCGAAAGTGCCCAGCGCCAGTGAAAAAATCGTTTTTTTCATACATCTTATAGGGGTATTGAGAGACGGCCGGCATTATTGACCATCCCGCCTCGCCACACCAGCTAAAAACGCCCGACGGCAGTATCCTCCATACAACGGCCTGATTCGTTCATGCGCTCGCCAGCGCCACCATGGCGGTCCTGCTGGCGGCAGAGGCGCCGGGCGGTGGATAATTCCCTGTAAAAATTGGTGGGCACGCAGGGACACATTGTGGATTGATCTCAAGTTAACTTGAGGTTGTAAAGTCGAGACATCGTTCACCTCGGGAGAATCATCCATGCAAAATGTTGATGTTGGCTTTACCCATGTCGCCTTTACCGTCCGCTGTCTGGCCAGCAGCATCGATTTTTATACCCGCTACACGGCGATGACCGTTATTCACCAGCGCGAACCCAACCTCCCCTCGGCGCGTAAAGTGGCGTGGCTCAGCGATCGCACCCGACCTTTCGCCCTGGTGCTGGTGCAAAGTGATGACCCTGCCGACACGCCGCTGGGTCCGTTCGGCCATCTCGGCGTCGCCTGCGCCACCCAGGCGGAGATCGATGAGAAGGTCGCCCAGGCGCGGCGGGAAGGCGTTCTGCGCCGGGAACCGGAGCAGCTGGGCGATCCTGTGGGCTATTTCGCTTTCTTTGCCGACCCGGACGGTAACACCCTGGAGCTGTCATGGGGGCAGCGAGTGGGGCTGGAAGTCATTGCCGCGGGGAACGTCAGCTAGCCCGTCCCGGGCGCGAATATTTTCCACCGCCACGCCAGTGAAGGATTACACTTCAAAGGGATACCTCGGCAACACGGAGCATGGCGATGGGTAATAAGAAAAGCGGTCATCCTGTCGACGCGGCGGTGAAGATCGCCCCGCTCGACAATAAAGCGTACGAGAAGGCGCTGCGCAAGCTCCACGTTGAGCTGGTAAAACTGCAGCGCTGGGTGGTGCATAAAGGGCTGAAGGTATGCATCGTCTTTGAAGGCCGGGACGGCGCCGGCAAAGGCGGCACGATTAAGGCGATCACCGAGCGCGTCAGTCCGCGGATCTTCCGGGTCGTCGCCTTACCCTCGCCCACCGAACGCGAGAAAAGTCAGCTCTATTTTCAGCGCTATATCAAGCACCTCCCGGCGGCTGGCGAAATCGTGATTTTCGATCGCAGCTGGTATAACCGCGCCGGCGTCGAACGGGTGATGGGCTTTTGTACCCCGGAGGAGGTGCAGAAGTTCCTCGACGGCGCGCCGATGGTGGAGCGCGGCATGGTCGAGTCGGGCATTATCCTGCTCAAGTACTGGCTGGAGGTCTCTCCGCAGGAGCAGGAGCGGCGCCTGCGGGATCGCATCGACGACGGGCGCAAGATCTGGAAGCTCTCGCCGATGGACATCAAGTCTTTCAACCGCTGGGATGAATATACCGCTGCCCGCGACGCCATGTTCGCCGCCACCGACACCGCCTGGGCGCCGTGGTTCGTCGCCCGCTCCGAAGATAAAAAGCGGGTGCGTCTGAATATCATCACCCACCTGCTGTCGCAGATCCCCTACGAAGCCTTGCCAGTGGAGCATGTTACGCTGCCGAAGCGCAAAATGGGCAAAATGAAACAGACCAATTTCCCCTTCCGCTTTATTCCGGAGAAGTTCTGATTATTTCCCGCCGCGCTGGTTAATGCCAGCGCCGGCTTTATTACCATAACCATGAATATTTCATGCGGTTGCTTTCCTCTGGAACTTGTCTCGCAAAATAAATATTAAATTTACTGCTGGGATTTATTTTTTAGTGAGTAAAGAGAATAATCACGGAACCAACCGCAAGGAGCCGATGATGAAAAGTAATACGTTACGTAAAAGACCTACCGACGTACCCGTCCAGAAGGCGTCAGCGCAGGCAGGTAAGGATCTACGGGAAGCCGATAAACAGCAACAGCATAAGGAATTCATTACCGCAATGAATGACTTTATTGCAAAAGCAGGCACTCTCACGGATGATGAATTTTTCAGGGTACTATGATGCTTGAGCAATTCAATATCTATCGAAACTGTTCTGCTCAGACAAATAAAACCCTGCCGTATTATATGATCGTGCAGAATGATTATTATGCAGACCTGGCCACGAGAGTCATTATTCCATTAATGCGACCGCAACAGTTACCTCGCTGGCATCAGCATGTCACACCAAGGATAAATATAGAATTTGACAGCTTTTTACTTTGTACGCCGATGATCAGTAATTTAAATAATAAACGGATCCAGCCACAGGATTTCGTCTGCAATCTGAGTCATGCGCGCCAGGGCGTTATCGATTCAATCGATACACTGATCACGAACTGCTGACTGCCGGGAACCCGCTCCGACATATCCGGAGCGGGTTTCGCGCTGTGACGGCTTAATTCATCCCTTCGCGACTCTCTTTGATCGCCTCCAGACGTTCGACATCGCGATACCAGCGCGGGTGATGTTTCTTCGCCCAACGGCGGCTGACCTTGCCTTCAATCATCCCCTTAATCGACCCCTTCACCCAGAACGCCATATACATATGGATAAGGATCGCGTGGATCAGAATAATGGCCGACGTCGCGTGAATTAACAGGCTGTAGCGAATCACCTGAATCGGGAAATAGTGGGCAAACCAGGGACGCCAGATAATCACGCCGGTCACCAGCAGCACAAAAATCATGCTCATGATGGTCCAGAACATCATCTTTTGCCCGGCGTTATATTTACCGACCCGCGCCACTTTATGCTCGTTGCCTTTCAGCACCTCCACAATGCCTTTCAGCCAGGGGATATCCTGTTTATCAGGGATGTTGTGATGGACAAAACGCACGAACATAAACATCAGGGCGATAAAAATCAGCACTCCGAAGAAGGGGTGCAGAATACGCCCCATCTGCGGGGTACCGAAGGTTTCCGTCAGCCACTGCAGGGTCGGGAAGAAAAACGAAATACCCGATAGCGCCACGAGGAAGAAAGCGATCACCACCGTCCAGTGACAGGCGCGATCGATAAAGGTCGTGCGCACTATCATCTTCGATTTACTCATCATGCTCCTCCTCGTCGTCGTCAACTTCCTTATTTGGCCCGATACCGATGTAGTGATAGATAAGCCCGGCAAAGGTAGCGATAAAGCCCGCCGCCGACAGCGGCTTCAGGATCCCTTTCCACAGCTCCACCGAGGTATCAATCTTCGGCGCAGCAGGCAGCTTGTGATAAAGCTCGGGCTGGTCGGCATGATGCAGGACGTACATCACATGGGTGCCGCCGACGCCCTGCGGGTTGTAAATCCCGGCCCTGGCATAGCCGCGTTTTTTCAGCTTAGCCACCCGCTCCTCGGCCACCTCCAGCATCTCTTTCTTCGTACCGAAGTGGATCGCGCCGGTCGGACAGGTTTTCACGCACGCCGGTTCCTGACCGACGCTGACCCGGTCCACGCACAGGGTGCATTTATAGACCCGGTTATCCTCTTTATTGAGACGCGGGACGTTAAACGGACAGCCGGCAATGCAGTAGCCGCAGCCGATGCAGTTTTCCTGCTGGAAATCGACGATGCCGTTGGCGTACTGAATAATCGCCCCGGCGGACGGGCAGGCCTTCAGGCAGCCCGGCTCTTCGCAGTGCATACAGCCATCCTTACGGATAAGCCACTCCAGTTTGCCGTTCTGTTCGGTCTCGCTAAAGCGCATCACCGTCCAGGATTTAGCGCTGAGATCCGCCGGGTTGTCGTACACCCCGACGCAGTGCCCCACCTCATCGCGGATGTCGTTCCACTCGGAGCAGGCCACCTGGCAGGCTTTACAGCCCACGCAGGAGGAGACATCGATAAGCTTGGCGACTTCCGCCTTATGATCCCGCGCGCGCGGCGCGGGCGTGATCGGGTTGGTCGCGGAGCGTTTAATAATGTCTTGTGTTTCCATCGCCATTGAATCGCTCCTTACGCTTTCTCGATGTTGACCAGAAACGCCTTGTACTCCGGCGTTTGCGAGTTGGAATCGCCGACGTTCGGCGTCAGGGTGTTGGCGATATAGCCTTTGCGAGCCACGCCTTCAAAACCCCAGTGCAGCGGGATCCCGACGGTCTCCACCTGCTGGCCGTTGACGTTGAGAGTTTGCAGACGGCGCGTCACCACCGCCACCGCGCGAATAAAGCCGCGCTGGCTGCTGACTTTTACCCGGTCGCCGTTGGCGATGCCTTTCGCTTTTGCCAGCCCTTCGCTGATTTCGACAAACTGTTCCGGCTGCGCGATGGAATTGAGCAGCGCATGCTTGGTCCAGGTATGGAAGTGTTCGGTAAGACGATAGGTGGTCCCGACGTACGGGAACTTATCCTTCTTACCTAAGCGAATGGCGTCCTCTTCATACACACGCACCACCGGGCTGGAGACCACCTTCGGGTGCAGCGGGTTAGTGCCAAGCGGGGTTTCCATCGGCTCGTAGTGTTCCGGGAACGGCCCTTCCGCCAGCTTATCCAGTGCGAACAGGCGACCCAGCCCCTCCTGCTGCATGATAAACGGCCCGGTGTTGCTCCCCGGCGGCGCGGTATTGAAGTCCGGAATATCATTCCCGACCCACTTGCTGCCGTTCCACTGGATCAGCATCCGCTTCGCATCCCACGGCTTGCCGTTGATGTCGGCTGACGCGCGGTTATAGAGCACCCGGCGATTGAGCGGCCACGCCCAGGCCCAGCCCAACGTATTGCCCAGACCCGACGGGTCGGCGTTATCGCGGTTCGCCATCTGGTTGCCCTGCTCCGTCCAGCTGCCGCTGTAGATCCAGCAAGACGACGCGGTGGTGCCGTCATCGCGCAGCAGCGCGAAGCTATTGAGCAGTTGCCCTTTTTTCGCCAGCGGCGCGCCGTTAGCGTCGTAGAGATCCGCCAGCGCGTAGCCGTTGTTCTCTTTCGCCACCTCTTCTGATTCCGGACGATCCGGCTGCTTGTAGTGCCAGCCCATCTTCAGCAGCGGCTCAGCGCCTTTACCACCTTCGGTGCGGTACAGTTCGCGCAGACGATGGTAAATCCCGGCCAGGATCTCGCCGTCGTTACGTGCTTCACCTGGGGCATCCTGACCTTTCCAGTGCCACTGCAGCCAGCGGCCAGAGTTAGCGATCGAACCGTCCTCTTCGGCAAAGCAGGTCGATGGCAGGCGGAAGACTTCGGTCTGAATGGCTGCCGGGTCGACATCGTTCGACTCACCGTGGTTTTGCCAGAAGGTCGAGGTTTCAGTCACCAGCGGGTCGATAACCACCATATACTTCAGCTTGCTCAGGCTGCGAACCACCTTGTTTTTATCCGGGAACGACGCCACCGGGTTAAAGCCCTGGCAGATATAGCCGGTGACGTTGCCGTTATCCATCATGTTGAAGTACTTGATCACGTCGTAAGCCTGGTCCCACTTCGGTAACCACTCAAAGCCCCAGTCGTTCTCTTTTTGCGCCGCCTCGCCGTAGAAGGACTTCATCAGGCTGACAAAGAATTTCGGGTAGTTGCTCCAGTAGTTCACCTGGTCCGGCAGGGTCGCTTTTGGCGTGTTGGCCGTCAGATACGTCTGCAGATCCGGCTGCTTATCAGAAGGCAGCGTCAGGTAGCCCGGCAGGCTGGTGGACAGCAGGCCAAGGTCGGTCAGTCCCTGAATATTAGAGTGACCGCGCAGGGCATTCACGCCGCCGCCGGCCATGCCCATATTGCCGAGCAGCAGCTGGATCATCGCCATGGTGCGAATGTTCTGCGCGCCGACGGTGTGCTGCGTCCAGCCCAGGGCATACAGGAAAGTGGTGGTGCGATCGGCGGCGCTGGTTGAGGCCAGCACGTCGCACACCTTGAGGAAGTCCGCTTTCGGCGTACCGCAGATGTTTTCGACCACCTCCGGCGTGTAACGGGAAACGTGCTGCTTCAGCAGGTTCCACACGCAGCGCGGATGGCTGAGCGTCTCATCGCGTTTGGCGTAGCCGTTTTCATCGAACTGGTAGTTCCAGGACGATTTATCATACTGGCGTTTGTCCGCATCATAGCCGCTGAACAGCCCCTCTTCGAAGGCAAAATCATCCCGCACCAGCAGGCTGGCGTTGGTGTAGTGCTTCACGTACTCGGCATTGATTTTGTTATGTTCGATCAGGTACAGCAGGACCCCCGACAGGAAGGTAATGTCGGTACCGGAGCGAATCGGCGCATAGATATCCGCCACCGACGCCGTACGCGTAAAGCGCGGGTCGACAACGATAAGCGTGGCGTCGTTGTTGTTTTTCGCTTCCATCGCCCAGCGGAATCCCACCGGGTGGGCTTCCGCGGCGTTGCCGCCCATCACCACCACGACGTTCGCGTTTTTGATATCCACCCAGTGGTTGGTCATCGCACCGCGACCAAATGTTGGAGCAAGACTTGCTACCGTTGGTCCGTGTCAGACGCGTGCCTGGTTGTCTACCGCCAGCATGCCGAGCGAACGCACAAATTTTTGCGTCAGCATGCCGGTTTCATTACTTGCTGCCGAAGCGCACAGCATGCCGGTGGAAAGCCAGCGGTTAACCGTCACGCCCTGTTCGTTCTTTTCCATAAAGTTGGCGTCGCGGTCGGCTTTCATCAGCCGGGCGATGCGGCTGAAGGCTTCATCCCAGGAGAGTCGCTGCCATTTATCAGATCCCGGCGCGCGGTATTCCGGGTAGCGCAGGCGGTTGTCGCTGTGGACATAGTCCAGCAGGCCGGCGCCTTTCGGACATAACGCGCCGCGGCTCACCGGATGGTCCGGATCCCCTTCAATATGGTAAATCGCTTCTTTGGCGTTTTTCGCGCCGTCGCCGAGGCTATACATTAATAGCCCGCAGCCAACGGAGCAGTAAGTGCAGGTGTTGCGGATCTCTTTCGCACGCAGCAATTTGTAGTTGCGTGCCTGAGCTAGCGCCATTTTGGGGGCAAAGCCCAGGGCGGCAGCTGTGGTTCCGGCCATACCGCCTGCGCAGATCTTAAAGAACTTTCTGCGGCTGACGTCCATTGCATTCCTCCATGCAGGATGTTGATTCATCGCGCGGAGGAAACTAACAGCAAAATCCCGGGAAAATTTGCGTCAAATCAAGGAGCAAAACCAACGCCCCCTTAATCGCCAGCCGCGGCCGTTTTCACTAATCCCTAGGGGTTACCCATGGCGGAAAATTTCGCCCCGCGGCGGTAAAAAGATGATATATATGCCGGCTGCATTTGCGTAACCCTCAGGATAAGCATGGAGAAAAAGAGAGCCACGACCATCGGCTTCGCCGCCATTATTTTATGGAGCACCATGGTCGGATTGATTCGCGGCGTCAGCGAAGGACTGGGACCGGTCGGCGGCGCGGCGATGATTTACAGCCTCAGCGGCCTGCTGCTGATTTTTACCGTCGGTTTCCCTAACCTGCGCCAGATCCCGCGCCGCTATCTGCTGGCCGGCAGCGCGCTGTTCGTCAGCTATGAAATCTGCCTCGCGCTATCCCTGGGCTATGCCGCCAGCCGTCAGCAGGCCATTGAAGTGGGGATGGTCAATTACCTGTGGCCCAGCCTGACCATTCTGTTCGCCATCCTGTTTAATGGTCAGAAAAGCAGCTGGCTGGTGATCCCCGGTTTGCTTCTCGCCCTGCTTGGCGTCGGCTGGGTGTTGGGGGGTGAGCACGGCCTGCAGCTGGACGAGATTATCAGCAACGTCATCTCCAGCCCGCTCAGCTATCTGCTGGCCTTTATCGGCGCCTTTATCTGGGCGGCCTACTGCACGGTGACGGCCAAATATGCCCGCGGCAAAAATGCCATTACCCTGTTCGTCCTGTTAACCGCGCTGACGCTGTGGCTGAAGTTTCTCGCCACGCCGCAGCCGCCGGTGGTCTTCAGCTGGCCGGTCAGCATCAAGCTGCTGACGGTAGCGGTGGCGCTCGGTCTGGCCTACGCCGCGTGGAACGTGGGGATCCTCCACGGCAACGTCAGCCTGCTGGCGGCGGCCTCCTACTTCACGCCGGTGCTCTCCTCCGCGCTGGCGGTGATCCTGCTTAGCGCCGCGCTATCGTGGCCCTTCTGGCAGGGGGCCGGGATGGTGTGTCTCGGCTCCCTGCTCTGCTGGTACGCGACCCGCCGTTAGCCGAGATCCCCGCCCGCCACCGGGAGGGTCACGCCGGTGATATAGCTGGCCTCATCGCTGGCGAGGAACAGGATCGCATTCGCCTGTTCCGCCAGCGTGCCGTAGCGGTGCATCAGGCTGCTGGCCACCGTCTGATCGACCACCTGCTGATACCATACCTTCTCCTGCTCACCGGGCTGCTCGTCGTTACGCGGCGTCAGGCGCGGCGGCGCCTCCGTCCCGCCCGGCGCGACGGCATTGATGCGGATGCCGCTGCCGCTGTACTCCATGGCGATCGACCGGGTCAGCGCATTGACGCCGCCTTTCGCCGCCGAGTAAGGCACCCGGTTGACCCCCGCCGTCGCCACCGATGAGACGTTGACGATGCTGCCTTTGCCCTGCTTGAGCATCCAGGGCAGCGCCGCGCGGCAGCCCCACAGGGTGGGAAACAGCGAGCGGCGGATCTCTTTCTCAATCTGGTCCGGCTGGTATTCGGCAAACGGCCGCGCCCAGATAGTCCCCCCGACGTTATTGATTAGCACATCGATGCGGCCAAAATGCGCGACCCCGTCGGCAAACGCCTGCTCGGCGCTCGGCCACTGTTCCAGGTCCGCCTCCAGCGCCAGCACCTGACTGCCGGACTGCGCCAGGGTCGCCGCCAGCTCGCGCACCCAGGGCGCGCGATCGATGAGCAGCAGAGCCGCGCCTTCCGCAGCCGCCTGCTCCGCGGTCTGGCGGCCAATGCCCTGGGCCGCGCCGGTGATGGCGACCACTTTATCGCGAAAACGCATACTACCTCCTTATGCCGCCGCGCTCTGGCTGGCGATAAATTTCTCGTACCAGAAGCCCGCCGGGGCGATCCCTCGCTCGCGCAGCGCCGTGGCGACCGCGTTGACCATCGGCGGCGGGCCGCAAAGGTAGATATCGACCTCGCCATTATTCAGCATGGCGTCGTCAAGATGATCGGTGACAAAGCCGCGCTGCGGGCAGGCGCTGTTTTCCTCCGCCACCACCGGCAGCCAGCGAAAATGGGTTAACTGCTGACGGAATGCCTCCAGCGCCTCGGTCTTCACCAGGTCGCCGTCGCGCGTGACGCCATACAGCAGGGTCACCGGGCGCGAGCTGTTCTGCGCCTGCAGGGTCTCGAGCATGGAGAGCAGCGGCGCCAGCCCGGTACCGCCGGCCAGCATCAGCAGCGGACGTTCGCCATGGCGCAGATAGAAGCTGCCCATCGGGCCGCTGAGGATCAGGCGATCGCCGGGCCGCGCCTGCCGGGTTAACCACTGGCTCATCATGCCGCCGGGCACGTTACGGATCAGGAAACGTCCTTCTGCCGAGCCTGGGCGGGAGCTGAAGGAATAGGCGCGAACGTGCGGCGTGCCTGGCACCTGGATGTTGACGTACTGCCCCGCCAGGAAGTCCAGCGGCTCATCGAGGGCGACCACCAGCTCGACGGCGGTATCGGACAGACAATTCACCTGCCGCACCTGCGCCCCGGTGTTCGTCAGGGCGGTTTTACACTGGGCGGCAGTCACTGGCACATCGATAACGCAGTCGCTGGTGGGCACCATCTGACAGGTCAGCACCTGGCGGGCCTGCGCTTCCTCGTCGCTTAGCGCTTCGTCGAGATACTCGTCGCCGAGAGCGTATTCCCCGCTGGCGCAGTGGCATTTGCAGGTGCCGCACACGCCGTCCGAGCAGTCCATCGGCAAATTCACCTTCTGCCGATAGGCGGCATCCAGGACTTTCTCTCCGGCATGGCATTGAATAAAGCGGGTAATACCGTCCTCAAAATTAAGAGCAATAGTGAAGGTCATAAGCGCCTCTTAAATGTGGTAAACGTCGATCACCTGACGGATATAATCGTTATTCAGGCGCACGGTTTTGCGCACGATCTGCGGTCTGCCGTCCTGCTCGGTCAGCGTGCAGCAGGTGGCGCCGAAAAAGGCGTCGGTGTGCTGATAGCGGTGGCTCCAGGTCACCCAGCTGTAACGCACCTCCAGCCCTTCATCGTTCTCACCCAGCAGCTCGACGTTGCTGATGATATGGGTGGTTCGCGGCTCCGGCGTGCTGGCCCCTGAGCGCTCGGTTTTAATGCGGTAGACGCGATCCTCCAGCCCTTCGCGGTTGGGATAGTAGATCAGCGAAATCTCTTTTTGCGGATCGCGCGTCAGCTGGTCATCGTCGCCCCACGCCGGCATCCAGTAGACGACCTGCGGGCTGTAGCAGCTGAGCCATTCATCCCACTGACGATCATCCAGCAGACGGGCTTCGTAGTAGAGAAACTGGCGTACCTGTTCGAGGTTCAGCATCAGGCCACCTCCACGCGCTGGGTGATCGACTGGTCATAGCGTTGCTGCTCTTGTTCAATCGCCGCCAGCATCAGCGTCTGCCAGTGATGGTGATGGGCGATATACAGCGCCTCGTCCTCCGATTTCACGCCGCTTAAGCGCGGATGAAATCCGGCGTGCTGCGCATGCTCATCCGGACCGTCGACCCAGCGCAGCGCGCCGCGGCTGAGATCGCTCCACGCCAGATTTTCGCCGAGATAGCCGCGCTGACAGGCGCTGAACTCTTCGAGGTCGTCCGGGGTGCCCATCCCGCTGACGTTAAAGAAATCCTCGTACTGGCGGATGCGCAGGGCCCGCGCCTGGTCGGATTCCCCCTTCGGCGCAAAGCACCAGATAGTGACTTCGGTTTTGTCCACCGCCAGCGGACGAATGACGCGGATCTGGGTGGAGAATTGATCCATCAGATAGACGTTGGGGTACAGGCACAGGTTGCGGGTTTCGTTGACCATCTGGTCGGCGCGGAGTTCGCCGAATTCCGCCTGCAGGCGCTCACGGTGGGCATACACCGGGCGCACCTCCGGGTTCAGCGCCCGGGTCCACAGCAGCATATGGCCGTTATCAAATCCGTAGCCGCCGCCGAGGCTTTTTGACCAGCCGTTGGCGTCCACCGCATGGGTGCCTTCCGCTTCATAATTGCGCCGCGACATGGTGGAGGCATAGTTCCAGTGCACCACGCTCACGTGGTAGCCATCAGCGCCGTTCTCTGCGCCCAGCTTCCAGTTGCCCTCGTACACATAGCTCGACGATCCCTTGAGCACCTCCAGCCCCTCCGGCGCCTGGTCGACGATCAGATCGATGATTTTGCAGGTTTCCCCGAGATAGGCTTCCAGCGGCTGCACGTCGGCATTGAGGCTACCGAATAAGAAACCGCGATAGGACTGAAAACGCGGCAGCTTTTGCAGGTCGTGCGATCCTTCCTGTTTGAAAGTGTCAGGATAGCCGCCGGTGCTTTCATCTTTGGCTTTTAATAGTTTGCCATTATTGCTGAAGGTCCAGCCGTGAAACGGACAGGTAAATGAGTTTTTATTCCCGGTTTTCCGTCGACATAACATCGCGCCGCGGTGGGCGCAGCTGTTAATTAACGCATGCAGCTCGTTCTTTTTATCGCGGGTAATAATGACCGGCTGACGCCCCAGCGTCAGGGTATAATAATCCCCCGGCTCGGCTATTTGGCTTTCATGGGCGAGAAACGCCCAATTACCTTCAAAGATATGCTTCATTTCAAATTCAAACAGCTGCGGGTCGGTAAATATCGAACGGTGGCAGCGGTAAATATGGTTTTCACGATCGACAATTAAGGCGTTGTTAATTTTGTCTTTAAGCGCTGATAGCGTTTTTTGCATGAGTCAGTCCCTCCTGCAGTATTCAGGATGAAAGAAACCGGGTGAATTGTTTGCTTTCAGGTGCAATGTCTGGCCCGGGCAACCGCGTGCCCGGGGCCGTTACAGCAGATTACGCTTTGGCGCGCAGGCGGGCGCCGCGCTGCTCTTCGTCGGCGCTGAGCGCTTTACACAGGGTGAAATCAAAACAGACCTCAGTGTGCTCTCCCTCAAGGTCGCGCATCGCGATAGTCTCGCGGTCCGTCACTTTGATCGGGTCGGCAATCAGGCCGTCGCGGGTGGCAAAGGCAAAATCATCCCACAGGTATTTATCGCCGCTGAGGTTGATCTGGCTGGTGAGATGTTTATGCCCCGGCGCGGAGACGAAGAAGTGAATGTGCGCCGGACGGTTGCCATGGCGGCCTAACCGATCCAGCAGCTTCTGCGTCGGGCCATCCGGCGGACAGCCGTAGCCGGAAGGCAGGATGCTGCGCACGCTGTAGCGGCCATCGGCGCCGGTGCGGATCCGCCGGCGCAGGTTGTATTCGCTCTGGCTCGGGTCGAAGAAGGAGTAATTGCCGAGGGTATTGGCGTGCCAGATATCGACAATGGCGTTGGCCACCGGCCGGCCCTCGGTATCGTTGACCTGGCCATGCAGCCACATCACTTCCCCGGCGTCGGCGCCATCATCCATCCGGGCGTGGCCGTCCGCCAGCGGCGCATTAGCCACATACAGCGGCCCTTCGATGGTGCGCGGGGTGCCGGTTTCCCGGCGCGCCGCCGCGTCAATGGCGTCCTGACGCAGGTCGAGGAAATGCTCCAGACCCAGTCCCGCCGCCAGCAGCGCCGCCTCCTGACGGCCGCCCAGCGCATGCAGATAGTTCACCGCATGCCAGAACTCTTCTTCGGTGACGTTATAGTCGTCGATCAGCGTACAGATATTCTCCAGCAGACGGTGAATAATGGCTTTAAAACGTTCGTTACCGCCAGGGACATGTAAACCCGCGCCTTCACGTAATAATTTCTGCACGGCTTCTTGTTGTACGAAAGCATTACTCATCATTATTCTCTCTTATCGTTGTAGGGTATTTCCCGGGTCACCCCGGCATAAGGTCAGGTGTTATTATTATTAGCTATCGTCGTCACGAACAGACGAGGGATGACGGCACAGCGCCTCGACGCGAATATCCATAAAAGGATACAGCGGCAATCCCATTAATATTTGATGTAACTCTTCGGCATCGTTGACATCGAAAATACTGACATTGGCGTAAAGACCGGCGACGCGCCAGATATGTCGCCATTTGCCTTCCCGCTGTAATTGTTGTGAATAGGCTTTTTCGCGTTGCTTTATTTCCTCCGCTTCGGCGACGGGAAAGCCAAGCGGAATATTCACGGTCATCTCCACTTTAAATAGCATGTGTTTCTCCTGTTACCCGCTACGCCTGGCGGGTGTAAAAACGCAGTTTGTCTTCATCCAGCTCGACGCCAAGACCCGGGGTTTGCGGGAGCACCACCTCGCCGTCGGCAAAGGAGAGCGGTACGCGGACGATATCGTCTTTCAGCAACAGCGGGCCGAACATCTCGGTGCCCCACTGCAGCGGCAGCGTCGACCAGGCGTGCAGCGAGGCGACAGTCCCCACGGTCCCCTCCAGCATGGTGCCGCCATACAGGCCTATCCCCGCCGCCTGGGCGACGCGGGCCAGCGCCAGTACGCTATTCGGTCCGCCGGCCTTGGCTATTTTCAGCGCGTAAGCGCCGGTAAAGCCCTGCTGCGCCAGTTGATAGCCATCGTAAGCGGTGGCTACCGCTTCGTCGGCGAGGATCGCGGTTTCAATATGCTGGCTCAACCGCACCAGCGCCGCGTTGTCGTGGGCGCTGACCGGCTGTTCGATGAGGTCGACGCCCATCGCCGCCAGCTCGCGGCAGCCTTTCGCGCCGGTCGCGGCGTCCCAGGCCTGGTTGACGTCGACGCGGATGCTGGCGCGATCCCCTAACGCTTCCACAATGGCGCGGGTATGGCGCAGGTCGGTAGCTAATTCGCGGGCGCCAATTTTCAGCTTGAATGCCCGATGGCGGCCCTCTGCTAACAATTTTTCCCCTTCGGCAATATCTTTTGCGGTATCGCCGCTGGCTAACGTCCACAGCACCGGCAAGGACGTTTGCAGCGCGCCGCCGAGCAGCGCCGACACCGGCAGGCCCAGCGCTTTGCCCTGGGCATCCAACAGCGCGGTTTCAATGGCGGACTTCGCAAAGGTGTTGCCTTTAATGGCGCTGTTCATGCGGGCGGTCAGCGCATTCAGGTTATCGGCCGGTTGCCCCAGCAGCAGCGGCGTCAGGTAATGCGTTATCGCCGACGAGATAGCCTCCGGGCTCTCGACGCCATAGCTCAAGCCGCCGATGGTGGTGGCCTCGCCAATGCCGCAGATGCCGTCGGAGCGAGTAAGGCGCACGATCACCAGCGTCTGACATCCCATGGTGGTCATCGACAATTTATGTGGCCGGATGGTTGGGACATCCACAATCCAGCTCTCAATACCTTCTACGGTGGCAGTCATTTTCGCTTCCTGATGAGATGTATAACTTTTTGTACCCACTTCCATAACGGGGAGGGCTGTGCCATTGACAATAGGGTTCGGTCTGGCGGGTGGTCAACGGCGATAATCGAAATGTTGTGCGATTATCGGCACGTTTGTTAAAAGGCGGTTAATAATGTGATCGCGGTGGTAAAACCGGCACAATTCAGGACGGTGCGGTTTGCGCACGGTATAGTGATGCCCCGTGAGCTTTGCAATGCAACGGAGAGGGAATCCATGCGTGACCATACCCCCACCA
Source organism: Klebsiella sp. C239 (assembly GCF_048822715.1). NCBI lineage: Bacteria > Pseudomonadati > Pseudomonadota > Gammaproteobacteria > Enterobacterales > Enterobacteriaceae > Klebsiella > Klebsiella sp. C239. Next base: position 92,852 of record NZ_JBMEZK010000007.1, on the reverse strand, counting down.
CCCTAAGCGCCAGGCAGGCCGAGCACGATCCCAACTTTATGCTGTCTCTGGCTCGCGGGCTGGAGGTGCTTAACGCCTTTACCCCGCAGCGTCAGCGGCTGACCATTTCCCAGTTAAGCCAGAAAACGCAAATTTCCCGCGCGGCGGTGCGCCGCTGCCTGTATACCCTCGCCGCGCTGGGCATGGTCCATAGCCCGGATGGCCGCCATTATGAGTTGTTGCCCCGGGTGCTGGCGGTGGGCCATGCCTATCTCGCCGGCACCCCGCTGGCGAAAGTGGCGCAGACGGCGCTGGATAGCCTCGGCAAAGCCCTCGGCGAATCCTGTTCGGCGGCGACGCTCGATGGGGATAACGTGCTCTATATCGCCCGCGCCGCGGTGAATAATTTACTGAGCGTCGATCTCGGACGCGGCAGCCGTCTGCCGGCGTGGGCGACGTCGATGGGTCGCGTATTGCTCAGCGCGCTGCCGGAGGAGCAGCTGTAGGTGACACTGTCACGCGCCGTGCTCATTCGCTACACCCCACACACCCTATGCGATATGGCCGGGCTACGCGCGGAGATTGATCGGGTGCGCATGCAGGGCTATGCCCTCGCCGACCGCCAGATAGAGGTGGGCCTGTGCTCGCTGGCGGTGCCGGTGCTGTCGCGTCATGGCCAGGTGGTGGCCGCGCTGAATGTCGGAGTGCCGGCCGCGACGGTCAGCGCCGGGGCGTTAAAAGAGAAGGCCCTCGCCCCGCTACGCCGCGCGGCGATGGACCTGTCGCTACAGCTATAGCGCCGACGGCGGCTTCGTCGCCGTGGCGAGGCTGCGCCAGATCCCGGCGGCCAGCAGCAGCAGCATGACCCCCGCTGTCGCCAGCACCAGGCTGTGCGCCTGGGTAAAGGCCGCCTTCGCCGCCGCCATTAGCGCCTCCGCCACCCCGGCGGGCAGCGCCTGGGTCAGGCTGACCGCCTCGCCGATCGATGACGACGCCTGCTGCGCCATCGTCTCATTCAGCCCGGACGGTAGCACAATGGTGGCGCTGTAGCTGCGGGTGAGGATCAGGCCGAACAGCGCAATGCCGAGTCCGGCGCCCAGCTCATAGGCCATGGTTTCGATCGCCCCGGCCGCCGCCGCTTTCTCCTTCGGCGCCGCCGCCATAATGGCGGAGCTGGAGGCCAGCAGCGCGCTGGCGACGCTAAAGCCCAGCAGCGTCATCAGCCCCCAGGCCAGCCAGTGTTGAGTGCTGAAATCGGTCAGCGCCAGGCCCAGAAAGCTGAAGGCGCTCAGCAACATCCCGCCGGTAGCCACCTCGCGCAGTCCGAGCTTTGACACCAGCATCCCGGCAATCGGCCCGCTAAAGCCGCTGGCCACCATCACCGGCAGCATAAACATCCCCGCCTCGAACGGCGTTTTCTGATGCACAAACTGCAGCTCCTGCGCCATCAGCAGCTCAAAACCCACCAGGGTAATCAGGGCCGTCATCGCCATCATCACCCCGCTTAAAATAATGCGATGGGTGAACAGGCGCATATCCACCATCGGCCGGGCCGCCGACAACTGTTTGCGGATAAACCAGGTCAGCATCGCCGCCCCGCCGATCGCCACCAGCGCGGTGAGCCACAGCGCCAGCTGGCCCTTTAGGGCCGATTTGGCGCTAAACACCAGCATCAGGATCGCCGCAATCAAAATGAGCGCCTGCAGCAGGTTCAGCGGCTGGTCGCGGCGCGCGGGCTGGCGCGGCACCACTTTCGCGTTAATGGCGATAACCACCAGCACAATCGGCACGTTGATCAGGAACACTGATCCCCAGTAGAAATGCTCCAGCAGCATGCCGCCCACCAGCGGGCCAAAGGCCGCGCCGCCTGAGCCCACCGCCGCCCACAGCCCCAGCGCCATATTGCGCTGGTTGGCCTCGGCGAAGGTGCTGCGGATCCCGGCAAGCGTCGCCGGAACGATCATCGCCGCCCCCACCGCCAGCAGGGCGCGGGAGGCAATCAGCGTCAGGGCGGTCGGCGACAGCGCGGCGCACAGCGAGGCGACGCCAAAAATAGCGCTGCCGAGCAGCAGCAGACGTTTAAAGCCGATTTTATCGCCAAGGGCGCCCATCGGCAGCACCATCCCGGCCATCACCAATGAATAGATATCAATGATCCACAACAGCTCATTACCGCTGCTGCCCAGCGCGACGCTGAGGGTCGGCGCGGCCACATGCAACACCGTGGCGTCAATCGCCACCGGAATATAAACCAGCAAAATCGCCATCAGCGTCATCCATTGCCGTGACATAGCGTGTACCTCAATGTTAGAACTTGGACACATGTCCAGGATGGCGATCCTGCCGGATTGTTGAACACATGTCCAACTTTTTGTTACACTCGGCCAAAGCCAGATATCAGCGGGGTTCTATGCACTATTTACAGCGGGATGTGCGACGGGAAGGAATTATGCAGGCCGCCATGCGTCTGGCGCTGCGCGGCGGCTTCAGCGCCATGACCGTCCGGCAGATCGCCCGCGAGGCGCAGGTGGCCGCCGGACAACTGCACCACCACTTCGCCTCCATTGGCGAGCTGAAGTCCCAGGTGTTCATCCGTCTTATCCGCGAGATGCTGGACATGCCGCTGGTGGCGGAGGATGCCAGCTGGCGCGAGCGGTTATTCTCGATGATCGGCAGCGAGGATGGCCGGCTGGAACCCTATATCCGCCTGTGGCGGGAAGGCCAGGTGCTGGCCGACAGCGACCCGGACATCAAAGCGGCCTACCTGCTGACCATGACCATGTGGCATGCCGAGACCGTGGCGATCGTGGAACAGGGTCTCGCCTGCGGTGAGTTTCACTCGACCGAGCCGCCGGTGGATATCGCATGGCGTTTTATCGCCCTGGTGTGCGGCCTCGACGGGATTTACGCCCTCGGCACCCAAACCCTGGACGAGACGGCGTTTAGCCGTTACGTCAATAAGATGATTACGCTGGAGTTATTTTAGTTAAATTTTACATTTAGTAACAATTAATCCCGCTACGCTCTCCACGTGCTCTCCGACAGCACGTTTTTTTTATCTACGCTTTTTAGATAACGCCAATTAAGGGTTATTCACCGTCACCTTGTATTCAGCTGTTGACCTTATTTATTTACTCCATTCCGGGCAATTAGAGGGCAATATGTCGGTACAAAATGAGAAAGATAATCATTACCTTTTGAAAAACTGGCGGCCAGAAAATAAGGCCTTCTGGGAAAACAAGGGTCAGGCCATTGCGAGAAGAAACCTCTGGATATCAGTCACCTGCTTACTACTTGCCTTCTGCGTATGGATGTTATTCAGCGCCGTGGCGGTCAACCTTAATAAGGTCGGTTTTCATTTCACTACCGACCAGCTTTTTTTATTAACCGCACTTCCTTCACTTTCCGGCGCGATATTACGGGTCCCCTACTCCTTTATGGTACCCCTCTTCGGCGGGCGCTACTGGACCGTATTAAGTACAGTGATCCTAATTGTGCCTTGTATTTGGTTAGGCGTGGCGATCCAGAATAGCGCTACTCCATTCTGGGTATTTATTGTTATTGCGCTGCTGTGCGGTTTTGCCGGGGCTAATTTTGCTTCCAGTATGGGAAATATCAGTTTCTTTTTTCCCAAAGCCAAACAGGGCAGCGCGCTGGGGGTCAACGGCGGCCTGGGCAATCTCGGGGTCAGCGTGATGCAGATGGTCGCCCCGGCGGTGATCTTCCTGCCGATCTTCACCTTCCTCGGCGTCCATGGCGTCACCCAGCCCGATGGCTCGACCATGGCCCTGAGTAATGCGGCGCTCGTCTGGGTACCCCTCCTGCTGCTTGCCACCGCTGCCGCCTGGTTCGGTATGAATGATATCGCCAGTTCGAAGGCCTCGATTCGCGATCAGCTTCCCGTACTCAAGCGCCCGCATATGTGGCTGTTGAGCCTGCTCTATCTGGCGACTTTCGGCTCATTTATCGGCTTCTCCGCCGGCTTCGCCATGCTGGCGAAAACCCAGTTTCCTGCGGTCGACATTCTCAAGCTGGCTTTCTTTGGACCGTTTATTGGCGCGCTGGCGCGCTCGTTCGGCGGGATCATCTCCGACCGTCTGGGCGGTGTGCGGGTGACGCTGGTCAATTTCGTGCTGATGGCGCTCTTTACCGGTCTGCTGTTCCTCACCCTGCCGGGCAGCGGATCCGGTAGCTTCCTCGCCTTCTACGTGGTGTTTATGGGTCTGTTCTTAACCGCCGGGCTCGGCAGCGGCTCCACCTTCCAGATGATCGCCGTCATCTTCCGTCAGCTCACCATCGAGAGCGTGAGGCAGCGCGGCGGCAGCGAAGAAGAAGCGCAGCATGAAGCCGTGACCGATACCGCTGCCGCGCTGGGCTTTATCTCGGCAATTGGCGCCATCGGCGGCTTCTTTATCCCGAAAGCCTTCGGCACCTCGCTGGCGATGACCGGTTCGCCGGTCGGGGCGATGAAGGTCTTCTTCGTTTTTTACGTGGTTTGCGTATTGGTGACCTGGCTGGTCTACGGCCGTCGTAAACCCGCTTAACTATAACGATTTATCTGCCGGATGGCGGCTTCCGCCTTATCCGGCGTACGCGTTCGTTCGCTCATCCGGCCGGGTGGCACGATGCCGGACTTTATCGGAGCAGGAGAAATGTCATGAGTAAACTACTGGATCGCTTTCGCTACTTTAAGCAGAAAGGCGAAACCTTTGCCAACGGCCACGGTCAGGTCTACAACAACAACCGTGACTGGGAAGACAGCTACCGTCAACGCTGGCAGTTCGACAAAATTGTCCGCTCCACCCACGGCGTGAATTGCACCGGCTCCTGCAGCTGGAAAATTTATGTCAAAAACGGTCTGGTGACCTGGGAAACCCAGCAGACCGATTATCCGCGTACCCGCCCGGATCTGCCGAACCATGAACCACGCGGCTGCCCGCGAGGCGCCAGCTACTCCTGGTATCTCTATAGCGCCAACCGTCTGAAGTACCCGCTGGCGCGTAAACGGCTGATTGCGTTGTGGCGCGAAGCACTGGCTGAGTTTCCCGACCCGGTGCAGGCCTGGGATAGCATCATGCAGGATCCGGCCAAAACCACCAGCTATAAAGCGGCGCGCGGCAAAGGCGGCTTTGTCCGCTCCAGCTGGAAAGAGCTGAATCAGCTCATCGCCGCCGCCAACGTCTGGACCATCAAACACTACGGCCCGGACCGTGTCGCCGGGTTCTCGCCGATCCCGGCGATGTCGATGGTCTCCTACGCGGCGGGTACCCGCTATTTATCCCTTATCGGCGGCACCTGCCTCAGCTTCTACGACTGGTACTGCGATCTGCCCCCGGCCTCGCCAATGACCTGGGGCGAGCAGACCGACGTGCCGGAATCCGCCGACTGGTACAACGCCAGCTACATTATCGCCTGGGGCTCCAACGTGCCGCAGACCCGGACCCCGGATGCCCACTTCTTCACCGAAGTACGCTACAAAGGCACCAAAACCATCGCCATCACCCCGGACTATTCGGAAGTGGCCAAACTGTGCGACCACTGGCTGGCGCCGAAGCAAGGTACCGACAGCGCGCTGGCGATGGCCATGGGCCACGTCATCCTCAAAGCCTTCCACCTTGATAACCCGAGCGATTACTTTCTTAACTACTGCCGCACCTATACCGACATGCCGATGCTGGTGATGCTTGAGCCGCGCGACGATGGCAGCTATGTGCCAGGCCGCATGCTGCGCGCCTCCGACCTGCTGGATGGACTGGGCGAAACGAATAACCCGGAATGGAAAACCGTCGCCTGCACCGCCGACGGCAAACTGGTGGCGCCAAACGGTTCCATCGGCTTTCGCTGGGGCGAAAAAGGGAAATGGAACCTCGAACCGCTGGCTGACGGCAAAACGGTGGAGCTCACGCTGTCTCTGCTGGATATTCGCGACAGCGTGGCGTCAGTCGCCTTCCCCTACTTCGGCGGCAATGAAAACCCGCATTTCCGCAGCGTGCCGCAGGCACCGGTAACCCTTCATCCGCTCCCGGTGAAACAGCTGACGCTGGCCAGTGGCGAAAGCGGCCTGGTGGTCAGCGTATATGACCTGATTCTGGCTAACTACGGCCTGGACCGAGGGCTTGATGATGTCAATGCGGCGAAAGATTTCGCCGAGGTTAAAGCCTATACCCCGGCGTGGGCGGAGCAGATCACCGGCGTGCCGCGCCAGCATATCGAACAAATCGCCCGCGAGTTCGCCGATACGGCGCATAAAACCCATGGCCGTTCGATGATTATCCTCGGCGCCGGGGTAAACCACTGGTACCACATGGATATGAACTACCGGGGGATGATTAACCTGCTGGTGTTCTGCGGCTGCGTCGGCCAGAGCGGCGGCGGCTGGTCGCACTATGTCGGCCAGGAGAAGCTGCGCCCACAGACCGGCTGGCTGCCGCTGGCGTTCGCGCTGGACTGGAACCGCCCGCCGCGGCAAATGAACAGCACCTCCTATTTCTACAATCACGCCAGCCAGTGGCGCTATGAAAAACTGACCGCGCAGGAGCTGTTGTCGCCGCTGGCCGACGCCAGCAAATTTAGCGGCAGCCTTATCGACTTCAACGTCCGCGCGGAACGGATGGGCTGGTTGCCTTCTGCGCCACAGCTCAACGTCAACCCGCTGACCATCAAGCAGCAGGCCGAGGCCGCCGGGCTATCGCCCTCGGAGTTCACGGTGCGGTCGCTAAAATCCGGCGAGATCCGCTTTGCCGCCGAGCAGCCGGACAGCGGTAAAAACCATCCGCGGAACCTGTTTATCTGGCGCTCTAACCTGCTGGGATCGTCCGGTAAGGGGCATGAGTACATGTTGAAGTACCTGCTCGGGACCGACAGCGGTATTCAGGGGGATGAACTGGGCGCCAGCGATGAGGTGAAACCTGAGGAAGTCGAGTGGCAGACGGCGGCTATCGAGGGCAAACTCGACCTGCTGGTGACGCTGGATTTCCGCATGTCCAGTACCTGTCTCTTTTCCGATATTGTTCTACCGACCGCCACCTGGTACGAAAAAGACGATATGAACACCTCGGATATGCATCCGTTTATCCACCCGCTTTCCGCCGCCGTCGACCCGGCGTGGGAGGCAAAGAGCGACTGGGAGATTTACAAAGATATCGCCAAATCCTTCTCGCAGGTCTGCGTCGGCCATCTCGGGAAAGAGACCGACGTGGTGCTGGTCCCGCTGCAGCATGACTCTCCGGCTGAGCTGGCGCAGCCGTTCGAGGTGCTTGACTGGCGCAAGGGCGAATGCGATCTGATCCCCGGGAAAACCGCTCCGTCGATTGCCCTGGTGGAGCGCGACTATCCCGCCACCTGGGAACGCTTCACCTCTCTCGGGCCGCTGCTCGATAAGCTTGGCAACGGCGGAAAAGGCATCTCGTGGAATACGCAAAGCGAAGTCGATTTCCTCGGCAAGCTTAACTACCTCAAGCAGGACGGTCCGGCCAAAGGCCGGCCGCGGATCGACAGCGCCATTGACGCCTCCGAAGTTATTCTCAGCCTCGCGCCGGAAACCAACGGCCAGGTGGCGGTGAAAGCCTGGCAGGCGCTGGGAGAATTTACCGGTCGCGACCACACTCATCTGGCGCTGAATAAAGAGGATGAGAAGATCCGCTTCCGCGATATTCAGGCGCAGCCGCGCAAGATCATCTCCAGCCCAACGTGGTCCGGACTGGAAAGCGAGCACGTCTCCTACAACGCCGGTTATACCAATGTGCACGAACTGATCCCGTGGCGCACCCTCTCCGGGCGGCAACAGCTGTATCAGGATCATCCGTGGATGCGGGCTTTCGGCGAAAGCCTGGTGGCTTATCGCCCGCCCATTGATACCCGCAGCGTCAGCCAGATGAAGGCCGTGCCGCCGAACGGTTTTCCGGAGAAAGCGCTGAACTTCCTGACCCCGCACCAGAAATGGGGGATCCACTCCACATACAGCGAAAACCTGCTGATGCTGACGCTGTCGCGCGGCGGGCCGATCGTCTGGCTCAGTGAAACTGACGCCAGAGAGCTGGGCATTGAAGATAACGACTGGATTGAAGCGTTCAACGCCAACGGCGCCCTCACCGCCCGGGCGGTGGTGAGCCAGCGCGTGCCGCCGGGGATGACCATGATGTATCACGCTCAGGAGCGGATTATGAATATCCCGGGTTCGGAAGTGACCGGCCGCCGCGGCGGCATTCATAACTCCGTCACCCGCGTCTGTCCGAAGCCGACGCACATGATCGGCGGCTACGCCCAGCTGGCCTATGGCTTTAACTACTACGGCACCGTCGGCTCCAACCGCGACGAGTTCATCATGATCCGCAAAATGAAAAATATTGCCTGGCTGGATGACGAAGGTCGCGATCAGGTACAGGAGGCGAAAAAATGAAAATCCGTTCTCAGGTTGGAATGGTGCTGAATCTGGACAAATGCATCGGCTGTCACACCTGCTCGGTCACCTGTAAAAACGTCTGGAGCAGCCGGGAGGGCATGGAGTACGCGTGGTTCAATAATGTGGAAACCAAACCGGGCATTGGCTACCCAAAAAACTGGGAAGATCAGGAGCAGTGGCAAGGCGGCTGGATCCGCGGCATCAGCGGTAAACTGACGCCCCGCCTCGGCAATCGGGTTAGCGTGCTGTCGAAGATATTCGCCAACCCGGTGCTGCCGGCGATTGACGATTACTACGAACCTTTCACCTACGATTACCAGCATCTGCACAACGCGCCGGAGGGAAAATATCTGCCTACCGCCCGCCCACGCTCGCTGATCAGCGGCGAGCGGATGGATAAAATTGACTGGGGCCCGAACTGGGAGGAACTGCTCGGCGGTGAGTTCGAGAAACGCGCCCGCGACCGTAACTTCGAAGCCATGCAGAAAGAGATGTACGGCCAGTTCGAAAACACCTTTATGATGTACCTCCCGCGCCTGTGCGAGCACTGCCTCAACCCGAGCTGCGTAGCCACCTGCCCGAGCGGCGCCATCTACAAGCGTGAGGAAGATGGCATCGTGCTGATAGACCAGGACAAATGCCGCGGCTGGCGGATGTGCATCAGCGGCTGTCCATATAAAAAAATCTACTTTAACTGGAAGAGCGGCAAGTCGGAAAAATGCATCTTCTGCTATCCGCGCATTGAGTCCGGGCAGCCAACGGTGTGCTCCGAAACCTGCGTCGGGCGCATCCGCTATCTCGGCGTCTTGCTGTATGACGCCGACCGTATCGAAGAGGCTGCCAGCGCCGAGCATGAAACCGACCTCTATGAGCGCCAGTGCGAGGTATTCCTTAATCCAAACGATCCGGCGGTCATCGAGGAAGCGTTAAAACAAGGCATCCCCCACAATGTCATTGAGGCGGCGCAGAAATCGCCGGTCTATAAGCTGGCGATGGACTGGAAGCTGGCCCTGCCGCTGCATCCGGAGTATCGCACCCTGCCGATGGTCTGGTATGTGCCGCCCCTGTCGCCGATCCAGTCGGTTGCCGACGCCGGCGGCCTGCCCAACAACGGCGCCATCCTGCCGGCGGTTGAGAGCCTGCGCATTCCGGTCCAGTACCTGGCGAACCTGTTGAGCGCCGGGGATACCGGACCGGTATTGCGCGCGCTGAAACGGATGATGGCAATGCGCCACTACAAGCGCTCGCAAACCGTCGAGGGCGTGACCGATACCCGGGCAATTGAAGAGGTGGGACTCAGCGTTGAGCAGGTCGAAGAGATGTATCGCTATCTGGCGATCGCCAACTACGAAGACCGCTTCGTGATCCCCACCAGCCATCGCGAACTGGCGGAGGACGCCTTCCCGGAACGCAACGGCTGCGGCTTTACCTTCGGCGACGGCTGTCACGGGTCAGATACGAAATTCAACCTGTTTAACAGCCGGCGGATTGACGCCATCGACGTCAGCGGCGTGCGTAAGCATGGGGAGGGAGAGTGATGCGGATCCTGAAAGTGCTCGGTCTGCTGCTGGAGTATCCCGACGAGGTGCTGTGGGAGAACCGCGACGAAGCCCTGGCGCTGGTCAGCGCCGATATCCCTTCACTGACGCCCTTTGTCGGGGAGCTGCTGGCGGCGCCGCTGTTGGATCGCCAGGCCGACTGGTGCGAGGTGTTCGAGCGAGGGCGCGCCACCTCGCTGCTGCTGTTTGAACATGTGCATGCTGAGTCCCGCGACCGTGGCCAGGCGATGGTGGACCTGATGAATCAGTATCAGCAGGCAGGTCTGCTGATCGATTGCCGTGAACTGCCCGACTATCTGCCGCTGTATCTGGAGTATCTCAGTATTTTACCCCTCGCCGACGCCCGCGAAGGGCTGCAGAATATCGCGCCGATTCTGGCGCTGATCGGCGGCCGCCTGAAGCAACGAGAATGCTCGTATTATCAACTGTTTGACGCTCTGCTGGAACTGGCAAAAAGCCCGCTCAACAGTGACAGTGTCACCAAACAGGTGGCGGGAGAAAAGCGCGACGATACCTGTCAGGCGCTGGACGAAGTGTGGGAAGAAGAGCAGGTGAAGTTTATTGAAGATAATGCGACCGCTTGCGACAGCTCGCCTATGCAAGCTTATCAACGACGCTTTAGCCAGGATGTGGCGCCGCTGTACGTCGACATCCGCGCCGGAGGCCCGAAATGATCCAGTATCTGAACGTCTTCTTTTACGATATCTACCCTTACCTTTGCGGCGCCGTGTTTCTGCTCGGCAGCTGGCTACGCTACGACTATGGGCAGTATACCTGGCGCGCGTCATCCAGCCAGATGCTGGATAAACGCGGGATGGTGCTATGGTCGAACTTGTTTCATATCGGCATTCTCGGCATTTTTTTCGGCCATCTCTTTGGCATGCTGACCCCGCACTGGGTCTACTCGTGGTTCCTGCCAATGTCGCAGAAGCAGCTGATGGCAATGATCCTCGGCGGCGTGTGCGGGGTGCTCACCCTGGTGGGCGGAATCGGCTTGCTGGCGCGCCGCCTGACCAACCCGCGCATTCGCGCCACCTCCACCACGGCAGATATTTTGATCCTGTGCATTTTGCTGATTCAGTGCGCGCTGGGGCTGACGACGATCCCCTTCTCCGCCCAGCATCCGGACGGCAGCGAAATGCTCAAGCTGGTGGACTGGGCGCAGGCGGTGGTCACCTTCCACGGCGGCGCCTCGGCGCATCTGGACGGCGTGGCCTGGATTTACCGCGTCCACCTGGTGCTGGGGATGACCATCTTCCTGATCTTCCCGTTCACCCGTCTGGTTCACGTCTGGAGCGCGCCGGTGGAGTATTTCACCCGCCGCTACCAGGTGGTGCGCTCCCGACGCTGAGCGCTGGCGGCTGTTATCCTTCATCCTAACCGGTAGCCCGGACGCGGCCTTCGCGCGAGTCCGGGTAGTTATCGACCCGGCTCCAGCCGTTATGCCGGGCGGCGGCTGTCGCCTTACCCGGCCTACAGGGCCCTCTCACAGAGCTCATACCCCGTAGGCCCGCGCAAGCGCAGCGCCGCCGGGCAAGATATCAGGCACGGTACCTGTAATTTCGCCGGGTGGCGGCTGTCGCCTTACCCGGCCTACAGGGCGCTCTCACAGGCTCATACCCCGTAGGCCCGCGCAAGCGCAGCGCCGCCGGGCAAGATATCAGGCGCGGTACCTGTAATTTCGCCGGGCGGCGGCTGTCGCCTTACCCGGCCTACAGGGCCCTCTCACAGGCTCAGACCCCGTAGGCCCGCGCAAGCGCAGCGCCGCCGGGCAAGATATCAGGTACGTTACCTGTAATTTCGCCGGGTGGCGGCTGTCACCTTACCCGGCCTACAGGGCCCTCTCACAGGCTCATCCCCCGTAGGCCCGCGCAGGCGCAGCGCCGCCGGACAAGATATCAGGCGCGGTACCTGTAATTTCGCCGGGCGGCGGCTGTCGCCTTGCCCGGCCTGCAGGGCCCTCTCACAGGCTCATCCCCCGTAGGCCCGCGCAAGCGCAGCGCCGCCGGGCAAGATATCAGGCACGGTACCTGTAATTTCGCCGGGTGGCGGCTGTCGCCTTGCCCGACCTGCAGGGCCCTCTCACAGGCTCATACCCCGTAGGCCCGCGCAAGCGCAGCGCCGCCGGGCAAGATATCAGGCTCAGTACCTGTAATTTCGCCGGGTGGCGGCTGTCGCCTTGCCCGGCCTGCGGGGCCCTCTCACAGGCTCATCCCCCGTAGGCCCGCGCAAGCGCAGCGCCGCCGGGCATGAGGAGATTTACTTCCCGGCTTCCGGATGGGTATCGAACGCCGCCATTACCGCCGCCAGCGCCGCTTCACTAAAGCCATGTTTAGGATCGTCCACGCCCAACCCGAAGCGGGTTTGCAGCCCTTCGTACAGCGCGGAGACATCGGCAAAATCGACCTTCTCCACCACGTGGTTATTCTCCCAGTGGGTAAAGTGGAAATTGGTGAGGGTCATTTTGCCGCCGTCAGGCAGATGACGGCACATCAGCAGGTGGTGACGGAAGTGGGACTGCGGCCAGTGCGCCGACCAGAAGTTACCCATCACATAATCAGACGCATACTGGCGGCCTAAATCGAAATGGTACATCGACTGCCAGTGCTCGTGATGGTTGAACTGCAGCGTCCACTCATCACCTTCATGCACCAGACGATAGCTGCCGTGCGGCGTCTGCTGCGGGATATCGGCCAGCAGCTTGATCGGCGCGGTCAGCGTCTGGCCGCCGAAGCCAACGTCGGCTACCCAGCGCTCGCCCGCCACTTCCACCAGCAATAAACGGTGAGTGCGCGGCGGCATCTGCGGCGGATTGGCCAGCACCACCCGGCCAAGCAGGCTGCGAACATTAAAGCCTATTTCGCGCAGCGCGCGCTCCAGCAGGCCATTTTGTTCAAAACAATACCCCCCGCGGCGGCCGGCGATCAGCTTCTCTTCCAGCGCCAGGTCGTCAAGATGGATCTCGCGCGGCAGCAGGACGTCGAGGTTTTCAAAGGGGATGGCGCTGTTATGCTGCAGATGCAGTTGGCGCAAGGTATCAATGGAAACATCAGGCTCGCCCGTCCAGCCCAGACGGGAAAAATAGGCGCGTAAAAAGGGACTCATCAGGGTCTCCAGCTGTAGGTGTCCGACATTTATAGCCTATTTTTCCGCGCCGACCCTCTTTTTTGTGCGCTTGCCGTTAACCGCGCGTGCTGCGCTGCATCAGCGCCAGCGCCGTCAGCATCAGAACCAGACCGGTCAACAGCGTCAGGCTGGCCATCGCCATGCCCTGACCAACGGATCCCTGTTCAAACTGGCGCCAGATAAACACCGCCACGGTCTGCGTGCCGGCGGGCGACAGCAGCAGCGAGGTCACCAGCTCCCGGGACGCCACCGCGAACACCATCAGCATCGCCGCCAGCAGCGCCGGAAAGACCAGCGGCAGGACAATCAACCGCAGCGCCCGCAGCGGCGACGCGCCGTGCACCCGGGCGGCGGGCTCAAGGTTCGGGCCCAGCTGGCGCAGCGCGCTGCCGACATAGCGCACCGGCCAGGGCAGCAGCAGGCAGCAATAGGAGAGCAGCAGCATCCACAGCGTGTTGTAGGGCGAACGCGGCCAGAAGGGCTGATTCCACAGCAGGATCAATCCCACCCCCACCACCACGCCGGGCAGCGCCGCCGGCATCAGCGACAGCGCATCCACCACCCCGCGCCCTTTGATCTTCTGCACCATTACCAGCCAGGCGGCCAGCAGCCCCAGCGCGCCGACGATCAGCGCCGAACCTAACGCCAGCGACAGGCTGACGCCGAGGGCCGACAGGGCGTCGCCCTGCTGGTCGAACAGCGCCGCGAAGTGACGCAGCGTGACATTCTCCAGACTCACCCCGCCCGAGAGGGTGCCCATCAGGCTGGTGAGCATCATCGAGACGGCGGGGACCCCGACCGCCAGGCCGCCGACGGCCGCCATCACCAGCAGCGCGGGCAGCGTCATCCAGCCCAGCGACGCTCCGCGGTTTTCTCCCGGTTTACCGGTGACGCTGGTGACCTCCTTCTCCCCCACCAGCCGCGTTTGCAGCCACCAGGCGAACAACGCCACCGCCATCAGCAGCAGCGACAGCAGCGCAGCGCCGGTGAGATCCACCGGCCAGTCGGCCAGCTTTTTCTCAATGCCCACCGTCAGCATCACTACTCCCGCCCGACTGCCCAGCGCCGCCGGGACGCCAAACTCCTCAATGGCGAGAGTAAACGCCAGCAGCATCCCCGCCGCCAGCGCCGGGGAGAGCATCGGCAGCGTCACGTGCCAGAAGGCGCGCCAGGCGCTGGCGCCATGGACACGGGCAACCATCGCCAGCCGTTGCCCGCTCGCCAGCAGGCTGCGGGAGACGGCAAAGTAAACCACCGGAAAAATGTTAAAGGTCATCACCAGCACGATCCCGCTGCGGCTGAACAGCAGATCGTTTAGCTGCCAGCCGGTCAGCTGCTGCAGATAGCCGTGGCTTTGCAGAGCCAGCATCCACGAGAGCGCCGAGATATAGGGCGGCGTCAGAAAGGGGATCAAAAACAGCAGGTCCCACAGCCGGGGCAGCGGCAACGAAAACATACCGCGCAGAATACCGAGCGGCAGGCCGATCATCACGCTGGCCAGCGCCACGCCGCCGGCAATCCACAGCGTACCGCCGAGCATCGACGGCAGCTGGGGGTCGGCCAGCAGCGGCGCGACGCCGCCAAAGGCGTCATGGAGCGAACCGGCGCTAAAATGGGGAAAAATCGCCTGCAGCAGAATAAACAACAGCGGTAACGCGACCAGCAGCGTCAGGGCGGCAAGCGTCACGCCGGAAAGGAATTTTTGTTTCACAGCGGTTCCTGAAACGAAGCGTTCTCCGGCGGCCAGCGCCGGAGAACCGTGTCAATTAGTGGGCATACAGCTGACTGAAGCGGCTGAGGACGGCGCTACGCTCGCTACTCCCCTCGCCGCTGGTGGGCAAGACCTTCAGCGCGTCCAGCAGCGGGCGTTTGGCGGCCACATCGCGGCGAGCGGGCATCAGCCAGGCGTCGGCGACCCGCGCCTGACCTTCCGGCGACAGCACGTAATCGATAAAGGCTTTGGCCTCATCGGCATGCTGGCTGGTTTTGAGGATCATCATCGGGCGCGGGGCGATCACCGTCCCGCTGGCCGGGAAAATCACCTTCAGCGACTCGCCCTGCTGAATATTGCCGTAGGAGACATAATCCACCGCGCCGAACACCGCCGCTTTCGCCCCCTGCATCACCGGCGTCACCGCCTGGGCGTTGGGGCCGCTGACCACCATGCCGTTCTTTTTCAGATCGTCAAACAGCTGCCAGGCCTGGTCGCCCATGCTGTTTTGCAGGCCAATCAACAGATCCAGCGACGCGCCGGAGAGCGACGGGTCGGGCGTGGTCACCTTGTCTTTAAACGCCGGCTGGGTGAGGTCGCGCCACTCTTTCGGCTCCGGAGTGCCGCTTTTGCTGTTCCAGACGATGCCAAGCGCCGAGACTCCCTGGGCGATATAGTCCGCCGATTTCAGATTAGCCGGTACCTTGTCGGCATTGGCGCTGTGAAAAGGCAGCAACCAGCCCCGGTTGTGCAGATCCTCCGCGGTATCCCATGAAGCGGAGATCAGCACATCCGCCTGCGGGTTGGCCTGCTCGGCCTCCAGACGGGCCATCACTTTGCCGGTGGTGGCCTGAAAAACGGTCACCTTCACCCCGGTCTGTTGTTCAAAACCACTGGCCAGGTTTTTCGCCAGCGAGCCGGGGCCGGCAGTGTAAACGGTCAGCGCATGGGCGCTGGAGAGCATCATGGCGGAGAGAGCCATCGCGAGTACCACTCCTTTCTTAACGGTCATAACGGTGTTCATGCAACTTCCCCTGAGGTTGGCGTAACGGCGCGGACAGCGGCCACGCGGCCCGCGGATAAATGGACGATCCGGTCGGCTAACAGGTCGGCTTCACGGCGGTCGTGGGTGACATACACGGCGGTGGTGCCGAGCTGTCGCAGCAGGCGGCTCATTTCGCCACACAGCGATTCGCGCAGTTCGCTGTCCAGGTTGGAGAGCGGCTCATCAAACAGCAGCACCCGAGGCGCGGCGACGATCGCCCGCGCCAGCGCCACCCGCTGCTGCTGGCCGCCGGAAAGGCCTGAAGGTTTACGTTCCGCAAAGCCGTCGAGGCCCACCCGCGCCAGCGCCTCGCTCACCCGGCGCTCGCGTTCGGCACGGGCAACGCCGCGCATGCGCAGCGGAAAGGCGACGTTCTGCGCCACGCTCATATGCGGCCAGAGGGCGTAATCCTGGAAAACCATGCCGATATCGCGCTGTTCCGGGGGCAATCCCCATCCTGCGCGGGCGACCAGCCGATCGCCAAAGCGGATTTCACCGCTGGCCGGCACGCTCAGCCCGGCCAGCAGGCGCAGCAAGGTGCTTTTGCCGCAGCCGGACGGGCCCAGCAGCGCCACAATGCTGCCGGGTTCGATATGCAGCGAGAAGCCATCGAGAATGGGGGTCTCTGCGAAGGCGAATGAGACCGCCTGCAGAGTGATAGGGGTCAGCGCGCGCATTGTCTCCCTCCCTTGCGGGAAAGCAACCCGTGCCCGGCGGTCGACATCCGACGGGGCGCGCTCACCTGGGATAACATCAGGGGAGCCAACATATTGTGATCCTCTTTGGGACTTTGTGCTGGCGACTATAGTCAGACGAGATGACGTATTGATTACATTTTCATTGCGGCTTAACGTGTTACCTGCCAACCGACCCATTACTCAAGGAACGCCTATGAGCCGCTTTCGCCACGTGGAACTCCAGTATGCCAGCCGCCTGCTCAACCACGGCCCGACCATTTTGATCACCAGCTACGACGCTGCGTCCGACCGGCGCAACGTCATGGCCGCCGCCTGGTCGATGCCGGTGGAATTCGCCCCGCCGCGGGTGGCTATCGTGGTGGATAAAAGCACCTGGACGCGGGAAATCATCGAGCGCAACGGCACCTTCGGCATCGTGGTTCCCGGCGTGGCCGCCGCCAGCTGGACCTACGCGGTCGGCAGCGTCAGCGGCCGCGATGAAGACAAATTCAATGCTTACGGAATTCCGGTGGTGAGCGGCCCGGAACTGGGACTGCCGCTGATCGAGGAGAAGTGTCTGGCATGGATGGAGTGCCGTCTGCTGCCGGCGACGGCGGCCCAGGAGCAGTACGATACGCTGTTTGGCGAAGTGGTTTCCGCCGCCGCCGATGAGCGCGCGTTTGTCACCGGACGCTGGCAGTTCGATGACGATAAGATCAATACCCTGCATCATCTGGGAACCGGCAATTTTGTCGCCAGCGGCCGCCACGTGCGGGCCAATACTCCGGAAGAGTAGCTCTCCTCGCCTCCGGGGCAATCCTTCACCACCCTGCGCGTCTCTCCCGGGGGCGGCGCGCAGCGCCTTGCCCGGGCTACCGGATCGCAGACCGCTGAGGACGCGTAGCCCGGACAGATGCGCAGCATCTCCTCCGGGGAGAGAACTAGCGCTGCAAACGCCGCCGGTCTTCGCTGGGCGTCAGGCCAAAAACCTTTTTATATAAAGTGGTAAAGTGATTACTGTTGGCAAAGCCGCATAGATAGGCCACTTCGGTAATCGTCATATCGGTCTCGCGTAATTTTACGCGCGCCGAAACTAATCGCAGACGCTTTAAATAATTATCCGGCGTCAATCCCGTCGCCTCTTTAATATGGCGAAATGCGGTCCGCGTGGTCAGATGGAATTTCTCCGCCAGTTGCTGCCAGTTATGCTCTTCAAAACAGTGCTCCTGTAACCAGGTCAGCAATTTATGCAGCTTATATTTGGTGGTGCTATATTCGGCTTCGGTTTCGGCATGCAGAATCGTCGTCACCAGCTGGAAAAACGCGGCTTCGCGCAGAGCAATATTTTGCTCCTGCCGCAGCTCGGCAGAAAATATCTTATCCACCAGTTCCTTGCAGATATGGCGGGTGTCCGGCGCCAGCCAACCGTAGCAGGACGCATTCTGCGCAGAGAAAGTCTGTAATAAGGTATCGAGAGGCTGTAAATAATGAAAGCCTACCAACGGATTAATCAGCACATTAATTAACTTAAGCGTCCCCAGCTCATCATAATAATGAACGTCGCCAGGCTGAACGTAAAAAACGTCGCCCTGTTGAATATATAGTGGCCTGCCATTAATAACGTGTAAACCGTGCCCTTCCTCAACGATCACCAGCTCAGCAAATTCATGACTATGTTCATGGCTATTATCTTCCGGATCGCTGGCATACATGCCCAGCTTATCCTGCGGATGGGTGAAATAATACTCAACGGTCAACATCATCATCTGTAAAGTCCAAAACGGCTTACGGCGCAGAGGCAAGATAATGCATTTTCCCGACCGCCACGAGCAAGATGTTTGGAATTGTGATCGGCAACTCGCCCATCTCATTATCAGTGCCAATCTGGCAAATGCATTGGCATTGCCAGAGTGGTTGCCCCCGTGGCCGGCATCTTATGCTGCGGACAAATAAATACAGAGGATGCAGTATGTCACAGGCAATTCAGCATAATTCTCAGGTCTCGATGACCCGCCACCCGGATTTTCTACGCACCGCCGAGACGCTCCGGCCCGCGCTACGCCGCCAGGCGTACCCGCCGATCGCCGTGGTGGAAGCCCACGCCGACGCCACGGCGCTGTTTGGCTGGCGCGCTGAGCCGGTAAGTTCCCTGGCCGCGTTTTATCAGCGCGAGCTGAGCAGCGGCGATAGCGTCATTATTGATTTTGGCAGCCACTTTGTTGGCTACCTGCATTTTCTCTGTCAGAGCGTCGGGAGCCCGCCGGACGCTCCGGCCCATCTGCAGTTCACCTTCGGCGAAACGCTGAGCGAAGTATGTGAGCCGTTCAGCGATTACCAGGGCTGGCTAAGCAGCAGCTGGCTGCAGCAGCAGGATCTGTGGCTTGATGTCCTGCCGGCCAACGTTGATCTGCCGCGCCGCTACTGCTTCCGCTATCTGAAGGTGGAGGTCAAAGCCGTGTCGCGAAAGTTTCGTCTGCAGTTCAACCAGATTCAGGTGAATGCCGTTACCTCCGCCAGCGGCGCATGCCCGGCAGCGACAACCGCCGACCCGCAGCTCAAGGCCATCGACAGCGTTGCGGTTCTGACTCTGCAAAACTGCATGCAGGAGGTGTTTGAGGATGGCCCCAAACGCGACCGCCGCCTGTGGCTCGGCGATTTACGTTTGCAGGCGCTGGTGAACGATGTGACCTTCGCCCGTCACGATTTAGTACGCCGCTGCCTGTACCTTTTCGCCGGGCATACTCGTGAGGACGGTATGGTATCGGCCAACGTGTTCGTGCAGCCGGATGTCATTGCTGACGATACCTTTCTTTTTGATTATTCTCTGTTTTTTGTTGACGTTCTCTACAACTATCTGCAAAGCGCGGAGGATATTGCTACGGCCCGCGAGCTGTGGCCCACGGCCCGTCGTCAGATTGAACTGGCGCTGAAACGCTGCAACGCCTCCGGGGTTGTGCGCGAGAGCGACGACTGGTGGGTGTTTATCGACTGGCAGGCATCGCTGAATAAACAGGCTTCAGCGCAGGGCGTGCTGATTTACTGCCTGCAGCGCGCCGTCTGGCTGGCGGAGCGTTTCGAACCTGAGCTGGCCGTCCGCTATCGCCAGCGTTTACAGCAGCTTAAAGCTGCGGCCCTCGATGTCTTATGGGACGAGCAGCAAGGCTTCTACATCAGCGGCGAGCAGCGGCAAGTCTCATGGGCATCGCAAATCTGGCTGGTACTGGCGGAAGTCGGTACTCCTCAGCAGCGCCGGGAGATCATGCATAATCTGGAGCAAAATCCCCCCGCGATCGCCATGAACACGCCATACCTGCGTCACCACTATATTGCCGCTCTTCTGCAGTGCGGGCTGCGCGAAGACGCTATTGCGCAGATCAAAGCCTACTGGGGAGCAATGGTCGACTACGGCGCCGATACCTTCTGGGAAATCTTCGACCCGGCGCATCCTGATTTTTCCCCTTATGGCAGCAAGCTGATAAACAGTTATTGCCATGCGTGGAGCTGCACCCCGGCCTGGTTTATTCGCCAGTACGGACTTTAACAACAACGATAAGCGAGTTTACTTTTATGGCAGAAACAACCTTTACCCTTTGGCGGCAGCGCCTTGGCTATGGCATCGCCGACCTCTCCTGCAACCTTGTGTGGCAGATGATCTCTCTTTATCTGATGTTCTTTTACACCGACGTGATGGGCCTGCCCGCTTATTACGTAGGACTGATGTTCCTCGTGACGCGCCTGGTGGACGGCGTTGCCGACGTGCTAATGGGGCTGGTTATCGACAATACCGCCACCCGCTGGGGGCGCTGCCGTCCGTATCTGCTGATTGGCGCGATCCCCTTCGGACTGCTGTGTATTCTGGCCTTCTACGTGCCTGATTTCGGCACCACCGGTAAGCTGATCTACGCTTTTGTCACCTATCTGTGCCTGTCGTTTCTCTATACCCTCGTTAATATTCCATTCTGCGCCATGCTGCCGTTTCTGACGAACGACTCGCGGGAGCGCACGACGCTGTCGGCGGTACGTATTCTGCTCGGCTCGCTCGGCGCGACTATTGTCGCGGTCGCCACGCTGCCGCTGGTTGGCGCGCTGGGGAAAGGCAATCAGGAGCACGGCTTCTTCTATACGGCGGTGATTTTCGGCGTGATTGCCACCTTTTTTCTGCTGGTGAGCTTCCGGAACGTTAAGGAAAATATCAGCATTACTCAGGAGCGCATGACCTTAAAACGCGCCTGGGTCAGCCTGCGCGCCAACCAACCATGGTTCGTCTTCGCCATCAATATTTTCCTGATGTGGGGCGCGTTTTTCTTCCAGACCGGGGCGCTGGTCTACTTCTTCCATTATTACGTCGGTAATAACGATCTCACGGCGATCGTCGCCGGGATCTCCACCTTCGTTCCTCTGCTGGGTACCCTCACCGTTCCGCTGCTCGCCAGCCGGATGAAAAAGCGCCACGTCTATCTGGTCGCCAGCGCGATCAACCTGGTCGGCATGGTCATGATGATGGCGGCAGGCGTTAACAGCTGGGGTCTGGTTGCCGGAGCGGTCGTACTCTCGCTTGGCGCCGGACAGCGCACGGCAATTTACTTCTCTATGCAAGCCGATCCGGTGGATTACGGAGTATGGAAAACCGGCATCAATACCGCCGGCATTTTAACCTCCATCAACGGCTTTCTTGGCAAGGTGGCGATGGCGGGCGCGGGAGCCATTACCGGGGTCCTGCTCTCATCCGGCGGTTATATCGCTAATCAGACGCAAAGCGACGGCGCGATGCTGGCGATAAAAGCCTGCTACCTCTATATCCCGGCGCTGCTGATTGTCGCCTCAATGCTGTGGATGGGTCGCTTCTACCGACTCGACGACCAGTACGAGCAGATCCGCGCCGACCTTGACGCTGGACGCCGTGCGCCGTCGAACCCATCGTCCGTTGCTGGAGAAAACCACGCCCTGTAAGGCGCAGCACCCCCTACATACCTCTGAAAAAAATAAGGATTGATATGCGTATCTCTTTGATTAGCGCAGCGGTTTGCTGCGCCCTTTTTTCGGCTTACGACGCGAGTGCGGCCCCGCTCACCGTCGAACAACGGCTGGCGCAGCTGGAGGCCCGGCTTAATCATGCGGAGCAGGAGGCCGGAGAGGCCAAACGTCGGGCGCAGCAGGCGGAGCTGCGCACCAGCGCCGCGGAACAACGCGCGGCGGCAGCGGAAAAGCAGGTGCAGACCCTCAGTCAGCGCACCGCAGCGACCGAGCAAAAGCAGCAGGCTGCCGACAAACAGCTGGCGAAAAGCAGCCTCAGCGATGGCTTCGAGTTCAACGCCTACGCGCGCTCCGGGATGCTGGTTGACAGTCATGGTAAAGGCGCGCGCGGCGGGCCGGGAATCTCCCCGGCCAGTTCGCTCAACGGCGATGCCCACGTTGGCCGTCTCGGCAACGAGAAAGATAACTACGTGGAGCTCAGCTTCGGCAAAAAAATGACCTTCAGCGACGGGTCATGGGCGCACTTTAAAACCATGCTTGCCGACGGGGCAACCAACCCGGATCCATGGGTACAGGATAACGACAGCCACCACCTGAACGTGCGTCAGCTGTACGTCGAGATGGGCAATTTCGCCGATTTTTCCGGGCCGTTCAGGAGCGCGTCCATCTGGGCGGGCAAGCGTTTCGACCGCGATAATTTCGATATCCACTTTACCGATAGCGATATAATGTTCCTCGGCGGTACCGGCGGCGGGATCAATGACGTGAAGTGGGGCGATACGCTGCGCGGCGATTACTCGGTCTATGCGCGTAACTTCGGCGATCTGGGTAGCGATAACTACCAGGATAACGATATACAGAACCTGATGTTCACCGCCAACAACTTCTGGAACAACTGGCAGCTGATGACCACGGCGATGACCGCCCAGGGCAATGATGATCTGAAAGATAATACCTCGACCACCGGCAGTTACGCTCTGCGCAGCGATAATACGGCGAAAAACGGCTACTACGCGATGCTGGCGTATCACGACAAACAGCAATTCTATGGCCTCGCGCCGGGCGTATCTGAGAGCGCCCTGCAGTATGGCGGCGGGCTGGGCGCCGAGGCGCGCCAGCCCGGTAGCGATGGCGATCTTACCGAGAACGCAAAGTCCCTGCGTTTTGCGTCCTACGGCATTTTGCCGTTGGGGAAAAACTGGCAGCTTGCACCATCGGTTATCGCCCAGCATAGCGAAGATCGCTACCGCGATGGCGACCGCTACGATTGGGCAACCTTTAACCTGCGGGTTTCCCAGGGCATCACCCGCAACTTCGCCCTGCTATACGAGGCGTCCTGGCAATATATGGACCTGAATCCCAACGGCCGAACCTATCGCTATAATGACAACGTGCATCAATACCAGGCGGTGAGCGGCGATTTTTACAAGCTGACCTTCGCCCCGACGTTCAAAGTTGGCGATGTGTTGGATATCAAAGCGAGGCCGGAGATCCGCTTCTTTATCACGTGGATGAACTGGGATAAAGACCTGGATCGCTATGCGATCAACGATGATTTCGGCAGTAAAGGCTTTACCGCCGGAGGAAACTGGAACTTTGGCGTGCAGACGGAGATTTGGTTTTAATAAAGGAGCCCGTCCGGGGCAAACGCCTGGACGGGTTGATTTAAATACACGCTGTTACTTAACGCCAACGGCCGCTGCAAAGTCCTGCTGTTTTAAACCTGTGGCTTCACGTATCGCTTTCACGTCAATTTCGCTGAAGGTATGAACGTTCTGCTCCTTCGGCATTTGTTGACCTTTCTCGATCCTGACCATTTCTTCTGCACTCGCCAGCAGATCGGCAAACAATTCGTCTTTCATACCCACCTCGGTTGGCTCTCTGGCGCTTAGGATAGATGAACATGCTGTTTCTCTCAGTGCGTCGCCGGAGAAGCCCCTCCCCGGGGGCGGCGCAAAGCGCCTTGCCCGGGCTACGGAACTGCAGACCGCTGAGAACGCGTAGCCCGGACAGATGCGCAGCATCGCCTCCGGGGCGCCGGGTTACATGCTATAACCCGGCTTCTTAATCAACTGCGCCATCTGCGGGGCGATCTCACTGTCCCACACCGCCTGCCACGCGTCCGGCTCAACCTGAGTGAGCGCGACGCTGACCGCGCCCTCTTTACTGTTCAGATGGCGGATCAGCACCTCGGTAATATCGGCGGCCAGCGCGGTTTTTTGTTCGTCAGTCAGTTCACGGGGAAAGCATTTAATATCAACATGCGGCATAGCAAAGACTCCTTGTGGTGAAGGCCATAACGCTACCACAGAATGGCGGTTGCGGTTGGCATCGCGTGCGTTAAATCAGCTTGTTACGTCGTAGCGCCGCGGCCAGCTCCGGTCGCTGATAGACCGCCAGGGCGACGGCGGCAAATTTGGGCGTATGGGCGTTAAACCACGCCTGCCTGGGCCCCCAGCTATACATCGCCGCGATATAGCAGTCCAGGAGGGTAACCGACGCGCCCAGCGCCCAGGGCCCGGCGACCAGCTGCTGTTCGAACCAGAGATAGAGGTTGTTCCGGTACTGGCGACAATTTTCCACCAGCTGCTCCGCCGCGGCGGGCGCCCAGCGTTCCGGGTAGTCGGCATAGGTAAAGGTGGGATAGACATTCGCCACCAGCCAGATCAGCAGACGCTGAAACTGCTGACGCTGCGGCGTCCCCGGCGCGGGGGCCAGATCGGGGCGCTGGTCGAGGATCATCAGCGCGATGGCGGCGGTTTCGGTCATGATGCTGCCGTCGGCCAGCCTGAGGGTGGGCACCTGGCACAGCGGGTTAATCTGCCGCAGGCGCTCGCGCGCCGGGCCGGGCTGGTCAAAGCCCTCGACGTCAACCACCTCGTAGGGAATATCGGCCAGGGAGAGCATCAGCTCGCTAATCGTCGAGCCCCATCCCGGCACGCCATATACGGTAATCATGGTCTGCCTCCAGGGTAAAGCCTAAGTGTAGGCAGAAAATTGCCGCTCACCCACCCGGCATACCCTGGCCCTGGCGGTTAGTAGGTGATCCCCGGCGGGTTGACCACCGACTGCGCCACCGCTTCGCCCTGCTCTCCCCAGCGCGCCAGCACCTGTTGATATTCACCGCGGGCGATCGCCCCGTCGAGGGCGGCCTGCAGGGCAAAGACCAGACCGTTGCCTTTTTTAGTGGTCGTCGCCACCCACGCTTTTTTCGGCCCCAGGCCTACCACCCGGGTCTGGCCGTTAAGGGCCGCTTTATAGGCGGCCACCGACTGCGGACCGAAAAAAATATCCGCCCGCCCGGACTGGATATAGAGGTTGCCGGAGGCATCATCGGTCAGGTAGACCGGCTGGGCCGGCGGCCGCCCGGCGGCCCGGTTGTCCTCATTCCAGCCCAGCAGGATCCGCTCCTGATTGGTGCCGGACCCAACGATCACTTTGCGCCCGGCAAGGTCCGCAGGTCCATGCACCGCGGCGATGTCGCTGGTGGATTTCACCGAGAAGGCCAGAGAGTCCACCCGATAGGTGGCGAAATCGAACTTCTCTTTGCGCTTCTCGGTTACCGCAATATTAATCAGCGCCACGTCATAGCGGCCGGCGGCGATGCCCAGCGGCCAGTCCTCCCACGCGGTGGGCACCAGCCTGAGCTTCAGGCCAAGTCTCCCGGCCAGCAGGCGGGCTATATCCGGGTCGCTGCCGATCCGCGTGCGGTTGTCGCTGGCCAGCAGCGCCAGCGGTGGCGAATTGAGCGCCGAGATCGCCACCGTCAGCGTTCCCGGTTCCACGAAGCGGTAGCCCGGCGGAATTTTCGCTATCGCCTGCGGGTCGCGGGTGACCGGCAATGGCTGCTCATTGGCGCGCAGATCCAGCGCCGCGTGAGCGTCCAGCGCCAGGGCGCTGAAAACAAGGGTCGCTATCGCTCTGTTCATGACGGCAGCACCCTGGATAAAAACTGCCGGGTACGCGGATGCTGCGGATGGTTGAGCACCTCGTCGCTGCTGCCCTGCTCGACGATCCTGCCGTCGACCATAAACACCACCTGGTCGGCCACCTCGCGGGCAAAGCCAACCTCGTGGGTGACCACCACCAGCGTGGTGCCAGAGCGCGCCAGCTTCTTGATCACATCCAGCACCTCGCCCACCAGCTCCGGATCCAGCGCCGAGGTGGGCTCATCAAACAGGATAACCCGCGGGTCCAGCGCCAGCGCCCGGGCTATGGCGATACGCTGCTGCTGGCCGCCGGAGAGATGCCGCGACCAGGCGTCGGCTTTATTGCGCAGTCCGACGACGTCCAGCAGCTCCCAGGCACGGGCAATGGCTTCTTTGCGCGTGACCTGCCTGTGGGCGATCGGCGCCTCTATCAGGTTCTCCAGCACCGTCAGGTGCGGAAACAGGTTAAAGTTCTGGAACACGTAGCCGACGTTGATCCGCTGGCGGAGGATCTCCTTCTCTTTCATCTCATACAGCTTGTCGCCTTTGCGGCGATAGCCAATATAGTCGCCATCAATCTGAATAAACCCCTCATCGACGCGCTCGAGGTGATTAATGGTGCGCAGCAGCGTGGACTTGCCCGAACCGGAAGGGCCGAGGATCACCGTCACCGTGCCCGGAGGTATCTCCAGCGACACATCGTCCAGCGCCTTGTGGCGGCCATAGTATTTGCTGACCCCGGTGATAGAGATATGGCCATTACGAGAGCTGGGCATGGACGGCCTCCTGGGGCTGTGGTTGACGTGCGGGTTGATTCAGACGGCTGCTGCGGGCGCTGTTCACCGCCGAGCGGCGCTCACTGCGCGCCAGGCCACGTTCCACCAGGTACTGAATGGCGGAGAGGACGCTGGTGATCACCAGATACCAGGCGGCGCCGACCATCAACAGCGGGATCACCTCCTGGGTACGGTTGTAGATCATCTGGATGGTGTAGAACAGCTCCGGCATCGCCAGGACGTACACCATCGCCGTTCCTTTCGCCAGACTGATGATCTCATTGAAGCCGGATGGCAGGATGGTGCGCAGCGCCTGCGGCAGAATAATGCGCAGCGTGCGTCGCCAGGCGGGTAGCCCCAGCGCGGCGGCGGCTTCATACTGCCCGTGGTCAACGCCGAGGAAGCCGCCGCGAATAATCTCCGCGGTATAGGCGCTCTGCACCAGGGTCAGGCCCACCACCGCCGTGGAGAATTGCCCCAGCACGTTTATCGTCTGGTAGCTGGCCCAGGTGACGCCGGTAAACGGGATCCCCAGCGACAGGGTGTCGTAGAGATAGGAGAAGTTGTAGAGAATGATCAGCACGACAATCAGCGGCAGCGAGCGAAACAGCCAGATATAGCCCCAGGCGAGGCTGCTGAGCAGCCACGATGAGGACAAGCGGGCCAGCGCCAGCAGGCCGCCGAAGATCACGCTCAGCACCGTGCCAAGCAGGGTCAGAAGCAGGGTTTGCCCCAGCCCTTCGAGGATCACCGGGTCGAAGAACCAGCGGGCGAAGACGCCCCACTCCCAGCGCGGGTTAAAGGCCACCGACTGGATCACCACCGCCAGCACCAGCAGGGCCACCAGGGCCCCGACTACCCGCAGCGGATAGCGCGCCGGCACCACTTTGATCGTTTCAGATGAATGCATCATGCCTCCTCAGGCGCTGTGGCTGAAGGCGCTCACCGCCAGCGCTTTAGTGAACCGCAGTCGGCCATCGTAGGGCGGCTGACTGTACTCTTCGGGGTCTCGCGCGAGGTCGAACTGCGCCTCATACCCCTGGCTGAGATAGAGCTTGACCGCCTCCGGCTGACGAAAGCCGGTGGTCAGGTAGATATGGCTGTACCCGGCCAGCACCGCCCGCCGCTCCAGCTCCTGAACCACTTTCGCCGCTAGCCCCTGCTGGCGCAGACGGCGGTGCGTCCAGATACGTTTGATCTCTGCGGTGTGGCGATCCTTCGGCTTATAAGCGCCGGTGGCGATAATTTCGCCCTCACGCTCAAGGACGATAAACAGCCCCTGCGGCGGCAAATACCACTCGCTCAACTCCACTTCCGCATCGCGGGAAAAATAGTCACCGTAGCGGGCGGCGTATTCGGCAAACAGCCCGCTAATAATCGGCTGCAGCTCCGGTGCGTCCGGAGAAATATCGCGGAATGCTTCGCTCATCGCGCCTCCTGTCAGTCGCCCAGTCCGGGCGGGTTGATCTCCGATTGCGGAATGCTTTCCACTCCCTCTCCCCAGCGGTTAAGCACGTTGGCGTAGTCCCCGCTGGCGATAGCGCCGTTCAGCGCCGCCTGGACGGCATTCACCAGCCCGCTGTCTTTTTTCAGCGTCACCGCGATATGCGCCGCTTTCGGCCAGCCGCCGTCAACGCTGCCCACCAGTTTGGTTTTGCCGGTCAGCGCCGCCTTCCACGCGCCAATCACATTGGGGCCGAAAAAGGCATCGGCTCGTCCGGTCTGCAGCGCCAGAGTCTGGGCGGCATCATCCTTGGTGTAGACCGGGGTAAACGGCTTCAGCCCTTTTTTGACGTTCTCCGCGTTCCACGCCAGCAGGATCGCCTCCTGGTTGGTACCGGAGCCGACGATAATCTTCAGCCCGGCGATGTCTTCCGCCTTGTCAATCTTGCTCAGCGGACTGCTGCTTTTGACGTAGAAGCCCAGCGAGTCTTTGCGGTAGGTGGCGAAATCGAACTTCTCTTTCCGCGCTTTGGTGACCGTAATATTGCTGATCGCGGCATCATATTTGCCGGAGGTAACCCCCAGCGGCCAGTCTTCCCAGGAGGTGGGAACCACGTTCACCTCCAGCCCGAGACTCTCCGCCACCAGCCGGGCGATATCCGCCTCGCTGCCGAGCAGGGTTTTGTTGTCATCGGCGAAGACCGTCAGCGGCGGTGAGTTCAGGGCCGCCACCGCGACGGTAAATTTCCCCGGCACCGCCAGATGCAGATCTTTCGGCAACAGGGCAATGGCCTGCGGGTTTTTCGCTGTGTGAATGGGCGTTTTGTTGGCCTCAAGGCTTACCCCGGTGCCATTGATCTTGACGTCCTGTGCCCACGACGAGGCGCTAAATGCCAACGCGACGGCCAGCAAGAGTGTTGTTTTCTGCATAGCGTGATTCTCTTTTCTTATTTTTGGAATTGATTAGCGGGTAGCGCCAGTCCCAGACTTTCCCGCAGGGTGGCGCCCGGATAGTCGCGACGGAACAGGCCGCGCGCCTGTAACAGAGGCACCACCTCATCCACAAAGCGCGGAAAGGTTTCCGGCGTGCCGCCCTGAATAATGAAGCCGTCCGCCGCGCGCTGTTCGAACCACAGTTGCAGACCGTCGGCGACATCGCTGGCGGTGCCGGTAAAGCGCGGACGCGGGCTCGCTGCCTCCAGGGCCACCTGGCGCAGGGTTAATCCGCGCTCGCGGGCGTGACGTTTAATCTCGTCGGTGGTACTGCGGAAGCTGTTTTGCCCGAGGTCGCCAATATCCGGGAACGGTTCATCGAGCGGATACTGCGAAAAATCATGGTGTTCGAAATACCGCCCCAGATAGTTCAGCGCATCCTCGATGGAGACCAGCGCCGCGGTGGTCTGGTACTGGCGCTCCGCGTCTTCGGCGTCATCGCCGACAATGACGCTGACGCCCTGGAAAATATGCAGCTGATCCGGGGTGCGCTGCCAGGCCGCCAGCTGGCTTTTCACGTCCTGATAAAATGCCTGCGCCTCGGCCAGCGATTCCTGATGGGTAAAAATGGCATCGGCGTGGCGTGCGGCTAATTTTTTGCCGTCGTCCGACGCGCCAGCCTGGAAAATAATCGGTCGTCCCTGCGGCGTGCGGGCAATATTCAGCGGTCCGGCCACTTTAAAGAAATCGCCGTGATGATCGAGCGTATGCAGCTTATTTTTGTCAAAGAACTGTCCGGTCGCTTTATTGCGCACAAAGGCATCTTCTTCCCACGAATCCCACAAGCCTTTCACCACCTGCAGATATTCATCGGCAATGCGATAGCGCAGCGCATGATCCGGATGCTGGGCCCGGGAGAAGTTTTTCGCTGATCCTTCCAGCGGCGAAGTGACCACGTTCCAGCCCGCCCGCCCCTGGCTTAAATGGTCGAGGCTGGCGAACTGGCGGGCGGTGGTAAACGGCTCGCTGTACGAAGTGGATAAGGTCCCCACCAGCCCCAGCCGCCGGGTGACCGCGGCCAGCGCGGAAAGCACCGTTAAAGGTTCGAAGCGATTTAAAAAATGGGGAATCGATTTTTCATTAATATATAAACCGTCGGCGACAAAAATAAAATCCAGTTTTCCCGCTTCCGCTTTTAACGCCGTCTCTGTAACAAAATCAAAATTAATACTGGCGTCCGCTTGCGCCGCCGGATGACGCCAGGCGGACATATTTCCCGATGCGCCATGTAATATCGTCCCCAGACGCAATTGTCGATTTTCAGACATAGCTACCCCTTCCCCTGTCATCCATTAAATGTGTTGTAATGCCTGCTCCGCCAGACGGGCGAAATAGTGCGCTGCGGGCGCAATAAGCCGTTCGTCCGGATTAAATGCCGGATGGTGCAGACCATATTCGCTGGCGCTGCCGATACTGACGAACGCCCCGGGAATATGCTGAAGATAGACCGCAAAATCTTCACCACCGAGATGCAGATCGGCGTGGTGGGTGCAGTACCCGGCCTGGGCCGCTACCTCGCTGGCGAAGTCGGCCCAGCGGGCGTCATTGACCAGCGCCGTCGGGCCGGCATACCAGAAGACGTCAATCTGCGCGCCAAAGGCGCTGGCGAAACCGGCCGCAATCTCGCTGACCCGGGCCTTGACCCGCTGCTGCACTTCACTGCTGTGGGTGCGCAGCGTCCCCTCCAGCTCGACGCTCTCCGGCAGCACGTTCCAGGTATTGCCTCCCTGGATCCGCGTCACGCTGAGCACCACCGAGTCGAGGGTGTTCACTTCCCGGCTGGCCACGCTCTGCAGCACCGTCACCAGCTGGCTGGCCAGCAGGATCGCATCCTTGCCTTCGTGGGGGCGGGCGGCATGCGCGCCCTTTCCGGTCACTTTGAAGACGAAGCGGTCGACGTTGGCGTAGAACGCGCCGCCGCGGGTGGCAAATTCGCCCACCGGCAGGCCGGGCTCATTGTGCATGCCAAAGATCGCCGACACCTCCTCCAGCGCCCCGGCGCGGATCAGGGTTTTCGCCCCGCCAAAATTTTCTTCCGCCGGCTGGAACAGGATCCGCACCCGCCCCGGGAGTTCCGCTTCCCGATCCTTCAGCAGCAGCGCCGCTCCCAGCATTACGCTGGTGTGAATATCGTGCCCGCAGGCATGCATCACCCCTTGATTCTGCGAGCGGTAAGGCAGACCGGTCGCCTCCTCGATGGGCAACGCGTCGATATCCGCCCGCAGGGCTATCACCTTGTCGCCGCTGCCGACTTCGGCCACCAGCCCGGTTTTCAGATCGTAAGGCAGCAGGGTCAACCCACCGCTTTGCAGCCAGTCGCGGATCCGCGCAGTGGTGGCCACCTCCTGCAGGGAGAGCTCCGGGTTCTGGTGCAGCTCGCGCCGCCAGCTAATCAGTTGTTGTTCAAAGGACATTCAGCACCGCCTTGCCGTAGTGAGCCTGCGCCAGCAGGCGCAGGGAGCGCAGGCGCGCAGGCCCGTCGCTAATAGGGGTATCAATGATGAGTTCATCCAGCTGATCTTCCGCCTGCAGCGCGTCAAGCCGGGCTTTAACCTCTTCGGGAGTACCGGAGATCAGTGAGGATTCGCGGCGGTGGATGCGTGTCGGCCGGCTGCCAGCCTGGCGGGCAAAGGCGACGGCCTGCGCCTCACTGCCGACGGTCACCCGCTGGCCGTTCTCCAGCTCAACGCCCCACGCCTCCACCTGCTGCGCCAGCGCGGCGGCGGTAGCGGGATCGTCGGCGACCACCACCTGCACGGCGACAATCGCCTCGCGCGGGCTCAGCTCGCGCCAGCGGTTGAGCACCGTGCGGCGCAGCGCGCTGTCGCCATTGAGATGGGCGGCAAAGACAAAGTTCCAGTCAAGGCGGGCCGCCAGTTCAGCACTCTCCAGGCTGGCGCCGAGCAGAAAACCGTCTGCCCGGCGCGGCGGGATCGGCGTGGCGCGCAGGCTCTCTTCCCCTCCGGGCTCAGTCAGCGACAGCCAGTTATCCAGCTGCGCCAGCTGGTCGGCAAAGGCGCCTTTCTCTTCCTGATGCAGGCCCTGCTGCAGGGCGCGGGTGGAGAGCGGCAGGCCGCCAGGCGCCTTGCCGACCCCGAGATCGATGCGGCCCGGCGCGAGGGCGGCCAGCAGGTTGAAGTTTTCCGCGACCTTATAGGGGCTATAGTGCTGGAGCATGACGCCGCCGGACCCGAGGCGGATCCGCCGGGTGTGGCCCACCAGCCAGGCGATAACCAGCTCCGGCGAGGGGCTCGCCAGCTGATCGGTATTGTGGTGTTCGGCGACCCAGAAGCGGTGATAGCCCCAGGCTTCGGCGTGTTGCGCCAGCGTTAATGTACGCGCCAGCGCCTGCGCGGCGGTTTCCCCGGCGGCAAGCGGACTTTTATCCAGGATACTGATTCGATAAGACATTTCGCAGGCTCATATGAAAGTACGTGCCTGCATTATTAAAATCTCTGCTAACTATTGAGAAACAATTAATTCACATGTGTACTGCTGAAAATTAGATATGCCCGCCTGACCGCTGCGCTTCCAGCTCGCGGAGCAGCGCCTCGGCCTGCCGCGGACTGCGCAGCCGGACGAAGCGAATATGACGATATTGCGGATCCTGCATATCGGCCAGATAGCGTCGGCGATTCTGCCGCCAGGTTTTCAGCGTCCAGAGGATGATGGATTCCCGGCTGCAGAACGAACGGCGGAAACTCTCGCGGTTGCCGGTGCCCGGCCACAGCTCCTGACGGCGCCACGCCCGGCTCGCGGCCCGCCACACCGCCTGGCGCAGCGTGCGCCAGAGGCCATAATCCAGCCAGATCACCAGATCCACCTCGCGCCATTTGACCCCGCGGCTGCGATTGTAGTTGCCATCCAATACCCAGCCCGGGGTGGCCGTCGCGGCGGCAATGGCGGCGAAAAACGCCTCATCCGGCGCGCCCTGCCAGTTCGGCCGCCAGTACAGGCGATCCAGTTCGATGCACGGCAGCCCCAGCCTGTGCGCCAGGCGACGAGCCAGGGTGGATTTGCCTGAGCCGCTGGTGCCGACCACATTGATGTTCATCTCTGTTTCTCCCTGATAGCCATTTCCGTTGTTTGCCGCCTTTGCCCGGATGGGAAAAGGCAGTATGTACAGCCGCTTACGACAGCAAGCGAAAGGCAAAAAATTTCCGGCTGATCGCCCCACCTGTCATGCCGCACCAGTGGAGATAGCGCCGCCGCCGACAAAGCAGTCTTTATCCAGCGTCAGGCTGGCGATCTTATGCACCGGGCCTCGCATACAGACCTGAAAATCCGCGCCGAAGGTGATGCGCAGCTGGCCGCCTGGCATGTTGACCTCCACCCGATCGTCCACCTTCCCTAACCGGCGCATGGCGCTGGCCGCCGCGCAGCTGCTGCTCCCGGAGGCCATCGTAAACCCGGCGCCCCGCTCCCAGATACCAATCTGCAGCGTATGGCGATCGACAACTTCCACGAACTGCACATTGCAGCGTTTGGGGAACAAGGGATGATGTTCAATTTGCGGCCCTAAGCGATGAACCTGTTCCAGGTCGAGCTTATCCACGAGAACAACGCAGTGGGGATTGCCCATAGAGACCAGCACGACGGACAGGGTTTCATCCGCCAGCGGCAAGGGATAATTCACCGCCTCGGGCAAATTCACCAGGGCGGGTAACGCCGCCGGATTGAAATTCGCCCGCCCCATGTCGACGCTAATCTGATGAAAATCACGCTCCACGGTGCAATAGACGTCTCCGCCCGCCGTGTGCACTAAAAAGGGCTCATGCCCGACACGACCGATATCAAACAGATAGCGCGCATAGATCCGTAGCCCATTCCCGCTTTTCTCCGCCTCGGAGCCGTCCGGATTGATAATACGCAGCGTGGGGTGGGTTCGATCGCCGCTGTCGATCAGGAGACCATCAGAACCGACGCCATAGTGGCGATGGCACAGAATTCGAATATGCTCGTTGCTCAGCTGGTCGGCAACGGCGCGATGGCATACCAGGTAATCATTACCCAGTCCGTGATATTTATGAAAGTGCAAGGGGGTCATTGTGTGGGGTCGCCTGGCGCTACGGGTATGTTTTTCCATCTTACAATACCTGCCCCGGCAGAATGAATTAAACAATAAGGGTTAACCGCTCTGTTCATTCTGCTCCCCTGCAGGCATCACGCTTCCTCCGCCTGCGCGGCGCCGTGACCGACGCGGAAGCCATTTATGCTGGAATAACCGGATATTAACATCAAAATCACTGATGATAATGGCTAAAAAATGGTCGTGGATGACCGGTTAAACGCCGGGCTGCGACCCGGCGAGCAGGTGGCCATCGCCCGTGGATAACGGATGCAAAAGCAGCGAACTGCCCCCCCGCCGTCCCCTGACAACCTCGCGCTTACCCCAGTCGACGCCAGCATACCAGCGCTTTCATTCTGTTGCGGGAAACTCTGCGACGCTGATCTCATTGATAAATCTGTCAAATGCTATCGGTAAATGTTTTAGGTGCGTAACTATTAGGTTACGTGTAGGATTCAGCGCCATGTCTGAGCTTATCTCCTACGTCAGAATGATGAGAAAGCCAGCATAATGTGCCAGCCGTCCTCCACGCCGGCTGCAAACATGGGCATTGACAGGAAACTGATACATCAATGAATACGAAACACGACACTGCAGCGGAGCACCATGCTGCAAAACGCCACTGGCTCAACTCACATGAAGCGGGTTATCACAAAGCGATGGGCAACCGTCAGGTACAGATGATCGCCATCGGCGGCGCCATCGGTACTGGTTTGTTCCTCGGCGCCGGGGCACGTTTACAAATGGCAGGGCCAGCGCTCGCACTGGTCTATCTGGTCTGCGGCATCTTCTCTTTCTTTATTCTTCGCGCCCTCGGCGAACTGGTTCTCCACCGCCCCTCGAGCGGCAGCTTCGTCTCCTATGCCAGGGAATTCCTCGGCGAAAAGGCCGCCTACGTGGCCGGCTGGATGTACTTCGTTAACTGGGCAATGACCGGGATCGTCGATATCACCGCCGTGGCGCTGTATATGCACTACTGGGGCGCGTTTGGCGATGTGCCGCAGTGGGTCTTCGCCCTCGGCGCGCTGGCCATCGTCGGCACCATGAACATGATCGGCGTGAAGTGGTTCGCCGAGATGGAGTTCTGGTTCGCGCTGGTCAAAGTGCTGGCGATCGTCGCGTTTCTCGTGGTTGGCACCATTTTCCTCGGCTCCGGTAAGCCGCTGGACGGTAATGCCACCGGCTTCCACCTGATCACCGATAACGGCGGCTTCTTCCCGCACGGCCTTCTGCCGGCGCTGGTGCTGGTGCAGGGCGTGGTCTTCGCCTTCGCCTCCATTGAACTGGTGGGCACCGCGGCCGGTGAGTGTAAGGATCCGGAGACGATGGTGCCGAAGGCCATCAACAGCGTGATCTGGCGTATCGGCCTGTTCTACGTCGGGTCGGTGGTGCTGCTGGTGCTGCTGCTGCCGTGGAACGCCTACCAGGCGGGACAGAGCCCGTTCGTTACCTTCTTCTCAAAACTGGGCGTACCGTATATCGGCAGCGTGATGAACATCGTGGTGTTAACCGCCGCCCTCTCCAGCCTCAACTCCGGCCTCTACAGCACCGGGCGTATTCTGCGCTCCATGTCGATGGGGGGCTCCGCGCCGAAGTTCATGTCGAAGATGAGCCGTCACCACGTCCCTTACGCCGGGATCCTGGCGACGCTGGCGGTGTACGTGGTCGGGGTGTTCCTCAACTATCTGGTGCCGTCGCAGGTGTTTGAGATCGTCCTCAACATCGCATCGCTGGGGATCATTGCATCCTGGGGCTTCATCGTGGTGTGTCAGATGCGTCTGCGCAAAGCGATTAAGGAAGGGAAAGCGGCTCAGGTGAGCTTCAGAATGCCTGGAGCGCCGTTCACCTCCTGGCTGACGCTGCTGTTCCTGTTTAGCGTGCTGGTGCTGATGGCCTTCGATTATCCGAACGGCACCTATACCATTGGCTCCATCCCGTTGCTGGCGGTGCTGCTGGTGGCGGGCTGGTTTGGTGTGCGTAAGCGCGTGCATGCGATTCACAGCACAGCGCCGACGCTCAAGCAGTAAATGGCAGGACTCCCGGTTTGTCCATCGCGGGCAAACCGGGAGGTCAGGACTTAGTTATCCTCAACCAGCTGCGACACGTCGCTGCTGTTAATTTCCCGCTTATTACCAGACTCATCGATATAGCTGGTCATCCCCGTTTCTTTATCCAGCTGCGGCTTGCCGTGGGTGACGATCGTCTGACCGCTTTTGGTGGTCATAACGTAGTTGGACGAACAGCCGGCCAGCAGCGCCAGCATCGCGCCGGCGCAAATCACCATGAATGGTTTTTTCATTTTATCTCCACTGATTACCACTGCCCGCGCGAGGCGGGAAAGCGTTAAGTGTATAACCTTCAGGTTTATCAGGCCAATACGCGTTTGTAACAGAGGGTGAGATGCCGGGCGCAACCACCGGTGACGATGGTCGTCGCGCCCGGAACCTTACAGGGCGATGCGGATCACGTCGTCCGGCGCCGTGGCCTCTTTCTCACGGCTGGATGCTTGTTTCACGCTGACGTACAGCGTTTTGCCGTCATCAGAGAGCGCCAGGCTGTTGGGATGGGTGGGCGTTTTAAAGGTCTTCACCACCTTATAGCTCTTGCCGTCGATAACGCTCACTTCCCCCGCCTTACGGTGCGTCACATAGGCTTCGTTGCGGGTGGGGTTAAACAGCACCGCCAGCGATTCCGGCGCGTTGATTTTCTCCAGCACTTTGCCGTCGCGGGTATCGACCACCAGCACTTCCGGCTGCTTGCTGTCGGTAATAAAGGCGCGGTGACCGGCGGTATCGAGGCTCAGGTTAAGGTAGAAATGCGCCTTGCCGTCATCCAGCAATTTTTTGCGCGACACAATGGTGTTGCTCTCGCTGTCGATGGTCAGCAGTTCGCCGTCGGCATTGGTGGTATAAAGGCGTTTCGCCTGCGGATCGATCGCCAGGCCGGTGGCCATCGCCCCGGTGCCGGTAATCGTCGTTTTCAGCTTCAGGGTAGCGCCATCCACCACCCAAATCACGCTCTCTTTGCCCAGACCGGTAATGTAGATAGTGTTGGTCTGCTCATTGACCGCCAGCTCGCGCGGCTGCAGCGGGCGCACGGTTTCACTGCGCTGACGCTCGTCCAGCACCAGTCGCCCCTTCACAGCGCCGGTTTTGGCGTCAATGGCGGTGACGGTGCTGTCGACGGTATTACCAAACCACAGCGTACCGGTGGCATGGTTGATAGCGGCGCCAAACGGCTTCAGATCGTTGTGAATAATCTGCGTCACGTCGAGGGTGGTGGGGTCAAGACGATAAACAATCCCCCCTTTGTCCAGCGAACGACTTTGCGAAGTGGCGACCCACAGCGCGTTCTCCTGCTGGCTGTAGGCCATTTCGTAGGCCCCTTTCCCGACGGCCTTGCGCAGCATCTCTTCCGCGGCGTGGGCGCTAAAGCTGCCTGCCAGCAGCAGAGAAGTGAATAACAGTGAATGGCGCAGACGCGGCGCGGCAAACTGACGTAATGACATGACGACTCCCTTTGATGAACCTGTATGTGCTGACCCGACATCGCTTCCGGCGGCAAAGTCATGGCTCTGCCTTATTTTGAATGCGAATAGTAATCATTAATTATCTCAAAGTGGAGCGCTAATTGTTGTTGCCCGATAAATTCGTCAGCCTGGAGCACTATCCGTTAACCAACGGCAGTTAATAATTTTCAAATATTTTACAAACGGGGTAACATATATACATATGTTCCATTTGGTTCGTCTCCCGAGTACTATCGATGAAAATCCTATCCGTGCGACACGCGGCCCTGCCGGCCCTGCTGCTGCCGCTCATCGCCGCCGCCCAGGCCGCCGATGAACAAACCATGGTGGTGACCGCTGCGCCTACCACTGTTTCTGAACTGGATACCCCCGCCGCCGTCAGCGTGGTCAACGGGGATGAGATGCGCCAGGCCGCGCCGCGCGTCAACCTCTCTGAATCGCTGGGCGCCGTGCCGGGCCTGCAGGTGCAGAACCGGCAAAACTATGCTCAGGATCTGCAGCTGTCGATTCGCGGCTTTGGCTCCCGCTCCACCTACGGCGTGCGCGGCCTGCGCATCTATGTGGACGGCATCCCGGCGACCATGCCCGACGGTCAGGGGCAGACCTCCAATATCGATATCGGCAGCGTCGACACCATTGAGGTGCTGCGCGGCCCCTTCTCTGCCCTCTACGGTAACTCGTCCGGCGGGGTGATCAACGTCACCAGCCAGACCGGCACCCAGCCGCCCACCGTGGAGGCCAGCAGCTACTATGGCAGCTTCGGCACCTGGCACTATGGGATGAAAGCCACCGGCGCCGTTGGCGACGGCAGCCACGCAGGCGATGTGGATTACACGGTGTCGACTAACCGCTTCACCACCCATGGCTATCGCGATCACAGCGGCGCGCGCAAAAATCTGGCCAACGCCCGGCTGGGGGTGCGCATCAACGACGTCAGTAAGCTGACGCTGCTGCTGAACAGCGTTGATATCAAAGCCAATGACGCCGGCGGCTTAACCGCCGATGAATGGCGCGATAACCCGCGCCAGTCGCCGCGCGGCGACCAGTATAATACCCGCAAGGATACCCGGCAGACCCAGGCTGGCCTGCGCTACGAGCGCCAGCTGAGCGACCAGGACGATCTCAGCGTCATGATGTACGCCGGGGAACGCGAAACCACCCAGTACCAGTCGATCCCGCGCGCGCCGCAGCTGAAGCCGAGCCATGCCGGTGGGGTGATCGACCTCACCCGCCACTACCAGGGGATCGATACCCGGCTGACCCATCGCGGCGAGCTGCTGGTGCCGGTCACCCTGACCGCCGGTCTTGACTACGAGAACATGAGCGAGCGCCGCAAGGGCTATGAAAACTTTGTGATGGTCAACGGCGCGCCGCAGTATGGCGAACAGGGCGCGCTACGCCGTAACGAACGTAACCTGATGTGGAACGTCGACCCTTACCTGCAAACCCAGTGGCAGCTCACCGACAAACTTTCGCTCGATGCCGGGGTGCGCTACAGCTCGGTATGGTTCGACTCGAATGATTACTACATCACCCCAGGCAATGGCGACGACAGCGGCGATGCCAGCTATCACAAATGGCTGCCCGCAGGCTCGCTGAAGTATGCCCTGACCGACGCCTGGAACGTCTACCTCTCCGCTGGCCGCGGCTTCGAGACGCCGACCATTAACGAGCTGTCATACCGCGCCGATAACCAGAGCGGTCTCAATTTCGGCCTTAAGCCCTCCACCAACGACACGGTGGAGATCGGCAGCAAGACGCGGATCGGCAATGGGTTGCTCACCGCCGCCCTGTTCCAGACCGATACCGATAATGAGATCGTTGTCGACAGCAGCAGCGGCGGACGCACCAGCTATAAAAACGCCGGCAAGACCCGTCGTCAGGGGATAGAGCTGGGACTGGATCAGCAGTTTGGCGAGAGCTGGCGCCTGAAGGCGGCCTGGACCTGGCTTGACGCGACCTATCGCACCAACGTCTGCGGCGACGCCAGCTGCAACGGCAACCGTATTCCGGGGATCGCGCGCAATATGGGTTACGCCTCCTTCGGCTATCAGCCGGAGCAGGGCTGGTACGCCGGGAGCGATATTCGCTACATGAGCGACATCATGGCGAACGACGAAAACACCGCCAAAGCCCCTTCCTGGACGGTGGTCGGCCTGACGACCGGCTATAAGTGGAGCTATGGCAGGATGGATATGGATCTGTTCGGCCGAGTCGACAACCTGTTCGACCGCGAATACGTCGGGTCCGTCATCGTTAACGAGTCCAACGGACGCTACTACGAGCCCGCGCCGGGACGCAACTACGGTATCGGACTGAACCTCGCCTGGCGCTTCGAGTAACGCCCGGCTTCGCCCGCGGACCGGCGGGCGAAGGCGTTACCCTCAGGCGCTGGCGCCCGGGACGCTGATTAAAGCAGGTTTCTCAGGGACAATTCGAAAATGATCTTTTCCGCCTGGCAGGAGAAGGCGATGGACAGATCGAGTTTCACCTCGTCGCCGGCGGCGGCGAGCGTGTAGTCAACCTTCGGTGGTTCACTGGCCGGCGCCGCTGCGGCGGCACGCTCGCGAACGGCGGCTACGGTTGACTCCGCTTCCTCGCGGCTCGGGAATAACTTCTCAGCCCGGTAGACGCAGTCCTCGTTATCAATAATTGTCCCGACATCAATGGCGCAGCCTTTGGTGCTGCATTTATCTACTACATCTTTCATCGTCATAACCTCTTGAGTTTTCTTAAGGATAAGAATCCGCTCGCCGAAAAGCAAACCATTAATATCCGTAAGGATTAGCGATTTTTATTCTATCGCGCCCCGCCGGGCGCTAGCTTGCGCCACCGCAAGGCGAGGCATGATGACGCAGGACCACCGCGACTCACCGCGCGATTGCCCCTGCAACCGTGCTAGCCATCACACTATTCTGCACACTTTCTCGTCTGCCTCGCGCCGCAGCGTTAGTCTGGTCACAGAACAACGCCAACAAGGAGCTGCTATGGCACTGCCGATAATGATTGATTGCGATCCGGGACATGATGACGCGATCGCCCTGGTCCTCGCCCTCGCCTCGCCGGAGCTGGAGGTGAAAGCCGTCACCGCCTCCGCAGGCAACCAGACCCCGGAGAAGACCCTGCGCAACGTGCTGCGTATGCTGACCCTGCTGAACCGCGCGGATATTCCGGTCGCCGGCGGCGCGTGGAAGCCGTTAATGCGCGATCTGATCATTGCCGATAATGTGCACGGGGA
Organism: Klebsiella sp. C239; assembly: GCF_048822715.1. Taxonomy (NCBI): domain Bacteria; kingdom Pseudomonadati; phylum Pseudomonadota; class Gammaproteobacteria; order Enterobacterales; family Enterobacteriaceae; genus Klebsiella; species Klebsiella sp. C239. Next base: position 52,404 of record NZ_JBMEZK010000007.1, on the reverse strand, counting down.
AAGCGGACTGGATGGCCCGAACCTGCCGGAGCCGGCCTTTTCGCCGCAAAACTGCACCGCCGTCGAGCTGATGGCCAGGGTGCTGCGCGAAAGTCAGGAGCCGGTGACGCTGGTGGCCACCGGGCCGCAGACGAACGTGGCGTTGCTGCTCGCCAGCCATCCTGAGCTGCACGCGAAGATCGCCCGCATCGTGATCATGGGGGGCGCCATGGGGCTGGGCAACTGGCAGCCGGCGGCGGAGTTTAATATCTACGTCGATCCCCAGGCTGCGGAGATGGTCTTTCAGTCGGGGATCCCGGTGGTGATGGCAGGCCTGGATGTCACCCACCGGGCGCAGATCCTTCCTGCAGATATTGAGCGATTCCGCCAGATTGGCAATCCGGTATCAACCATCGTCGCCGAACTGCTCGACTTCTTTATGGCCTACCATAAGGACGAAAAGTGGGGCTTCGACGGCGCGCCGCTGCACGACCCCTGCACCATCGCCTGGCTCCTCAAGCCGGAGCTCTTTACCACTATCGAGCGCTGGGTCGGCGTGGAAACGGAAGGCAAATATACCCAGGGGATGACGGTGGTCGATTACTACCATCTGACCGGCAATCCGCCCAATACCACCCTGATGCTGGATGTGGACCGCGAAGCCTTTGTCGATCTGCTCGCCCAGCGGTTAGCCTTTTACGCCTGATATTCATGCAGCGCCTCTCTTCCCGGCCGGGAGAGAGGCGCGTTCAGGCTATACCCGGCGTATTAGTCGTCCGCCGACACGCGGATCACCACCTTACCAAAGTTTTCACCTTTCAACAGGCCGATCAGCGCCTGCGGCGCCTGCTCCAGACCGTCGATCAGCTGTTCGCGATATTTAATTTTACCCTCCTGCACCCAGCGCCCCATCTGCTGCTGGAATTCCGCGATCCGATGCCCATAATCCTGGCCGATAATAAAGCCCTGCATCCGAATGCGTTTCTTGAGGATGGTCGCCATCAGCAGCGGCAGACGGTCCGGCCCGTCCGGCAGACCGGTGGCGTTATAGCCGCTCACCAGCCCGCAGACCGGAACCCGCGCCGCGGTGTTGAGCAGCGGCAGCACCGCGTCAAAAACCTTGCCGCCGACGTTTTCGTAGTAGACGTCAATGCCCTGCGGGCAGGCCTGGGCCAGCTGTTCGGCAAAGTCCGCCGCGCGATGGTCAAGGCAGACATCAAAGCCTAAGGTGTCAACCGCATAGCGACATTTCTCCGCGCCGCCGGCGACGCCGACGGTACGGCAGCCCTTAATTTTGCCGATCTGTCCGACCGTAGCGCCCACCGGCCCGGTGGCCGCAGCGACCACCAGCGTGTCACCCGGCTTCGGCTGGCCAATGTCCAGTAATCCCATGTAGGCGGTGAAGCCCGGCATCCCCAGCACCCCCAGCGACCAGGACGGGTGCTGCGGGTTGTCCCCCAGCTTCACCAGCCCGCTGCCGTCGGAAAGCTCATAATCCTGCCAGCCGCTGTAGCCCAGCACCCAGTCGCCGGGTTGAAAATCATCATGCTGCGAGGTCACGACGCGACTCACGGTCCCGCCCACCATCACCGCGCCGATGGCCACCGGCGGTGAATAGGACGGCGCGTCGCTCATCCGCCCGCGCATATAGGGATCCAGCGATAAATAAACGGTACGCAGCAGAACCTGACCCGGCCCCGGGGTGGGCACCTCGCGCTCTTCCAGGCGGAAATGCTCTGCCGTCGGTTCACCATGGGGACGGGAAGCCAGTACCCAGCGGCGATGGCGTTGCGGTTGTTCTGACATAGCAAACTCCTCTTGTTAGCAGACAGTACTGAGGCTAGCTGCTTTATGCGCAATGCGCTTTATCATTAAGAGCCGGATGGCGATTGATTAAGGCGCACCACCAGATAGACGCAGGTCTCTGCGGATTCATTGATAAAGCGGCAGTCGTTCGGTGGGCCGAGCTCCAGACAGTCCCCGGTCTGCATCTCGTGGCGGGTATTCCCTTCCAGGAACACCAGCTCGCCCCGCTGCAGCCAGATCAGCTGGCGTGCCAGCGCATAGGACGAAGCCGGCATCGGCACATCGCTGCCGGGCGGCAGCTCGATCTGCACCAGGTCAATGGGCAGATCGCTGCGCGGCGAAACGTGGCGGCGGAGATAGTGGCTTTGCGGGTCGTGCCATACCGGCTGGCTGGCAAAACGCAGCAGCTTGCCTTCCTGCATTTCCGCCCTGGCGATCAGGGTCGACATACTGATGCCGAAGGCGCCGGAAAGGCGGCCCAGCATCGACGCCGTCGGGCTGCTTTCGCCGCGCTCGATTTTATGGATCATCGCCCGCGAGGCGCCCGCCCGTTCGGCCAGGTCGTTCAGCGACCAGCCACGGGATTCGCGCTCGATGCGGATGCGCGCGCTGATACGCTGATTGAGGTTGTCTTCTATAGTATTCATAACGTAACACTATAGTGTGGGCGCAGGCATTACACAACCGCCCGTCGGGCCGCATAACCCCTGGCCCATCAGGAAAAAATTTGCTGAAAACGGATGACAGCGTGGCGTTCATTATTGTAATAATATCGTACTACTATAGTGTACGAAAACTGAGGTTTGCTATGTCCATCCGCCCTGCCATTAAAGACGATTGCGCGGCGATCGCCGAGATTTATAACCACGCCGTCGTGCATACCGCCGCTATCTGGAATGACAAAACCGTGGATACCGACAACCGCATCGCATGGTTTGAAGCCCGCCAGCTGGCAGGCTTTCCGGTGCTGGTGAGCGAGGAAAACGGCGTCATTACCGGCTATTCCTCCTTTGGCGACTGGCGCGCGTTTGACGGCTTTCGCCACACCGTGGAGCATTCGGTGTACGTTCACCCCGAGCACCAGGGGAAAGGCCTGGGCCGCAAACTTCTGGTCGCCTTGATCGCCGAAGCGCGTCGGCTGAATAAACATGTGATGGTCGCCGGGATCGAGTCGCAGAACCACGCCTCGCTGCACCTGCATGAAACGCTGGGCTTTATCACCACCGGGCAGATGCCGCAGGTGGGAACCAAATTTGGTCGCTGGCTGGATCTGACCTTTATGCAGCTACAGCTTGATGCGCGCCAGGACCCGGACGGCCAGGCATGAATGGGTCGCTTACCCTCGCCTTTCTGGTGGCCGCCGGCGTAGGCCTGGTGGTGCAGAACACCCTGATGGTGCGCATCACCCAGTCGGTGTCGACGATCCTCATCGCCATGCTGCTCAATTCGCTGGTAGGTATCGTTATTTTCGTGACCTTGTTGCTGCTGCGCCAGGGCGTCGCCGGCTTTCATGAGCTGGCCCTGAACGTGAAGTGGTGGACGCTGATCCCCGGCATGCTGGGATCCTTTTTCGTCTTCGCCAGCATCAGCGGCTATCAGACCGTGGGCGCAGCCACCACCATCGCGGTACTGGTGGCCAGCCAACTGGTCGGCGGGTTGATCATGGATTTAATTCGCGCCCACGGCGTACCGCTGCGGGCGCTGATCGGGCCATTATGCGGCGCGGTGATGCTGGTGGTGGGCGCCTGGCTGGTGGCCAGACGCCAGTTCTGAGCGCCTGTTCAGAGGATCGCGCCGCCTTTGGTCAACTGCTCGCGGCGCGCGTCCTGCTCTTCCTGATGCTGTCGCCCATGGTGAGCGATGGCGGTGCGCAGGCGCTGCTGTTGAGTATAGCGTTCCTCACGACTGAGCTGCGCGTCATCGCTCAGGGCGATCAGCAGCTCATTCATATGCGCGATAACGCCCTCGGCAAGGATGTCATCGACTTTAACGATGACCTCATCCAGATGTGCCATTCTGTTCTCCTTTCACTTAATTCAGCTTCGCTTTGGAAAAATCGCTCCCCATCATGCTCACAGTGTAGCCGCTGACGTTGCTGCGGGTGGCATAGAAGGTCTTGCCGGTCGCCAGGGTGATCCACGGCGCCTGCTGGTAAAAGATCTCTTGCGCCTGTTCGTAGAGTTTGGCGCGCGCCTGCGGATCGCTCACCAGCAGGGCTTTCTTCACCAGCGCGTCATACGACTTATCGCACCAGCGGGCGGCATTAGAGCCGGTCTGGATATTATCACAGCTGAGCAGCGTGCCGGCAAAGTTGTCCGGGTCGCCATTGTCCGACATCCAGCCGTACAGCGCGCTGTCGTGTTCGCCTTTACGCATGCCGGCCAGGTATTCGCCCCACTCATAGCTGACGATCTTCGCTTTCACCCCGACTTTCGCCCAGTCGTTTTGGATCATTTCAGCAATGCGTTTTGAGTTCGGGTTGTAGGGCCGCTGAACCGGCATCGACCACAGGGTCACTTCCGCCCCTTGCTCCAGACCCGCCTGTTTGAGCAGCGCCTTCGCTTTCTGCGGATCGTAGTCGTAGTCCGGGAGGTCTTTTTTATACCCGAGCATGGTGGACGGGATCGGCGACTTCGCCACCGTACCGGAATCGAGGAACACCGCCCTGACGATGGCCTGTTTGTCGGTGGCGTAGTTTAACGCCTGGCGCACCAGCACATTATCAAACGGTTTTTTCTCGGTGTTGAACGCCAGATAGCCGACGTTCAGCGCCTCGACGGCGTGCAGTGTCAGATCATTATTGCCCTTGATCACCGGGAACTGTACCGGCGAAGGCGCTGGAATAATCTGGCACTCGTTAGTCTGCAGTTTAGCCAGCCGGGTCTCGACGTTCGGCGTGATGGAGAAGATCAGGTGCTTCGTCGGCACCTCGCCTTCCCAGTAGTGGGGATTGGCGATATAGCGGATTTGCGAATCCACTTTATACTGCTGCAGAGCATAGGGTCCGGTGCCGACAGGCCAGTTATCGACGTTTTCTGGCGTTCCTTTCTTCAGCATCGCCTCGCCATATTCCGCCGACAGAATAGAGGCGAAGTCCATTCCCCAGTCGGCAAGAAACGCCGCGTTCGGCTGATTGAGCACAAACTGGACGTGATAGTCATCGACCTTTTTCACCGACTTAATCAGCTTATCGAGGCCCACATCGTGGAAGTACTCATAGTTCCCCTGCGACACCTTGTGATAAGGATGCTGAGGATCCATCTGGCGCAGTACCGAAAACAGGACGTCGTCGGCGTTAAAATCGCGGGTCGGTTTGAAGAATTTATTGCTGTTGAACTTCACCCCCTGACGCAGCGTGAAGGTCCAGGTTTTGCCATCTTCAGAGACATGCCACTCGGTGGCCAGCGACGGGATCGGCGTGTTCTTCACCGGGTCAAAGGTGACCAGACGGTTATACAGCACCTGCGAGCTGGCGACGAACGACGGGCCGGAGCTGGCGATCTGCGGGTTGAAGGACTCCGGGGAGGCCTCTGAGCAATAGACCAGCGTGTCATTGCCCGCGGCCCATGCGGCGCTGGCCGGCAGCAGCGCGCTCAGCAGCAGCGCCAGCGTGGTTTTCCCTGTAGACATGGTTATAAGCCCTGATTATTGATTATAAGAACCGTAATAACAGCACAGCCCCTGGCCCCCGGCAAATAATCAATGGCTATCACCTTATGCCAATCGCGCTGAATTTGCTGGTTTAATCGGCGTCGCGCTGCTTTTTGCGCCAGGTACGGTTGGGATGTTGTGAGCTACGCACAATTCCGGCAAAAAAATGTGCGATAACCGCCCCGCTCACGCTCGCCGCCAGCCGCGACCGGTACACTGGAGGAACCGCAGAACAAGAGGTTACCCCCATGACAATCACCTGCAATCTGTACATTGCCGGCCAGTGGCACGATGCCGAAGACGGTCGGACCTTTACCCGGCGCCACCCTGCCCACGACGACGTCGCCTCGGTTGCCGCTGCCGCCAGCCTCGCCGACGGTAAACGCTGCGTCGAGGCCGCGGCCAGCGCCTTCCCGCAGTGGCGCGATACATCCCCGGCGGAACGGCGACGCTTACTGCTCGACGCGGCGGAACATATGCTGCTGCGGGAAGCTAAATTTATCGCCGCCATGGCGGCGGAGACCGGCGCCACCGCGCACTGGGCGGGATTTAACGTCCATCTGGCGGCCGATATCCTGCGCGAAGCGGCGGCGCTGACCACCCAGATCGAAGGGCAGATCATTCCATCCAACGTGCCGGGCAATCTGGCGATGGGGGTCCGCCAGGGTGCCGGCGTGGTGCTGGGCATGGCGCCGTGGAACGCGCCGCTGATCCTTGCCACCCGGGCGCTGGCGACGCCGCTGGCCTGCGGCAACACGGTGATCCTCAAGGGCGCTGAGCTCTCCCCGGCTACACAAGGATTGATTATCGACGCCCTCGACGCGGCGGGCTTCCCGCCGGGCGTGGTGAACTATCTCACCTGCGCGCCTCAAGACGCGCCAGCGCTGGTGGAGTCGCTGATCGCCCATCCGGCGGTGCGGCGCGTCAATTTTACCGGCTCCACGCCGGTGGGGCGGATTATCGCCCGCACCTGCGGGCAGTATCTGAAACCGGCGGTGCTGGAACTCGGTGGCAAAGCGCCGCTGCTGGTCCTCGACGATGCCGACATTGAGCAGGCGGCGGCGGGCGCCATTTTTGGCGCCTTCGCCAACGCCGGACAGATCTGCATGTCCACCGAGCGCATTATTGTCGACAACGCCGTGGCGGAGCGCTTTATCCCTCTGCTGACCAGGCGCGCCGCTTCTCTCCCCGCCAGCCTGACCGGCCCGGTGGTCGACATGAACACCGTCACCCGCTGCAACGCGTTAATCGACGATGCCTTAGCCAAAGGCGCCCGCCTGCTGACCGGCGGCAAAGCCAGCGATACCCACATGGCGCCTACCTTGCTGGACGGCGTCACCCGCGAGATGCGGCTGTGGAACGAAGAGTCCTTCGGCCCGGTAAAAGCGATTATTCGCGTTAATAACGATGAAGAGGCGCTGGCGGTAGCCAACGACAGCGACTATGGCCTTTCCGCTGCGGTCTACAGCCGCGACAGCGCCAGAGCGTGGAACCTGGCGCAACGTCTGCAAACCGGCATCTGCCATATCAATGGTCCAACCGTTCATGATGAAGCGCAAATGCCGTTTGGCGGCTGCAAAGCCTCCGGCTATGGCCGGTTCGGCGGTCGGGCCGGGATTGCGGAATTTACCGAGCTGCGCTGGATAACGCTCCAGACCCAGCCTCGCGAACTGCCATTCTGACGCTGACTCCCCCTTAGCCGTGGCTGGCGATAAGCTGCGCCAGCCCTTCCGGGTTTTCCCACGCCATCGAGTGCCCCGCGTGGGGCACAATCCCGACCGGGATCCCTTGCGCCTCTACCCGTTCGATATCCGCATAAGGGAGCGACTGCTCGCCGACGATCAGCATCTTCTGACAGCGCAGCTGGCAGAGCTGAGTAAACCAGGGGGTGTCGCTGCCGTGTATCAGGCTGCTGGCGGCTCGCCAGACGGCCCAGGGGGCGCTGTTTTGCAAACAGCCGGCCCAGGGCGAGCGCTCTTCCGCCAGCATCCTGGCGTAACCTTCGGCGATAAAGGCCGCCTCTGACTGCGCCGCTATGCGCCTGCTGTACTCGCCGCCTCCGGCGAACAGGTTGGGTTCAGAAACCAGCAGCGTCGTCACCCGCTCCGCCAGCAACCCTGCCGCTTCAATGGCGATGCTTCCCCCCATGCTATGCCCGTACAGCGCGAAGCGCTGCAGGCGCAGGTGGTCGAGGACTTGCTCCACTCCTTGCGCCTGGCTATGTATGTTGTAACTAAAGTCGTGCGGTTTATCGCTGTAGCCGAAGCCCGGTAGATCGATAAGTATTTTGCGCCGCCCGTTGAGCGCGGGGGCGCTGGCAACGCGGGGGTAGTCGTAAGATGACGCGCAGCCGAGGCCGTGGATAAACACCAGCGGAAGCCCCTCTCCCGGAAGATCGAGCCAACGCAATGTGGCGCCTGCGACGGACAAAAAGAAACCGTTCACCTGTTTGCCTCCATGATAAGGTTACTGTGTTTTTATACAGTAACCTTATCCATGCCGCCACCCTTTTCTGTCGTCCGCCGCCGGAGCGTTAAAACAGCGAGACGAGGAGCGCCATCGGGAAGCTGAACGGCCAGGTGGCGCCGATCAACAGGGCCGCCAGCAGGCGGATCACCCGGCTCTCTTTGGTTAAAAACCAGCTAATTACGGCGCAGATCACGCCCATAATGGCGTAAAACACCAACATTTTTTGATATAACGTCATTCTTCGTTTTCCTTCCCTGAGGAGCGTTCCATGGTGGGATAATTATCTGCCATGACGTCGTGATTCAGAGATACCTGTATAACAAATTCAGAATTGGGCTGAATATTCAGAACAAAGCCCGATTCGTCTTAATCCGATAGCGCAACCGCGCCCGCCGTACTATACCTTTAGGGACTTACTCATTAAGGTGGCGTTATGGATGTCTCCAGCAAGACCGTCGTTATGATTAATGTCTGCGCCGCGTTCGCGCTTATCAGCCTGCTGTCGGTGAGATTTGGCTGGTTTTAATCATTTTACTCAGCAACGAAACCTAAAAAAGCAGCCCTCTGGGCTGCTTTTTTACGTGCGGAGGCTCGCGCCTATATTAGGGTCATAAACAATACGGGCTGAGTGGCCTGCGATAATAACCTTGTTTAGCGCAGGGTTATAATGAGGCAAAACATTCACTTTCTCACTATCCCATTCGGCGGCGGCGCAAACGGCCTGCCCCACTCCCGCGCTCTCACAGCCCTGAATACGTTTTGCCGGCGCGTTACCATAGCTCAGCGCCACGGTGCCGACAGCCAGCAGAATAAAAGCAAAAATTTTCACAGCGACATCAACGTTAAAACCGAATATGCGTGAAATGATCGCATGAGCGGCGGCGGAAAGTCAAACCCGGGAGCGTGCGCCACCGCGCTGGCGCGTATGGCGGATTGACGCGCCGGTTATTAAATATTGCGAATAAATATTACCCGTTAACCGTAAATATAAAAGCCTTATTTATCGTCGTGAAATAGTTTCTGTTCAGCGCAATCTGATTCGTCTGATAAAGATAATATTTCGCCAATCGCAAACCAAAAGATTATCGCGCGTTGGCCGAAAATGCGATATACCGCGCAGGCGCTGGATCTTAATAAGATAAAAGGCGGCTACAAGCCGTTGTAACTTAAACTTTTCATGTCAGGCCTCGCTGGCGAGGGCCCCCAATAGCGCTAAATGACAACAAATATCATTTGCCTTCTCTTCAGAGAATACTTACATTCATAACTATTGGTAATGTTTTTAGCGCTGTGCGCTTTTCTATTTCGAGGTGGATATGTCCGGAATCATCACCCTGGTCATCGCGCTGATCCTGCTGGTCGCGGCGGTGTATAATCTTATTTCCTATATACGGGACCGTCGCAGCGCCAGCTTGCCGAGCAAAAAAACCAAGCGCTGAACACGGTTAACGCGATTTCCTTCCTGCGCCAGCATCGCTGGCATACTCCTCTTCCTGGCTTAGTGCGGACATAAAAAAAGCCCCTGCCATCAGGCAGGGGCCGGTATTGGGTCGCAAACCGCGACGTTGCCGCCTCACCCGCCGGGCGCGACGCGCCCAGGGTGACTGGCGAACCCCATCCGGCGCTTATCTCCGGCACTCACGATGGCTTAGCTCTTGAAGGGGTATCAGAATAATCTCACATTCCCCGCCGCGAGTTTTAACCATTTTTGCCATCGTGACTATTAGCGAACTAACACACCCGTTGCGTAATCATTCGTTGCCGCTTATGGGTCAATCCGTTAGCCATGTTTAACCATCACATGGCGGACCAAGGTGTAATCCTCAAGGCCGTACATCGACATGTCTTTCCCATAGCCCGACAGCTTCTGGCCGCCATGCGGCATTTCACTCACCAGCATAAAGTGGGTGTTGACCCAGGTGCAGCCGTACTGCAGCCTGGCGCTGAGCCGGTGGGCGCGGCCAACATCTTTCGTCCACACCGAAGAGGCCAGACCATACTGGGAGTCATTTGCCCAGCTCAGGGCCTGCGCTTCATCGCTGAAAGGCGTCACGCTGACCACCGGGCCAAACACTTCGCGCTGCACGATGGCATCTTCCTGCCGGGCGCCGGCGAGCAGCGTCGGCTGGAAATAATAGCCGGCGCCGTCCGCCCGATTGCCGCCGGTCACCACTTTAATATGCGGTAGCGCCTTGGCGGCTTCCACCGCGGCGCTAACGCGCTCAAGATGGGCCAGCGAGCTCAGCGGTCCCAGCTCGGTGGAGGCATCCTCCGGCGCTCCCATTTTCAGGCTGGCCACCGCCGCCCCGAGCTTCTCCACCAGCTGCTCATAAATACCCTGTTGGGCGTAGATCCGGCAGGCGGCCGTACAGTCCTGGCCGGCATTGTAAAACCCGAAGGTCCGAACGCCATCCACCACCGCATCGATATCCGCGTCGTCAAAGACGATGACCGGCGCCTTACCGCCCAGCTCCATATGGGTACGTTTAATCGACGAGGCGGTATGGCCGATGATATGCGCGCCGGTGGCAATCGACCCGGTCAGGGAAACCATTCGCACTTTCGCGTGGGCGGTCAGCGGATCGCCCACCGTTTTGCCGCGGCCGAACAGTACGTTGACCACCCCTTCCGGGAAAATATCTTTTGCCAGCTCAGCCAGCTTCAGCGCCGTCAGCGGGGTGATCTCGGAGGGTTTTAGCACCACGCAGTTGCCTGCCGCCAGCGCCGGGCCCAGCTTCCAGGCCGCCATCATCAGGGGATAGTTCCACGGCGCGATGGAGGCCACCACGCCCACCGGGTCGCGACGGATCATCGAGGTATGCCCTTCCAGATACTCTCCGGCCGCCATTCCCGGCAGGCAGCGGGCGGCGCCGGCGAAGAAGCGGAAAACGTCCGCAATGGCCGGCATCTCATCGTTAAGCACGCAGTGCAGCGGCTTGCCGCAGTTCAGCGACTCCAGCTGCGCCAGGGTCTCCGCCTGCGCCGTGATGGCATCCGCCAGCTTCAGCAGACATTCCGCGCGCGTTTTCGGCGTCGTCTGGCTCCAGGCGTCGAACGCCCGATCCGCCGCCTCAACGGCGGCATCCACCTGGGCCGCTGTCGCTTCGGCAATCTCCAGGATCACATCGCCGGTCGCAGGGTTGTATACCGGCACCTTCTCGCCTTCACCTGCCACTAACTTACCGTTTATCAAGAGGTTGTGTTGCATAGCATTATCCTGTTTCATGGTTTTATTTCCCGTTTCCGGCGACGTTATCGCCGTCGCGGGTGAGCCACCAGGCCCCTAAGATTGGTATCGTTGTTACCAGCATCACCAACAGCGCGACAACGTTGGTGACGGGCACATCTCGCGGCCGCCCCAGCTGATTCAGTAACCACAGCGGCAAAGTTCGCTCATGCCCTGCGGTAAAAGTCGTGACGATGATTTCATCAAATGACAGGGCGAATGCCAGCATCCCGCCCGCCAGCAGCGCCGATCCCAGATTGGGCAGCACCACGTAGCGAAAGGTCTGCCAGCCGGTCGCCCCCAAATCCATCGAGGCCTCCACCAGGCTCCAGGAGGTCCGGCGGAAGCGGGCGATGACGTTGTTAAACACCACCACCACGCAGAAGGTCGCGTGCCCCACCACGATGGTCAGCAGACCAGGCTCAAGGCTGACCGCTTTAAAGGCGGTCAGGAGCGCCAGGCCGGTAATAATCCCCGGCAGGGCGATGGGCAGCAGCAGCAGTAGCGACACCGCGTTCTTACCAAAAAAGGTGCTCCGCCACAGGGCTCCTGCAGCAAGCGTGCCAAGCACTAAGGCGATGGCCGTCGACAGGGCGGCAATTTTAAGTGACAACGTCACTGCCTCCAGAATATCGCTGCGCCCTGCCGCCTCGCTGAACCAGCGCAGCGTCAGCCCCTGCGGCGGAAAACTGAAGGCGGCATCTTCCGTATTAAAAGCATAGATGGCGATGATCAGCAGCGGAAAGTGGAGAAAGACCACCCCGCCCCATGTCGCCAGTTTCAGATACCAGGGTGCGCGTTCAGAGTGCATCGAAGGCCCCCAGACGTTTCACGAACGCCAGATAAAGGGCAATCAGCACGATCGGCACGAGGGTAAATGCCGCCGCCATCGGCATATTGCCGATCGCCCCCTGCTGCGAGTAAACCATATTGCCGATAAAGTACCCCGGCGGGCCGACCAGCTGCGGCACGATAAAATCGCCCAGCGTCAGCGAAAAGGTGAAGATAGACCCGGCGGCAATCCCGGGAATAGCCAGCGGCAGGACCACGTAGCGGAAGGTCTGCCGCGGGGCGGCGCCAAGATCGGCCGAGGCCTGCAGCAAAGAGCCCGGGATACGCTCCAGCGCCGCCTGCACCGGCAGGATCATAAAAGGCAGCCAGATGTAGACGAAGACCAGGAAGCGTCCGAGTCCGGAGGTGGATAAGGTGTTGCCGCCCACCGCCGGGACGGTCAGCAGAGCGTTCAGCGCCCCTTCCAGCCCGAGATGGCCGAGGAACCACTGCGCCACGCCATCTTTGGCTAACAGCAGCACCCACGCGTAGGCTTTGACGATATAGCTGGCCCACATCGGCAGCATGACCGCGATATAAAAGAAGGCCTTCATTTTGCCGCTGGTGTAGCGCGCCATATACCAGGCCATCGGCAGCGCCAACAGGGCACTGGCCAGCGTCACGCACAGCGCCATGACCAGGGTGCGAACGATAATGTCGTAGTTGGCAGGGTTGAACAGCGCCTGCAGATTGGCCAGCGTGAAGTCGCTGGTCACCGACATGGTGAAGTCGTCAAAAGTATAGATACTCTGCCACAGCAGGGTCAGCAGCGATCCCAGATAGACGATGCCAAACCACATCAACGGCCCAAGCAGCAGCAAAAACAGGCCCAGCGCCGGCCGGCGCCAGAAGATCCCCGATACGCGTCCGGCCTGCGCAGGAACAATCGCCATGGTCATCTCAGCCTCCGCTTTCCAGCGGGGTCATCGCCGCACGCGACCATGACGCCTGCACCGTTTGCCCGGTTCGCGGAACGCTCGCCGCCGCCGCGCCGTCGATATTGGCCTGGCTGACCAGCAGCTTGTCGCCATCCGCCAGCCGGAGCTCGATCCGCGTTGCCGCCCCCTGATACTGTACCGCCTGCACCACACCCTGCACCTGCACTTCGCCGCCGCCCTGCAGGCGAACATGTTCCGGGCGCAGCGACCAGCAGCCCGCCAGGCCGCATAGCCGCCGGGCCGCCTCGGCCTCAAAAACGTTGGCGGTGCCGACAAAACCGGCGACAAAGGCGGTCTTCGGATGCAGATAAAGATCCTGCGGGGCATCCACCTGCTCAATGCGCCCGTTGTTAAACACCGCCACGCGATCGGACATCGACAGCGCTTCGCTCTGGTCGTGGGTGACGAAGATGAAGGTGATCCCCAGCGACTGCTGCAGCTTTTTCAGCTCCATCTGCATCTGCTCGCGCAGCTTTAAATCCAGGGCGCCCAGCGGCTCGTCGAGCAGCAGCACCCGCGGCTGGTTCACCAGCGCCCGGGCGATGGCGACCCGCTGCCGCTGACCGCCAGAGAGCTGGGAAGGCTTGCGATGGTGCGCAAAACCGAGGGCCACCTTCTCCAGCGCCTCCTGGGCGCGGGCATGGCGCGCTTTCTTCGCCACGCCTTTGACCATCAGGCCGTAAGCGACATTGTCGAGGATCGACATATGGGGAAACAGCGCATAGTCCTGGAACACGGTATTGACGTCCCGCTGCCAGGGCGGCAGCTCGCTGGCCGGCTGACCGAAGATCCGGATGGTGCCGCCGGAGAGCTGCTCAAAACCGGCAATCAGCCGCAGGCAGGTAGTTTTCCCCGAGCCCGAAGGTCCCAGCATGGAGAAAAACTCGCCGTCGCGGATACCAATGCTGACCCCGTCCACCGCCCGCACATCGCCATACAGGCGCGATACATTCTGAAACTCGACCGCGTACGTCATTGTTTGCCTCCGATCCTTAGCGGCCGCCCATTATCGCAATGTAGTCCTGCGTCCAGCGGCTGTAGGGAACGTATTTCCCCCCCTCGGCAACCGGCGTTTTCCAGAAGTGGATGCGGGCAAACTGGTCATAGCCGTTGGTCTCACAGCCCTTCTCTCCGAGCAGCGCGCTGGCTTTACAGCCCTCAGGCACCACCGGCAGCGAGCCGAACCAGGCCGCTACATCGCCCTGCACCTTCGGCGTGAGCGACCAGTTCATCCATTTATAAGCGCAGACCGGGTGCTTCGCCTCGCTGTGCAGCATGGTGGTATCCGCCCAGCCGGTCACCCCCTCCTTCGGAAATACGGTAGCGACAGGCTGGCCTTCCGCCTTCAGGCCGTTGGCCTGATAGGGCCACGAGCTGGAGGCGGCCACCCCTTCGTTTTTGAAGTCGTTCATCTGCACGGTGGCGTCATGCCAGTAGCGGTGGATCAGCGGTTGCTGGTCACGCAGCACCTTCAGCACCGCGTTGTACTGGGTTTCGGTCAGTTGATAGGGATCTTCGATCCCCAGCTGCGGTTGGGTGGCTTTGACAAACAGCGCAGCGTCGGCGATATAGATCGGGCCATCATAGGCCTGCACCCGCCCCTGATTGGTTTTGCCATCCGGAAGATCCTGCTTCACGAAGACCACGCTCCAGCTGTCCGGCGGCGTCGGGAATACGCGGGTGTTGTACATCAGCAGATTCGGTCCCCACTGATACGGTGTGCCGTAAACTTTGCCCCCGACGTTAAACCATGCCCCTTGCGCAATGCGCGGGTCGAGAGTGTGCCACCCGGCAATCAGCGCTGTGTTAATCGGTTGAACGCGTTTGCCCATGATCAGACGCAGCGAAGCATCGCCCGAGGCAGTCACCAGATCGTAGCCGCCCTTGGCCATCAGGCTAACCATTTCGTCAGAGGTGGCGGCAGTTTTCACATTAACCTGACAGCCGGTCTCCTTTTCAAACTGGCTGACCCAGTCGTACTGCTTGTCGGTCTGACCGCGTTCGATATACCCCGGCCAGGCAATAATATCCAGCCGCCCTTCCGGTTTATCCAGCGAGGTGAGTGGCTCAGCCGCCTGGACGGTCAGGCAGGCCATCCCCAGCACATAAAGGCTGCAACGGGCCAATTTTTTGCTCATCAGGTGTTACTCCTGTCACAAGGGAATTAGCGGCAGCCGTGCCGTAAAAATATCTCCTGAAATAAGGGTAGTCAGCGGATTAACGCCCTCGGGGGAATTTATTCAGGTTGTGACCCGGGACGCATTACGCAAAAATCGCCAACACAAGACTGACTTTATGGATTATAGACAACGAGTTAGAGAAAAAGGAGGGGTATGCGTATTTCCTATGGTGAGCGCCGGTAAAATAATGACCGGCCTCGATAAAAATCCATCTTCGTTTATTTTTAGCGATTGTTTATCGCGGCGAAAAATAGTCAAAGCGATCAGGAAAGCTGCTCACGAATTAGCTCGCCCAGGCGCTTCACCCCCTGCTCTTCGCGTTCTCCCCAGCCCCAGGCGGTATTAAAGCGGAAAAACGAGGTCCAGCTGGCGGAGGTGGAGAACATTTTTCCCGGGGCGATGCTGATGTGCGACGCCAGCGCCCTGGCGCTCAGCACGCTGGCGTCGGCCCCTTCCGGTAGTTCGATCCACAGAAAATAGCCGCTGTCGCTGTGATGGATAGTGACCTCCGGCGGCAGATGGCGCAGCAGCGCCTGCCAGGCCTGCTGTTTACGTTCCGCCAGCTGGCGGCGGAGACGGCGCAGATGGGCGTCATAGCGTTTGGTCGACAGGTAATCCACCAGGGCTAACTGCATCGGCGAGCTGGTGGAGAGCGTACTCATCAGCTGCAGCTGCTGGATTCGCCGCGCCTGTTTCCCGGCCGCCACCCAGCCGATGCGAAAGCCGGGCACCAGACATTTTGAAAACGAACTGCAGTGCAGCGTCATATCCTGTTGATCCCAGAACTTCGCCGGCAACGGCTTCTCGCGGCCAAAGTAGAGCTCGCTGTAAACATCATCTTCAATCAGCATCACGTCATAGCGCGCCAGCAGCGCCACCAGCGCTGCTTTTTTTTCGGCGCTGAGGGTGAAGCCGAGCGGGTTCTGGCCGTTGGTCATCAGCCAGCAGGCCTTGACCGGATAGTTTTGCAGGGCCGCCTCCAGCGCCGTCAGGTCAATGCCCTCTTTGACGTCGGTGGCCACCGACAGCGCCTTCAGACGCAGCCTCTCCAGCGCCTGCAGGGCTCCGTAGAAACAGGGATTTTCCACCACCACCCAGTCGCCGGGCTCGGTCACCGCCTGCAGGCTGAGGTTTAGCGCCTCCAGCGCTCCGGCGGTAATGACGATCTCGTCGGGCGAGACGTTCATCCCCTGCAGGGCATAGCGCCGGGCAATGGCGTGCCGTAGCTCCGCGTTGCCCGGCGGTAGGTTCTCAATCACGCTCATGGCGGTGGCGGTTTTACTCACCTGCGCCAGCGAACGGTTAAGCTGCTGGAGTGGGAAGAGACGCGGGTCCGGGAAGGCCGAGGCAAAGGGCAGCATTGACGCCTGGCGGCTGGCCTGGAGCACCTCAAAGATGTAAGTATTGATATCGACCGCTTCATCGCGGGTCACCTGAGCAGGCGGCGCCGGCTGACGAAGCTTCACCGGCTGGGGGGCGACGTAATATCCCGACTGCGGTCGGGCGACGATGCGCCCCTGGCTTTCCAGTAGCTGATAGGCATGGCTGACGGTCATAAAGCTCATGCCGCTGCTGACCACCTGCTCGCGCAGCGAGGGGAGCCGATCGCCCGGCAACCAGACGCCAAGCGCGATCTGGTCGGTCAGCTGCTGCGCCAGCTGTTGATACTTTTTCATTGTCACCCTTTCCTTTCTGCAACCTCCCTTTATCATATATCAGTTGTTATAAATTAACACTTTTAAGTAACTGTTATGTAAAACAGCGCAACCCGGTCACACAGAACGCCCGCAGGAAAGGTTCACGAGAAAATTGTCCAAAAAAACGATATGATGCATAACCAAAAAATGAACATGATACCGATGGTAATACATAAGCTATGTAATCCTTTTTCTGACATGACCATTCCCTTTTATTGATATCCTGAGAATAAAATACAAAGCACGGCTAAATACGACAATTTAAAATTATTTAATCCATAATTAACTGACTCATCCTTTTTACTGATTCTCATACTAGCAAACGTGTGCAGACGTTAAATTCATTAATAAAGAACAGATAATAAAATGCTATATCTGTCGTAATCAGAGGATATTGCTCACAAAAATTAAACGACCGCGCTTTTCCGGGCAGCTACAGGTCTAAGCTGATCCGTAAGACTACGATAATACAGTGAAATAGATTATTAATATTTTCCTGGCCAACAATCTGGCTTTGCTTTCAGCGTTAAACATGACGCTTTTCACCCGAGGGATCTCCATGTTGGCGGTCCCCGGAGACCGGCAAAAAGATCATAACAGCCGCCAACTGTTATGATAAAAAATGAACCGACTGCCTCTGCCCCCCTTGCCGCCACCCTGCCTAAAATTGCGCTGAATCAATTTTGTTGTGGAGTCCTGCATGTTCGGTCTTGATGCATTCCATCTGGCGCGAATTCAATTCGCCTTTACGGTCTCGTTTCATATTATCTTTCCCGCCATCACCATTGGCCTGGCAAGCTACCTGGCGGTTCTCGAAGGCCTGTGGCTGAAAAGCAAAAATCCCACCTGGCGCTCGCTGTACCATTTCTGGTCGAAGATCTTCGCCGTCAACTTCGGTATGGGAGTGGTGTCCGGGCTGGTGATGGCCTATCAGTTCGGCACTAACTGGAGCGGTTTTTCGCAGTTCGCGGGCAGCATCACCGGCCCCCTGCTGACCTATGAAGTCCTGACGGCGTTCTTTCTGGAAGCCGGTTTTCTCGGGGTCATGCTCTTCGGCTGGAACCGCGTGGGGCCGGGGCTGCACTTTTTCGCCACCTGCATGGTGGCGCTGGGGACTATCATCTCGACCTTCTGGATCCTCGCTTCCAACAGCTGGATGCAGACCCCGCAGGGGTTTGAGATCGTCGATGGTCAGGTGGTGCCCGTCGACTGGCTGGCGGTGATCTTTAACCCGTCGTTCCCCTACCGCTTGCTGCACATGACGGTGGCGGCATTTCTCAGCAGCGCGCTGTTCGTCGGCGCCTCGGCGGCCTGGCATCTGCTGCGCGGCAATCAGTCGCCAGCGATCCGCAAGATGTTCTCCATGGCGCTATGGATGACGCTGCTGGTTGCGCCGGTCCAGGCGCTGATCGGCGATATGCATGGCCTGAACACCCTGAAACACCAGCCGGCAAAAATCGCCGCCATTGAGGGCCACTGGGAAAACCCGCCCGGCGAGCCGACGCCGTTACTATTGTTTGGCTGGCCAGATATGGAACAGGAGCGCACCCGCTACGGGCTTGAGATCCCGGCGCTGGGCAGTCTGATCCTCACCCACAGCCTGGATAAACAGGTGCCGGCGCTGAAGGAGTTCGCCCCTGAGGATCGCCCAAACTCCACCGTGGTGTTCTGGTCATTTCGCCTGATGGCTGGTCTCGGCATGCTGATGCTGCTGCTCGGGGCGCTGGCCCTGTGGCTGCGCCGCGGCGACCGGCTGTACCACTCGCGGCCGTTTCTGCGCTTTGCCCTGTGGATGGGCCCCTCAGGACTGATTGCGATTCTCGCCGGCTGGGTGACCACCGAAGTGGGCCGCCAGCCATGGGTGGTGTATGGCGTTCAGCGCACCGCCGAGGCGGTTTCCGCCCACGGCGATCTGCATATGTCGGTCAGTTTGTTGACCTTTATTGTGGTTTACAGCGCCGTCTTCGGGGTCGGCTACAGCTACATGCTGCGCCTGATCCGCAAGGGGCCGCAGGAGGTGCAACCCGCGACAACCGGTACGCCAGCCCGCCCGCTGTCCGCCGCTACTGAAGGTTATCTGCAGAAGGAGTCTCGCTAATGGGTATCGAATTATCGGTGATCTGGTTCGTGATTATCGTCTTTGCCACGCTGATGTACATCGTCATGGACGGCTTTGATCTGGGCATTGGCATGCTGTTCGGCACGGTCCGGGGCAGCACAGAGCGCGACGTGATGGTGAACAGCGTCGCCCCGGTATGGGATGGCAATGAGACCTGGCTGGTGCTGGGCGGCGCCGGTCTGTTTGGCGCCTTTCCCCTCGCCTACGCGGTGATAATCGACGCCCTGTCGATCCCCCTGACCCTGATGCTGATCGGCCTGATCTTTCGCGGCGTGGCCTTTGAATTTCGTTTCCAGGCCACGCCGTCGCACCGGCCATTCTGGGACCGCGCCTTCTTTGGCGGTTCCCTGCTGGCGACCTTCAGCCAGGGCGTGGTGGTCGGAGCGGTGATCGACGGTTTTACCGTCAGCGGTCGCGCCTTCAGCGGCGGCATGTTTGACTGGCTGACCCCGTTCAGCCTGTTTTGCGGACTCGGGCTGTGCGTGGCCTATGCGCTGCTCGGCGCTACCTGGCTGGTGATGAAGAGCGAAGGCGCGCTGCAGCAGCGGATGCGCAGCGCGTCGCGACAGTTGCTGGTTGCCCTGCTGGCGGTGTTTGCCGTCATCAGCCTGTGGACGCCGCTGGCGCACCCGGCGATCGCCGCCCGCTGGTTCAGCCTGCCGAATCTCTATTTCCTGCTGCCGGTGCCGCTGCTGGTGCTCCTGATTAGCGCCTGGCTGTGGCGCACACTGCCTCTGCACGACCGCCATGTCTCGCCTTTCACCCTAACGCTGGGCCTGGTGTTTCTCGGTTTTAGCGGCCTGGGGATCAGCATCTGGCCGCATATTATTCCGCCATCGATTACCTTGTGGCAGGCCGCCGCCCCGCCGCAAAGCCAGGGCTTTATGCTGGTGGGCGCGCTGCTGATTATTCCGGTTATTCTTGGCTATACCTGCTGGAGCTATTACGTGTTCCGCGGCAAAGTCCAGCCAGGGGAGGGTTATCATTGATGAAAACCGTCTGGTCCACACGTCTGCTGTGGCTGATCGCGCTGTGGGGAGGCAGCGTGCTGACGCTGGCCGCCATCAGCCTGCTGTTTCGCCTGCTGATGACCGCCGCAGGTCTTAAAGTTTGAACCAGGATGCAGAGAAATCGGGATCCGGAGTTCTCCATCTTGTCTTCACTTTTACCTGCTGAAATACGCGGACACATCAGAAGAAAGGATATTGCTATGAAGAAGTTAGCTTTTCTGTCTGCCGCGATGACGCTGGGAATATCGTCATGGGCTTTCGCTGCCGACAACCCGCCGCCGCCGCCAGAAAAAAGCGCGCAGCATCAGGGTAAATCGGCGGCGAAAAACGGCCAGCACGACGGTAAGCAAGCGCAACACAACGGCAAGCAGCCGCGGCATGATGGCAAGCAGCCGCAACGAGACGGCAAACAACCGCAGCATGGTGGTAAGCAGCCGCCAAAAGGCGGTGAGCACAGCGGGAAACCACTGCCGCCAAAAGCGTAATCCCTCACGCCTGGCCTTCTGCGCCAGGCTTTTTTCACCCTCTTTCAGCAGACATTGACAAACCCTTGCCCTTCTTTGATAAACCGGGAAAAAAACCTGCACAGCGCCTGGCATAGTAAGCCCACGCCATTGATTCACAGAGAAAAGGTATGTTGAGGAGAAGCATGAGCGCCCTGCTGTTGCTGTGCGCGCTTTTTTCCGGGCATCTGCTGGCCCACCGTCAGGGGCACGATTACTTTCCGATACAGAGCCTCGAGCAGCAGCTGCTGCACGAGGCGGATAGCGATGAGCTTCGCAGCCGGTGCGAAGAGAACGCCGCCGACCTGCGCGAGCATCACCGCTGGCAGGACGCCCGCAAACCGCGGGCATCACACAGCCAGTAGCGTCGCCGCGGATCAGGCCCCTTTGCGCTTCGGCAGGGTCTTCATCAGCTCGTCCGGGCTGACGGAGGCCACGATGCTACCCGGGTGCGGCATTTTGAGGATATGGTTTTTGATCTTGCCGACCACGTGCATTTCGCACGGACGGCAGTCAAACTTCAGGGTCAGCACTTCATCGCCATGGATCAGCTGCATCGGCGTGGCTTTCCAGCTCTTGATGGAGCCTTTCGCCTGTTTCGGACAGAGATTGAAGGCAAAGCGCAGGCAATGTTTAGTGATCATCACCGGCACATCGCCCTTCTCTTCGTGCGCTTCATAGGCGGCGTCAATCAGCTGCACGCCATAGCGCTGGTAGAACGCCCGCGCCTTGTGGTTATAGACGTTGGCGAGGAAGGAGAGATGGGTCTCCGGGTAGACCGGCGGCGGCACAGAGACCGGCTTACGGGTGCCGCGCTGCCAGGCGTTGAGCCGCGCGTCATCCAGCATTTCGGCCGTTTCACGCCGCAGCTGGTTGAGCAGGCTGTTGGGCACAAACAGCGGCGGCAGATTGACCTGCACCTCGCGCGCATAGTAAATGGTTTGCCCCAGTTTTGTGACACCGTCACGGAGGTTGGCCAGCGCTTTCTCCGCCTGGTTAGCTTCGGCGAACTCCCCGTCAAGGGTGTGGGTCACGCTGACGCCATCTTCACAGGTCATGGTGAGAACCAGCTGCTCCTGCCAGCCGCTTAGGGTGACGTCTACGGCGATGCGGCGTTCGCTGGAGGTCTTCAGCAGCGCCTGCTGCCAGTTGTGATCGAGGTTGCGGTTGAGCGCCTGATGCGGGCGCACTTTGTGCAGATCCGCAGGCATCTCGTTCGGCCACACCCGATAGCGATTTTCGCCGGTTTTTTCCACGTTATTGGCGCGGAAGCCCACCACTTCACGCTTAATCATCACGTTAAGGCCATCGCCGTTGGTTAACGGTTCGCTGACCTCGACGTCGAGATGGTCTTTACCCACCTTCAGCACTTCGCCCACCGGCAGTCCGATAAATTTTGGCGAATCAAAGGCGCCGATATCGCCTTTACGGGCATTAACGAAGTAATCGGTGCTGCCGCGGTGGAAGGTTTTATCGGTGGACGGGATAAAGAAATGCTCGGTGCGCCCTGCCGAGGCGCGCGCGAGATCGCCGCGGTCTTCAATGATGGCGTCCAGCATCTGGCGGTAGTGAGCGGTGATGTTTTTCACGTAGCTCATGTCTTTGTAACGGCCTTCGATTTTGAAGGAGCGCACCCCGGCATCGATCAGCGCCGCCAGGTTGGCGGTCTGGTCGTTGTCTTTCATCGACAGGAGATGTTTTTCATAGGCCACCACTCGCCCCTGATCGTCCTTCAGGGTATACGGCAGGCGGCAGGCCTGCGAGCAGTCGCCGCGGTTGGCGCTGCGTCCGGTCTGGGCGTGGGAAATGTAGCACTGGCCGGAATAGGCCACGCACAGCGCGCCATGGATAAAGAATTCGATGGTGGCGTCAGTATTATCGTAGATGGCCTTGATTTGACTGAGGTTCAGCTCGCGCGCCAGCACGATCTGGCTGAAACCGGCGTCTGAGAGAAACTTTGCTTTCTCCACGCTGCGGATGTCGCACTGGGTGCTGGCGTGCAGCTCGATCGGCGGCAGGTCCAGCTCCATGATCCCCATATCCTGGACAATCAGCGCATCGACGCCCGCGTCGTAAAGGTCGGTAATCAGCCGCTGCGCCGGCTCCAGCTCATCGTCATGCAGAATGGTGTTCAGCGTCACAAAGACCTTGGCGCCGAAGCGATGGGCGAAAGGCACCAGACCGGCGATGTCGCTCAGGCTGTTGCTGGCGTTGTGGCGGGCGCCAAAGCCAGGTCCACCGATATAAACGGCGTCGGCGCCGTGAAGGATCGCTTCGCGAGCGATACCGGCGTCGCGGGCAGGACTAAGAAGTTCAAGACGATGATTGTGCAGGCGCATACGCGTGTTGTTATCCAGTATAAGGGGGTCGAAATGGCGGCTATTGTAGTCAGAACCGGGCGCAGACGAAAACCTTTTCCGCCGTCGCGGGACGACGAATTTTCAGTTTTCAGCAAAGTATTGAAGGAAAAGATATTTCCCTCAAATCACCGTACAGAGTACTGTCATCACGTATTCCGGATTTTCCTCGTCACGTTGTGAGTGGTTATCATCAGTCATCTTGTCTGGCCGCGGGTTCGCCCGCGGTTTTTTCTTTTGGATAGTGGATAAGCGAATGGAAATGAGCCGCCTGGGCGCCGCTGTTCCGGTAGGCATGCGCCGCATCGCCGGCGAAGCGCCGACCCTCACCCGCCTGCAGCGAGTGCCACTCCCCCTGTAAGCAGAGATCCAGGGTACCGCTAATCACGACAACATGCTCAATCACCCCTTGCTCATGCGGCGTCGATTCGCTCAGCGCCCCGGGAGCAAGGGTTATCGAGAAATGATCAAAGCGCAACTCCGGGTCCCACGGGAAGACCGGGGTCACCACCATCGCCTGCTGCTGCGGGTCAAACGCGGAGGGCGCCGCGCCGTCATCCGGAACGATAAACGCCGAAAACGGCACGTTCAGCCCGGTGGCAATCTTCCACAGCGTCGCGACCGTCGGACTCGATTCATTCCGCTCAATCTGCCCGAGCATGGCTTTCGACACCCCGGTCTCTTCCGCCAGACGCGACAGGCTCCAGCCGCGCTGCTGACGCAGATTTTTGAGGGTGGCCGCCAGGTGTTGCGCAATATTCATCCTACCTCCTGATTTTTCAGCCCAGAGTATACCTCCATTTGCCTGATTCAACAGGGCGATTAGCGGCATCGCGGGCCGTTTGCGACAAGAGCCGCGGTGCGCAGCCCTCACCACGCAGGAACCTTGTGCGCTAAAACGCACAATGATAGAGTAATCGGACGTTATAACGCACAAGAGAAAACTATGCGCTCGTTTACCGTTCCGCTTCCCAGCCTGTTCGCCGGCTTCGTCGCCGTGCTGGTGGGCTACGCCAGCTCTGCCGCCATCATCTGGCAGGCTGCCGCTGCCGCCGGCGCCACGCCCGGGCAGATCGCCGGCTGGATGACGGCCCTGGGCCTCGCCATGGGCGTCAGCACCCTCGCGCTGAGCGGCTGGCGAAAAGTGCCGGTGCTCACCGCCTGGTCAACGCCGGGCGCCGCCCTGCTGGTCAGCGGCCTGCAGGGGGTGACCCTCCCTGAGGCGGTGGGGGTATTTATCTTCGCCAATGCGCTGATCGTCCTCTGCGGCGTTACCGGCCTGTTTGCCCGGCTGATGAAAATCATTCCCCATTCGCTGGCCGCCGCGATGCTGGCCGGCATTCTGCTGCGTTTCGGTTTGCAGGCCTTCGCCGGCTTCCAGGATCATCTGCTGCTGTGCGGCGGCATGCTCGCCGCCTGGCTTCTGTGTAAGGCGCTGTGGCCCCGCTTCGCCGTGGTCGCCGCGCTGGTTGCCGGGGCGCTGATTGCCGCGGCCTCCGGGGAGGTGGCCAGCGCCGCTGTGCCGCTGGCGTTTGTGGCGCCGGAATGGATCGCCCCGCAGTTTACCCCGGCGCTGCTGCTCAGCGTCGGCCTGCCGTTCTTCCTCGTGACCATGGCCTCACAGAACGCGCCCGGGTTCGCTACCCTTCAGGCATCAGGCTATGCCGTACCGGTCTCCGCGCTGATCGTTGTCTGCGGGGGGCTGGCGCTGCTGCTGGCGCCGTTTGGGGTCTACTCGATCTGTATTGCGGCGATCACCGCCGCCATCTGTCAGAGCCCGGAAGCGCACCCGGATCCGCAGAAGCGTTGGCTGGCGGCCATGGCCGCAGGCGGTTTTTATCTGCTGGCCGGTCTGTTCGGGGGATCGATCACCGCGCTGATGTCGGCCCTGCCGACAGCGTGGATCCAGATGCTGGCCGGCCTGGCGTTGCTCGGCACCATCGGCGGTAGTCTGTTTCAGGCGGTACATCAGGCCAGTGAGCGCGACGCGGCGGTGCTGACCTTTCTGATCACCGCCAGCGGCGTGACGCTGGCGGGAATTGGCTCGGCATTCTGGGGCGTGGTGCTCGGCGGAGTGAGCTACGGCGTGCTATCCGCGCTGCGCCGCCCGTAGCTGGGTCGGCGTCAGGCCGGTGGCGGCTTTGACCCGATGGCTGAAATGGCTGGCGGAGCTGAAACCGCAGGCCAGAGCGATCTCGGTGAGCGGCAGCGCGCTGTGGCAGATCAGGTTTTGCGCCTTCGCCATTCGCTGCTGCATCACATATTGATGCGGAGCCATATTCAGCGACTGGCGGAACATACGGGCAAAATGAAATTCACTCAGTCCCGCCTGCTGCGCCAGGTCGGCCAGGGTCAATGGCTGATCGAGGTGAGCGTCGATCCAGGCCAGCACGTGACGCTTCACCCCCGGCGCCAGTCCCCCGGTGACCGAGGGCAAACGCCACTGCACGGTGGCATAGTGCTGGATCAGATGGGTGAGCAATAAACTGCTGGCGGCGCTAAGGGTCAGCTGGTTCGCCGGCTGTCGCCAGTCATTAGCCAGCAAAAACTGACGATACACGGTGGTGATTTTGTCATCGCTGGCAAAGGTTTTCTCCTGCAGGGTGAAGTTCGCCGGGCTGCGATCCCACACCTCCTCCCCGACACGGCGCAGATGCGCATCGGTACAATAGAGATGGACAAACGACAGATCGCCGCGGATATCCCAGACGCTTTCATCGCCTTTCGGCATCAGGCAAAAGCGATCCGGGCCGCCGCCATTCTTCCAGCCGTGCGGCGTCTTTTGATAGCTTTCATAACCATCGGCGACGTACAGGCTTAAGGTATGATGATCGCTGCGTACCGTTACGGTATCGCAGTTGTTATACCAGGCGGCCAGTTGAATACCGGAATTCAGCTCCACGGTGCCCTTCAGCACCGCGTTCTGTCGCCGTAATGTTTCAAACGTCCCGTAACCCATCGCCTTCACGCATCTGTCCTGTCTGGAAAAACTCTAGTCTAGGGAGACTGCGACGCGGTTTCCAGTCCTCACCGCCGGCGAAAGACAAATAAGCGCAAGAATTTGCAAGCCGACAACAAGCGGGTGAAAGCCGCAGGTTGCGGCAGGCGGCATACTCCTCCCTTCAACAGGCAGAGGAGAATCAGGGTGAACGCATTACTTTATGCACTCGTTGTCGTTATCTGGGGAACGACGTGGATTGCGATTTTTTTACAGCAGGGGCCGGTGGCGGCGCCGGTATCGATTTTCTGGCGGTTCGCCGTGGCCAGCGTCACGATGCTGGCGATTCTGCTCGTCACGCGACGTCTGCGGCCGCTGGGCGCGAAGGACCATCTCTGCTGCCTGCTGCAGGGCTGCTGCGTCTTCTGCTTCAATTTCTGGTGCTTTTATACCGCCGCCGCCTGGATCAACACCGGTCTGGAATCGGTGATCTTTTCCATGGCGGTGCTGTTTAACGCCATCAACAGCTTTCTTTTCTTCCGTCAGCAGCCGCCGGGACGCTTCTGGGCTGCCGCCGCGCTCGGTCTGGCCGGTATCGTCACCCTGTTCTGGGATGACCTGCTGGCCAACGGGCTGAACGCTTCGCTACTGTGGGGGATCGGTCTGAGCGCGCTGGGCACTTACGGCTTTTCGCTGGGCAATATGTTCAGTATTCGTCACCAGCGGCGGGGGCTGGAGACGCTGACCACCAACAGCTGGGCGATGCTGTACGGCACGCTGGTGATGGGCGCCATCGCACTCCTCCGCGGGGATAATTTTATGCCGGAGTGGACCGTCAGCTATCTTGGCGCCCTGCTTTACCTGGCGCTGTTCGGCTCAGTTGTCGCCTTCGGCGCCTATTTCACCCTTGTGGGACGCATCGGCGCCAGCAAAGCCGCCTACAGTACGCTGCTGTTTCCGCTGGTCGCCCTGTCCATCTCCACCGTTTATGAAGGCTATGTATGGCACAGCAACGCCGTTATCGGACTGGCGCTGATCCTGTTGGGTAATCTGGTGATGTTTGCCAAACCGGAACAGCTGCTGCTGCGCCGAAAGCTGGCCTGAAACGGCGGAAGATAAAACAGCGCCGTCGGCAGACGGCGCTGGCGAGATTACCGCTGGGAAGGGTCGAATTTGACGGCGTCGACCGCCATATCATCGATCACCTGCTTCATGGTTTCGATGGTCAGCGGCGTGTTTTCATTGGCCAGGGTTTTTCCTTCCCCTTTACGAACCACTTTGATCACCGGCTTGTTGGTGCTGGCGTCAATCAGTTCGGCTTCAAAATAGAGGTCGGTGTCCATCGTACGATGGCCGGTGGCGGCCTGAGTACCGGCAACAATCATCGCGACCGGAACCACTTCATAGAACTGCAGCCCTTCTTTGCTGGAGTCCACCCCGGTGATCGCCCCGCGGAAAATAAGGCTACGCTTGCCGGCGGTGGTAGCCAGCGGTTTACGCTCGGAAATGGCCTGTTTGAGCTGTTTGTTGGTGTAATTAAGAATATCCTGCAACGCCTTTTCACCGACCTGGGTCGTCGGCTTCGGTACCGGATAGTACGTTACCGGATGGTAGACGACATTATCGTAGTTAGCCGGATTGTAGTTTGGGTCGATCCAGCGCAGCTCCGACTTGCCGGAGGCCGTGGTGGCTTCTTTCAGGTTGGAATAATCTTTTAAAAAGCCCGAATACTGATTCGGCTGCGCCAGTTTGGACGCACAGCCCGTCAACGCTAACATCCCCGCCAGAGCGGCGACTTTAAATAACACGCGAGTACGCATAAAGAGATCCCTGTAAATGCAGTTTTTTCGGCAGACGTTATAGCAGATAAGACCCAGTAGTTTTGTGACAAAATGAGGGCTTCGTCAAGGAAGATATACAAATATTGATGGGATCAACATTACGTTATTAAATAATTACTTAATAGGTGAACAGGTCGCCTTTAACCCTCTGTTCAGCGAGGCTTTTCGCGCGTCTTTATCCGATGGGTATTAGCGCAAGGCGGCGCGGTCAATCTCAGCCATATCACGCGCCGCTGAGGATTATGCGGGCTTGCGCGCCAGCAGCGTGGCGAAGCGCAGTTTGATCCGGTTGCCGCTGGCGTCGGTCCGATGCAGCTCACCGACGTCCTCATTGTATTTCAGTAATTCCCAGCCTCGGTAGTACTCCCGAAGTTCATCGGGTTTAAAAGCAAACGGGAAGCCGACGGTGCAGGGATAGTCCTCGGTGTCCATCGCCGCGACAATCAGGTTATAGCCCCCGGCGGCGGTGCAACGCTGCATATTGGCGATGAGTCCCGGGATAGCGCCGGCCTCAAGAAACATCATCACCACGGTGGAGAGGATCAGATCATACTCGCCGTCAATGGTCAGGCTGTTGAGGTCTTTCACCGCGGTCTGCAGATTATCCAGCCCTTCGGCGGCGCGAATAGTCTCCAGATTATTGATGCTCATCGCATTTTTATCCCACGCCGTCACCGTGAAGCCGTTCGCCGCCAGATAAAGGCTGTTACGTCCGTTGCCGCAGCCCAGATCCAGCGCCCGCCCTGGCGGCACCATCGTCGCGGCATGCAGCACCTCGGAGTGGGTGCGGGTCAGGCCATATTTATCACTAAAATAGTCCGCGTCACGCGTTGTCATGATCCTTCCTTCTTATTCAGGAGTGTTTCCCGGTCGACCTGTAGCAACAGTTTCCCGCTAACCAACAGCAGCCCTGTGCGCAGCAGCAGCAGGCCGATGACCAGATTGCTAAAAATAAAGAGCGGCAGCGCCAGATGATGAAAAAAGCCGTCCGCCTTCGCCTGGCCCAGATGCAGGCCGGTAGTGGCCAGTGCGGAAATACCGAACGAGAAGCTCCAGAAAGAAGCATTGAACGGCTGGCGAAGATACCAGGGCATCAGACGCAGCATAAACAACAGCTGCAGCAGACCGTAGCCAAACAGCAGCTTAGCAAAGGTATCAGCCTCCCCGCCGTTGACGCTGAGCCAGGCGCTGCAGGCCACCAGCGCCGGCGCCAGCTGGATCCCCAACGACGTGCGCAGCGCGGTCGGCAGTTCGCCTGCGCTGCGCAGACGATGGAGGATAGCCGGCTCAAGGCTCAACCAGGAGAAGACCCCGGCGCCAAGGAATACCAGTCCGGCGTCGGTAAACCCCAGCGCGCCGCAGGCCATCGCGCTGATAAAATTATTCGCCACCGTGGGCAGATACAGCCCCGGCGTGGTGGCCTCGCGAGGATGGTTTCCCCGCCACAGGCCGCCGCTTTGCCAGGCGGCATAGGCGAGCTGCAGCGCCACGCCCGGCACAAACAGCCCGATGGCCAGCGGCCGGCACCAGGGTACCAGACCAATCGATACCAGCAAGGTAGTGGCGGGAAACAGGCTGACGAAGCTGCTGCTGACGGGATGTCGCATCTCCTGCAGCACACTCGCCGGAAAGCGGATCGCCCGGCTGATAAACGCCATGCTGAGCAGGACCCACATCGCCATCGCCAGCGTCACCAGCCCATCACCAATGCTGCGGCTGACCGGCCAGAGGGTGCTGGCGTAACGCCAGGCAAAGCCCATCCCGATGGTGCCGAGCACCATGCCAAAGTAACCCGCCGGCAGGTTCAGCACCTGCCGCGACGTATGCGTTTTGTTCATTTTATTGATGATATCAATTTAATTTGAAGTTGCATTCTAAAGGAACCTTATCCCACGCGCTACGGCGATCTTTGCTATGTTTATGTTAACCATAAGTAATGAGGATCGGGAATGCGTAAATACCGTCTCAGCGAACAGACCCGGCAGTATTGTTACCAGGCAGAGGATGGCAAACAGTGCGTCACCCTGCGCCAGATCGTGGCGCTTATCGATTTCGCTGACGTCAAAGCGGGCAGCGAAGGCGGCTGGGTGGAGGAGGAAAGCGCTCTCAGCCAGCAGGGAGAGTGCTGGATCTACGATGCCAACAGCGTGGTCTTCGCCGGGGCGCGCATCCTCGACGATGCCCGACTCCATGGCCCCTGCGAGGTCAGCCATGGGGCTATCATCAGCGGACGGGCATCCATTCACGCCTCGCAGATCAGCCATCACGCGCAGATTGGTGACAACGTCACGATTAGCCTGAGTACGGTGCGCGGTGACTGTCGCCTCGCCGACGAGGCGCGTCTTCTGCCCCACTGTCAGGTGATTGCCGCCCGCGGGCTGACCGCCGACCGCGACAAAGTGCTGCAGATTTATCAGCGAGCCACCGTCAGCGCGTCGCGCATTCTCCATCAGGCGCAGATCTATGGCGAGGCCTACGTCGAGCACGCTTTTGTCGAACATCGGGCGGAAGTCTTTGACCACGCCAGGCTTGAGGGAAACGAGGAGAATGACGTTTGGGTGTGCGATAACGCGCGGATTTACGGGCATGCCCGTCTGATCGCGGGTCGCGGCGAGGATGCCATTCCCACTGTGCGCTACAGTTCCCAGGTTGCGGAGAATGCGGTGATTGAAGGTAACTGTCTGCTAAAGCACCGGGCGATGGTGGGCGGCGAGGCGCAACTGCGCGGTGGACCGATTCTGCTTGACGACGACGTGCTGATCCAGGGTCGGGCTGTCATCGTCGGCGATGTGATCGTTGAGCACCAGGTCACGCTTGGGGACGAGGTGCAGATTGCCGCGCGGGAAGGAGAAGCCATTCACCTGCGCGGCCCGAAGACCCTCGACGGCCAGCAGCAGATCACCCGAACGCCGCTGTTAGGCGCCCTGTAGCGCCTCGTCGCGGTCAATAATGCGGGCGTAGATATTCTGATCGTCATAGCTGCCGTTCAGATACTCGGCCTGGCGGAGACAGCCTTCCAGAACAAACCCGTTACGCAACGCCACCTGGTTGCTACGGGTATTCGCCACCCGACATTTGATTACAAACCGGCGCACCAGCCCGCTGCGGGCATAATAGTGGATAAAGGCCTGCAGGGAACGGGACAGATACCCCTGCCCCTGGCAATCTTCATCGATCCAATAGCCAATATAGGCCGTCTTATTCTGCGGCTCGATCTGGTTGAACGACAGAACGCCAATCGGCCGCTTATCGAGAAACAGCAAAAACATTTTGGCGTAATCCCGCTGGTGCAGCATCACGTTACCCTGCACATGGCGGCGGGTCTCCTCTTCGCTGCGCACCTCTCCGGCCCAGCTGAGCGACTGCTGTAGCCAGCGCTGGTTTTTCACCACCAGCTGGTGCAGGTCGCTGACGTAACGCTCATCAATGGCGGTAAGCGTCAGTCCCTCGGTCACCGGGATCGATTCTGGTACTGCTGGAATGTCTGTGGTCATGGGGCTCTCTACGGGCCCGCAGGGGGTGCCTGGGGGCCACGGCTGTCACGGGGTTATTTCATGATCCGGTCGTCAACGTAGTTACGTTTATCCGGCGCCGGCGGGAAGTACTGATAGAGCCAGGTTTCGCTGATGGCTTCTCCCTGACAGCGCAGGAACAGACGCATCTCCACCGGGTCGGTCGAGTCGGAGGTCGGATACCAGTCGAAGAGGATCCGGTAGCCATCGAATGGCTCGACGTAGAGGATCTCAATCTGCTTCGCTTCGCCGCTGGAGAGGGTGATCACCGGTTCAATACCGCGCGGCGCGGCCGCTTTCAGATCGCCGCCGACAAAGTCGATGGCAAAACGACGCGCCCACTTGTCCGGGTAGTGTTCCCCCGGCGCCCATCCCTCCGGGAAGCCCCCCATCCCGGTGCGGGTGGCGAGCACACGCGCCAGCGGGGTGCTCACCGGCGGCTGCGCGCTCCAGTAGAGACGGTAGCGGAAGTCCAGTTCGTCGCCCGCCTTCACCGTCTTTTCCGGCTGCCAGAAGCAGACGATGTTATCCAGCGTTTCACCGGTGGTCGGGATCTCCATCAGGCTGACCGCCCCTTTGCCCCACTGGTTACGCGGCTCCACCCACAGGCTGGGACGCTTGTTATACCAGCCCATCACGTCCTGGTAGTGGGAGAAATCGCGGTCCAGCTGCAGCAGACCAAAACCGCGCGGGTTCTTGTCCTGGAAGGCGTTGAACTGCAGCTTCTGCGGGTTGTTCAGCGGCCGGCAGACCCATTCGCCGTTGCCCAGCCACATCGACAGCCGATCGGAGTCGTGGATCTGCGGGTGGATGGTATCGCACATCCGACGCTCGTTGTTGCCGCAGCTGAACATGCTGGTCATCGGCGCGATACCCAGCTGTTTGATATCCTTGCGGGCGTAGAGATGGTTCTCCACGTCCATAATGACCTGGGTATCCTGGCAGTGGATGGTGAACTTGTAGGCGCCAGTGATGCTCGGGCTGTCCAGCAGAGCGTAAACGGTGAATACCGTGGCGTCTCCTTTGACCGTTTCGAACCAGAAAGAGGTGAAATCGGGGAACTCTTCCGGGGTATCGGTAAAGGTATCCACCGCCAGCCCACGGGCCGAGAGGCCGTACTGGTAGGTGCTGTCTACCGCGCGGAAATAGCTGGCGCCGAGAAACGCCACGATATCCCGGCGCGCCAGCTCAGGCGCTTTAAATACCCGGAACCCGGCGAAGCCGAGGTCGGACTGGCCTTCCAGCTGGCGGGTATCCACCCCGGCGTCATTGTACTTGAACAGCTCCGGACGGAAGTGGATCTCGCGCGCCTGCTGGGTGGCGGCGTCTAAAGAGAACATGCGCACGCGGCGACGGAATCCCATCCCGACGTGGAAAAACTGGATATCCAGTTTGCGTTCTTCAATATTGTTCCACAGCGAGTGGTTGGCGTCATACTGGATGCTGTTATAAGCCTGCGGGGTGAGATTGGCCAGCGTCGGCGGCAGATCGCGCGGGGCGCCGCCCCACGGCTGGCGCGCCAGATCGTGAGCCATCGCCTGCAGCACGGCATAATCAAAACGGCGTGTCTGCCCGTCGGCAATGCCCGCGTCTTCAGCAAACGCGGCCTGACTGAATAAGGAAGCGACTCCTGACGTTCCGCATACGGCGGCAACAGCCATGGAAGATTTAAGAAAACGTCTGCGGTTCATGCCTGAGAAAGCGTCCTTCTGCACGGGTGAATTGATTCGCAACGCGTCATCACGCTGCGTGATAATTTCCGCCCACTCTAGACAAAAACGATTAATAATCCAATTGTTGCCCGCAGAAAAACGGTAAAAAAGCCCTGTCTACCAGAACAGGCTGTTTTTTCATCACCGGCGGAGGGAGAGCGCAATATCCAGCCCAGGGCCCGCCTGCAAACAAAGCGGACAGCACTCATCCCGTCTCATCGCCGGGGCGTTTCTTAGCCGCCCGCGGCCTGCAGCTGAGCCGCGACCTGCTGAGCCGCGACCCATCCCCTTTATTCGAGGGTCACGTGATGCTTCATCACCCGGCGAAACAGCGCCAGCCGGGCGCGCATAAAGCGATTCTCCACTTTAAAGCCGGCACGCTTATGCAGGCCAATGCGCAACAGACGATCCCGTCCGCGCACGCACGCCGGCCAGCGCACCGCGCCGGCAAGCACCTGCTCGCCGCTGGCGACGCGGGCAAACTGGGCCCAGTAGTCAGCGACCTGAGCGGCGAAGGCCAGATCCGCTTCACTGGCATATTGCCGCACCGGGTCGGTGAGCCGCAGGTTATCAAACACGTAGGGTACCTCGTTGCCGTGCCAGGCGCCGTGCGGATAGACATCATGCTCCGCTTCCGCCACATAATCGAACCAGTACCGCCAGCATGGCTGGCCCACGCGCTGCTGGGCCTGCATCACCACATAGCCGAGGGTGGTAAACGCCATATCCCGACAGACTTCCCGCCCCAGCGCTTCATCCCCCTTCACGCCGGGATAGAGGAGTTTGATCAGTCCCAGCCCAAGACGGCGCTCGCGGCGCAGCTTCTGGATCTGCCCGGCGATATCGACCCCAAACACCGCCATCACGCTGGCTTCATCGCTATTGGAGCCGATCATCACCGGCATCGGATGCTGGCGCCCGGCAAAAAAGGTCTCCAGCATCGGCTGCGGAAGCACCACATCGCCGGCGATGGGCGCTGGCCCGATATTCAGCGGGGCGGTTAGCGACCAGAAGGCCTCCGCCGGGATCGCCCGCAGTTGTTCGGCGCTGGCCTGCGGCAAGGCGAAGCGTTCCGCCAGCAGGCGGCCTTTCTCCAGCGCCTTTTCTCGCGGCAGGTCGGGTAAGGTATACCCGCTCTGAATAATCGCTTTATGGAACAACCCTTTCGCTTTCGGCGAGGCCATCAGCGACAGCACGCTGCGCGCCCCGGCGGATTCGCCAAACAGCGTAACGTTGGCGGCGTCGCCGCCGAAGGCGTGAATATTCTCCTGGACCCACTGCAGGGCGGCGATCTGGTCGAGCAGCGCGAAGTTATACAGACGCTCGCCCGCCTCTTCCTCCAATGCCGGATGGGCGAAAAAGCCAAGATGGCCCAGTCGGTAGTTGACCGTCACCACCACCACGTCGCGGCTGGCCAGCGCCAGGCCATCGTAAGGCGGCAGGCTGCCGGCGCCGATGGTAAACCCGCCGCCGTGCAACCAAACCATCACCGGCAGCGGCTGCGCTGCGCTGGCGGGGGCCCAGACGTTGAGATAGAGACAGTCTTCGCTGAAGCGGCCGGGATCCCCGCCGCCAAGTTCGCGGCAGTAGTCAATGTCCTGCCAGCTGGCGGCGGAAAAGGCGTCGGCCTGACGCACGCCATGCCAGCGGGCGGGAGGCTGCGGCGCGCGCCAGCGCAGCGGCCCCACGGGCGGCGCGGCGTACGGAATGCCGCGCCAGATATGGATCCCCTGCTCTGCGCTCCCGGCCAGCGTGCCCTGCCGGGTTTTCGCCAACGGTTTCGACGGATGTTGCATAACCTGCTCCCTGTAAGGCTGATGCCAGCAGGGTACTGATTTTACAGCAGACCGCAACGTCGTTTGCTGCGCTCCTCCGCCTGCCGGTACAGTTCAAACTCATCCTGCACCGGGCAGCCCAGCGCCGCCTCAAAGGCTTCGCGGCTGGCATTCCCGTGGCTGCGCGCCTGGGTTTCGTTACCCAGATTGGACTGAAAAATGCCCGCCGCGCTGACCGGTAAAAAATCCTCATAGACGATGGGCTGGGCCACCACCCATCCGCGCTCGATCAGCGGCTGGGGATCGTCGCCCGGGCGAAACGCCTGGCGATGGGCCTCGCCAGCCGGCGTCAGGCGGTAGCGAAACCAGGCCAGCCCCTGCTGACGCAGCAGAAATTCGCTGTCGGGAAATTCGCGGAACACCTCCTGCAGATGCAGCTGGTGGCTGAGATTGTCTTTGCCGGTCCCTGCCGCCTGCAGCAGCCGGTCGTACAGCGCGCGCCCTTTCGGCGTCAGCGCCACGCCGCGCTGCTCAATTTCGCCAAAGCGGGCGCTGTGGGTGCCGCGGTGTTCGCCGGCGAACATCACCGGCTCCTCAAGCGCCTTGAAGCTGGTCTGCCGCAGGAGGATCGGTACCTCCCGGCGCGGCGGGCCTTCGATCAGGGCCTTTGGCTCAATACCGCACTCCGGCATCAGGGCCTGCGCGCGGTCAATATCCAGCGTCCGCGGCGTGAGGTGGTTGATATGGCATCCCGGGAAGCAGACCACATCGGCAATCAGGCGATGCTCGCGATGCAGCGCGTGGTAGGTCTCCTCATCGACGGTGGCATGCCGGTGCCAGCGGAAGGTCTCCAGCGCCTCCTGCACAAACTCGCGGGCTTCCGCTGGGGTGAACGCCCCTTCGGCTTCGTGCCGGGCGATCAGCGCCAGGCAGCGGGGAGTGAATATGTTGCGCCGGGCGAGGATCGCCTCGGCCCGCTCGCGCAGAGCGCGGTTTTCGATCAGCTCCAGACGCAGCAGCGAGGTAAAAACCCGAAACGGATTGCGCGCCAGCGCGGCATCGTCGACAGGACGAAACGCCGTGGAGTGAACCGGCACGCCGGCCTGCGAGAGATCGTAATAGCTGACGGGATACATCCCCATAATGGCAAACATGCGACGCAGCGTCGCCAGTTCCTCCGCTGTGCCCACGCGGATCGCCCCGTGGCGCTCAACGTTCAGACGCGCCAGCTCGTCGGCGTTGGCCAGTTGTTCATGCAGCTTCGGATTATTTTCCAGTACCGCCAGGTTGACGTCAGCCACCAGCTCCAGCAGCGTCCCGTACTGCGGAACTTCCTGCTGGTACATGGCCGACATGGCCTGCGAAAAGTGCTCCCGAATCTCATCAGCCGTGATGGTGTTCGCCATGATGTGTTACCTCCAGTGAATACTTCCTGGAGTGTAGGAAAGCTGCCTCCCGGCGGGGGGAAGAATTTACAAACTGTGATGGCGATAACCTGCTTCCGGTCACGGGCATAGCGCAGAACATAACCGATGGTTATGAAAAACACTCGGTAATTTCACTTTAAATTAACAATACATTTACACACACTGTTTCTGGCGACATTACAACAACATGCCCCTCTACCCTCTATACGGAGTACCCGATGAACGATAAATGGTCCCCGCGCGAGGTTATCCATCGCGATTACAGTAGTCACCCGCCCGCTTACGCCCCGGGCTATAAAACCAGCGTCCTGCGCTCCCCGAAAAACGCCCTGATCTCCCTGCAGAACTCGCTGTCGGAGATCACCGGCCCGGTGTTTAGCCGCGACGACCTGGGTCCGCTGGATAATGACCTTATCCTTAACTATGCCAAAGAAGGCCTGCCGATTGGCGAGCGGATCATTGTGCACGGCTACGTGCGGGATGGCTTCGGCAGACCGATGAAAAACACCCTGGTGGAAGTCTGGCAGGCCAATGCCGGCGGCCGCTATCGACATAAAAAAGATCAGTATCTGGCGCCGATTGACCCGAACTTCGGCGGCTGCGGCCGGGTGCTGACCGACGAGAACGGCTATTACTGTTTTCGCACCATCAAGCCCGGCCCCTACCCCTGGCGCAACCAGGCCAGCGACTGGCGTCCGGCGCATATTCATTTCTCGCTCTCGGGCGACGCCTGGGCCCAGCGCCTGATCACCCAGATGTATTTCGAAGGCGACCCGCTAATCAAGCAGTGCCCGATCGTCAGAACCATTAATAATGACGACGCCGTGCGCACCCTGATCGCCGAGCTGGACATGCACGCCGCCGTGCCGCTGGATTGTCTGGCCTACCGCTTCGACCTTGTTCTGCGCGGCCATCGCGCCACGCTGTTTGAAAATCGCACTCAGGGGGCCGCCCGATGAAAGAGTATCTGCCTGAAACCGCCTCGCAGACCGCGGGACCCTATGTTCATATCGGTCTGGCGCCGGACGCCGCGGGTTTCCATATTTTTGAGAAAAATTTTGGTCCGGTTCTCACCACCGCCGATACCGTCGGGGAACGGATCACCATTGAAGGCCGGGTTATCGACGGCTCAGGAACCCCGGTCCGCGATGTGCTGCTGGAGATCTGGCAGGCCAACGCCGCGGGACGCTATAACCATCCTGACGATCGTCAGCAGCAGAAAGCGGTCGACCCGGGCTTTCGCGGCTGGGGGCGCACCTGCTCTGACTTCACCTCCGGCGTCTGGCGCTTTGAAACCATCAAGCCCGGCGCGGTGGTTGGCCGCGATGGCCGTCTGATGGCGCCGCACGTCAATCTGTGGGTGGTGGCCCGGGGGATCAATATTGGCCTCAATACGCGGATGTATTTTGCCGATGAGCACGAGGCCAACGCCAGCGACCCGGTGCTGAATCTCATCGAGTGGGAGGTGAGACGCAAAACCTTAATCGCTGAGCGCGAAGTTCGCGGTGCGGAAGTGGTCTATCGTTTCGACATTTATCTGCAGGGCGAGAACGAAACCGTCTTTTTCGATATCTAGCGGCCATGCTGACCACCGCCGTCGCCCCGCACAGCCGGGGCGGTGGCGTGTTAAACCATAGGGGAAGATCTTGTAATGTAATCAGCTCAAATGTTAAAAATATTTTGCTATCTGGTTATCAAATTTAAACAAGGCCGCTTGTCTCTTTCACCGCTGTGTTTTTAACATCATCTTACTATGGAAAAAAATGGTCTCTTCAGTCAGCGCATTCGCTTGCGCCATCTACACACCTTCGTGGCCGTCGCTCAACAGGGAACGCTGGGGCGCGCGGCTGAAACTTTAAATCTGAGCCAGCCAGCACTTTCAAAAACGCTTAACGAACTTGAACAGCTGACCGGTACCCGTCTGTTTGAGCGGGGACGTCTGGGGGCGCAGCTGACCCTGGTCGGGGAACAGTTTCTGACTCATGCCGTGAAGGTGCTTGATGCCCTTAACTCGGCGGGCCAGGCGCTGAACCGTAAAGAGGGCCTGAATAACGACATTGTACGCATCGGCGCGCTACCTACCGCCGCGCTGGGGATCCTGCCGACGGTGATCGGCCAGTTCCATAAGCAGCAAAAAGATATCACGCTGCAGGTCGCCACCATGAACAACACCATGCTGCTCGCCGGGTTAAAGTCCGGGGAGATCGACATCGGCATCGGACGGATGTCCGATCCGGAGCTGATGAGCGGCCTGCATTACGAACTGCTGTTCCTGGAATCCCTTAAGCTGGTGGTTCGTCCGGGACATCCCCTGCTGCAGGAGACGGTGACCCTCAGTCGGGTGATGGAGTGGCCGGTGGTGGTCTCGCCAAAGGGCACAGTGCCGCGGCAAAACGCCGAAGCGCTGCTCCAGAGCCAGGGGTGTAAAATGCCCGCCGGCTGCATCGAGACTCTGTCCGCTTCCCTGTCGCGCCAGCTAACGGTTGATTTTGACTATGTCTGGTTCGTCCCTTCCGGGGCGGTGAAAGACGATCTTCGCCGTGGCGTACTAACCGCCCTGCCGATTGCCACCCAGGGCGCCGGGGAGCCCATCGGCATTTTAACCCGCGTCGATGCGACGCTGACCCCCGGGACGCACACCCTGCTCAGCGCTATTCGTAAATCAATGCCTGCCTGATCCGCCGCTCCCCCGGCCCGTCGCGGCCGGGGAGCCGACGCCGACTGAGACACATTCAGCAAAATAATCATTTAGTGCGAAATTATTTATTAACATTTGCGCAAATTTCTTTAACAGATCTATCATATCGCGATTTCACCAAATGGTTCATATGAAATCAAAGCAGGCAATAAATTTGGCTTTATGAAGATACAAACCGCTTCATTCAAAAATAAAACAAAATAACTTTGTTTCATTTGGTTCGTAATGAGGTGGCTGGTGTGGTTAAGGAGATTTCATGACAACTGGCAACGCGCCGCGCGGATTCCCCCGGATCCTGCAGTGGCTTCTCGCCGGACTGATGCTGATCATCGGTCTGGCTATCGGTATTCTGGGGGCAAAACTGGCTCTCGTCGGCGGCACGCTGTACTTTGCGCTTATGGGCGTGGTGATGGTTATCGCGGCAGTGCTAATTTTCCGTCGCCGCCGCGGCGGGATTTTGCTGTACGCCGTGGCGTTTATCGCCTCAGTGATCTGGGCGATCGGCGACGCTGGCTGGAACTTCTGGCCGCTCTTCTCGCGCCTGTTCGCCCTTGGCGTGCTGGCCTTTCTCGCCGCCCTGGTCTGGCCTTTCCTCGCCAGCCCGCCGGCGAAAAAAGGCCCGGCTTTTGCCATCGCCGCCGTGCTCGCCGTGGCGCTGGCGGGAAGCTTTGGCTGGATGTTTAAATCCGAACCGCTGGTCAGCGCCACGGAAGCGGTACCGGTGAAACCCGTCGCGCCGGGCGAAGAGCAGAAAAACTGGGCGCACTGGGGCAACACCACCCACGGCGACCGCTTCGCCGCTCTCGATCAAATCAACAAGCACAACGTCAACCAGCTGCAGGTAGCCTGGGTGGCGCATACTGGGGATATTCCGCAGAGCAATGGCTCCGGCGCGGAAGATCAGAATACCCCGCTGCAGATTGGCGATACCCTCTACGTCTGTACCCCATACAGCAAAGTGCTGGCGCTGGATGTCGACAGCGGCAAAGAGAAATGGCGCTATGACTCCAAATCCTCTTCGCCTAACTGGCAGCGCTGCCGCGGCTTAGGCTATTACGAAGATAGCCAGGCGCAGACGACGCCAGCGTCAGGTGCCCAGCCTGCCGCCTGCTCCCGTCGTCTGTTCCTGCCGACGATCGATGCCCGCCTGATCGCCATTGATGCCGACACCGGCAAACTGTGCGAGAGCTTCGGCGATCGCGGTATTGTCGACCTCAGCGTCGGAATGGGCGAAGTCAAAGCGGGCTACTATCAACAGACCTCCACCCCGCTGGTCGCGGGCAATGTGGTGGTGGTGGGCGGCCGCGTCGCGGATAACTACTCTACCGGCGAACCGCCGGGGGTGGTCCGCGCGTTTGACGTCCATACCGGTAAACTGGCCTGGGCGTGGGATCCGGGTAATCCGGCGCTGACCGGCGTACCGCCGGAGGGCCAGACCTATACGCGCGGCACGCCGAACGTCTGGTCGGCGATGTCTTACGACGCGAAGCTGAACCTGATCTATCTGCCGACCGGCAACGCTACGCCAGACTTCTTCGGCGGCGAACGAACCGCGCTGGACGACAAATACAGCTCCTCCATCGTCGCTGTGGATGCCGCGACCGGCCAGGTACGCTGGCACTTCCAGACCACCCACCACGACCTGTGGGACTTTGACCTGCCGTCTCAGCCGCTGCTGTACGATCTGCCTGACGGCAAGGGCGGCACCACCCCGGTGCTGGTGCAGACCAGCAAGCAGGGCATGATCTTTATGCTCAATCGCGAAACCGGCGAGCCGGTGGCGAAAGTGGAAGAGCGACCGGTGCCGGTGGGCAACGTCAAAGGCGAGCGCTACTCGCCGACGCAGCCTTACTCGGTGGGAATGCCGATGATCGGCAACCAGACGCTGACCGAGTCCGATATGTGGGGCGCGACGCCGATCGACCTGCTGCTGTGCCGTATCCAGTTCAAAGAGATGCGCCACCAGGGGGTCTTTACCCCGCCGGGGGAAGACCGCTCCCTGCAGTTCCCGGGCTCGCTCGGCGGCATGAACTGGCGCAGCGTCTCGGTGGATCCCAACAACAGCCTGATGTTCGTTAACGATATGCGTCTCGGTCTCGCCAACTATATGGTGCCGCGCGAGAAGGTAGCGAAAGACGCCAGCGGCATTGAGATGGGCATCGTGCCGATGGAAGGCACGCCGTTTGGCGCCATGCGCGAACGTTTCCTGTCGCCGCTGGGCATTCCGTGCCAGAAACCGCCTTTCGGCACCATGTCCGCTGTGGATCTGAAAACCGGGAAACTGGTGTGGCAGGTGCCGGTAGGCACCGTAGAGGATACCGGGCCGCTGGGGATCCGCATGCATATGCCGATTCCGATCGGTATGCCGACCCTTGGCGCGTCGCTGGCGACGCAGTCCGGGCTGTTGTTCTTCGCCGGCACTCAGGATTTCTACCTGCGCGCCTTTGATACCGCTAACGGCAAGGAGATCTGGAAATCCCGTCTGCCGGTTGGCAGTCAGTCCGGCCCGATGACCTACGTGTCGCCGAAAACCGGTAAGCAGTACATCATTATCAATGCGGGCGGCGCCCGTCAGTCTCCGGATCGCGGGGATTACATTATCGCCTATGCGCTTCCTGACCATCACTGATTGACCTAAGCAAAAGGGCCCATTCGGGCCCTTTTTTGCTGCTGACGAAACGCCTTGCGCGTTAGCGATTACTGGTCGCCAAAGTGGATCACGGTGCGAATCGATTTGCCTTCATGCATCAGGTCAAAGGCCTCGTTAATTTGCGCCAGCGGCAGGCGATGAGTAATAAACGGGTCGAGGCGAATTTTACCCGCCATCGCGTCTTCCACCATTCCCGGCAGCTGGCTACGGCCTTTCACGCCGCCAAAGGCGGAGCCGCGCCACACCCGGCCAGTCACCAGCTGGAACGGACGGGTCTTGATCTCCTGCCCGGCGCCGGCCACGCCGATAATGACGCTCTCGCCCCAGCCTTTATGGCAGCATTCCAGCGCCGCGCGCATAACATTGACATTACCGATGCACTCGAAGCTGAAATCCACCCCGCCGTCGGTCAGCTCAACGATCACATCCTGAATGGGCTTATCGTAGTCGTTGGGGTTGATAAAGTCGGTAGCCCCCATCTCTTTCGCGAGAGTGAACTTATCCGGGTTAGTATCGACCGCCAGAATGCGCCCGGCTTGCGCCTGCACGGCGCCCTGGATCACCGCCAGGCCGATGCCGCCCAGACCAAAGACCGCGACGGTATCCCCGGGCTTAACCTTCGCCGTGTTGTGCACCGCGCCGATGCCGGTGGTCACGCCGCAGCCCAGCAGACACACTTTATCCAGCGGCGCCTGCGGATTGACTTTCGCCAGCGAGATCTCAGCGCAGACCGTGTATTCGCTGAAGGTGCTGGTGCCCATGTAGTGATAAATCGGTTCGCCGTTATACGAGAAACGGGTGGTGCCGTCCGGCATCAGCCCTTTGCCCTGGGTGGCGCGCACCGCCTGACAGAGATTGGTTTTACCCGACTTACAGAACTTGCACTCGCCGCATTCGGCGGTATACAGCGGGATGACATGATCGCCCGGCTTAAGACTGGTGACGCCCTCGCCCACTTCCA
The DNA here is from genome assembly GCF_048822715.1 of Klebsiella sp. C239. Lineage (NCBI taxonomy): Bacteria > Pseudomonadati > Pseudomonadota > Gammaproteobacteria > Enterobacterales > Enterobacteriaceae > Klebsiella > Klebsiella sp. C239. The sequence continues at coordinate 10,124 of NZ_JBMEZK010000007.1, read as the reverse complement.
CGACCACGCCGCCGCCTTCATGGCCCAGCACCGCCGGGAAGACGCCTTCGGGATCGTCGCCGGAAAGGGTGAAGGCATCGGTATGGCACACGCCGGTATGGGTGATTTTCACCAGAACTTCGCCTTTTTTCGGCGGCGCGACGTCAATCTCTACGATTTTTAACGGCTGACCGGGGCCAAAGGCCACTGCTGCGCGTGATTTCATAACTGTCTCTTCCTCGTCGTGATGTTATTTTAAATAAGATCGTAGCAGATGACCGACCTCTGCCATTCTCGCGGCCCGCTGGTCCGGGGTGGTGTCGCCGCTGACCAGCTCGTCCTGCAGGTGGATCTCCACCATTTCGCCCATCAGACCGTTTGCCGCCCCGCGAATCGAGGCGATCTGCTGCAGGATAGTCATACAGGGTTCGCCTGACTCCAGCGCGCGTTCAAGGGCTTCAACCTGGCCGCGGATGCGGCGTACGCGGCTGAGGGCCCGTTTTTTATCTTCAGGTGAATGTGGCACGATAACGCCTCCGTATCATATAGGGGGGTATACTATATTTTATTAGCCGCAAAGGCAAAAAAAACCCCGTCGCGGGACGGGGTCTGAATGTTGAAGCGAGTGATTCAGCGCTTACGGGGCATCATTCGCAGCAGGGTATTATCTTTCCACCAGTAATGATGGAGCAGCGCGGCAAAGGCATGCAGGCCAATCACGAAGTAACCGGCATTCGCTAACCATTCATGGATCGCTTTCAGGGTGTCCACCCGCTCAAAATCGCTCTGCGGGGCATACGGCATCGTCAGGCCAAAGGCGTACCAGGGATTCCCGCGCCAGTACATCATCACCATGCCGATCAGCGGCAGGGCAATAAACAGCAGATAAATAACCAGATGGCCGAGATGGGCGAAACCGGTCATCATTGGCGACGGCTTCGGCACGATCGGCGGCGTCGGCGTTTTCAGCCGCACCAGCAGACGCGCCGCCATCAGCACGCAAATGGCGATCCCGCAGGAAACATGAATCATATTAATCAGCGGCCGATCGCTGCGGGGGAAAAATCCGCGCAGCTCCATCGCCGCATAGGCCACCACCACCAGCAAGAAGACCAGCCAGTGGATGCCAATCTGCAGGCCGGAATATTTATCGCGCATGGAATATCCTTAATGGAAAGTGTGATGCTGCCAACATAGCGGCCTTCCCTTAAATTTTCATTAACCTTTACGTTGAATTAACAAATGATTACCGCATTGTGCCGAGCCGCTGCGCCCGGGCCACGCGAACGGGCGCCGGATACCATGCGCTATTACAAAATTAAACAGTTTTGTTACCTGCCGCCGTGCTCTCCCCTCTATAGTTGAGAACATCTGTCGGCCACGCTGCGTATGGAGATAAAAATGAAGAAAATCAGCTTACCGCTATTGCTGCTGACCGCGTTGGCCAGCCCGACTTTCGCCGCGGACTGTCAGCCTAACGGCATCGGCGGCTCATTTTGCATTAACGATGACGGGACCACCACCGACACGGTGCCGAATGAAGTCAACGGTATGGATACGTATTCGAACAATGGCGGATACAGCAGTTCTCTGCCCGACCAGTCGGGGGCAGAGGAAGCGCTTGAAGGGTCAACGCTGTCGACGCAGCAGGACAGCGTCGCCAGCAGCGGTCAGGGAGACAGCGCCCTGGCGGGCCGCGACTGGCATTCGCCGTCCAATCTGAATGATGGCGCCGCCACCTCCAGTATGAGCCTGCTGGATAAACCCTGAGGCCTGGCGTCAGGCAAAGCTCCAGCCTGCGGCGCCGATGGCGACGGCGAACAGCAGGCAGGCCAGCGCCGTTTTGCGTAACAGCATGGTATAGAAGGAGATGGCGACGCCAACGAATACCACCAACAGAATGGGCCACATGCTTAATAACAACAGCAGAAAACCCTCAATATTATTATGGATTACGCTTTCCACACCCGCATCCCTGCCTCATCGTCGATAAAGTAAGCAGAATTTAATATGTAACATGAATACATTCAAATAAAATATAAATGTAAATGATTATGCGCCGCATTCTGCTGCGCCGGCCGGGCCTGGCGCAGGCGTTTGTTTCTTTTGCCTTTTTTCAATCGTTTTAAAGCGTTAGGTATCTGTTGTATAATGACGTGCACTTTAACTAAAAAAAGAGTGCGACCATGATTGATTCCTCATTGCCATTAACCGACATTCACCGCCACCTTGACGGTAACATCCGGGCCCAAACCATCCTCGATCTTGGCCGCGAGTTTAACATCCCCCTTCCCGCTACCACCCTTGACACGCTGCGTCCCCACGTCCAGGTCACCAGCCTGGAGCCCGATCTGGTCAGTTTTCTCGCCAAGCTCGACTGGGGGGTGAAAGTCCTGGCCTCGCTGGAAGCCTGCCGTCGCGTGGCATATGAGAACGTCGAAGACGCGGCGCGCAATGGCCTGCACTACGTGGAGCTGCGCTTCTCCCCCCGCTATATGGCGATGACCCACCAGCTGCCGGTCGACGGCGTGGTAGAGGCAGTGATCGCCGGGGTACGTGAGGGGTGCCGCGATTTCCAGGTCGATGCCCGCCTGATCGGCATTTTGAGCCGCACCTTTGGCGAAGCGGCCTGCCAGGAAGAGCTGGCGGCCCTGCTCGCCCACCGCGATGGCATCACCGCCCTCGACCTCGCTGGCGATGAGCTGGGATTCCCGGGGGCGCTGTTCCTCAGTCATTTTAACCAGGCCCGCGATGCCGGGTGGCATATCACCGTCCACGCTGGCGAAGCGGCCGGCCCGGAAAGTATCTGGCAGGCCATCCGTGAACTGGGCGCCGAGCGCATCGGCCATGGGGTAAAAGCGGTACAGGATCCCGCCCTGATGGACTATCTGGCCGAGCACCGCATCGGGATTGAATCCTGCCTCACCTCGAACGTGCAAACCAGCACCGTGCCCTCTCTGGCCCAGCATCCGCTGAAGCAGTTCCTTGAGCACGGCGTGCTGGCGAGTCTCAACACTGACGATCCGGCGGTCCAGGGGGTCGACATTATCCACGAATACACCGTGGCGGCGCCGGCGGCGGGGCTGAGCCGGGAGCAGATCCGCCAGGCGCAGATCAACGGTTTGACTCAGGCGTTTCTCAGCGAACAGGAAAAAGCCGCGCTCATTCAGCGGGTGGCCAAAGGCTGATTACCGGCCCGGCAGCCGCGCTGCCGGGCTATTTTTCACACCAGGCTGAGCGTGGCGCGGTGCCGGGCCGACTCGATACCGAGCTCAATCAGGGTCATGATCTGAATCGCCTCGCTGGCCGGGACCGGGTTTTCTCCCACCCCGTTGAGCGCATCGCGGATAGCGGCATAGTAAGCGGGATAATTGCCCGGCAGCGTCAGCCACGTCTCCTCGCTGCGTTCGTCGCCTTCAGCGCGAGTGAGGGTACCGTCACGCATATCATACCCCCAGTCCTCCTGCGGCAAACGCTCGCCATTTTTCAACCGCTCCTCCTGCGGGTCGAGACCGTACTTGATATAGCTGGCCCGCGAGCCGTGGACGATAAAGCGCGCGCTCTCCGCGGCGGCGAGCAATGTGCCGTGCAGCACCACCCGCCGCTGGGGATAGGCCAGCACCGCGTGAAAATAGTCGGTGGATTGCGCGCCGGGCCGAAGCTGAGCGAGATCGACCGTGATGCTCACCGGCAGACCAAACAGCGCCACCGCCTGGTCGAGCAGATGCGGTCCAAGATCATACCAAATTCCGCTCCCGGGGCCCGCCTGCTCCCGCCAGCGCTGGCGCACCTGCGGCCGGAAACGGTCGAAATGTGATTCGAAGTAACACACCTCTCCCAGCTGGCCTTCGTTGATCAACGTTCTGACCGTTAAGAAATCACTGTCCCAGCGCCGGTTGTGAAATACCGACAGCACCCGACCACAGTGCTTCGCCAGGCTCTCCAGCTCGCGAGCCTGTGACAGTGTCACGGTAAAGGGTTTATCCACCACCACGTGCTTCCCGGCCTCCAGCGCCGCTTTCGCCAGTGGGAAGTGCGTGTCGTTCGGCGTGGCGATGACCACCAGATCGATCTCCGGGTCGTTCAGCAATTCACTCGCCGCACTGACCACCTTCACGCCAGGCCAGTCGGCATGAACTTTGGCCGCGTCGCTGCTGGAGACCGTCGTCAGCGCCAGGCCCGACGTGCCGCTGATTAACGGCGCATGAAACGTTTTGCTGGCGTAGCCATAGCCCACCAGCCCCACCCGGATCGCATCACTCATGTTACCGCCTCGCTTATTCAGCTGATGTCAATATCTGGTTAATGAGAATATTCTTACAAACCGCGACTCAAACTTATCATTTTTCCACTTACGGTTTTACCGCATGCGTGCAAAATCAGACAGATACCCCTTGTGATCTGCTGACCATGGAGTAACATTTCCCACTGTGTTCAAAGGATATTGAAGTGTTATGACGACTGTTTTTACCCGTATTGTAGAACTTATTGGCTGGATTGTTTTTGGGATTTCCGCACTGCTTTTGGTTATCGCGCACCATATTGATAATTACCAGTCGCCACCGCCAGCGGATGTGGTGCAGACAAAGTAGCGCCGCCGTGAAACAGTGACCTGCTTCGCAACTGTGCAACCGGTTTCAGAAACCGGTTGCACACTTCTCCTTGCTTTGATTACACTCCCTCTATCATCAGACTGGGAGCTTTTTCATGGCCGCTTTTCCGCAACATTTTTTATGGGGTGCCGCTACCGCAGCGTATCAGGTCGAAGGTGGGCACGACGCTGACGGTAAAGGACCGTCAATCTGGGATATTTACTCTCACCTGCCGGGAACCACCTTTGAAGGGACCACCGGCGATATCGCCGTCGATCACTATCACCGTTTTCGCGAAGACGTGGCGTTGATGGCCGAGATGGGCCTGCAGAGCTATCGCTTTTCCATCTCCTGGCCCCGCCTGCTGCCCACCGGGCGCGGCGAGGTTAATGAAGCAGGCGTGCAGTTTTATAGCGATCTGATCGATGAACTGCTGGCGCATAATATTGAGCCGATGATCACCCTCTATCACTGGGACCTGCCGCAGGCCCTGCAGGATGAGGGCGGCTGGGAAGCACGCAGCACCGCCGAGGCCTTCGCCGAGTACGCCCGCCTGTGCTACGCGCGCTTTGGTTCGCGGGTGAAGCTGTGGGCAACCTTTAACGAGACCATTGTCTTCATCGGCCACGGCTACATTAACGGCCTGCATCCCCCGGCCGTTCGCGATCCGGCGCGCGCCATCCAGGCCTGTCATCACGTGTTTATCGCCCATGCGCTGGCGGTGAAGGCTTTTCGCGAGATGGACGTGGCGGGCGAGATTGGTTTCGTCAATGTGCTGCAGCCGCATACCCCACTCACCGACAGCGAGGCAGACCGGCAGGCTACCGACCTGGCTGACGCCATCCATACCCACTGGCTGTACGATCCGGTGCTAAAAGGCGCCTATCCTGCTGCCCTGCTGGCGCAGACTCAAGCGCTGTGGGGCGTACCGCGCTTTGCTCCAGGGGACGACGCGCTGCTGCGAGACAACCGCTGTGACTTTATCGGTCTGAATTACTATCGTCGGGAAACGGTATCCGCCCAGCCGCCCGAAATCCCCACCGGCGGCGAGCCTGGCGTGGAGGGGTTATTCTATTTCGTGCGTAATCCGCAAAGCACCTATACCGAATGGGGCTGGGAGATCTGGCCGCAGGGGCTGACCGACGGCATTATGATGATCAAGGCGCGCTATGGCGATATCCCGATCTATATCACCGAGAATGGCCTTGGGGCGAAAGACCCGATTATTGCCGGTGAGGTGGTCGACGATCCGCGAATCGACTATCTGAGCAGCCATATTGGCGCCCTGGAAAAGGCGCTGGCGCAGGGAGCGGACGTCCGCGGCTATTATCCCTGGTCGTTTATCGATTTGCTGAGCTGGCTCAACGGTTATCAAAAGCAATATGGCTTTGTCTATGTGGACCACCAGCAAAATCTGGCACGCAAACGAAAGAAGAGTTTTTATTGGTACAAATCTGTTATTGCCAGCCGCGGCGAACAGCGTTAATCTTCTCCTGCGGGCGCCATTCGGCGCCCGGTCTGATTTAGAATATTCTTAAACATCTCCCTGCTCTTCAAGGTTGGCTTTGCTCCTTGTCATGGGTTTTTATAACCTGAATCATGCCACGCGGCCCCGGCAGAAGGCGCCGTTGGTTGAGAGTAGGTTTAGTGAATGCTGATAATATTCAACGTAATTATTCCGATTATAAAATGGATACGAAAATGACCGTTCTGGACTATTTATTAAAATTCCGCAAAATCAGTTCGCTGGAAAGTCTTGAAAAACTATTTGATCACCTTAACTACTCCCTGACTGACACCGAAGAGATCGTTAATATGTATCGCGCCGCCGACCATCGCCGGGCAGAGCTGGTTTCCGGTGGTAAATTGTTCGATGTGGGCCAGGTGCCTAAATCCGTTTGGCGATTCGTGCAGTAAGACTGTCATCCTTCACGCCAGTTGCTTATACTTCCCGGCCTGCTTTTATATACTGGCGTTGAATAGGGGAGAAACATGACGTCTCAATCTGCGGAGCGCATCGGCGGCTGGCTGTTGGCACCGCTGGCCTGGTTGCTGTTGGCGCTGTTGAGCGCCTCGTTATCGCTGCTATTTTTTGCCAATGCCCTCATGTCGCCGCAGACCTGGGCCCTGCTGCGCGCCATGAGCACCGGACACATGGCGCTGTGGGTCGCCTCGCTGCTGTTTGCCATCGCCATGTGGTTTTATACGCTCTGGCTGACCATCGCCTTTTTCAAGCGGCGCTCGCTGGTGCCGAAACACTATATTATCTGGCTGCTCATTACGCTGCTGCTGGCGATAAAGGCGTTTGCCTTCTCCCCCGTTTCGGATGCCCTTGCTCTGCGTCAGCTACTGTTTCCGCTGCTGGCCGCCGCGCTGCTGGCGCCCTATTTTCGCCGTTCACAGCGGGTCAAACGGACCTTTGTTAATCCGTAAAAACCCCACACTTAACCTGTTGTCGCCGGTATCGTTTTATTCGATAATAAGCGGCTTTTTTTCGTTTCAGGTCGCATGATGGCTGATTATTTACTGCTCTTTATCGGTACTGTCCTTGTCAATAACTTCGTTTTAGTGAAGTTCCTTGGCCTGTGCCCGTTTATGGGTGTTTCCAAAAAGCTGGAAACCGCAATGGGAATGGGGCTCGCGACCACCTTCGTGATGACCCTGGCCTCTATTTGCGCCTGGCTGATTGATACCTGGATCCTTATCCCGCTAAATCTGGTTTATTTACGTACCCTGGCCTTTATTCTGGTTATCGCCGTGGTGGTTCAGTTCACTGAGATGGTGGTGCGTAAAACCAGCCCGGCGCTTTATCGCCTGCTGGGGATCTTTTTGCCACTGATCACCACCAACTGCGCGGTGCTTGGGGTGGCGCTGCTGAACATCAATCTGGGCCACAATTTCCTGCAGTCGGCGCTGTACGGTTTTGCCGCCGCCGTCGGCTTCTCGCTGGTGATGGTGCTGTTCGCGGCGATCCGCGAGCGTCTGGTGGTGGCCGATGTCCCCGCGCCGTTCCGCGGTAATGCCATCGCGCTGATTACCGCCGGTTTAATGTCTCTGGCCTTTATGGGCTTTAGTGGTTTGGTGAAGTTGTAATGAGCGCAGTCTGGATAGCCGTGATCGCCATCAGCCTGTTAGGGCTGATTTTCGGCTTAATACTGGGGTATGCGTCGCGCCGTTTCGCGGTGCAGGACGACCCGGTGGTGGAAAAAATTGATGAACTGTTGCCGCAGAGCCAGTGTGGGCAGTGCGGCTACCCTGGCTGCCGCCCCTATGCGGAAGCGGTGGGCGTGCAGGGTGAGAAAATTAACCGCTGCGCGCCGGGTGGCGAAGCGGTGATGTTAAAAATCGCCGCCCTGCTCAACGTCGACCCGCAGCCCGTCGACGGCGACGAGCAGGTAGCCGAGCCGGCCCGCATGCTCGCCGTGATTGACGAGCCGATCTGCATCGGCTGCACCAAATGTATTCAGGCGTGTCCGGTGGATGCCATTGTCGGGGCGACCCGCGCCATGCATACCGTGATGAGCGACCTGTGCACCGGCTGCAACCTGTGTGTTGCCCCCTGCCCGACCCAGTGCATTTCACTCGTTCCGGTGGCGACGACCCCGGAAACCTGGAAATGGGATCTGAATACGATCCCGGTGCGAAATATTCCTGTGGAACAACATGTTTAAGCTATTTTCCGCTTTCCGAAAAGATAAAGTCTGGGATTTTAACGGCGGTATTCACCCGCCGGAGATGAAAACCCAGTCTAACGGCACCCCGCTGCGCCAGGTTTCCCTGCCGCAGCGCTTTGTGATCCCGCTGAAGCAGCACATCGGCGCCGAAGGCGAACTGTGCGTCAAGGTCGGCGACCGGGTGCTGCGCGGCCAGCCGCTGACCCGCGGTTGGGGAAGAATGCTGCCGGTTCACGCTCCCACCTCCGGCACCGTTGCCGCTATCGCCCCGCACACCACTGCCCATCCGTCCGCGCTGGCGGAGATGAGCGTGATCATTGACGCCGACGGCGAAGACCGCTGGATCGAACGCGACGGCTGGAGCGACTATCAGACCCGCACCCGTGAAGCGCTGATTGAGCGCATCCACCAGTTTGGCGTTGCCGGCCTCGGCGGCGCGGGCTTCCCCACCGGCAGTAAACTGCGCGGCGGCGGCGATAAAATTAAAACGCTGATCATTAACGCCGCCGAGTGCGAACCCTATATCACGGCGGACGACCGTCTGATGCAGGACTGCGCGGCGCAGATTGTCGAAGGGATCCGCATCCTTGCCCATATTCTGCAGCCTGACGAGGTGCTGATCGGCATTGAAGACAATAAGCCGCAGGCCATCTCGATGCTGCGGGCGGTGCTTTGCGACGCCCATGGCATTTCGCTGCGCGTGATCCCCACCAAATACCCCTCCGGCGGCGCCAAGCAGCTCACCCAAATTCTCACCGGCAAACAGGTACCCCACGGTGGTCGCTCTTCGGACATTGGCGTGCTGATGCAGAACGTCGGTACAGCCTATGCGGTGAAACGCGCAGTGATTGACGGCGAGCCGTTAACCGAGCGCGTGGTCACCCTCACCGGCGAGGCGGTAACCCGGCCGGGCAACGTCTGGGCGCGCCTTGGCACGCCGGTGCGCCATCTGCTTAACGACGCCGGCTTCTGCGCCAGCGCCGAGCCGATGGTGATCATGGGCGGGCCGCTGATGGGCTTTACCCTGCCGGGGCTCGACGTCCCGGTGGTGAAGATCACCAACTGTCTGTTAGCGCCCTCCGCCAGCGAAATGGGCGAGCCGCAGGAAGAGAAAGGCTGCATTCGCTGCAGCGCCTGCGCCGACGCCTGCCCGGCCGATCTGCTGCCGCAGCAGCTTTACTGGTTCAGCAAAGGCCAGCAGCACGATAAAGCCACCGCCCACAATCTGGCGGACTGCATCGAATGCGGCGCGTGCGCGTGGGTATGCCCAAGCAATATTCCGCTGGTGCAGTACTTCCGTCAGGAGAAAGCCGAGATCGCGGCGATTCGTCAGGAAGAGCAGCGCGCTGCGGAAGCCAAAGCGCGATTCGAGGCCCGACAGGCGCGCCTGGAGCGTGAGAAAGCGGCCCGCGCCGAGCGGCATAAAAAAGCCGCCGTCCAGCCTGCCGCCAAAGATCAGGATGCGATTAACGCCGCCCTGGCCCGGGTACGTGATAAACAGCGCGACGCCGCGCAGCCTATCGTGATTCAGGCCGGCGCCAGACCGGACAACAGCGAGGCGATCGCCGCCCGCGAAGCGCGGAAGGCCGAAGCCCGGGCGCGTAAAGCGCAGCAGCAGGCCGCGCCGGCGGAAACTCCGTCGACCGACGCTGCCGATCCACGCAAAGCGGCCGTGGAAGCCGCTATCGCCCGCGCCAAAGCGCGCAAAGCTGAACAGCAGGCCGCGGCGGCGGAAGCCCCGTCGGCCGAGCCGGCCGACCCGCGTAAAGCCGCGGTGGAAGCCGCCATCGCCCGCGCTAAAGCGCGCAAAGCCGAACAGCAGGCCGCGCCGGCGGAAGCCCCGGCGGCCGAGCCGCGTAAAGCCGCCGTGGAAGCCGCT